>JADLBU010000118.1 GCA_020847535.1 Phycisphaerales bacterium
CGTGATGTACCCGATCGTCGGGTCCGGCGTCGTGTACGCCGGCGCGAGCAGCAGCGGCCCGTAATCCGTCAGCAGCCGCTCCCGCACCGAATCCCACGACTGCCGCTGGCGTTGCTCCGGAGCACCCTCGCTCAGGATCCCCCACGTCTGCGCGTTGAGATGAATCTTCCCCTCCGCGCTCTCCGATGAACCCACCCACTGCCCGTCATCCTTCGTGCCGTAGCGGTACCAGTTTCCATCCCACGCGTGCGTATTCAGCGCTGTCAGCATCTGCTGCCGCCGATTCGCCGCATCCTTCGCCTTCGCCGGGATGCCGATCCGCTCGTACAGCTTCTCCATGTCCGCCAAGATCACGCACAGGAACCACCCCAGCCACACCGACTCTCCCCGCCCCTCGATCCCCATCGCCGACAGCCCATCGTTCCAGTCACACGACCCGATCAGCGGAATCCCCCGCGGAGAAAGACGCGAGAACGACCGCGCGATCGAACGCTCGCAATGCTCCAGGAGCGTCGCCGGCGTCGTCGAATCAACAAACGGCTCGCTCGCCGACAAAATCGAGTAATCACCCGTCTCACGCATGTACTGACACGTGATGTACGCCAGCCACAGATAGTCATCGCTGCACGCCGTCCGCAGCCCCATCTCCGTCAGCGGGTGCCACCAGTGATACACGCTGCCATCGGCGAACTGGTGCCGCGAGTGCAGCAGGATCTGCTCCCGCGTCCTGGCCGGATCCAGGTTCAGCCACACCATGCTGTCCTGCAATTGATCCCGGAACCCGAACGCGCCCGACTGCTGGTAATACCCCGTCCTTCCCCACAACCGCCCGCTGATCGCCTGGTACGGCAGCCAGTGATTGCACAATAGATCCACATCCCCGCGAGCCGATTGCACCTGCGTCGGCGAAAGCCGATCCTCCCAGGCCTGGTTCGCACCCGCCAGCGCTGATTCCACCGCCGCGATCGATGAGAACTTGCCCATCACCTCCGACAGCTCCCCGCGCGTCTGAGCGATCCCGATCAGGTAATACAGGTTCGCCGTCTGCCCCGGCTCGATCGAAAGATCCCCGCCCAGCGCTGCCGCCGCATCACCGAACCGCCCGAACGGGCCGATCTGCTCCCCACTGCGCAGCATCGCCACCGGACGCGCGGTATCCCCGTATCGCCCCAGGAAACCCGCCTTATCACTGATCGCCAGCGTCGATTCAAACTCAACTCCACCCACCGAGTGCGCGGCCACATAGGGCCACGGGCGGTTCCAGTGCTCGCGCTCGCTCCGCGCCGGCACATCCCACATGTTCTTGCTCGCCACCAGCATCCGGCTCGAAGGCTCGTAGTCGCACGTGAAGAACAGCCGGTGGAACTCACGCTTGGCATCCGGCGCCACCCCGCAGCACCACTCCATATACGACCCGATCCGCAGCGATCGCCGCTTCGAGGTCGTGTTCCGCAGCCGCACCAGCCACACCTCGACCGGGCTCTCGGGCGCGACACCCAGCGTCCACTGCGCCTCGATCCCGTTTGCCAGCGTGTGAAAGAGCGTCGATCCCGCCTTGTGCTCGCAGCAGTACTCGTCGTATTTCGCAAAGCACGGCGATGGCGCCAGAGACCACACCGCCCCCGACTCCCGATCCGCCAGGTACAGGTGCTTGCCGTGCCGGTCACGTGCCAGATCCATCTCCCAGCGCGTCAGCACGTTGAGCTGGCTGTTGTCCAGCCACGAGAACCCGCCGCCGTTCTGGCTCACCACCAGCCCGTATCGCCCGTTGGAAATCACGTTCACCCACGGCATCGGGGTGCGCGGATCGGTAATGACAAACGACCGCCCACGCTCACCAAAGTGCCCATACTGATTCGCGAACATGCCCGTGTGATCCTTCCCGAACCCCGCATCCATAGCTCTGTAAGCGTTTACATGATCCCATGAACGCTCCCTCCTGTCAAGGCCCCGATTCCCTACTTCATTGACCGCTTCAGACCCAGCCGCTCCATCCCCCCGCGCACAAACCGGTGCCTGTGGAACAGCTCCAACACCAGCCCCGTCCGCGCGTTCTCGATCGCCAAGAGCAGCGGCCCCTGGTCGATCGCCACGCACCCCGGCGCTCGCCACCCCGTCCCCGCCGTGTACGAATCCACAAACCCGTGACCCCCACGACCCCCACCCCCACCCCCGCCCGCACTCCCGGGATCACGCCACACCAGCGGCTTCCCATCCGAACCCATCAACCCCCGATAATGCCGCAGCGCTGCCATCGACTCCTTCGGCGTGAACATGATCGCCGACCCCGCCGCATACGGCGCGATCGTCCCATCCCCCCACTCGTCCTCAGGCAGATACGTCGTGATGTCCAGGTCCGGCCGCGAACCCTCCATCTCTATCGGTCGCGGGAAAAGCCCCGGCACCAGGTACCCCTTCTCCCCATCGCACGCACTCAATCCCCACGCATCCTCGCCGAACCCCGCGAGCCCCCGGGGGTTCTCGATCGCCTTCCGTCGATGCATCAGCACCGTTCGCCGCGAGTTCTCCCACCAATCCACCGCCACCCGCCGCTCGACACCACGGCCCGCCGGGTCATCCTCGCCGATGTGTGCGTAATCGATCCAGCAGTGCGCAAAGAAGCTCGTAAACAACGCCCCCGACCACGGGAACCACACCATCGGCCCATCCCCGTATTCCCCCAGCCGTCGCCGAAGCCTGTAATACGAGCTTGCTTCCACGCGATAACTCGCTTCTGGCGAGCACACCGCCAGGAACGTCACCAGCCGCTGCTCATCGCCCGCATCCACCCAATAGAAGGGCAACAACCCACCACCGCCATCCTTTCCATCCTTCCATCCAAGCGAGATAAACCCGCGGTACTGCTCTTCGCTCCCCTCGGGCGCCACGTAGAACGCCCAGTTCGCACCGGCGAGCATCCCATCGGCGAGCGTCGCAATGTCATCCCCGAAGTACGACGATGCCACCACCATCCCCGCAAACAGCAGCGCCGAATCGATCGTGCTCGCCACCTCCTCGTACCCTTCCCGCGCCGGCTCCCCGGTCTTCCCATCCAGGTAGTGATAGAACATCCCCTCCTTGCGGTTCCCCGGCCTCGATGACAGCGTGGTCAGAATCAACCGCGCCCGCGCTGCCGCCTTCTCCCGGTTCACCCACCCGCGCTCCACACCGATCGGCAGCGAAGCAAGCTGAAACCCGATCCCCGCGATGCTCGCGAAGCCCACCCCCGTGCGGTCCGGCACGCACCCGCTCCCCGGGAGCGCTTCATCCCAGAAGAAGTTGAACGCTCCGCGTTGCACCTCATCCAGCAGCCGCGAATCGTCATCGCCCCACGCAAACGGCGGCCGCTTGATCTCGGGATCCCCCGCGATCCGCGCCACGGTAGATCGCGCGGGCTCTTCCGCAACCGGCTGCCCCGCGCACGCCGATGACAGCATCATCGCCCCCGCGCACGCCAGCGCCGTACCGGTGAAAGCGCTATCATTTTTCGGCGACTTCATCAGCTCCACCACCTTCTTACTTCCACTCGTGCTGTCCGACACCTCCGACCGATGCGCACACTCGCCGCTCGGGGAGACACACCACCCACCTGTTATCCTACCACCAGATGACCTCCGATCGCACCAACGATCCCGCCGCAAGCCACCGATCCGCTGGGCCCGCATCCATCCAGGATGTTGCCGATGCCGCCCACGTCTCGATCGCCACCGTCTCACGCGTCATCAACGGCCACCAATTGGTCGCCAATGAAACCGCCGCACGCGTCCGCGAGGCGATCGATCGCCTGGGCTTCCGCCCCAACCGCGTCGCCCAGGGCCTCATGACCCGCCGCAGCAAGCTCATGGGCCTCTGCGTCCCCGACCTCCACGGCGAGTTCTACTCCTCCATCCTCCGCGCTGCCGATGGCGCCGCCCGCAAGGCCGGTTACCACCTCCTGGTCTCCACCTTCACCACCACCCCCTCCGCACCGACCCCCGCCCCCGATCCCCCCCGCGAAGAAGAAGACTTCCTCTCCTCGCTCCCCCTGAGCCTCCTCGACGGCATGGCCGTCATGATCACCGAGCCCAACCGCCGCGTCCTCGAGAGCATCCAGGCCACCTCCCTTCCCATCGTGCTCGTCGATCTCGAAACCAAGGGCAGCGATCGCGACACCGTGCTCGTCGACAACACCACAGGCACACGCGAAGCAACCCTCCACCTCCTCGAACGCACACCCGCCGACAAGCTCTTCTTCGTCGGCGGACCGCAGACCAATTTCGACACGCTCCACCGCTCCCAGACCATGATGGAAACGATCACCCGGAGCGGCGCCACCCCACGCCCCGACCAGGCGCGCTTCGGCGACTATTCACTCGAATGGGGCCAGCGCTGGGCTCGAGAAGCCTTCGACGCCGGCAAACTCCGCGGCGCGGGTGTGCTCGCCGGCAACGACGAGATCGCCTGGGGCATCATGCTCGCCGCCCAGCAATCGGGAATCTCCGTCCCCGCCGAACTCCGCATCATCGGCTTCGACGACACGCGCCTCTCGACACTCACGCGACCCATGCTCTCAACCGTCCACGTGCCCCTCGCGCAGATCGGCACCTGCGCGATCGAGCTGTTGGCTCGGCGCATCTCGGATCCCAAAGCCTCACCTTCAACCCTGCGGCTCTCGACCAGCCTGGTCCGCCGCGAGACGAGCTGACGGCCCGTTCTACCCAATCTCGTGGTACAGGCATCTTGCCTGTGGCCTCCCCCCCCTACCTCTTACTTCACCTTGTCGATCTCATCGACCGGCTTGTTCACCGTCGCGTTCGTAGGCGTCTGGGAGGACGACGGATTCGCAAGCCTCGTCAGCAGCTTCCACTGCTCCGCGCTCGCCGGATCCTTGCTCATCGCATCCCCCGGGATCCACCACAACGACCACGTCGGACCCACACGCACCGCCACGATTCGACCCTCGGGCACCGGCCCCTCGGCGATCGCCCCATCCGCACGCTCCGCTCCAGAAGCGCTGATCTCCGTGGACCATTTCCCCCCGATCTCGTGCTTGTCCGTCGGACCCAGCGTCAGCACCCGCTTCGGAAGCGCCGGCTTCGCGGTCCCCGAAGCCCCACCATCACGCGCCGGCGCCGGTTCTGCCGTCTTGGACAGCTCCGCCTGCACGATCGCGTTCTCCGAAGGCAACCCGGGCGCTCCGGTTCGCACAGGCTCGCGCAGCAGAATCACGCCCGCCCCCGCCGCCAGCACCAGGCCGGCCGCGATCGCGTACGCAACCCATCCATTCCTCCGGCGATGACCCACCACCAGCGGATCCGCGAGCGATCCGCGAAACATGATCTGATCAGCGATCCTCCCCGAGAAGTCCGGCGAGTTCCCCGGCGAACGCAGCATCCCGATCCCCGCCTCCATCTGCGCAAACTCCCGCGCCCGCGCCGGATCGGCGCGCAGCCCCGCCCGCAGCTTCTCCTCACCCTGTGCATTCAGCTCGCGGTCGAAGTACGCATCGATCAATTCATCGAGCCGAACATCCCCGACACCGCCCGCCGAACCCGGGCCCGAGGATCCCTGGTTGTCACATGCCGAACTCACAGGCGCACCTCCGTCTGCGCAAGACGAAGCACCGGCGCCTGCCGTTGCTCCCGAGCGCTCATCTCCCGTCTCTTCTCCGACAACCCCACACCTCCACCGCCACCGCCACTCCCACTCCCACCACCGCCCGCCGAAGCCGCATCCCCCACCGCAGTCGCTCCATCCCGCTCCCACATCATCGGCGCCATCGCCGCGCGCAGCGTCCGACGCGCCCGATGAAGGTGACTCTTCACCGTCCCCTCGGGCATCTGCATGTGCTCAGCGATCGTCCGGATTGGCCAGTCATGCTGATGGAACAGCAGCACCACCTCGCGCTGCTCGGCTGAGAGGATCGCCAGCGCGCCATCCAGCAGATCCCGGTCGCTCCGGGCCTGGTCATGACCCGCAAGCCGCAGCTCCGGCCGCACCGATCCCGAGGTTCTCCGCTCCACAGCCTCCGTATCAAACCCCGGCGTCAGCTTCTGCGCAGCGTTCAGGTACAGCCGTCGAGCGATCGTGAACACCCACGTCGAGAACCTGAACCGAAGATCGAACCGCTCGATGTTCCCCAAGACCCGAACAAATGCCTCCTGAACCACATCCTCAGCAACCTCCGGCCGGCCCGTCAACCGTACCACAAAGGCATACAGAGATGCCTGGTGGGCACGCACCAGCGCCTCGATCGCCGAGCGATCTCCCCGCGCTGCCCGCTTGATCAGCCGTTGTTCCTGGGTGCGTTCCATGAATCTCAATCCAGTCTACCGCCACGAGGTCACCCGGTTGCAGTGATTTCATGCCGAACGGTCCACCAGGTACGGAAGCCCAGCTCCGCGCCCGCGCGAACCCCCCCCCCCGAAGTTACGACAAGAATCACGACCGTTGGAACCTCGAACACCTCGGCATCACCTCGTCCTACAGCGTCACCAGCACAACCTCCAACACCATCGATTGCTGCTGCCCCCAGACCCGCATGCTGGCCTACCGCGTCAGGGCCGCCGTCATCCACTCTTCAGTGCCGTGCAGCCAAGCGCCCATGATGCGCGGTGACGCCAAAAAATGAGAAAGTCCGGGCTTTGAATCCCGGACTTCTCGGAGGGAAAAAGAGAGAGAACCTGCCTGCGATCCGCCTCGATCAGGCGGCCTCGCGTGTCTTGGTTCGCCGCACCGGCCGCTGGGCCTGCTGCGGCGCTGGGATCTTCTCCGGTGTCCGGCATTCCTGCATCACCTCGCCGGTGAGCAGGATCTCGACCATCTCCATCGGGCTGTTCGCCCAGATGTGCGCCCCGATCTCCTCGGCGAGCCCATCGGCGCGGTTGAAAACACCGCCGCCGACGGCGATCCGCACCTTGCGGCACGCGCCGATCTCGTTCATCGTGTCGATGATCTCCCGGATCCCCGGCAGGTCCGTCGGGCCCGAGGCGAACATCAGCAGGATGTTGGGCTGACGCTCATGCACCTGCGCCCGGATTTCATCCGAGGGCAACCCGCCGCCCGCGAACGTCACCGCATAACCCGCGGTCTCCAGGAGATCCACCGCCATCTGCGCGCCCAGCTCATCGCTCTCGGCAGCGCCGCAGGAGATGAACACCGTCTGGCCGTTGCTGGGCGCGAACTCCAGGCGGCCGCCCACCTGGTCCACCAGCACACGCAAGAGACGCGTCGAGAAGTGGTAGCTCAGCTTGCTCAGGTGATCGCTGCGGTAGAGCCGCTCGATCAATTCATACGTCGGCCACAGGAGATCACTGATCAACCGGCTCGCCGGCTCGCCCCTGCCCAGCTCATCCTGGACAAACCGCCGCGCTGCCGGGCGATCACCATTGATCAATGTGTCGAAAAAACGCTCGATGATGACTTCACGGTCCACCACAGCGAACCTCCCGAATAACGATCGGGACCGGACGCGGTTCCACCGTGACCTGGTCGCACTCCGTTGCGTTGTCGGCGTCGGAACTCCGTCCCGCCACCACCCATTAACCACCCACGAGCGCTCCCACGAGTCCGGCAGAGCCCGAATCTTCCACCACCCGGCTCCGTCACCCCCCCACAAGGGAACTCAGACACAAGGCTCGAATCTCGCCGGCCGTTTCGCCGGTAGTCACCAGCCTCGCCCAACGTGTCTTCCGGTGACCCTCGTCGGGACCCGTTCTATCGAGCCGCCATCCCCGAGATACTGAAATCTGGAGGCAAACTCGCTTCTCCGGACTTGCAACCTTCGAAGGCCCGATAACAGAGATGAGGCGAATTCCCCCGAGGTTTCTACGAGGCCAGCGCCTTGGTCCCACGGTAACAGATGCAAATCCCAAAGCTCAGAGCACGTGCCGAAACCCCGCCCAGACCCGCAGCCCCCATCCGCTCCATCAGCTCCGGCCGCGACATGAACGTCCCCACCGACTTGGGAAGGTACCGGTACGCCCCGCTGCGGTCCCCGCTGATCCAGGTCGCCGTCCGCGGCATAACCCACCCGCAGTAAAAGTCATTGAACCATCGCGCCGGCGCAAACCCCGGACGACCGAACTCCAGGATCACCAGCCGACCACCGGGCTTCAGCACCCTGGCAAACTCCCCGATCGCACGCTCCGGATCGGCGACATTCCTGATCCCGAACGCGATCGACACCACATCGAACGCGTTCCCCGCAAACGGCAGATTTTGCGCATCTCCCTCGACATAGCTGATCTTGCCCGCGAGCCCGGCCTCAATCCGGCCCTGCTTGACCTTGGCGATCTCTAACATCTCGCGCGTGAAATCCAGCCCCACCACCCGCCGCGCAGCGCTCCCGGCGAACGCCTGCGTCAGGTCGCCGGTCCCGCACGCGACATCCAGCACCACATCCCCCGGCTTTACATCCGCCGCCCGCACCGCCGCCCTTCGCCACGCCTGGTCCCGACCCAGCGAGTGCAGCCGGTTGTTGAGGTCGTAGCTCCGGGCGATCGCCGCAAACATGCGGCGCACCTTGCCGTGCTTGTCGGCGGTCCGGTGCGGATCGCTCGCCAGCTCCGGCTCAGACCACACCGCTCCCGGATCGGCATTGGAGGAAGAAGAAGGAACAGCCATCACCCAAGGGTAGGAGTATCTACTCCCCGCTTGACAAACTCCGCCGCCACCCAGACCTTCCCTTGCGTGGCCGATCCCTCAACCGAACCTCCCCCCTCACCCTCACCCCCATCCCAACCCCAGATCCAGATCCACGGCCTACCCCCGCCACCCACCCCGGTGCGCGACCTGCTCACCGAATACCTCCGCAACCGCAACGTCTCCTGCCCCGTCTGCGGCTACAACGTCTGCAACGTGGTCACGGGCATCTGCCCCGAATGCGGCATGGAACTCATGCTCCATGTCCATCCGCGACACGTGGGCCCTCGAACCTCCGCCGTCGGAATGGTCGGCATCCTCATCGGCCTGGTCGCCAACGTCCTCATCACGCTCCTTGGCCTCTCATCCAAGGGCTTCTACGCCCTTGTCCCCGGAATCGCGCTCTTCGTGCTCGGCATCTTCCAGCTCGCGGTCTGGGAGAAGTACTACCGCCGCATCCGAGCTCGGCGCCGCGATCTGCTCTGGATCTACGTCTGCTCCGGCTGGGCGATCCTTGCGATCACTGTTGGGTCGGCGTTTCTCCGCTGACATCCTCCGGCCGACCCGACACCCCCATCCCCTTCATGATCCGCCGGATCCGCGCCCGCACCGCGGGTGTCTCCTTCGCCCCCGCATCCTCCAGGATTCCCCGCACGCGATCCTTCAGCCGCGGGTTCTGCTCACCCAGCACCCACAGCCCGTTGTACGCCCACGCCCGCACGAACCCGTTCTTGTCCGTGATCGCCCCGCGTATGAACTTCCACAACTCCCCGCGTTGCTCGGGATCCACCTGAATCGACCCAAGCATCTGCAGTAGGTTCAGGGTCGCCGGCCAGTGCTTGGACCCGATCAACAGCTCCACCAGCAGCCGCGACTGCGCCGAAGTGAACTTGTGCCCGGATCGTTCCACGCGATGAAGCAGCCACACCGCTCCATCGCTGACGACCAGTTCCTCATCCCCGCCAAGCGCCAGCAGCGCGTTGATGTACGAAGCCGTCGCCTCGTGCCCGATCGCCACCTGCTCCAGAGCATCGACGCGGCCCCCGCACAGCAGGATCTGCTCCCGCAATTCCGCGCTGCGAATCCCCGCCCCTGAACTTCCTTTCTTCATCGACAATCCTCACTCAGGCCGGCTCGGCGGGCCTTCCTGCCTCGAGCCCACGGCCTCAGCCCTGGTCAGCCCCCATCATCCACCGAAACCCGCCCCGCGGCAAGGGCCGCCGCCGCGCCCCTCCCGTCCCCGGCAGTTCTACTATCGGATCCCGCCCGCACACACCCACCCGCATGCGCCGTCGCCAACCCCTCCACCTCTGGCTCTACATCCTCTTCGAGCTCTGGCGGCTCATCCTGCTCACGCTGGGTGTCCTGGTACTCGTCCTGGCCTTCGCCGTCGCGATCAAACCGCTCGCCGATGGCAAGATCGGCCCCGTCGAAGCCCTCCGCTTCATGGCCCTGGCCGTCGTCCCCATGCTCGAATACGCCCTCCCGTTCGCCGCGGGCTTCGGCGCGACCCTCGCCTACCACCGCCTCAGCGCCGACAACGAGGTGATCGCCGCACACGCCAGCGGCGTCAGCCACCGCTCCATCCTCGCACCCGCACTCTTCTCCGGCATCCTGCTCTCGGGCGTCATGGTCCTCCTCAGCCAGCAGGTCATCCCCACGTTCCTCCGCTCCATGGAGCAGCTCATCACCCAGGACATCGCCAAGATCCTGGTCAACTCCATCGAACGCGGACAATCCGTCACCCTTGGAGACAATCGTCTCTACGCCGACCACGTCGTCCGCGTCGAGCCCCTCCCCGACAGCGGCGCCAGCGATGAGTTCATCCTCACCAACGTCGCCGTCGTCGTCGTCGATTCCAAGAACATCGTCAAGCGAGACTTCACCGCCGCCAAGGCCCACGTCTGGGTCATGCTCCCCGGCATGGCCACCCCCGGCGCCACCGGGGATCCCTCCTCCAGCACCATCATCTTCTCGATCGAGGATGCCGTCATCAACGAGCCCGGACGCCTCTTCGGCGAGCTCCAGCAGCACTCGTTCGCCCGCGATGCCGGACGAGCCTTCCGCGACGATCCCAAGTTCCTCACCTACGACGAGCTCGAACACCTCAAGGTCGAGCCAGACCGCATGAACTGGATCGAGGCAATCCGCGCTGAACTCGCCAGCCGGCTCATCACCAAGCTGATCGCCGACCGAATGCAGCAGCAGCTCACCACCCAGCACCAGATTTCGCTCAAGGATGCCCAGGGCCGCACCATGACCGTGCGCGCCTCGCAGATGCGCTGGAACCCGACCCCCGGCCGCTGGGAACTCGACCCGATCCGCGAGGGAGGCGCCATCGACATCGAGATCGCCCGGGAACAGAGCGCCAATGGACCCGCCGGGCCCGTCACGCGCCTCTCCGCCCGCGAGGTCGAGCTCTCCCCGGGCTACCGCGCGGCACGTCCCGACCAGCGCCTGGTGTTCGAGCTCCGCGCCAAGAACGCCGCCGTTCGCGGCCTCGATTCCGGGAACACCTCCCACCGCAACGAGCCCGCGACCACCGTCCCCGAACGAATCTACACCGATATCACCTATCCCACCGCCGACTTCGCCGGCCTGGCCGACAAGACCAAGACGCCGCTCTCGAGCCTGGTCAGCCGCGTCGATCAGGAACTCAGGGAGCACGGCAACGACCCTTGGCTCCAGCAGAAACGCGATGAGCTTCTCAGAAGGATCGCCAAGCTCCAGCGCGAGGTCCTCAGCAAGCAGCAGCAGCGCTTCGCCATGGCGATCGCCTGCCTCGTGATGGTCATCACCGGCGCTGTCACCGCCACCCAGCTGAGCAGCAGCCTCCCACTCACCGTCTACCTCTGGAGCTTCTTCCCCGCGCTGGCCGCCCTCATCACCATCTCCACCGGCCAGCAGGTCACCCATGACAAGGGCCTCTGGGGACTCATCATCCTCTGGGGCGGCGTCGGAATGCTCGGCGTCTACGGCGCTCTGGGCTACGTTCGCATGGCACGTCATTAGGAAGAATCTTCACCGCAGAGACGCAGAGATCGCAGAGAAGATGATCTGGCACGGAGAGAACCGAACCGAAACAGCGGCCCCGATGGAGTCACAGGCGCAAACACCTCTTCCTTGTCTTGACTCGGCGTTCTCTGCGTCTCTGCGGTGAAAACTCTCCCCGAATGACGAGCGACCAAACATCACACGGCAGCACACCCGCCGAGATCTCCCTTCTCCGCAGGCTCGCCGCCGATCCGGCCGTCTGGCTCATCCTCGCCGTCACACTCGCTCGCCTCATCTATCTCCGCTTCCTCTGCCCCTACGAACTCGTCGAGGATGAAGCCCACTACTGGGAATGGAGCCGCCGCCTCGGGCTCTCCTACTACAGCAAGGGCCCCGGCGTCGCCTGGTCGATCGCCGCCGCGACCAAGCTCTTGGGCACCAGCGAATTCGCCGTCCGGCTCCCCTCCGTGCTCGCCGCCGCGATCGGAACCTGGGCGGTCGCCAGGCTCGCACGCACCGCCTTCAACGACCACCGCGCCGGCCTCTACACCGCCGCCCTCTACAACCTCGCACCCGTCTTCCAGTTCACCAGCATACTCATGACCATCGATGGCCCCTACATCGCCTGCTGGGCGATCGCATGCTGGGCCGGCTGGAGATCGCTCGCCGCCCCGCGGAACACGCTCGCCTGGTTCGCGCTTCTGGGCGCTGCCCTGGGCATCGGCTTCCTCTTCAAGTACACCATCCTCCTCCTCGTGCCCGGCCTCATCATCGGCACCTGGCTCGCACGCAAGAACACCTCTCACGCAACCTCAGCTCCCCGCCCCACCTCCAGCTTCACCCCCGGCCTCATCCTCACCTCCCTCGTGTTCCTCATCTGCATCCTCCCCGTCCTGATCTGGAACCACCAGCAAGGCTGGCCCACCGTTCGCCATCTCCTGGGCCACATGGGCTTTGCCGGCGGCGATGTCAAGACCACCCCCGCGACGAGCGGCTGGAACTACCAGCCGCGCTGGACCCTCGAACTCATCGGCGTCCAGCTCGTCATGCTCGGCGCTCCGATCGCCCTGATCGCAGCCTCATCACTCTCGACGCTCCGCAAACAAGTCCCCGCGCACTTCCGCCCCCCCGCCCTCTTCATGCTCGCCTGCTCGCTGCCCATCTTCCTCTTCTACCTCATCGTCACCCTCTTCACCAACGCCGAGGGAAACTGGCCCATGGCCGGGTTCGTCTCCCTCCTCCCGCTCGCCGGCGCATGGACGGCGATCGGCATGCGCGAGTATCACACGCGCCTCACCGACTACAGATCCGCAATCGCAGCCAACCTCGCCTCACACCCCACGCGCCCCAAGATGTTCACCGAAGGCGCATGGAACGCCTCGCTCTGGGCGGGCATCATCGTCGGTGTCCTCATGCTCCGCGTCGATCTGCTCGCCCGCCTCCCACTCATCGGGCCCCTGGTCCCCATCGGCCGCCTCATCGGCGCCCGCACCCAGACCGACCACATCGAGCAGCTCCGCACCCAGCTCACCCAGGAAACCGGCAAAGATCCCATCATCATCGTCCAGCACTACGGCCAGGCCAGCCGCCTTGCCTTCTACCTCCCCGGCCGACCCACCATCCTCTGCGCCAGCAGCGTCATGAACGGTCGGCGCACGCAGTATGACTACTGGCCCGATACCAACCTGGCCCGCCCCGACCTTGCCGGCAAGCCCGGCATCCTCATCGGCGGCACCCAGCCCCAGTGGGCCAAGGCCTTCCACCGCATCGAACCCATCGGACCCATCCACGGCGAAACCAAGAAAGACCGCACCGCCTTCCTCGGATACGACTATCGCGGATTTGCACGCAAGTAACGCCCGGGCCAAGATGTGCCCTTCGCGATCACTCCCACGCCCACCCCCATGCCGGCACCGATGCTCTATCTCACACCCCACGACCGACGCAAGCGACTCATCCGCCGCTTAGGGATCTTCTCACTCTTCATCGCCGGCCTGGTGCTTGCCCTTCTCCTCGATCACACCCTCTGGCAAGCCCTCAAGACCGATCGCCCCATCACCCGGCGCGACTGGTACTGGCTCCTCCGGCTCGCCGGGTACCTGCCCACGTGGCTCATCGTCGCCGCGATCCTCTGCCTCGCAGGCCATGCCGCCAAGCGCAACCTCACCCCGCACGCACTGGCCCTCGCAGGCTCGGCCGCGCTCTCGGGCCTGTTCGCAGAGATCCTCAAGCTCATCATCGCCCGAGATCGCCCCGGTGAAACCGGCCTCCACCACTACCGCGGCCTGTTCGCCGGCTTTGCCGATGGCTCCAACCTCGGCATGCCCAGCAGCCACGCCGCCGTCGCCTTCGGCGCTGCGTTCACGGCCGCCCGGCTCTTCCCCGGCGCCGGCCTGGTCCTCATCCCACTCGCCGCCGGCTGCGCCCTCACGCGTCTCCTCATGGGCGACCACTTCTTCTCCGATGTCTACGTCGCCGCCTGGCTCGGCTGCCTCTCGGCATCCATCTGCATCCCCGGCTCCCTCATCCCCCGCCACCCAACCGCCCCGGCACGACTAGGCTAACCGCTCAGTGACCTTGCTCGACCGCTACATCGCCCGTCTCTACCTGGTGAACGTCTTCGTTCTCCTGGCGATCCTGTGCTCGTTCGTCGTCACCATCGACATGTCCGTCAACTTCAACCGCCTCGTCGGACGTGCTGATGAGCTCCTCCGCGAGAACGGCGCGGCCGATCCCTCCCTCATCCGCCGCGGCGTCACCACCGTCCTCCTGGTCGCCGATCTCTGGTGGCCCCGACTCCTCCAGCTCTTCAACTTCACCCTCGGACTGGTCATGGTCGGCGCCATGGGCTTTACCTTCTCGCAGCTGGTCCGCGGACGCGAGCTGGTCGCCGTGCTCGCCGGCGGCATCAGCCTCCACCGCGCTGCCTGGCCTGTCCTGGTCTGCTCCACCTTCTTAACCGGCATCCAGGCCCTCAACCAGGAAACCCTCATCCCCCAGGTCGCCTCGCTCCTCACCCGCGACCACGGAGATGCCGGCAAGCGCAACCTCGGCTCCTCCGATCTCCCCCTCATGTCCGACTCCCATGGCCGGCTCTACTTCGCCCGGCTCTTCGATGCCGACCGTGCCGTCATCGTCGATCTGCTCGTCATCGAGCGCGACAAGACCGGCAAGGCCGCCCGCCGCATCACCGCGCGCAAGGCCCAGTGGCGCGATGGCGGCTGGGACCTCACCGACGGTGTCGATGTCACCGCCGGCGCCAGTGAAAAAATCGACCGTATCGTCACTGACCTCGACCCCCTCACCGTCAAGATGCGCAGGTTTGCAGGCTACAGCCAGAGCCTCAGCTTCTCGCAGATCAGCCAGCTCCTCGAACAGACCGCGCCCGGAGACACCGCGATCCGGGATCGGCTCGAACGCTTCCGCTGGGGGCGATTCGCAATCATGATCGCCAATCTCATGGCCCTGGTCCTCAGCATGCCCCTCTTCCTCCGCAGAGAACCCACCAACATGCTCCTCCAGGCCCTCAAGGGTGCGCCGATCGCCGTCATCACCCTCATGGGCGGAGTCCTCGGCGCCACCGCCGAGATCCCCGGCATCCCGCCACAGCTCGGCGTCCTCCTCCCCGTCCTCATCCTCACCCCCTGGGCGATCGCCGCCGCCTCCATGCTCAAGACCTGACCTCTACCCCATCTCGTGGCACAGGCCTCCGGCCTGTGATCTACCCAATCTCCCCGCGCGGTATGCTCCACCGATGCCGCCCCCCCAGCCGGCTGACAACCAGGTCTCGATCACGCTCGAAGCCTTCGAACGCGCGGTCATCCCCCCCGATCGCTGGAACCACCGCGCCCACCTCACGATCGCGTACCTCTGCCTCCGCGAACACCCGCTCGACGAAGCAACCAACCGCATGCGCCAAGGCGTCCAGCGCTACAACGCCGCCCACGACATCCAAGCCACACCCACCGGCGGCTACCACGAAACCCTCACGCTCGCCTGGATGCGCATCCTCCATACCACCATCACCGTCTACGGCCCCGCCGATGGACCCGATGACTTCTTCACGCAACACCCCCACCTGCTCAGCAAGGTCCTGCTGCGGCTCTTCTATTCACGCTCGCGCATCATGTCGCCCGAAGCCCGCGCCGCCTGGGTCGAACCAGACCTGGCCCCGCTGCCAACACCGCCTTCATCTTCGTGATCCATCCCTCTCCAAGCCCGAATACCCTTCAGAACAGACTCAAGCGAGAAAACCCATGACACAGACCGATCGCCAGCTGATCGCCAAGTGGTGGGATGAAGCCTGGAACGAAGGCCTCTGGGCCGCCTCATGGAGCCAATCGCTCGATGGCCTCACCGCCGAGCAGGCCGCCTGGTCACCCGCGCCCGGCCGACACTCCATCTGGAAACTCGCGCTCCACATGATCTTCTGGCGACACTCCTGGATCCGCCGCGCTGCCACGGGCATCAAGCCTACCGATGCCGAGATCGCCCGCGACAACTTCCCCGAGATCACCAACCCCAGCGAGGCATCCTGGGCCGCGACCCGCCGCGTCTTCGAGGACACCCAGAAACAGATCGCCGAGATCCTCAAGAAGCCCGATCCCGCCTGCGAGCCGCTCATGCAGTTCCTCCCCCACGACTGCTACCACTTCGGCCAGATCAACTACCTGCGCGCGATGCAGGGCCTCAAGCCGATCGAGTAAACACGTGATGGGTGTCCACAGGTCGGCAGTTCATGAACCCCGCGAACACGCCGAGCCTGGCCCATCGACTGAAACCCGCACATCGCCCCGGCACATGACCCTCATAGCCCATGGCGCGCCCATAGGGTGCATTCCGTCACCCGCTCCCAGCGCCCGCCGCCGCGGTATGATGCACCCAGCCGTTGCGCACACCGCGCGTGGCATGCGCGGAGCCCACAAGGCATCGCCGCCGATCCGCACCCTTTGACCCCTTGGGTTGCGCGGCTCCTGAACCAAACGGGTCCGGGATCGACGCGCCACATGCCCATCGCCGCCCACACGGTGGATTCCACCGCCAACACCACCCACAACCCGCCGCTCGATGACCAACTCGGCTTCGCCCCGATTCCCGCCGACATCACCATCATGAGCGATGCCAAGCTCACCGTCCCCGATGCCACCTTCGCGCCCGAGACTCTCTCCCCCGCCGATCGCCGAGTCCGCGCCCTCAACCTCGGCGCGGTCATCGTCCCGTTCCTCGCACTGATCCTCGCGATCGTCCTCTCCTGGGGCTCGGCGATCAACTGGACCCAGCTCATCATCTACGCCGTCATGGTCGAACTGACCGCGATTGGCGTCACCATCGGCTTCCATCGCCTCTTCACCCACCGCGCCTTCGCCACCACCTCCACCATCCGCTACATCTTCGGCGCCCTGGGATCCATGGCGGTCCAGGGCACCGTCTACGAGTGGTGCGCCACCCACCGCAAGCACCACCAGCACTCCGATGACCACCACGACCCCCACTCGCCCCACGCACACTCCGACGGCGTCTGGGGCGAGGGGCTCATCGGTTTCTTCAAGGGCTTCTACCACTCACACATGGGCTGGCTGTTCGCAGGACGCATGAAGGGCTCCGGAAAGTACATCAAGGACATCGCCGCCGATCCCGTCTGCGCTGCCATCAACCGCCAGTTCCGCTTCTGGGTGATCGCCGGCCTCCTCCTCCCCGCGATCGCCGGCGGCCTCATCGAGCAGTCCTGGCACGGCGCATGGATGGGCCTCCTGTGGGGCGGATTCGTCCGCATCCTCACCGTCCATCACGTCACCTGGAGCGTCAACTCCGTCTGCCACCTCTGGGGCACATCGCCCTTCCGCACACACGATGAGAGCCGCAACAACCCCGTCATCGGCGTCCTCACGCTCGGCGAAGGCTGGCACAACAACCACCACGCCTTCCCCAACTCCGCCCGCCACGGCCTCCACTGGTGGCAGATCGACATCAGCTACATCGTCATCCGCTCACTCGAGCTCGTCGGGCTCGCCTGGAACATCAAGCTCCCCGACAAGGAGAGGATCGCCGCCAAGCGCCGCCGGAACGCCCATACCCCGTCCACCTGAACCTCACACACAGCGCAGGCATTTCCAGATATCCTCCGGGCTTCAGGCCGTCCCGGAGAGTTCGCACATGACCAGATTCGAATGGTTCATCGGCGGTGTCCAGATCATCCTGGCGTTCGCCGTCGGCATCACCACCGCCTGCCAGCCCGCGATCAACGCCAGGTTCGCAAGCCACACCCCCTCCCGGATCTACGGCGGCATCGTCAACTTCGCCATCGGCATGCTCGCAATCCTCGCCGTCGCCGCGCTCTTCCGAACCCCCCTCCCCACCGCCGAGAAGATCTCCGCCGCCCCCTGGTGGGCCTGGACAGGCGGCATCCTCGGCGCCTTCTTCGTCACCATGTCCGTCATACTCCTCCCCAAAATGGGCGCGGCGATCTTCTTCTCACTTGTGATCGCCGGCCAGCTCTTCGGCTCGGCCTTCATTGACCACTTCGGCCTCCTCGATGTCGCCGTCCGGCAGTTCACCTGGGGTCGCGGTCTGGGTCTGACCCTCATGCTCGCCGGTATGGCCTGCATCCGCTGGCTCTGAACCCCCACCTTTGCCGATATTTCTTCGTGGCCTCGTGTCTCCGCCATCCACGCTCGGGTCTATCCCCGCGACTGCCAGTTGCCTGACCTCCAGGCGCCCAACGTCTACACTCGTGCGCCCAAGAAGGAGATCCCGCATGTCCCCCGCAAGCACCGCTCGCATCGGCTGGTTGCACACCCTGCTCGCCGCCCTCTTCGCCCTCCTCCCCTCCGCCGCGATCGCCCAGGTCAAGGATGTCACCGCCTACCACGCGATCGTGACCAAAGACAAGGCCGATCTCCGCTGCGGCGAAACCGCCAACTACTACAGGATCGCCGAACTCCCCGCCGGCACCCTCCTCTCCGTCGATGGTGAGGCCGCCGATTTCTTCCGCGTCACCTACCCCGCCAGCGGCTGGGCCTACGCCCGCGCTGAATCCGTCAAGTACGACGCCGCCACCAAGACCGCGACCCTCACCGAGGCGAGCAACCTCCGCGCTGCAAGCGCTGTCGGCGGCATCAAGGGAAGCTGGAAGAACCTGCTTCCCCAGCCCCTCCCCGTCGGTACCTCCCTCAAGGTCATCGATGAGGCCAAGGACGATGAAGGCCGCATCGTCGGCTACAAGGTCGCCACGCCTGCCAGCGCCCGCGCCTATGTCCGCAAGGCCGACATCCGCCAGGCCACACCCGCCGAAATCGAAACCGCTCGCCGCACCCAGCCCGCAACCACCGAAGCCACCCCCACTCCTCCCGCACCCAAACCCGCAGGCAAGCCCGCAGACAAGCCTGTCGAACCCGCGCCCGCAGCTCCCCCCGCCGACAAGACCACCGATGGGTCCGTCGAGCCCGTGACCACACCCCCCGGCACCGACAACTCGCTCGTCGAGCCCATGGTCAAACCCGGCGATAAGCCAGCCGATGCCCCGGTCACCGCACCCACGACAACGACCACCGATGCCGGCGCCAACCCACCCGCCACCGATACCCCCGCCGACACCAACGCCCAACCGGCAGCACCCGCCTCCGAGCCAACACCCCGCGCCACCACCATCCAGGATCTCGACCGCTCCTTCGAGGCGATGCGCAGGCAGAACACCGACGATGCCGAGTACCAGGCACTGCTCGCCGAGTTCCAGAAGCTCAAGGATGCCAACCCCGGTCAGCCCCGCCTCCAGAAGCAGCTCCAGTCTCGCATCGACTGGCTCCATATGAAGCTCGAGATCCGCGAACGCCAGCGCGAGATCGAGGACATGAAGCGCAAGGCCGACAACCAGGGTCGCGATGTCGGCACCAAGCTCGCCGATCTCGAACGCCAGCGCCAGTACGCGATCGTCGGCCGACTCCTCCCCAGCAGCGTCTACGACGGCCACTCCCTCCCCCTCATGTATCGCCTCCAGTCCGTCACCGGCGGCATCGTCCCCCGCACCATCGGCTACATCAAGCCCGATGACAAGCTCGACCTCCTCCCCAAGCTCAACCAGGTCGTCGGCGTCATCGGCGAGGTCAAGATGGATCCGGCGATGTCCCTCAACCTCATCACCGCCCAGCGCATCGACATCCTCCAGTCCTCCGATGGCGGACCGGCGCGGAGTCCGTAACGAACCCGCAGCTCAAACAGCTCACGCGGCACGCCCCCCTCTCCCCCCGGGAGAGGGGCCGGGGCTCTGCGAGGCGGTGAGGGCTACTGCCTCTACCCACACTTCGCCGCTCATGCACCCCACGGTGCCATCCGCGCACATGACGAGATATAAGGGAAGCCCGCCCTGCTCCGTACTCCATCAGGTACCATCCCACCCGATGACCACCTCCACCGAACCCCTCCGCCTCAACCTCGGCGGCACCGAAGCCCGCCCGGGATGGAAGATCCTCGACATCCAGAAACGCCCCGAGGTCGACTACATCGGCACCGTCACCGATCTCTCCCAATTCCCCGATGCCTCGGTCACTGAGATCTACGCCTCGCACGTCTACGAGCACCTCAACTACCACACCGAGCTGCGCAAGGCCCTCAAGGAAGCCCACCGAGTTCTCAAGCCCGGCGGCATCCTCCGACTCGGAGTCCCCGACCTCGAGACGCTCTGCCGGTTCATGCTCGATCCCAAGTACGATGTCCGCGCCAAGTTCCACGTCACCCGCATGATCTTCGGCGGACAGACCGACGACTACGACTACCACAAGGTCGGCCTCACACTCGACATCCTCGGCGTCTTCCTGAACGAAGCCGGCTTCACGACGTTCAGACGCATCGACCAGTTCGGCATGTTCAACGATTGCACCGCCACGACCTTCGACGGAAAGCCCGTCAGCCTCAACGTGATCGCCACGAAGTGAGCGTGGCCTCGCAGACACGCGCTTGCACCTCTACATCCCACCTATCACCCGGAACGAATGTGCCGCACAAAAACCGATCGCGGGCGCTCGCTTCCCTTGTTTCTTGGCTCTATCTGTGAATTCTGCTTGCCAATGAGAACGGCGTGCAACTGATCCGCTGGGACATGCGAAGAGGTTGGTTGCCTGTCAGGTATGTGTCTCACGGGTAAGTTCTTACCTCGCTTGCACAAGGGAGAGTTGAAATGAGCAGCATCCGCATCCTCGCCGCCGGAGCCATCGCCGCGCTCTGCGCCCAATCGGCACAGGCCGTCATCGTGTTCGACAACGGCGCCCCCAACAGCAGCAACGCCTACCACAGCGACACCGATACAAGCAACCCATCCGACACCGTCATCGTCGGCGATGATTTCTCGTTCGGCTCCAGCACCGCCTTCAACGAGGTCTCCTTCTGGGGCCTCTACGCCTTCGACAACGGCGCCCCCGCGGCCGACGACTTCACGATCGCCATCTACGACTACAGCGGCGCGGTCCCCTCCAGTTCCCCGCTCCACTCCTTCAACGTCGGCAACGCCGTCAGCCGCACCGACACCGGGGCCGATCTCTTCGGCTTCGATGTCTACAGCTACTCGGCGATCATCCCCATGACCAGCCTCTCGGGCGATTTCCTCCTCTCGGTCTACAACAACACCGCCGGCACCAACGCCGATTGGTACTGGAGCTGCGCCAACGAAGGCAGCGGCAACGCATGGGAGCAGGATGCGATCGGCGGAGACTGGCGCCAGGGCGGAGGCGACAGCACACCTCTCAACGAGTACGCCTTCAACCTCAAGGTTCCCGCCCCCTCAAGCCTCTCCCTGCTCGCCTTCGGCATCCTCCTCCGCAACCGCCGCCGCTGAAGCGATGCGACTTCGGTAAAACGAACCTCACGCAACTCAGTTCAAACACCCGCCCCCCGGTGGGTGTTTTTCTTTGATTCACCATAGGTGAGGCGTGAGGCTATTGCCCTTCCTCCCCCGGCACTCCGTGGGAGGTGCCGAGCCTTGCAAGGCGGAGGGGGCTTCCCCTTCTACGCACTTCTCCAACACCCGTGAACCACAACGGCAAACTCGCGCACTTGCATGGGACCGATCCGTTGCCCGTAAATCCCTTTCGAACCCGGAGGCCTCGCGGCAACAGTCCCATCACCCCCCCGCTGTACCCGAAGATGGCTCGCCCCCGCCCCCAGCGCCCGTCACCACATCCGCCTCATCTCCCCGCCGCATCACCCACACCCCCAGCATCACCCCCGTCACCACGAAGATCCCGCCCAGCACGAGCACGCTCGAAATCCCCGTCCGCCCAAGCCCCTCCACGAAGTACACCGCGACCTTCGGATCCCTGATCGAGATCAACACCTTGATCTTGGCCCCAGGCATCAATCCCGCGCTCACCGCCTCCGCATCCCCGCGCGATTCAAACACCGGGCTCACCTCCACCCGCGCATGCGGTCGGAAGTTCACCGAGTAGAGATACGTCAGCTCGACGATGTGCTCGGCCGCTTCCGGATCCACCACCCCGCCCCGCGCCACCACCTTGATCTGGGCCGACTGCACGACCGCCTCACCCTCACCGCTGTCCAGCGACATCGACACCCAGCGATGAATGTTCCCCCACGCGCTGCGCGTGCGATCCCCGATGAATGTCAGCGACACCACCACCGCAAACACGAACGCCGCGATCCAGCCCCGTGCCTTCCGCGACATGCGCCAGCCCCCCGGCGATCGCCCCCCTGCGTTTCCCCGCACACGGTCTACTTCAGCAGCCTCTCCAGATACTTGATATCCACTCCACCCTTCCGGAACGCCGCATCATCCACCAACCTCTGATGCAGCGGGATCGTCGTCTTGATCGGCTCGACCTTGAACTCCCGCAGCGCCCGCGACATCCGATCCAGCGCAGCATCCCGCGTCTCGGCATGCACGATCAGCTTCCCGATCATGCTGTCGTAGTTCGGCGGCACCACGTACCCCGGCACCACGTGGCTATCCAGCCTCACGCCCGGCCCGCCCGGCGTCTCGTACGTGTTGATCTTCCCCGCGCTGGGACGGAACCCGTGCGCTGGATCCTCCGCATTGATTCTGCACTCGATCGCGTGCCCGCTGATCTTCACATCCGACTGCCTGAACCCGATCTTCTCACCCGCCGCGATCAGGATCGACATCTTCACGATGTCCACACCCGTGATCAATTCCGTCACCGGGTGCTCCACCTGCACCCGCGTGTTGACCTCCAGCATGTAGAAATCGCCCTTGTCATCCAGCAGAAACTCGCAGGTCGCCGCCCCCGCGTACTTCGCCGAGCGAATCATCTTCGCCGCCGACTCGGCGACCTTCTCGAGCTTCCGCCGGTCGATGTTGGGGCTGGGAGCCTCCTCGATCACCTTCTGATGCCGCCGCTGCAGCGAGCAGTCGCGCTCGAACAGATGCACCGCGTTCCCGTGCTTATCGCCCAAGCACTGGATCTCGACGTGCCGCGCGAACTCCAGGTACTTCTCGATGAACACCGCACCGTTGCCGAAGGCCGCCTGCGCCTCCTGGCTGGCGATCCGCAGATTCGACCGCAGCGCCAGCTCGTTGTGGCAGACCTTCATCCCGCGGCCGCCGCCGCCCGCCGAGGCTTTGATGATCACCGGGTACCCGATCTTCGCAGCGACCTTGACCGCCTCTTCCTCCTCCTCGATCGCCCCATCCGATCCCGGGAACACCGGCACCCCGTTGTCCCGCGCGGTCCTTTTGCACTCGACCTTGTCACCCAGCTTGCTCATCGCCTCCGGTGAAGGCCCGATGAACTCGATCCCGCAATCACGGCACGCCTGCGAGAAGTCCGGCCGCTCCGACAGGAACCCGTACCCCGGGTGGATCGCCTCCACATCCGCGACCTCCGCCGCCGCGATCAGACGCGAGATGTTGAGGTAACTCTCCTTCGCCGGCCCCGGCCCGATGCAGATCGCCCGGTCCGCCAGCCTCAGATACGGGGCATCCTTGTCCGCCTGCGAATATACGCACACGGTCTCGACGCCCAGCTCCCGGCACGCGCGCATGATGCGAAGAGCAATCTCGCCGCGATTGGCAATCAGAACTCGTTTGAACATGCATTGAACTCGATCAGTAAAAGCGCTTTTCAACGCAGAGGTCGCGGAGGTCTCAGAGGAGAATCTGCGGAAAGAGAAGAACAACACGCCGCGGAAGGATCGACCGCATCTCCCCTCTGCGGCCTCTGCGACCTCCGCGTTAGAAATATCTTGACTTAGGCCGGCTTGAGCGCAAAGAGCTTCTGCCCGAACTCAACCGCCTGCCCGCTCTTGACCATGATCGACTCTACCACGCCCGATTTCTCCGCCTTGATCTCGTTGAACACCTTCATCGCCTCGATCAGGCACACCACCGTGTCCGGTGACACCTGCTGCCCCACCTTGACGAATGTCGGCGCATCCGGATTCGGCGATGAGTAGAACGTCCCCACCATCGGAGATTCGATGGTCACTTGAGGCCCGCTCGGTGCCGCAGCCGGAGCCGCCCCACCGCCGCCGGAGGCCGCGGGAGTTGCCGCCATCTGCGGTGTCGCCGCGAACATCGGCGAGTGCGCCACCACCGGCACCCCCCCATGCCCGCGCTTGAGCGTCACCGTTTCCTTCTCATCCTGCAGGTCAAGCTCCGTCAGGTCGTTGTCGACCATCAGCTTGACCAGTTCCTTCAGCTTGTTGGTATCCATCATGACGAAGTATCCAGGGTCGCCGCCCGGCGACCGGACAGACAGGTAGATCAGGCCACATCCCCGCCAACCGGGGTTCGACATCCCGGGCAGAAGCCAGTGAGCGTATCACAGCCGCGCCCCGGCTTCACGAACCACAAGCAAATCACAGACATTACCCCAACGTCGCCCAGTCAAGGTGCATCGGCAGCGTGCAAAGGCACTCCGCACCCCGCTCCGTCACCAGGTAATCGTTCTCCAGCCGCACACCCCCCACCCCGGGCAGGTAGATCCCCGGCTCGATCGTCAGCACGTTCCCCGCCTCCAGCGGGCTGGGCGCCACCTGCTGCGTCAGACGCGGCTCCTCATGGATATTGATCCCGATCCCATGCCCCAGCCCGTGCCCGAAGAAGTCCCCGTACCCGAACTTGGTGATGCAGTCCCTGGCGATCTTGTCGATCTCCGCAGTCGTCCGCCCCGCCTTCAGGGCATCCGCCGACAAAATGTGCGCCTCCAGCACGACCTGGTAGATCTCCCGCATCTTCGGCGACCACTTCCCCAAGCTGAACGTCCGCGTCATATCGCTGCGATACCCCTCGCACATCGCCCCCCAGTCGACGAGCAGCGGCTGGCCGTTCCCCGTCTTGACCGAACCCGGCCGATAGTGCGGCAGCGAGCTGCTCGCCCTTGCCGCCACGATCGACACAAACGCCGGCTCCACCGAACCCCGCACCTTCATCTGGCTCTCAAGCCGCGCGGCGATCGCCAGCTCCGTCTCGCCCGCCTTGATCGTCGGCAGGATCGCCAGCAGCGCCTGCTGCTGAATCATCACCGCCGCACGGATCAGCCCCACCTCGTATTCATTCTTCACCGCACGCATCTTCAGCAAGAGCCCGCGGGTCGCCACCAGTTCCGCAACCCCCACGCTCGCCCCGGCCTTCTGCAACTGCTCGACCAGCGCATCCCGCTCACCGATCGTCATGTGATCCCCCTGCACACCGCAGCGCAAGACCGATTCGCTCGCGAACGTCTCGGCAACACACGGCAGCATCGTCGTCCGCCGGATCACGATCCGCGCAATCGCCTCAAAGTGAACCAGCTCCTCCTGGTACCGGAAATCGCTGATGATGATCGGCCTGGCCCCCGCATCCGTCGGCACCAGCAGGTAGCTGTCACCGCCCAGGAACCCCGTCAGGTACCCGACATCCCGCGGATCCGTGATCAGCATGTGCGACAGCTCTTTGCCGCTCGCGATCTCCCGCAGTTTGGCGAGCCGATCCGCGTACATCCCCGGCTTCGCCTCAGGCACCACGATCGCCGAATCCCTCGCGGGGCCCCGCGAACCCTTGGCTCCTGACTTGACACCTGATTTCGCTCCCGATTTGGCCCCTGATTTAGCTGGCTTCCTGGGAATGCGCTTCGTGTGTGACTTGGATGCGGTCGGCATAGACCGCCATCATACGCCCGCGTCCCCGCGTCCCCGCGTCCCCGCGTCCCCGCGTCCCCGCGTCCCCGCGGCGAACGCCCCAACTCACGCCAGCGCCTCAACCTGCTCGAAGCCATCTGCGATGGCGTCGACATCGCCCATCACCAAGGAATCATCCACCGCGATCTCAAGCCCTCCAACATCCTCGTCGAACCTGATGGCTCCCCCAAGGTCCTCGACTTCGGCGTCGCCCGACTCATCGATGCCGGACCTGATGTCACCCGCACACCCAGACCGGCCAGATCGCCGGTACGATCGCCTACATGAGCCCCGAGCAGATCTCCGGCCACGGCGCCGGCATCGACATCCGCGCAGACATCCGCGCCCTCGGCGTCATCGGCTACGAACTCCTCCCGGCAGGGCGGACAAGCATTTCCGACGGCCTTCACTACCGGTGCAGGCGCTCTGTAGCGGCTGTAAAGCGCACCGACACCACACGCAAGCACCTTCGCACCCCGCATGCCGGCTGCACCACCACTCTCAATTACTTGGACTCCCGCCACTCCCCCACTTCGTCACTTCGTCACTTCCCCTAAGAGACTGTTTCAGAATAAGGTAGCAGAGCAGTAGAACACAGGCAGGATGCCTGTGCCACGAGATCGGATAGGGTTCTGAAACAGTCTCTAATGATCCACCCGCCGCCCCAACATCGGCGCCACCCGAGATAACACCGCCTCCAGCGTCTTCCGATCCTTCGCCTCCGCATTCAACCGCAAGAGCGGCTCGGTATTGCTCTTCCGCACATTCAACCAGAACCCATCCGTCGCGAAGCAATCGATCGTGATCCCATCCAGGTCATCGATCTGACCCTTCCCCAGAAAAGCCTTCCGCAGCTCGATGATCGCCGCATCCTTGTCTTCAATCGTGAAGTTGATCTCACCCGACTGCGGATACCGCGCGATCGGCGTGATCAACTGGCTCATCTTCTTCCCAGTCTTCGCGAGGATCGACAGCACCACCGCCATCGCGATCGCCCCCGAATCCGCGTTGAAGTTGTCCCGGAAGTAGAAGTGCCCCGACAGCTCCCCGCCGAAGATCCCCTTGTGCTCGCTCATCCCCGCCTTCATGAACACGTGACCCACCCGCCCTCGCACCGGCTTCCCACCCGCCGCCTTCACCTCTTCCTCCACCGCCTTGGTCGAGCGCAGGTCGTACATCACCGCCGCGCCGGGGTTCTTCGCGAGCATGTGCTTGGCGACCAGCGCGGTCAGGTGATCGCACCCAACAATCTGCCCCATCTCATCCACCACCACGCACCGGTCCGCATCCCCATCAAAGCACAGCCCCAGATCCGCCTTCTCCGCGACCACCGCGCCCTGCAGCTGCCGCAGGTTCGCCGCGACCAGCGGGTTGGGCTCGTGCGCGAACTGGTTCTTGGTGTTCTCAAAATTCAATTCAACGATCGTGAGCCCCGGCACCGCGGCGATCCCCGCCGACTTCGCAAGTGCAGCGCCGAAGACACGCGGAACCATAGTCCCCGCCATCCCGTTGCTCGCATCGATCACGACCTTCAGCTTCGCCCCGCCCAGATCCAGGAACGACCGCACGTGCTTCACGTACGCCGGCCACAGGTCGCGCTGCTCCGTCCGACCCTTCCCCGGCACCAGCGTCACCTTGTCCACCATCGCCGCGTGCTTGCGAATGTCGGCGAGCCCCGTCGATTCACCAACCGGCTTGGCCTTGCGCTTCGAAACCTTGAACCCGTTGTACTGCGGCGGATTGTGGCTCGCCGTCACCATCACCCCGCCCGCGCAATCCAGGTGATTGATCGCAAAGTAGATCATCGAGGTGTCTACCAGCCCCACATCGATCACGTTCCCGCCGTGATCCGTGACCCCCTGGATCAACGCCTTCGACAGCGAAGGGCTGCTCGACCGCATGTCCCGACCCACCACGATGTTGTGCATCATCGGGCTCGTCTCGCCCGCCGCCTGCGCATCGTGCAGCAGGTACTTCGAGCACCCGTACCCGATCTGCCAGCCAAGGTTCTCGTTGAGCGGATCGGGATACGTCCCGCGAACGTCGTAGGCCTTAAAGACTCTGCCGAGCATGCGAAAACTCCCATCCCTGAACAGGGTCGCAAGAGTAGCCCTTCAGACCCGAAAAACGCTTTCTGTACGTATTCTGATCGGCACCAAAACCCCTCGCCTCTCAGCCAATCCGCGGCATCCAGTCGATATTTGATCGCACCAGCCCGCTCCCTTCACGGATATCGGTTGGCATCACCCTCCTCCCGATCCGCCAATGATTTCGATGGAGGGCCGGACTCGCGTCCAAGGGGGTCTCGTTGAACGCAGAACGCCCACCGCTCACCGCTCATCTCGCGTGGCACACGCGCGGAGTCGAGTGATGCACGATGTCTTCATCAGCCACTCCTCCAAGGACAAGGCGCTCGCCGATCGCCTCGTCTCCGGTCTCGAAGCCGGCGGTGTCCGCTGCTGGATCGCCCCGCGCGACATCCCACGCGGTGAAGCCTGGGCCGCACAGATCGTCCGCGCCATCGAAGGCACTCCCATCTTCCTCCTGGTCTTCACCTCACACTCCAACGAGTCCGACCAGGTCATCCGCGAAGTCACGCTCGCCGTCGAATCACGCTCCCACGTCATCCCCGTCCGCTTCGACGCCGTCCCCTTCTCCAGCAACCTCAAGTACTTCCTCTCACTCACGCAGTGGTACGATGCCTCACAGGATTTCCAGCAGGACCAGCTCGGCGATCTCGTCGCACGACTCCGCGGTGTGCTTGCCAACACCAAGGGCGGCGATGCCGGCCCCGCCGCCACCGTCTACCGCTCCGCACGCTCCCTCTCCCGCGACAGCGGGAGAGATGCCGAGGCTTTGCGAGGCGGTGAGGGCTCCCCATCTACACCTTCTACAACGCCCGCGAATTCCACCCCCACGCAACGCCTCTCCCATCGCCGACTGAAGAAGATCCAGCCCCCGATCAAGCGCTTCCCCTACGCGTTTGCCTTCCTCCTCCTCTCGATCGCGCTCGCTGCCACCGCCGTCGCCTACAAGATCCTCACCTCCCCCAAGCCTCACCAAGAGCCCAGGTTCGCACAAGCCCCCGCCGAGACACTCCCAACCAACGACCCCGGCACCACAACCCACACCGAACCGAAGCCCGAACCCAAACCCCAGCCCGAGCCTAAAGCCCCCGACAGGCTCCAGGACACCCCTCAAGAATCCCCACAAAAACAGGACCAACCCAAGGACCAACCACAACACAAGCCCGAGGATCCCAAGCAACCCCCGCCCGATTCACCACCACGCCGCCGCCCAGATCCCAGCACCACCATCACCCCCGATCGCACCAACCCCGGCTCGCGTGACCTCTCCCCCGCTCAGCTCGCCGACCTCAACACGCTCCTCGATGGCTACGCGCGCCGCCCGCTGATGGTGTTCGCACACACCCCGCTCAGGAACCCCACGCTCGCCGACGTCTCCCGCCTCGACTCACGCATCCTCGAGCGCCGCGATTCCAGCCTCGTCTTCGGCTCAACCACCAATCCCGAACGCTTCATCATCACCCCCGCCGGCTCGCTTCTCTTCCGAGGCATCGGCCTCCCCACCACCGCTTCCGACGATGCCATCCACTTCTCGCGACTCACCGAGCGCGATACCGTCATCATGGCCAAGCGCAACCTGATCTCCCAGGGCACCGATGTCTGGCGCGGCGAGCGCAGCGATGGCGGTGTCATCTACCTGGCGATCCTCCCCACCGGAGTCTCCCCCGCCAACCGCACCACCACAATCTCCGAACCCCGCCGAATCCCCGCCGCCGCGATCCCCGAGATCATCCCCTTCGATGCCGTCATGTCCGACAGCCTCGGCATCCCCATACCCCGCATGCGTGAAGGGACCAAGCTCACCATCGACGGCGCTGCCTTCCTCCAGGAGATCGCCGTCAAAGAAGGCCTCAAGTCCAGCGTCGCGCTCGTCGCCGATGCCTACGACGATCAGAAAAAGCCCACCATGGAGCGCCGAATCCTCGACAAGCTCGATCCCAAGAACCCCACCACCGCCTTCTCCTTCGAAGTCCCCACGGGCACTACCTCCATCACCCTCTCCATGCTCTCCAACCCCGGCAAGTTCGCCACCCCCATCTGGGCCGGCGTCCGAATCACCATCGCCCGCGATCGCACCGCACCGACCACCCCTACCCGCGACCTCACCGTCACCCCCGATCGCCGCCCTGCCCGCTAACTATCTCTCTACGTCCCCGCGTCCCCGCGTCTCCCCCCACTGCCCATCCCCCACCCCCACTGCCCCTCTCTATCTACCTCCTCCATCCCTACCCTCCCCCATGCCCATCTACGAATACACCTGCCACGAAGATGGCTCCGTCATCGAGTTGATCCGCCCCATGGCGCAAGCCGATGCCCCAGTTGAAGATCCATCCGGCAAGGGCCGAACCTTCACCCGCACGCACTCCACCTTCCAGACCGGCAGCTCAGCCTCCTCTTCATCCCTCCCTCAGTCCTCCCACATCCATTCCGGATCCTGCGGCTGCGGCAAACCGCGCGGCTCCTGCTCCAATAACTGACCCGCGCAATCCGTGCGCACCCCAAGCATGCGACCCCTCGCCCCCGCTCCCTCCAGAGCGTGCGGTATTCCCCGCTTCGAATTTGAGCTTTGCTCCTTTGAGCTTTGAGCCTTCCCCACTGGCACGCCGCTTGTGTACCCGCACCACAAGCGCATGAACTACGGACTCCAAATCTCCGCCTCCGGCGCACAGACCGCCCTCTATCGCCAGGATGTGTTCGCCAACAACCTCGCCAACATCAACACCGTCGGCTTCAAGCCCGACATCCCCTCCGCTCGCCAGCGGCCCGCCGTCCGCCAGGAGGACAACCTCCCCTTCCTCCCCTCCAACGACCTCCTCGAGCGTCTCGGCGGCGGCCTCCAGCTCGCCACCCCCCGCACCAGCTTCGAGCAGGGCTCCCTCGAATCCACCTCCAGCCCCCTCGACCTGGCGATCAAGGGCGATGGCTTCTTCCTCGTCCGAGCCGCCACCTCCGACAGCACCGATCGCCTGCGCCTCACCCGCGATGGCGCCATGACCCTCGATGGCAACGGCCGGCTCGTCCTCGCCGGCACCGGCATGCCGGTCCTCGATGTCCAGAATCGCCCCATCCAGCTCGACACCACCGCCAACATCACCGTCGGCGCTGATGCCGTCATCCGGCAGGATGGCATCGAGGTCGCCCAGCTCCGAATCGTCGATGTCCCCGACCGCACCCGCCTCACCAAGGTCGGCAAGAACCTCTACAACGCCCCCGCCGATGCCATCAGCAGCGCCGCCACCGCCACCGGCGCCGTCGTCCAGTTCTCCGTCGAACGCTCCGCCGTCGATTCCATCAACGCACTCATGGACATGCAGGATGCCGGACGAAGCGTCCAGGCAAACCTCGCCATGATCCGCTCCCAGGATCGCCTCCTCGAACGCGCCATCGGTCAGTTCGGACGAGTCGCCTGACCCAACCCCCACAACACCCCCACCACCCAAGGACCACGCATGGCGATCATCGCCCTTCAATCCGCCTCCACCGGCCTCTCCGCCCTCAACACCGCCCTCGATGTGACCGCCAACAACCTCGCCAACGTCAACACCCCCGGCTTCAAGCAGAGCCGCGCCAACTTCCAGGATCTCCTCTACATCGAACGCGCACAGCCCGGCACCGAGAACGCCAACGGCGATCAGAGACCCACCGGCCTCTACGTCGGCCTCGGTGTCAAGGTCTCCGGCACCCAGCAGAACTTCGAGCAAGGCGCCCCCCAGGCCACCGGCCGCGTCCTCGATGTCATGGTCCAGGGCAACGGCTTCTTCCGCGTCTCAACCGAGAACGAGATGGGCGGCGGCACCGGCTACACCCGCGCTGGCAATTTCACCCTCAACTCCGAGGGTGAGATCGTCATGGCCAACGACCAGGGTCGCCGACTCCAGCCCGTCATCCAGGTCCCCGACGATGCCGAGCACATCGACATCTCCGCCAGCGGCGAGGTCACCGTCACCGTCCCCGGCGAGATCGAACCCCGCCAGGTCGGCCAGCTCGAACTCACCACCTTCATCAACCCCAGCGGCCTTGAGCAGCTCGGCGAGAACCTCCTCGGAGAGACCGCCGCCTCCGGCCCCCCCCAGAACGGCGAACCCGGCACAGACAACCGCGGCCGGCTCCTCCAGGGCTTCCTCGAATCCTCAAACGTCGATCCCACGCGCGAACTCATCGAACTCATACGAACCCAGCGCGCCTTCGACATGAACAGCCAAACCATCCGAGCCGCCGACGAAGTCCTCCGAACCGTCTCTCAACTCCGCCAGTAATCCGCCCCTAGTGCCCAGTGCCTAGTCCCCAGTGCCTTCCTGTTTGGTCTTTGCCCTTTGAATTTCGCCCTTTCCATCCTCGCCTCCTCCCTCCTCACCGCCTCCGCCCTCGCCGACGGCACGATCGCCCTCCGCTCCACCGCTCGCCTCAACCCCTCCGAACCCCTCACCCTCTCCGCGATCGCCGACCTCTCCGGCCCCGATGCCATCCGCTGGGCCACCCTCAACCTCGGCGACAAAGACGCCGACACCATCACCCTCGACAACATCCGCGAAGCGCTCCAGCAGCACCCCGACATTCACTGGGGCAAGCTCACCCTCCGCGGCTCATCCTGCACCATCATCCGCACCACGCCTCCTGCCCCAAGGCCGGTGTCGCTCAGCGTCGAGCCAGCCGCCACCCCCTCCGGCCCCACCCTCCGCTCCCTCGTCCAGTCACGCATCATCGACATGCTCAGCGCTTCTCCCGCCGATGTCCGCATCACCTTCGCCCAGCAGAACAACGAACTCCTCGACACACCCACCACCGGCAGGATCGCCGAGATTCAGCCCATGGGCCGATCCGATCGCCTCACCCTCAGCATCCGCCTCTTCGAAGCCGACCGGATCATCGCCGATGCCTCCATCCGCGCAGATGTCCAGGTCCGCCGACAGGCCATGTTCGCCAAGGAACAGATCTCACGCGGCGAACCGATCACCGACTCCAACATCGCCCTCGAATCACGCTGGCTCTCCATGACCGATGAGCCCGCCCCCGCCTCCGATGTCCTCTCCTCCGAAGCCCGCGGACGCATCCGCGCCGGACAGCTCATCACCATCCACGACATCCAGGCCCCCGTCGTCGTCAAGAAGGGCGACCTCGTCAACGTCGATTGCCTCGCCGGAGCGATCGCCCTCCGCCGAACCATGCGCGCCACCGAACAGGCCCGCGATCACGAAGTCATCACCCTCGAAGCCCTCACCGGCAAGGCCACCACCCGCGCCCGAATGAACGGCCCCGGCCGAGCCGTCATGATCGTCGATCAAGCTCACGAACTCGCCAACCAGCCGGCCGACCAGATCTCGGCCGCGCAGCGGCCAGCCTCCCCTCACTTCCCCCCCGGGAGAGTCGCCGAGGCTCCGCGAGGCGGTGATGGCTCCGCATCTACTCCTTCTCCAACCCTCATGAATCCCACGCTACCAACAGCCGCGCAGGCCCCCGTCCACACCGATCCCAGCACCGCCCAAGTCGGCAGCATCCGCATCCAGAAGCGCACCCCCTCCAACGAAGGCAAGCGCCTCTCGAGATTCACCAAGCTCGCCGACCAACGCCTCGACACCGACACCAACGAGAACAAGAAGTAATGCTCTTGGTTCTGAGCCGCGAAGCGGCGCCTTTCGTCAGTCCAGGGCGCAAGCCCTGGGTGCAAACCAGCAAGATCCCCGAGCCCTGAAAGGGCGCCCCTCTCGATCAACACTCGACTCACACACGCCGGACAACCCAACATGAAGCACACAACAACCACCCGCCTCACCGCGCTCGCCATCCTCTCCATCCCCACCGCCGCCTCCGCCCAATCCCTCTTCCAGCGCCAGGCCGAGGTCGCCACCACCCCCGACGGCAAGCCCGACCCCCAGGCCCCCATCCGCGAGATGAGCCTCACCTACACCGAGGCCCCGCCCCCGCGCTCCATCCAGATCAACGACCTCATCACCATCATCATCGACGAGACCAGCAAGCAGAAGAGCGAGCAGGTCCTCGACAACAAGAAGGACTACGACTGGGCCGCCGCGATCAAGAAGTTCCCGAGCCTCAAGCACATGATCGACGGTGAGCTCCAGACCGGCGACAGCGATCCCGTCGTCGAGCTCGAATTGGGCAACCACAACAAGTTCAAGGGCGATGGCTCCTTCGAACGCACCGACCGCTTCTCCGCACGCATTCAGGCAAAGGTCATCGATGTCAAGCCCAACGGAACCCTTGTCCTCGAAGCCAGCAAGATGATCGCCAGCGGCGAAGAAAAGCAGTCCATCGTCCTCTCGGGTGTCTGCCGCAAGGAAGACATCACCGATGCCAACACCCTCCTCTCCACCCAGCTCGCCGATCTCACCATCATCACCAAGCAGGAAGGCGAAGTAAAAGACACCGCCACCAAGGGCCTCATCCCCAAGGTCCTCGAAACCCTCTTCAACTTCTGATCCCCCACACAACCGTGTCGTGGTAGGCGGGCTCTACTGTCTTTCTTCTATCTCACTTTCCATCGACTCCCACCTGCCACGCTCCCGCCCCAAATCTCACACCAATCAAAGAACGACGCCTCCCCCGAAGCGTCGTTTCTGTTTGTCCTATGTGCCCCTTGAACTTTGCCCTTTGGATTTTCTAAAGGCTGTCCCTAAACCTCGTGAACGGCTTTGAAACTGAACGCGAAACCCGGGTTTAGGGATAGGCTCTACTAACTACTCCCCGCTGCCTGGATCCACCCGCCTCTCCCCATACCACAACTCAAGCCCCGCACGATCCCTCACCGCCTTCCGCGGCGAGATCGCCATCCGCCCGAACACCTTGGCAATCTCCCACCCGCTGTACGACCGCAGCTTCCGCCCCGAAGTCACCACCGCCGTGCGCACGATCACGAACCGCCCCACGCGCTTCAGCGCCCGCGCCATCTCGATCTCTTCACCCGCGAACATCCTCTCATCCCACCCGCCGCTCTTCTCATACCCCGCTCGCGAGCAGAACAAGTAACACCCACCCGTGTACTTGAACACGCGGAACAACCAGATCGTCATCCCCAGCATCACCCCCGCCCATCGCGGAACCGGCCCATCCATCACCACCGGCCCACCCCCGCCCACAGCGCCCCCCTCGATCCCCGCGATCGCCTCCCGCACCGCCCCCACCGTCACGCACGTATCCGCATCCACAAAGATCAACACATCCCCGCGCGAAGCCCGTGCTGCCGCGTTCCTCGCCGCCGAGATCTGTCGCCGATCAATCGAAACCACCCCCGCATCATGCCGCCGGCACACCTCCACCGTCCCATCGGTGGAGGCATCATCCGCAACGACAACCTCATACGAAATCCCTAGCTCCCGCGCGACCGAATGGATCGCCCGCAACGTCTCCGGCAACATGCCTTCCTCGTTATGCGCTGGGATGCAGAATGAGATCAACACATATCACAGTACCGCCCCAATCACCGCCAGGTTGCAATTCCCCCACGGCCCGAAGGGCCGCAATGAGACAGCCGGGGCAACGCCCCGGAAAGGCCACCCTGAATTCCCCGACCCCAACGGGCCACCCAATCCCGGACTCCCGCGATTCTCTGTCTCTTCGTCTCTGCTTTCTTCTCTGTGCCCTCCGTGCCTCTGTGGTGAGTCCTGTCTTTTCTGATCCGCGAAATCCGCGGCCTGTCTTCTCTCACCCAATCAAAACCGGCTCCCTCTGCACAACCCCCGTCACCACCGGCCCCTTCACCGGATCGACAAACACATTCACCTCGCTCCTCACCCCGAACTGCCCATCCAGATACACACCCGGCTCGATCGTGAACCCAGTCCCCGCCATCATTCGCCGCGTGTCATGCGTCTCCATGTTGTCCAGGTTCATCCCGATCCCGTGCGCTCCCTTCGTCCCCGGGCTCAACGAATGCCCCGTCCGGTGCTTGATCTGCTTCTCAAACCCCGCCTTGATGATCACCCCGCGAGCGGCATCATCCAGCTCCCACCCCTCCACCGGCTTCCCACCACCACCTCCGCCTTTAGCCCGCTCCCAACCCTTCTGCGCCGCCAAGATCGCCGCATCCCGCGCCCCCACCACCGCCCTGAACACCTCCATCTGCTTCGCCGGCACATCCTTCCCGCAATACCCCGTCCACGTGATATCACCGTACACCGTGTTCTCACCGGCGACCTTCGCCCAGTGATCGATCAGCACCCAGTCCCCCGGCTTGATGATCGAGTGCATCTTCTCATCCGGCTCGTAATGGCAATCCGCCCCGTTCCCGTTCACCGCGACGATCGGACCCGAATCGGTCACAATCCCCGCCGTCACGTACTGCTCGCGTATGAACTGCTGCACCTCGTACTCGCTCGCCGAGCCCGCCGCCTTCAGCCTCGCCCCCAGGAAACCAAACGCCTCCTGCATGATCCGATCGCAGTCCCCGATCGCCTTCATATGCGACCGCAGCCCCTCCTCGCCCCACGCCGCCGCATAGAGCTGAATCAGATCCGCCGAGCTCACCACCTCAACCCCCAGCGATCGCACGAACTCCATCGTCCCCGCATCCACGATCCCCGCCGTCGGCAACGCTCCCCCCGCCGAGTACTCCATCGCCAATCGCCGATACGGCCCCACCATCTCCGCAACCTTCCGCTGCATCTCCTGCCACGTCCCGTACGTCACATACTTCTGCCCCGCCTTCTTGAACGCCGCCTCATCGATGAAGTGGCACAGAAGCGTCGGCTCCTCTTGCGCCGGCTGCAGCCAGAACACCCGCCGCGTCAGGTGCAGCACACCCCCCATCAGCCGCGCCATCACCGGGTTGTTGTTCCGGAAATCAAACACCAGCCACGCATCAATCCGCTGGTCCCTCATGTGTTCCCGTACATGCATCATGCACATCGCCAATCCTCCATCTACAGAAAACCAAGACTCACCACAGAGAACACAGAAGCCGCCGAGAAAGCAACAGGCAATTGTCTCTCAATTTCCTTAGTATCTCCCGCCACTTCTTCTCTTCTTCCCCTCTCTGTGCTCTCCGTGGTGAACTGCCTTTATCCGCGTTCATCCGCGAAAATCCGCGGCCGCCTCTACACCGCCGGCACCGTCTTCCTCCTGAACCGCATATTCAGCATCTCCACGAGCAGCGAGAAGCTCATCGCAAAGTAAATGTACCCCTTCGAGATGTGCTGCCCCAGCCCATCGGCCACCAGCATCACCCCGATCAACAGCAGGAACGACAGAGCCAGGATCTTGATGCTCGGATGTCGGTCGATGAACCGCACGATCTTCCCGGAAAACGCCAGCATGATCCCGATCGAGATGATCACCGCCGTGATCATCACCGGCACGCTCTTGACCATCCCCACCGCCGTGATCACCGAATCCAGCGAGAACACGATGTCCATGATCACGATCTGCGTCAATACCCCCGCGAAGGAGACCTTCTTCGCCCCCACCCCCGCCACATCGTCCCCACCCTCGACCTTGTGATGAATCTCCTTGGTCGCCTTGTAGATCAAGAACCCCCCGCCCAGGATCAGCACCAGGTCCTTCCCCGTCACCTGGTGCCCCATGAACCCGAACAGCTCGCGCTTCAGCCCCATCACCCACGTGATGCTGAGCAGCAAGAGCACCCGCGCCACCACCGCAAGCAACAGCCCGATGATCCGCGCCTTCTCACGCTGCTCCGGCGGCAGACGCGATGCCAGGATCGCGATGAACACGATGTTGTCGATCCCCAGCACCGTCTCCATCGCCGTCAGCGTCCCCAGCGCCACGGCGTTCTCCACCGTAACCAACCCCTCCACGCCGATCCCCGGCGCAACCGCCGCCGATGTTTCGCCAACCATGCTGCAAAGACTCCTTCCGACCCCCACGACGCCAACCACGACAAGCCCCCGCAACAAACCCCACAAGGTATGCCCACTCCCCCATCTCCACCGACCCACACACACCCAAAGCGCACGCCCCTGCCCCCATAGCGCCCTACTGCCCTCTGCCTCTTCCCCACTGCCCTTCCGATATGCTCCCTCAATGAATCGCCTCACCCCACTCCCGCTCGCCGCCCTCCTCCTCTCCCACCTCACCTACGCCCAATCCCTCTCCACCGCCCCAACCCCCACCACCATCCCCCCCTCCCCCCTCCCCGGCCTCACCTACAACGCCGATTTCTTCCCCGGCTCTGCCCACAACCCCAACATCCCAACCCCCGACTCCATCCTCGGCTTCCGACTCGGCGATAAGCCCGTCATGCATTCCCAGATCGAAGCCGTCATCAAGCAGCTCGCCGCCAAATCCCCCCGCTGCAGGCTCTTCGAGCACGGCAAGTCCCACGAAGGCAAGACCCTCTACCACCTCATCATCTCCTCCGAAGACAACATCAAGAACCTCGACAACATCCGCGACAACGCCGCCAAGCTCGCCGACCCGCGCAAGGCCCCGATCGCCGACATCGACTCCCTCATCACCACCTCCCCCGCGATCGCCTGGATGGCCTACGCGATCCACGGCGATGAGATGTCCGGCGCCGATGCCTCGCTCGCCCTCGCCTGGCACCTGGCCTCCTGCACCGACGCCTCCATCACCTCCCTCCTCCGCGAAGTCGTCGTCATCATCGATCCCCTCATGAATCCCGACGGCCGCGATCGCTCCATCAATGCCATACACGAAAACCGCACCAACGCCCCCTCCATCGACGACCAGTCCATCCTCCACTCCCAGGCCTGGCCCTCAGGCCGCATGAACCACTACCTCTTCGACCTCAACCGGGATTGGATCTTCGGCACCCAGCCCGAAACCCGCGGAAGGATCGCCGCCGTCAACCGCTGGAACCCCCACTACTTCATGGAGTCCCACGAAATGGGCTCCCAGGACACCTTCCTCTTCATGCCCCCGCGCGATCCCATGAACCCCAACTACTCCCGCCACGTCCTCAACTTCGAACGCACGTTCGCCCTCGACCAGGGCAAGGCCTTCGATGCCCACGGCTGGCGCTACTACAACGGCGAATGGAACGAAGGCTGGTACCCCGGATACTCCGGCTCATGGGCCGCCATGCGCGGCATCATCGACAACCTCTACGAACAGGCCAACATCCACACCGATGCCGTCCGACGCGCTGAAGGAACCCTCGAGTCCTACCGCGAAGCCGTCCACAAGCAGCTCGTCTCCTCGCTCGCCAACATCTCCACGCTCGCCAAGCACCGCCGCGATGTCCTCGCCGGCTACGTCTCGGATCGCCGCGAAAACCTCGCCCCCGATGGCCCATACAACCGCCGCTCCTTCCTCATCCCCATCGACGCCGTCAACCTCTGGCGCATTGAAGACCTCCTCTCCCTCCTCCACCTCCAAGGCATCGAATCCGCGACCCTCAAAGACAATGACCTCACCTTCTCAGGCCGCGATTGGCTCGGCAGGCCCTTCACCGACCGCACCTGGCCCGCCAAGGACCGCGCCTTCCTCTTCATTCCCGCCCGCCAGCCGCTCGCCCGACTCGTCTCCACGCTCTTCGAACTCGACCCCCGCATGCCCGATTCCTTCCTCACCGATGAACGCCGCGAGCTCCTCCGCCTCGGTCAAAGCAAGCTCTACGACATCACCGGCTGGAACCTCGCGCTCCTGACCGGCCTCGAGATCTTCGAGGTCGATGCCCCGCTCCCCGCCGGCGCTGACCTCCGCATCCAGGATCCCGGAACTCACCGCTCGCTCGCCAGCGCTGCCATGCGCTCCGCGCTCCCCGCCAACACCACCGCCGTCGCCTTCTTCGCCGATGGCAACGATGACCGCTCCGTCGCGCTCGCCGCCCGCCTCATGGAACGCGGCATCTGGGTCCGCATCCTCGACAAGCCCACCCAGTACGACAACCAGCCTCTCCCCCGCGGCTCCGTCGTCATCACACGCAAGGACAACCAGGACTACATCGGCGATCTCACCAAGACGCTCGCCGATGCCGCCGCCGAACTCGGCATCCTCATCAAGCCGATCGCCTCCGGCATGGGCCCCGGAGACAACCCCGACCTCGGCGGACAACACCTCGTCCTCCTCCACCCGCCACGGATCGCCGTCCTCACCCGCGATCCCCTCAACCCCTACACCGCCGGCGAGATCTGGCACCTCATCGACCAGGAACTCGGCATCCGCGCCTCCTATCTCAACACCGAGATCGCAAGCTCCGCCGACCTCCGCCGCTACAACGTACTGGTCATCCCTGATGGCGATCCCGCCCTCTCCACCAAGATGCTCGGCTCCCTCAAGCCCTGGGTCGAAGCCGGCGGAACCCTGATCGCCATCGGCTCCTCCTGCGCTGCGTTCGCCAAGGAGAAAGACGGCCTCGGCTCCACCCGCCTCATCCACGATGTCCTCACCAAGCGCGATGACTACCGCACCTCGATCATCCGCGATCACCTCGGCAAGACTTCCATCGCCGACCCCGCGGCCACCTGGTCCCAAACCGCCCCCGCCAAGATCGAATACCCCTGGGCGATCGATTCCGATTCGCTAAGCGAGGAAGAACTCAAACGCCGCGATGCCTGGCGCGCCATCTTCATGCCCCAAGGCGCTCTGCTCGCCGCCCGCACCGACGACCGCAGCTACCTCACCGCCGGCAGCCGCCCCATCCTCCCCGTCATCTACGGCAGCGGCCAGGTCCTCATCCCCTCCACCGCGATGCACGCCCCCCTCCTCCTCGGCGCCATCGTCCCCTCTACCCCAGCGAGTAGCACAGGCATCCTGCCTGTGTCTACCTCCTCTACTTCCGCTCCCTCTCAAACCACCCCCAGCACCTCCACCAGCAGCGACACCAACAAGAAGAGTGACAACAAGGATGGTGAGAAGGATGACAAGAAGGAAAATGACAAGAACGACAAGAAGTCCGAACCCAAGCCCGGCTGGACAACCGCCCCTCCCGGCCACGAACTCCGTCTCCGCATGAGCGGACTCCTCTGGCCCGAAGCCGCCGACCGCCTCGCCCACTCCGCCTACATGACCCGCGAACCCATCGGCTCAGGCCAACTCATCCTCTTCTCCAACTCCCCCACCTTCCGCGCCGCCACCCCCGCCACCAAGCGACTGTTCGCCAACGCCATCATCTACGGCCCCGGCATGGGCGCCAACCAACCCATCAAGCCCTGACACCCGTTCCACGGCCTGTCCCAATTGCCACGGCTTGTCCCGAAGGGCAAGCCGTGCCTCCTCCCCCACTTTGCCTCGGGGAGAGTCGGCAAGGCTCGGCGAGCCGGTGAGGGCTACTCATCTACCCGCCCCCTGCCCCACCACTTCATTTCTTCTCTGTCTTTCCCCCACTGCCCACACCCCCGCCCACCACTGCCCCCTCGCCATGTGCCCTTTGCCCTTTTCGCTTTGCCCTTTCCCCCCTACTATTCGCCCCCTTATTCCCAGCACCCAATCACGAAGGACATCCACATGCGTCGGGCCAAGATCAGCATCATCGGAGCGGGCAACATCGGCGGAACCTGCGCCCACTGGGCCGCCGCCAAGGAACTCGGCGACATCGTCCTCCTCGACATCCAGATCAAGGACAAGCCCGAGCTCCACATGCCCAAGGGCAAGGCCCTCGACCTCGCATGCTGCGGACCCATCGAGAACTTCGACTCGCGCATCACCGGCACCTTCGACTACGCCGACATCGCCGATTCCGACATCGTCGTCATCACCGCGGGCATGCCCCGCAAGCCCGGCATGAGCCGCGATGACCTCGTCCAGGTCAACGCCGGCATCGTCAAGAACGTCTCCGAGAACGTCAAGAAGTACGCCCCCAACTCCATCGTCATCGTCGTCTCGAACCCCCTCGACGCCATGGTCTACGTCGCCTGGAAGACCACCGGCTTCCCCACCCATCGCGTCATGGGCCAGGCCGGCGCCCTCGATGTCGCCCGCTACAAGACCTTCCTCGCGATGGAGCTCGGCGTCAGCGTCGAGGACATCCAGGGCATCCTCCTTGGCGGGCACGGCGATGACATGGTCCCCCTCCCCCGACTCACCAGCGTCAACGGCATCCCCATCCACGACCTCCTCCCCGCCGCCAAGATCCAGGCCTGCGTCGACCGCGCCAAGGTCGGCGGCGGCGAGATCGTCAAGCTCATGGGCACCAGCGCCTTTTACGCCCCTGCCTCCGGCACCATCGAGATGGTCGAGGCCATCGTCCGCGACAAGAAACGCATCATCCCCTGCGCTGCATGGTGCGAGGACCAGTTCGGCGTCAAGGCCGCCAACAACGGCAAGGGCCTCTTCGTCGGCGTCCCCTGCGTCCTCGGATCCAAGGGCGTCGAGAAGGTTCTCACCTTCACCATGAACGCCGAAGAGAAGAAGTTCATGGATGAATCCATCAACCATGTCAAGGACCTGATCGCCGCCACCGTCAAGCTCTTCCCCGACCTGGCCTGATCCCACCCGGCAAAACCCATCCCACCGAGCAAACCCGTGCCACCGGGGTGCGGTTCCTCCGCTCCCCGGTGTCTTGTATGTCTCCATCAAGCAGGCCGCCCACAGCACAACCAAGAGAGCCCACGATCGCCAGCTCAGACCATGGCCCGCTGCAGCGCATCCCGGCTCCCTCCCAACCCCCACCCCCCTATTCCACTCCCTATCCCCTGATGGCCCCACCTACCGTTTTTCACGTTTTCCACCCCGGATTCAACCGATCTACCCTCACAACACGCACCACGGGAAAGTCCGCCTGTCTCGCATCGATTCTCCGAGGAACACCATGAAACTGACCCGCTCCGCCTTCACGCTCGCCGCCACCCTGCTCGCCGGCTCCGCGCTCGCCCTCCAACCTGCCCAACCCCAGCCACAACCCCAGCCACAGCCCGCGCAGCCCCCCGCCAACCCCGGCCCGCGCCCGCCCGCCGGCCCGCGGCCTCTCCCGACCGCCCCCGGCCAGCCCCGAACCCCACCCCCGACTCAACCCACCCAGGCCAGCCGACCCGAGCTCCCCCCCCCGCCCCCTCCGCCCGAATTCACACCCCCGAACTGGGCAAGCCCCGAGCTTGAGAAGATCGGCGCCATGCTCACCGGCTCCTGGAAGTCCGCCTCCTCCGTCGAGCAGCACGATGGCAAGGGCAAGGCCGACATCTGGATGCACATACACCCCATCGTCGTCCAGGGCATGGACAGCACCCTCTACGTCGAGAACTCCCGCGCCGATGCCCCGAGCAAGCCGTATCGCCAGGCGATCTTCCAGCTCTACAGCTACAAGGGCAAGCCGCGCCTCCGCACCTACACCTTCGCCCCCGGCCGGGATACCGGCGCGATGACCGGCATGTGGCTCGTTCCCGAGTACCTCCCCCAAATCGCCGGCGGCGAACTCACCGCGACCCTCGATGTCGAACTCACCCCCTCCGGCAACGGTTACGCCGGCAAGACCCCATATCCCTACCCCACCTCCACGCACGGCGCGGTCGAGATGACCAGCGACGTCCAGCTCACCGCCGACACCCTCACCACCAAGGATCGCGGATACGATGCCACCGGCAAGATCGTCTGGGGCGCCAGCGAGACCGACTCCTACACCTTCAAGAAGACCCAGCCGCCCTACACCGCCGAGAAGCGCGACAACGGACTCATCATCATCTCCATGCTCCCCGGTGAACCCTCCGCGCAGAAGATCGCCAAGGGTGACCGGGTCGCGATCCACTACACCGGCTGGTACACCAACGGCCGCATGTTCGAATCCTCCCGCCCGCGCGGCATTCCGCTTCAGTACAACCAGGGCGCCGGCATGGTCGCCGGCATGACCCAGGGCATGGACGGCGCTGCCAAAGGTGAGGTCCGCCGCCTGGTCATCCCCTGGGAACTGGGCTACGGCGCTGCCGGCAACCGCAACTTCCCACCCTACTCCAACCTCATCTTCGACACCGAGGTCATGAGCATCCAGACCCCGGAGCCGGCCCCCGAAGCGCCTCCCGCTCAACCCTCAACTGAACCCGCCGCCGAGCCCAAGCACGACCACGAGCACCCGGCCGAGCCCCAGCCCAAGTAACCCGACGGTCACGCAAGCCTCTTAAGCCCGGGCGAGCGTCCGGGCTTTTCTCTGCGCACCCATCGAGCGCCGCCGCGAGGTATCCTGCCCGGCATGAACCACTTCCTGCTCGCCGTCAGCGCGGCTCTGTTCCTGAGCGGCTGCGCCGGTTACTCGGGGCTCCGCGAGGCCGGCAAGGATTCAGCCGAGATCGATGCCCTGCTCAACGACTGGCATGATGCGGCGAGCAAGGCGGACTTTGCCCGCTACTTCGGGCACATGACCCCCGAGTCGGTCTTCATCGGGACCGATGCCGGCGAGTACTGGACCGGCCAGCAGTTCAAGGACTTCGCCAAGCCATACTTCGACCAAGGCAAGGGCTGGACCTACATCCCCCATGATCGCCACATCTACATCGCCGATGATCGTCAGACCGCGTGGTTCGATGAGAAGCTCACCAACGCCAAGTACGGCGAGACACGCAGCTCGGGTGTGTGCGTGCTCCGCAATGGACGCTGGAAGATCACCCACTACACGCTCTCGTTCGCCGTCCCCAACGATGCGGCCGAGGCAGTGGTAAAGATCATCCGTGAGCAGCCGGGGAGCAAGTAGCCGAGGACGAAGAAGAAGACTCACCACAGAGGGCACAGAGAAGAAGCAGAGAATGGGTTGTCGCGCTTCTGGCGTGACATCACTCTGCCGCATCTCTGCCGTTTGAATGTCTTTTCTCTTTGCTCTCTGTGTCCTCTGTGGTGAGCGTATTGGTGTTGTTGGCGATCATCTCGCTCGCTGGTAGAGGTGGACAGCCATCGTGCCGTACTCGTGGGTTTCGGGGCCGATGGCGCCGGGGATGGTGAGATCCGGATCGATGCGCTGGAGCTTGGGGGCCTGGGCCTTGAGCTCGCTGGCTTCCTGGTCCTGGGCGTCGAGCTTGTCGATCTCCTCTTCGGTGAGGTCGGCGAGCGACTTGTCGGGGGGGGGGTGGGGGTTGTGGGGGTTGCCGTGGGGGTCGTTCTCGATCGACCAAATCTCGACCTCGGAGTCACGAAGTCGGCCGGTGCGCACTCTCTCAGAGCGGGCGTGTTCGGATCGGCCACCCTTGCGCCGATCATCGCGGCCACGACCCCCACGTCCCCCACGTCCCCCAGCCTTGCGATCGGCTGCGTGGGGGGCGAAAGCGGAATCGCCATCCGCGGAATCCGGGCCCAACTGTCCGGCCGGGAGATCCGGGTTGACCATATGCACGAAGGGCCAGGGAGTGCGGATGATCCCGAAGGCATCTTCTCCGAGGCAGGCGATCAGGCGTTCGAGCTGGATGCGTGTGCGTTTCCAGCCGATGGGATCGCGGACCAGCGGGTACGGGGGGTCAAGGAAAACGATGGTCGCGGGGCGCGGGCAGCGGGCGAGCGCACCGGGTCCGAGGGCATCTCCGACGACCAGTTCGGCGCGGTCCTCGACGCCGAGGTTCTCGATGTTTCGCCGGAGGAGATCGGCGGCGGTCCTGTCTCGTTCGACGAAGGTGCAGCGTGCAGCGCCGCGGCTGAGGGCTTCGAGGCCGAAGGCGCCGGAGCCGGCGAACCCATCGAAAACCATCGATCCTTCGATATGCCCGCGCAGCAGGCCGAAGAGGGATTCCTTGACGCGATCGGGGATGGGTCGGGTGATCTCGGCGTCTGGCGGCGAGAGGAGCTTTCGTGAGCGGAATTCACCGGCGATGATGCGCATCGGGAAAGGTTAGTCGCCGTTTGCCTGCCGAAATGACGCATTGTGAAGGGGGTTTGGGAACATGGAGTGAGGGGGAAGGCGGGGAAAGGTGGGGTACGGGAGGGGTGAAAAGTGGGGCGTTTACCGGTCGAGAACTGCAAGGAAGCGGCGTTCGTGAAGCACTTACCTCAGGAACGCAAGGCGAATTGGAGGGGTGTTTCCCGCAACTTTGCGCGTGATTGAAACATCTTGTCGTGCGTTTCGTCATATATGAGAGGCGTGTGCCGAAGAGAAGGACAGGAAGGACAGGACACACGAAACCGCGAACACTCGTTTCACGAATAACGTAGAAGAGAACGAAAGGCAGGGAGACACATGAATCGGCGCGGCGAAAACTTCGAAGACGGACAGGACGGGAGCTTCGACCAGGTCGACAGCCTGCGTCTGATGGAGGCCGTGGATGCGGCGCTCACCGCTTCGATCGAGATCGCCGAGTACACGGGCCAGGACACACGGCCGTACCCCGCGGACCTGATGGGCACCTCGCTGCAGCCCGCGTGCCTGGCGCCGTTCACGCTGTACGAGATCGAGCAGGCGAGCCAGTTCCTTCGGCGCATGGATGAGGTCGGACCCTCGTGTCGCGCCAAGCGGCCCGCCGCGTAACGAGCAATCGGCCGCCCGGAACCGACGCTCTCACGAGAGTAATGGACGGGCAGGCCGGACAAGCTCTCCCCACCGCGCTGCCGAGCATGACGTTTGGCGGCGCGATTCGAAACAAGCCACTCTCTCTCCCTTCGGGGGTCCGGGCGCGTTGTTCGAGCGCCCGGCCCCTGAACCCGAACTCCCCCGCGCGAGCCCCCCGCCGTCCTTGACTGGTGGGGGGTTCTTTTTTGGATCATCCGGGATTTGCGGGGCGAGGATTGATGCCCTTGGCTGCCGGTGGTCTTGGCAAGGGTCGCCCCTTCATGGCTCAACGGACTTGACACGATCTGTTCCCCAGAGCTGCGCCCTGGGCTGACGAAAGCCGCTGCTTCGCAGCTCAGGTCGAGGATCCTGAATGACCGGAAGTCCACCGTGCAACGTGGGTGATGCTCGTACTCCGCGAATCCCGGATGAACCTTTTTTTGGGAGTGACGGAATGGCGGCGTGGCGGGTGACGGAACGGCGAACTGGGAGCGGGGAGCGGCGGAGAAGAAGGGGACACGGAGACGCGGAGACGCGGGGACACGGAGACGCGGAGACGCGGAGACGCGGAGACGCGGAGACGCGGAGACGCGGAGATTGTCCGTTGGAAGTCAAGAGGTGATGGGTGCGTTTTTGTATGGTTGCTGGTGTTTGAGGACGCCAAAGACGAGGTGGAGGAGCTTGCGTGCGACGTCGCCGTAGCAGGCGGCGGCGTGCTTGCCCTTGGCCTTGAGGCGATCGAAGAGTGATTTGCAGTCGGGGTTGAACCTGGCGGCGACCTTGGCGCAGTTCCAGAGCATGTGGCAGACGAGCTTGCAGCCGTGGGTGGCTGACCTGCCCTTGAAAACCTGAGCCAAGTCGGATGAGAGTCTTTGGGGTACAAAGTACCCGGGAGGCTCTTGACGATGAAGCGGAAGCGGCACACGACCGAGGAGATCATCCCGAAGCTGCGCGAGGCGGAGGTTCTGGAGGGCCAGGGCCACACGATCGCGCAGGTGTGTCAGAAGCTGGAGATCAGCGAGCAGACGCTGCACCGGTGGAAGACGCAGTTCCGCGGCATGGGCGACGACCACATCCGCCGACTCAAGGAGTTGGAGGAGTAGAACCGCCGGTTGAAGAAGGCGGTTCTCCTCCTCCAGCGAACGCAGACGCTTGATCTCGTCGTCCCCCATCTCACGGAACTGCTGACGCCAGCGACCCAGCGTCTGCGCACTTATCTCCAGCCTCTGGCAAACATGGGCCACCCCCTCGCCGGCCGCGAGCAACTGCTCGGCCTCGCGGAGCTTGCGGATGATCTCCTCGGAACTGTGCCTCTTGCGCTTCATCGAGCGGACCTTTCTGGGCCATTCTTGACCCGCAAGATCTCACTCGCAGTGGCTCGGATTTCTCAGGCTGGGTCAGGTATCGATCGGCGGCACGGTGGTTGCCGTGGCGACCGGAACGTTCGCCAACGTCCAACCCGGCAAGATCAAGACCGGAGATGAGAACAACGAGAACCCGGATGGGCTTGATTACTTCGGATTCGCGGTCGATTCCGCCACGGCGACCAGCGAGGCCGATGGCAAGACGGCGCTTCAGACGCTGAGTTTCCTGCTTTGATCTGCAATCGCAGTAGCGTCGGTCTATCGCTGCGTCACAACAAACTCATCCCGCAGCGGTCGCATCTCGCCGTCGGTTGATGCGGGGGTGAAGACCAGGCGGAGCTTCACCTGATTGTTCTTGGCGGGATCGCCGAGCCACTCGGGGATCTCCAGTTGCAGGCGATAGGAGCGGGTGACGGGGTCGAACCAGTCGGCGTTCTTGTCAAGGTTGGTGAGATCGGCATCCCAGGTGGCATCCTGGCGTTCCTGGCCGGGCTCGGTTGCCGGGCGATAGAGCTGGACCTGGAGGAGGCCGAGGGCCTTGCAGGTGTCTCCCCACTGGTCCTTGAATTCGACGAAGCAGTTGATGCGCGGGCCGGTGATGGGCTTGGGGGAGGCGGCGCTGTCGGCGGCGACATCCTCGGTGCGCTGGATGTGGGTCAGCGGGTGGATGCGCATGGAGATCGGATCGAAGGGGTGGGAGGCGTACGCGAGCGAGCCCTCGACCGGGCGATCGGAACCGGATCGCGATGGGCGGATGAAATCATCGCCCGCGTTGGTGGATGTGTTCGCGGGCGGGGGGCCTTTGGTGGTATCCCAGCGTGAGCGGCCGGTGACACCCTTGTCAGCGCTTTCGCAGGCTGGGAGAAATAGGCAAAGGGCAAGGGGCAAAGGGCAAAGCAGAAGCCTGAGGCCACGCCGGGGATGGTGTTGATTTGCCATTTGAACTTTGATCTTTGCCATTTGAATGCGGGTGACAGGGGTCGAACCTGCAAAGCCTTGCGGCCACGGGAACCTAAATCCCGCGCGTCTTCCAGTTCCGCCACACCCGCGGGTGCGCACCGGGCATTATTCGCTCTTTAGGCGGCAGTGGCCCGGAGTGGCCCCGGGATCGCCCCCAACGCCCCCGCTGCTCCCCTCGGCTCCTCCCCTCTTCCCCCAGCACCCTCCACTATGATGAATCTCTACCCCGGAACTCCGAAGGAACCGATGGTGATGGTGCCGGAGAGCCCCGGCGGGCGATCTGGGCCTTGAGAGGCCCGCGGCACATCGCGTGAGGATTTCGAGCATGACACGTCAATCGCTGGCTGCATCCTTTGCCCCCATCTTCCTGCGGCTGGTGCTGGGAGTAATCTTCCTTCGCGCCGGGCTGGTCAAGGTGATGGAGAAGATCGACTACTCGGGTGAGGATGCGGTCCTTCTGGCCAAGTGGGGCGTGGCGCCGGGGAGCGATGCGGCGGCCGGGCCGACCGCGGTTCCAGTGCCCGATGCAAAGGTGGGCAGCACGCCGGCCCCCGCGAGTGAAAGCACTCCGCCGGAGAACCCCTCATTGCCGACGACACCACCGGCACCCAATACCCCGACAGACCCCGCAACCCCTGCCGCTCCGACCAACTCCACAACCCCGCCTGAAGCGCAAGCGACGACATCAACCCCGGCGGCGACGGTGCGGGCGATGACGCTCTACTCGATCGCGACCATGGTTCATCACGCGGCGAACCCCGCGCCGAAGGCCGATGGGACCGCGGGCAAGGCGCTGGCGCCTTCCAAGGCGGCGGAAGGCAAGGCGCCCGTGATCCTGGCATGGACAGCGACCATCACGGAGTTGGCGGGCGGGATCCTGGTGCTGATCGGGTTCATGACCCGGCTGATGTCGCTTGGGTTTGCATGCACGATGGGTGTGGCGATGTGGCTGACGCAGATCGGGCCGGCGATCGCGGCGGGTACTGCCAAATTCGGGTTCATCCCGGCGTACGGTCCGTTTGATCCGCAGTGGGGCTCGCTGTTCCTGCAGTTTGCGCTGCTGGGTTCTTCGCTGGCGCTGCTGTTCGCGGGGGCGGGGATGCTCTCCTTGGACCGGTTGCTCTTTGAGAAGCCGGTGGTTGTGATCAAGACGCCGGTAGCGAACCCCACGACGTAGCACTCGTGGTGGGGATCGCAACGGCTGCATGGACGCATGAGGCTGGCATTCATTCAAGCTCTGCCGGGATACCTGCCGCGACGCATGCCGCGGGCGGATATCCTGATTTCGCTGGGGGCTTCGCTGGCGGTCCATACGGCAGCGCTCGCGTGGCTTGGGCTCTCGGGTCGCGGTCCGATCTCGGCGGAGGCCTCGACGGGACGATCGAGCGAGACGGTATTGACGTTCAACGAGCCAGCGCCCGCGCCGGCGATCGAAGAAGCACCCGCCGAGACTGTGAAGGAAGAGGTGCCTCCGCCGGTGGTCGAGGAGGAGTTGACGATCGAGCCTGCGCCGGTTGCCGACAGACCACCACCGCTTCCCGCACCGCCGCCTCCACCGCCGAAGATCACGCCGGCTCCGTGGGCCAAGCCCTCGCCACCACCCTCGCCGCCGGTCGAGGCTGCAACGCCGGCGAAGAACACGGTGTTCGCGGGGGTGCAGGCGCGGCGAGCGCATCGCGTGGTGTACGTCGTGGATGCCTCGGGGCCGATGGCCTCTTCGCTGGCGTTCGTGAAGGGGGAACTGGCGCGGTCGATCGGGGCGCTGGAGGCGGACCAGTCGTTCCAGGTGCTCTTCTTCCGGGAGGTCGCCTCGGGAGGTGGTACCAGTTACGTGGCGTTTGATTCGGGTGGATCAAGCCCGCAACTGATCCCGGCGACGGCGGATGTGAAGCGGCGGTTCCAGGCGTGGCTGGGGACGATCAGGCCGGCGGGGCGATCAAACCCAGAGCCGGCGCTGGAGGAATCGCTGCGCCTGGGGCCGGACCTGGTGTTCGTGCTGAGCCGGCGGATCAAGCGGACGAACCTGGCGGATGCGGCGGGAGAGACCAGGCAGATCCTGGCGAGCCTTGACAGGCTGAATCCGCCGGACCGGCTGACGGGGCACAGGCTGGTGGTGATCAAGACGATCCAGTTCCTGGATGATGATCCATCGGGGCTCTTGCAGGCGATCGGGCAGACGCACGGGGATGGGCCGGACTCGTACAAGCTGCTGACGATCGGGGAGTTGTCTGGGGGGCGATAGCCCCGAACCAGCCGATAGCCTGAATCCAGGGCGTTTAGGCAAGAACGGATCGCCGGAGCCACATATGAGCTTTGGCCGATGCTCGCATTCGCCGAGTCCGGCCGGGAGGCGTTTCATGGCGCTGATCGCATCAATGGACAGGAAGAAGAAGGTGACGCTGGGGGTGGCGATCCTCGGGCTTGCGGTCGGGGGTGTGCTGATCGTCAATTCGGCGACCGGGGGCGCTGCGCTGCCGGCCGCGCAGCCGCCGCAGGCTGTCCCTCTGACTACGGAGCAGAAAGCAGCCCATGATCGCCAGCATGAGCGCCAACAGGATCAGGTGGAGTCGGGGCAGGTCGATATCAACGGGGGCTGACGGGCTGGGCTTTGAATTCGGCGAGAAACGCAAAGACCGCCGCCCAATGAAAGCGGCGGTCTTTGTTCATTTCAGAGCAACTGATTCAGGCGTTCGCGGGCGCCGGCTCGCCGGCAGCGCCGGCTTCGGCGGGGGCTGCTCCGGCCGCCGGAACGGGCTGTGTGCCGCGGAGGCGGATCTCGGCGTCGAGCTCCTTGCGGGCATCGGCGGCCTGGATCTCCTCGAGGGAGAGGTGATCGGCGCGGAGGATGAGGACGCGGAGGACCTTCTCCGAGAGGTTGCAGTCGCGCTCGATGTGGGAGAGCTGGTCGTTGGGGGCCTTGAAGTAGGTGAGGATGTAGAGGCCCCGCTTCTGGCCGTCGATCTCGTAGGCGAGCCGGCGATCATCCCACTTGCGCATCGCGAGGACTTCGGCGTGTCCGCGCGAGAGGATTTCCTTGATGTGGTCGACAGCGCTGCCGAGGTCGGCGGCGGTCGCCTGGCTGATCAGGAACATGGCTTCGTACGTGTATTCGCGGCGTCCGGGCATGGTGATCTTCCTTCTTTCTTGTTCTGACGATTCTCAGTTCTGGTCTTTATCTGGATTGTTCTTGGAGTTGAACGCGTTCATCGCCGCATCGAGCCCCTTGCGGACGAAGACATCGAGGGCCTCGGCGGCCTGATCGATGGAGCTTTCGAGGAGGGGTTGTTCCTCGGCGATGAAGCGGCTGAGGACGAAATCGGCCTGGTTCATGACGGCGGGCTTGCCCCCTGCGGGCTGCATGCCGATACCGACTCGGAGCCTGGGGTATTGATCGGAGCCCAGGGCCCGGGTGATGTCGCTGAGGCCGTTCTGGCCGCCCGAGCCGCCGGCGGGCTTGATCTTGATCATGCCGGTGGGGAGGGCGATGTCATCGGCGATCACCATGATGTCGACGGCAGGCTGGAGCTTGTAGAAGGCGACCGCCTCTACGACCGAGATGCCCGAGCGGTTCATGTAGGTGGTGGGGCGCATGAGGATGCACTTGTGCCCGCCGAGCTGGGTATCGACGCAGGCGGCGTGAAACTTGGCCTTGACGGGGTCGTTGATGCGCTGCTTGCTGATGAGGCGCTCGATGACCATGAACCCGGCGTTGTGCCGGGTCTTGGCGTAGTCGAGTCCGGGGTTTCCGAGTCCGATGAGCATCTTCATTGAACAGACACTGGGCACTGGGCACTAGGCACTGGGGACTGGTGAAAAGGCACTCCTGCAAAGGCAACCGGGCTCTTCAGGCACTGGGCGCTGATGGATTTCCACCAGTGCCCAGTGCCCGATGCCCAGTGCCTTCTGGTTACTTCTTGGGAGCGGCGGCCTTGGCGTCCTTGGCGGGCGCGGCGGCCTTGGCATCCTTGCCGGCGGCAGCGCCCGGCTTGGCGCCCGCGGCGGCGGCAGTGCCTTCCTCGGGCTTCTTGGCGGTGATGACCTCTGGGCCGGCGGCGGCGTCGGTCGGGGCGGCGGTGGCCTCGGCGACCACGATCTCCTGTTGGATGACGATCTGCGCGACCATGGCATGCGGATCGGTGAGGAGCTTCATGTTCGGGGTGAGCTTGACATCCGAGGCGTGGATCGCGTGGCCGACATCGAGCTCGGCGATGTTTACCTCGACGAAGTCTGGGAGCTCGGTGACCACGCACTCGATCTCGAGTTCGCTGACGGGGTGCATGAGGATGGCGCCGGCCTGCTTAAGCCCGGTGGCCTCGCCGATGAGGTGGACCGAGACGAGGGTGCGGACGCGATCCTGGAGGCTGACGCGGGTGAAGTCGGCGTGGACGATGTTGGTGCCGAGGTAGTCGAACTGGAGATCCCGGAGGAGGACCATCTGCTGTGAATCAAGGTCCTTGTCGGCCGAGACATCGAGACGGAAGATCTTCTCGCCCTTGATCACCAGGCGCGTGAAGTCACGGTGGTTGAGGGTGATCGCGACCGGGTCCTTGCCGCGTCCGTAGACGACGGCGGGGACGGAGCCGGACTCGCGGAGTCGGTTGTTGTAGCGGGTGCCGACCTTTTCGCGACGCGTGACGGTGAGGAGGGGTGATTTCTCGTGCATGGCTGAATCTCCGGAACTTGAATCTCAGGACAGATGTGTGTTTGTTTCTTTCAGGTTGAACCCACGAACGGATGGAGCGGCTATCGCTTGGTGCCCCCGTTTCCCTTGAAGAGGGCGCTGACGGACTTCTTGTGGTGGATGCGGTGGATCGCCTCGCCGATGAGCGGTCCGACGCAGAGCTCGACGAGCTTGTGCCGGATCGGGGCGACGCGATCTCCCAGCGGGATGGTGTTGGTGACGACGACGCTGTCGAAGTCATCCCCGGCGAGCCGCTCGAGAGCGGGGCCGACGAGGACGGGGTGGGTCGCGGCGGCGATCACGGCCTTGGCGCCGCGGCTGCGGACGAGCCTTGCGGCCTCGGCGACGGTGCCGGCGGTCGAGATCATGTCGTCGAACATGAGGACGGTCTTGCCCTCGACGTTGCCGATGAGGTTGCCGGTCTCGACCTTGGAGCCCGAGAGCCGCCGCTTGTTGATGATCGCCAGGTCTCCACCGAGGAGGTTGGCGATCGACTCGGCGACCTTGACGTTGCCGACATCCGGGCTGACCAGGCAGAGGTCCCCGAGCTGCTTGCGGATGGACTGGAAGTACTTGACGAAGACGGCCGAGCCGGCGAGGTGATCGACGGGGAGGTCGAAGAAGCCCTGGATCTGCGCGGCGTGGAGATCGACGGCCACCACGCGATGGGCGCCGGCGGCGGTGATCATGTTGGCGACCAGCTTGGCGGTGATGGGGACGCGGCCCTCATCCTTGCGGTCCTGGCGGGCGTAGCCGAAGTAGGGAAGGACAACGGTGATGCGATCAGCGCTGGCTCGCCGGAGGCAGTCGATGTAGATCAACAGCTCCATCAGGTTGTCGTTGACGGGCTGGCAGGTGGAGCAGATGACGAAGCAGTCTCGTCCGCGGACATCCTCCTCGATCTTCACAATGATCTCGCCGTCCGGGAAGCTGATCGCCCGCGACTGGCCCAGCGGCAGGAGGAGGTGCTCGCAGATGCGGTTGGCAAGCTCGAGATTGCTGCGGCCAGAGAAGATTTTGAGGGTGTCGATATCCTCAGCGCTCCACCCGCCGCGTGAGCGGTAGAGGCGATCAACCATCTCCAGATCCTGGGTGGTGTTGATGGAGAGGACATCCTCGGGTGGCACGGCGGGGAGGACCTCGACGCGCTGGCCGGCCTTGAGGAGCATCTCGGGGACATCGGTGACGTAGTACTCGCCGCTGATGGGGTTGCGCTGCACCTTGTCGAGCGAGGTGAAGAGGTGATGGACATCGCAGCAGTAGTAGCTGGGGTTGACCTCGCGGATCGAGAGCTGCTCGGGCGTCGCATTCTTTTGCTCGATGATCGACTGGAAGCGACCGCCGGCATCCCGGACGATGCGGCCGTAGCCCTTGGGATCCTCAATGATCGCGGTGGCGAGCGTCATCGCGGCCTTCTGCCCGCGATGGCAGTCGAGCATCTTCTTGAGCGTCTCAGCGCGTATGAGGGGGCCATCACCACAGAGGACGAATACATCCCGGCCCGGCACGGCTGCATCGGCGGCGAAGTTGGCCTTGGCGCTGCGGACGGCGTGCCCGGTGCCGAGCTGCTCATCCTGGACGGCGAACTCGACGTTCATGCCTTCGAGGGCCTTGCGGATGATCTCCTGCTTGTAGCCGACGACGACGACGATGCGCTCGCAGCCGACCGCGCGGCAGGCATCGACGACAGCGCAGACCATGGGCCGCCCGCCGACCTTGTGGGCGACCTTGGGCAGGTCGGAGTTCATGCGCGTGCCCTTGCCGGCGGCGAGGATGATCGCGGCGGGGGCTTGCGAGGATGGTGCGGTGGGCTGGCTCACTGGTGCAACATTGGGGAACGAACGGGCGACGGAGGCGGGGATAGCGGTGGTCATCGAGCGGCTCCCGGGAGAAAAGAGCACCAACCCGAAACAGGGTTCCACAGATATCGAGGCGAACGAGGGCGTGGGCAGGCGGGCGGCAGGTCCGATGTCCGCCGCGCCAACCGCCTCCGAAAAACGAAAGCTGGTCGACCTGGACTCGAACCAGGACTAACAGAACCAAAATCTGCTGTGCTGCCTATTACACCATCGACCAATGGCGGGGCCGCGCGGGGTTGGATCTTCCGGCGGGCGCTCCGCTGTCGCGGGCTTTCAATCCTCCGTACTCGGGGCTGAACCGGTGAGTTCAGCCGCTGACCACGAACCGGGCAATCGTCGCGGTCCGAGTGGGCGGCAAAACCGCCCGGCGGAGTCCGCGGCATCGGTGCCCGAGGCGAACGCTCGCCGCGGGCCGGGGCTGAACCTTCCATCAGCCGCGATGGGAAGGCTCATGAACGCGCCTCGGAGGGGCTTTGGAGAAGTCCCTCGTCCGTCGCGCTCGGCCCCGAATTGGGGGAAGAGAGTTTAGGAAGAGACCGATCGCAGTCAATCAACTGGCGGGCAATCCGAACAGTCACCGTTCCGGCGGGTTTTGGCGTCAATCGGGCCAGCCGCCGTAGGTGGGCATCTGTGGCCAGCCGGCCGGGGAGTCTTCGAAATCCTCCTGGCGGCCGTAGGGAGTGATGTCCAGAAGGATGTAGGCGTCGGTCAGGCTCTCAGCTCCGCGGGCGTAGGTCGAGTACGTGTGGTAGACCTCGTGACCGATGCGGAAGAAGACGCTCATCGCATGGCTCTCACCGGTCGGAGGGTTCGGGGAGCCGTTGGCGGCGAGCTCGGCCCTGTTGCGGTAGTTGTATTCGATGGGGGCGATCTTCTCATCAAGCGTGGCGTGGAAGTCGTAGTTGAAGTCGCTGCCGAAGGATGAGTACCAGTTGAAGTCCCAGCCTTGGGCGGTCTTGTAGGCCTGGAGCTTGGGCAGCGGGGCGCGGGACACAAGCGCAAAAGTCGTATCGCGCTTGTTGAGCATCGACAGATCCCCCATCGCGTTGATAAGCCCGGTGCAGCCGGGGCAACCTTTCTCCCACGCGGGATCGAACATGAAGTGGTAGATGATGAGCTGGCGATGGGCGGAGAAGATGTCGAGCAGCATCGCCTTGCCGCGTGGGCCTTCGAAGGTGTAATCCTTCTCGATCTTGACCATGGGGAGGCGGCGACGCAGAGCGTTGACGCGATCCTTGTGGTGGGTGAGGTCCTTCTCCTGAGCGAGCAGCTGGAGGCGATCGGCACGCCATTGGCTGACGGAGGCGATGGGCGGGTGGGGGATGGTCTCGGTGGGATTCTGGATGGCGGTCATCGCTTCGCTCCTGGCCTGTTCACTCAATCCTTGCGCACGGCGATTAAAGTACCGTTGCCCAGCGGGTTGATGTGGGACGCGATGAAATCCGGATGACCCGCGACAGCGCGGTTGGTCTCATCCATGACATCGCGTGGTTCTCCGGGCTTGTACGGATCGGCGACCCAGCGCTGAGCGGCCAGCGCGTTGTCGATCGCGAGCACTCCGCCGGGGCGGAGGAGCTTGGCGACCGTGGGCAGGAGTGGGATGTACTCGGAGCGCTCGGCATCAAGGAAGACCATGTCGGCCTTGGCGGGTCCGAGCTCACGGAGCAGCACGGGGAGGACTTCGCCGCCTTTGCCCTGGCGGAACTGAACGCGATCGGTGAGGTTGGCGGCGGCGATCTCCTGTTTGGCGAAGTCGAGGTGCGTCTCGGAGAGATCGACGGTGATGACGCGTCCGCCGGGCATCAGGCCGCGCGCCAGCCAGATCGCCGAGGATCCGGCGAGCGTGCCGACCTCGATGATGAGTTTGGCCCTGAGCATGAGGGCGAGCATCTGGAGGAACCGGCCGGCCTCGGGGCCGACATCGATCGCGGGGATTCCAGCGGCGATCGCTCGCGGCATGAGGGATCGCTGGTGCTCATCCTCGCGTGCGAAGAGTTCGCGGAGGTAGGTCTGGGTGTGTGCCCAGCGCTCGGGGGACATCGTGTATTCGGCCATGGGCGACGATAGGTGCCGCTAGTAGCCGGCGGGCCGGCCGCCCTTGCGGGGATCGCTGGCGGCTTCGATGCGGCGATCCCGGATGAGGATCATCTGGGCGGCGGCCTGGGGGCATTTGCCGGCGGTGTGGTGGCCGAGGGTCACAAGCCCGCTCTCCAGTCCCCCGCCGCGCAGTTCATCCTCAAGCCAGAGAGTGTCGGGCATCCACTGCGTGTGGAATCGTGGGGCCGCCATCGCATCGGCCGCGGTCATGCGATGGATGAGGGCATTGATGATGATCTGAAGGGTGGCGCTGATGATGCGCGGGCCTCCGGCTGCGCCGGCGATCAGCTCGACCCGCCCGGTGTCTTTGGAGATCGCGATCGTCGGTGACATGCTGGAGAGGGGGCGCTTGCCGGGCTCCGGAAGGTTGCGCCTCGACTGGGTGAGGCCGAAGGCGTTGGCCTCGCCGGGGCGTGTAAGGAAGTCATCCATCTGGTTGTTGAGCGCAAAGCCGAACTCGGGCACGCAGAGCAGCGAGCCGAACTCGAGATTGATGGTCTCGGTACAGGCGACGGCGTTGCCGCGGGCATCGATGACGGAGAAATGGCTGGTGCCGCCGTCATCCACGGCCTCTCCCGGTGAACCGGGCGTGGTTCCGTAGCGATCGGTCGCGAGGGTGTGAGTCGGATCGAAGACGGCGGCCCGCTGACGGAGATACTCATCCGACATGAGCCGCTCCACGGGCACCTTCCCGAAGGCGGGGTCTCCGAGCCAGCGGGCGCGATCGGCAAACGCGTGCTTCATGGTTTCGGCGAGCAGGTGTATGGATGCGGGGCTCTGACGCGGGTGATCGGTGAGCTTCTGCGGGGAGCGCTCGAGGATGCCAAGCGTCTGGGCCAGGGCCATGCCGCCGGAGGAGGGCGGAGGCATGCAATGAAAGGTCCGGCCGGCTGCTTCGACCTGCAGAGGCCGGATTTCATCGACCTTGAACGATGCCAGATCGGCGGCGAGCATGGGACCGCCATCTCGTTGGATCGCGGCGATGATCGCCTGTCCGATCTCTCCAAAGTAGAACACACCCGCACCCCGTTGTGCCAGCAGGCGAAGGGCCTGGGCCTGCTCCGGAAGCGTGAGGCGATCACCTGCTTTCAACGTGCCGCGGGCGCAGAATCGCTCCCAGGCGAACGCGAACCTCTCCCGACGGAGGATCGGATCCTTGTCGATCCAGCGTCCGATATCGCGGGCGCTTGAGACGATGTGATCGTCGGCGATGAAACCCCCTTCGGCCGCGCGGATCGCCGGGGCGAGCACGATGTCGGGCTTGAGCGTGCCGTACTTCTCAAGAGCGTAGAAAAGCCCCGCAACCGTGCCGGGGATGGCGACCGCCTTGGCGCCGCGAGTGCTCGCGAACTCTTCGGCGTTCTCGGGACGCGTGTAGTACATCGAGTCGATGCCGGTGGGGCATTGCTCCCGGTAGTTGATCGCGGTGGTGAGCGTGCCGAAGCGGGGGTCATCCTGGAGGTGGATGACCATGAACCCCCCACCGCCGATGCCGCAGGATTCGGGACGAACGACCGAGAGCGCGAAGCTGACGGCGACCGCGGCATCGACGGCGTTGCCGCCCTTTTCGAGGATCTCGGCGCCGGCCTGGGATGCGAGCGGGTGATCGGCGGCAACCGCGGCGTGTTCGAAGGTTGCGGAGTAGGAGGCAGGATCGGGTGGACCGGCGGGTGCGGGCGGAGTGATCGCGAGCGTGGCGATTGCGGAAAGAACCGCTGGGAGCAGCGAGAACGGGCGGAGGCACAGGAGCTTGCTCATCGGACATCCTCCAGCCGCAGGGGCGCAGGCAGCACCGCGAAGTTGTCGAAACAGAACGTGCCCAGGCTCATGGTGATGAGCCCGGCATCACCGGTGATGTGGTTCAGGGGGGGGTATGAGCCAATGGGGCGGCCATCGACCCAGACCTTGATAAGACCGGCGAACGACATCATGCGGAGCGAGATCGGCTTGGTGGGAGGCTGGCGGAGCTGGGCGAGTCGGAAGAACTGGTGTTCATTGCGGTCGCGGCTGACAAGGGCGACCTGCGCTGTCCCCTGGCTGTCGGGGGCGATCACCAAGGCCATGTAGGTTCGCTGCTCCCGGTTGTACCGGTAGAGGAGGCCGGCGCCGGAATATGAATCGTGAGCGGAGGGTTCGATCCAGACATCGACGGAGACATCGTGGTTGGCGGCATCGGGGGCGGCGCCCGCCTCGGCCTCGAAGCCCAGGTACGAGTACCTGATCTCGCCGGGGCCGGTGGAATTGGACATTCGATAGACGCCATCGCGGATCTGTCCGTACCAATGGCCTTCCTGCCCGAGGCACCAGAGGCGCCTGTAGGACTCCCGGGCGTTGGAATCCGTGTCATCGGCATCGAAGTTTTCTCGAAACGCCGGGCCGGGGAAGCGCGGGATGAGAACGGCGATCGGGCTGCGGGCGGATTCACCGGCGGCAAGTTCGGCCGATGAAGTCCCGCTGAGGAGTCGCTGGGCGAGTTCATCGATGCGGTCGTCGAGGCGGGATTCATCCCGGAGATCCAGGTAGTAAGAACCGCGGAGGGGCTTGGGAACCGCGCTGGCGACATCGCCGGAGCGCAGGAGGGGGATGTACTTGTCGGTGGCGGCGAGCCCGTGCATGAGCTCGCCTTTCATCAGGGCTGCTTCATAGGCGACCCCGCTGCCGCTTCCCGACCAGCGGGCCATGTACTCGTTGGTGCAGACCAGGAGCACGTGACGGGCGGCCTCGACCTCGCGTTCCATGAAGGTGGGGAGATCGGTGGCGATCGGGCAATGGAGCTGGTCGATGCGGATGCCCAGCTTGCGGGCCGAGAGTGCTTCGGCAAGCCTGAGAACCCAGTCGGCATGGGTCTGGTTCTCCCGGGCGTAGGAGATGAAGCATCGGGGGGTTGACGCCACGGAGGTGGTCATTGAGTAAACCTAGGGGCTTGTGAGATTATCCGACCGGACGGAAATATGTCTGGCGGATTCTGGCCCGACATGGCACAATGGCACATTCCTCGTGAGAGAGTCTCGTCAGGAATCCTCGTTTGGGATTGGGAGCCCTTGCCTATGCGCCGGATGATCTCGGCCGTCGTTGTCCTGCTCGCCTGCAATCAGTCGCTGTTCGCCCAGCCGCACGCCGTGCCTGGGGATCCGAACGTGCAGCGGTACGACGGTTACCAAGTCGTGCGTGTGAGTGTGGCGACCCCGCGCGAGCTGCTCGCCGTCAGCTCTCTGATGGATTCGCTCTTCTCCGAGTCGATGGGGATGGGGACGTTTGATGTCCTTCTGGCGCCGGCGAAGACGGATGCCCTGCGCGAGCTTGGGATCCGGTTCGAGGTCCTCAACCCCGATGTCCAGCGCTCGATCGATGCCGAGTCGGCGCGGATCCGGGCAGCCGAGGCTCGGGCTCGCGGAGGCGCCGATGGGGGTGGGGGGGGGGGTGGGGGTGGGCGACGCGGGCGGGCTTGGTTCGATGATTACAAGGACCTGAACGCGATCTACGCATACCTGGACACTCTTGTGGCATCCAAGCCGGGGCTATCGACGGTGCAGACGATCGGCAGCAGCCTCGAGGGCCGGCCCATGAAGGCGATCCGGATCACGGGTCCGGGCGGGCCGGGGAATCGCCCGGCGGTCATCTACCACGGCGGGCAGCACGCGCGGGAGTGGATCAGCCCGATGACGGTGATGTACTTCGCGGACCAGCTGATCGCGGGGTATGGGAGCGATGCACGAATCACGAATCTGTTGAACAATTCGGAAGTCATCATCGTGCCGGTGATGAACCCTGATGGGTATTCGTACACGTGGACGAACCAGCGGATGTGGCGCAAAAACAGGCGCAACAACGGGGATGGCACGTTCGGCGTCGATCTCAACCGCAACTGGGGTTACCAGTGGGGCGGTGAGGGGGCGAGCAACCAGACCAACAACGAAACGTATCGCGGACCCAGCGCGTTCTCGGAGCCCGAGACGCAGGTGATGCGTGATTTCATCACGGCCAACCCGCGGCTCAAGGCGCACATCGATTTCCACAGCTACTCGCAGCTCATCCTCTCGCCGTGGGCGTACACCGATGACCTGCCGCCCGATGCCGCGCTGTTTGATGTGCTCAACGCGCGCATGGAGGCGGCGATCGAGGCGGTGCATGGCACGCAGTACGTGTCGGGGCCGACGTACGTGACGATCTATCCGGCCAGCGGCGGAGCCAACGACTGGACGTACGGGGCGCGCGGGCTCCTGGGGTGGGGCTGGGAGCTGCGGGACACAGGCGAGAATGGTTTCACGCTGCCGGCGGATCAGATCATCCCGACGGGAGAAGAAACGATCCAGAGCATCCTTACCCTGGGTGAGTACATCGCGTTCCCGTTCACGTTCGGGTTCCCGCAGTCACTGCCCGAGACGATCGCCGCCGACACGCCGGTTGACATCAACATCGATGTCGTGGTGCAGAGCGGCGGTGGCATGCAGGCCGGGACGGGGATGGTGTACGCACGCACAGGGTCAACGGGGCCGTTCACGGCCTCGGCGCTTGTCTCGCTGGGTGGGAATTCGTACCGGGCGACGCTTCCGGCGACCGAATGCGGGGATGTCGTTCAGTACTATTTCGAGGGGCTGGGCGCCAATGGGATGACGATGCGGTCCCCTGCGGATGCTCCCAACGGGGTGCATCAGGCGCTCGCGTACTCGACGATCGCCGGGTATTCGGATGCGTGCGAATCGGCGAGCGGGTGGACGGTGGGCGCTGCGGGCGACAACGCGACCACAGGGATCTGGGGTGTGATGGATCCGCAGGCGACCGATGCGCAGCCGGGTGATGACCATTCACCCGTGGGCACCCAGTGCTGGATCACCGATGGCCGGGCCGGGTCGAGCGTGGGCACGTACGACGTCGATTCGGGAACGACGACGTTGACGAGCCCGATGTTCAGCGCGGTTGAGAATGTGTACGAGTTCGTGGGCTTCGATGCGGTGCTGAGCTATGCCCGCTGGTACTCCAACAACCAAGGGAGCGCGGCCAACAGCGATTCGATGCCGGTCCTGATCTCCAACAACAACGGGGCGACGTGGACGGCCCTTGAGACAGTCTCGGAGAACGCGGGGACGTGGGTGGTCAAGACGTTCCGGATCGCCGACTTCGTGACCCCGACCTCGCAGATGAAGCTGCGGTTCCAGGCGCGGGATCTGGGGGATGGATCGATCGTGGAGGCCGGTGTCGATGACATCGCGATCACGATCTACGGATGTCCGCGGCGACCGGCCGACTTCAACGGGGATGGGTTCGTTGATCTTGAGGACTACTCGGCGTTCGTGCTGGCATTCGAGGCGGGGGACCAGAGCGCCGACTTCGATGAGTCGGGGTTCGTGGATACCGATGATTTTGATGCGTTTGTGCGGGCGTTCGAGGCGGGTTGATCTCGGACCGGCTTAGCTATTCCTCGTTGCCCGTCCCCACAACCACAAACCCCAGCATCACGGGGTTGCCATCACTCCCGGTGGTTTCCAGCTGCGCGAGCACCAGCCGATCGGGCCTTTCCTTGGCGAAGAAGCCGCCGGCGCGGAAGGGTTCGGAGTACTCATCCCGGAACTCACGCAGGGGGAGCTTGATCGTCTGGCCGACGGCGAGCGTATCGAGGGGTCGAGAGAAGCGGCCGTTGAGCCAGAGCGTGCCCGCGGGATAGGCGTGGGCGGTGGTGTTGGTGAACTCGATCTCCTGGTTCTCTCGGAAGACCTGGATGTCGAGCGTACGGCCGCGGAGGACTTCACGGGGGTAGGCCTTGGCGTACTCGACCGTGTCGGGGGTTGAGCTGCAACCGGGAAGACTCGCCACAGAGGCACAGAGGGCACAGAGGGCACAGAGAAATCCAGCAGAGAGTACCGTGTGTCGTCGACGATGTGCCATCTGTTCAACTCCAATCGCCCGATCAGCCTTCACCACATCAACCGTTTTTTCTCTGTGTTCTCTGTGCCTCTGTGCTGAGTCTTCTCTTACCCGATCCCGGCTCTGAATATAGTCCAAGAGTGTCCTGCACGACCAATAACGCCACACCCCCCAGCCCGGCGATCGCACCGGGGCGGCAGTCGATCGATCCCATGAAGATCGCCGGCGAGCTTTCCCGCCGGCACGGCGCGGGCGGGACGGATCCGCGGCTGGCACGGATCGCGCCGGGGTTTGATGCTCCTTTTTTCCAGGCCGGGCTAGCGGGGTACAGCGATGCGGCGATGCGGATCATCGCCCGCAGGCACGGGTGCCCGTTCTGCATCACCGAAGCCCTCCTGGACCGCACGCTGCTCGCCGGCGGTCGCGGGTTCACCAAGGCCGACCTGGGTGAGCTGCACGACAACATCCCGGGCGGGATCGAGGACCACCCGCTCTCGGGGCAGATCATGGGCTCCCACCCCAAGGAGATGGCCGCATCGGCCCTCAAGATGGCCGAGCAAGGCGCTCGCGGGGACAAGGCCTACCGCACGCTCGCGTACAAGGACGATCCGGAGCTGTGGGCGGATGTGGTCGAGACGCACTTGCGCCTCCCCGGCGGGGAGCAGCTTGGTCGAAGTGGCGAAGTGGCAGAGTGGCAGGGTGACAGAGTGGAGGAGTCGGACAGCGCATGGTCCTGTGATGCGGTGGATGAGGCGCCGGACGCCTTGGCGGCAGATTCCCGGGGCGCATCATCCACTCTGCCACTTCGCCACTCTGCCACTCTGCCACTTTCCTTTGAGACCATCGATGTGAACCTGGCCTGCCCCGTCAAGAAGATCAAGAACAAATCGCGAGGGGGGCACTGGCTCACCGACCCCGCCGGCGCCATGGAGATCCTGGAGGCGGTGCGCGAGGCCGTCCCGGCGCACATCCCATGCACGCTGAAGATCCGCCGGGCCTTTGATGACACGCCGGAGATGGCGAGCAACTTTGAGAAGATCTTCGATGCGGCGTACCGGATCGGCTACGCGTGGGCGACGGTGCACGCGCGAACGGTGGAGCAGAAGTACATCGGACCCTCGCGATGGACGTTCCTGCGCGACCTGGTCGCCCGGCATCCCGACAAGATCATCTTCGGCTCCGGGGATGTGTGGGATGTCAACGACATCTTCGGGATGATCGGGTACACGGGGGTGCATGCCGTCAGCGTGGCCCGCGGATGCATCGGCAACCCGTGGATCTTCCGCCAGGCCCGCCAGATGCTCGCCGGAAACCTTCCCACCGCACCCACGATCCCCGAACAGCGATCGGCGCTGGAGGATCACTTCAAGCTGTCGCTGGCGGTGACGCGGCGATTCAGGAAGGGTGAGGAGCAAACGAGCAAGATGATGCGGAAGTTCGCGATCCGTTTCTCGGTGCATCACCCGCGAGCGGAAGAGGTGCGGCAGCGGATGATCGCGGTGCGGACGGCGGCCGAGTGGTTCGGGGTGCTTGATACTTATTACGGTGACAAGTGAATGAGCCTGTGGTGCCCGGCCGCGGACAGGCACTTTCGCCATACCCTTCCAAACTCCGTACCAGCTTGCCCTTGGGTTCCTCTGTTTGCAAGGACTGAAAACTTCCCGTACCTTCGTCCCGTGTGGATTGTGACGGCGGCGGGACCGCCCTCGCGGGGTTGATACGAAGGACTGAACGATGGCCAGCATGCCCGGCGCCGATTCCGCGTCAGAGCGATCCGTACTCCCCGAGGGCATTCCGCCCCTCCCCGAGAACGCGACGCCCGAGCAGAAGGATGCCCACTGGTTCAAGTACGTCTACCAGGGGGACAAGGTGCCCCAGTTGACGCTGCGCGCGGTGGTGATGGGCGGCATCCTCGGGATGCTGATGGCGGCGTCGAACCTGTACACGACGCTGGCGATCGGTTGGGGGTTCGGAGTGGCGATCACGGCGTGCGTGATGTCATTTGTGATCTGGAACGCGCTGCGGGCGATCATGGGCGGCAGGGTGTCGCAGATGTCGATCCTCGAGAACACATGCATGGCCTCGACCGCCTCGGCGGCGGGGTATGCGACGGGCTCGACGATCGCGACCATGTTCGGGGCGCTGCTGCTGCTGGAGGTCATCCCCGAGGGGGGAACCGCCGAGGATGTCAAGAACTGGAACGTCACGCCGATCTGGGCGGTGGCGATGTTCACGCTATGCACGGGGCTGATGGGCTGCTTCCTGGCGATCCCGCTCAAGAGGCAGATGATCAACCACGAGCAGCTCCGGTTCCCATCGGGCGTCGCGGCGGCCGAGACGCTGCGGAGCCTGTACGGCAAGGGCAAGGAGGCGATGGACAAGGCTTACACGCTGGTCGCCGGGATCGCCGTCGGAGCGCTGGTGGGCATACTCAACACGCCGCACGGCACCTTGAACGTGCTCGACAAGATCCTGCCGTGGCGATTGCCCGAGCTCGTGCCCGACGATGGATTTAGCAAGGTCCACGACAAGCAACTTCCGGGGTTCGGCTTCAGCGTGAGCGTGCTGCTGGTCGCGGCGGGGATCATCACGCGGATGCGCGTCTCGCTGTCGATGTTCATCGGCTCAGCGCTTCTGTACTGGGTCGTGACGCCGTGGCTGGTCGGCGAAGATGTCGCGCGGGCGGGAAGCGGATGGATCAAGCAGGCCGACGGCACGATGATCTACGACAAGGCCCAGGCGGTGGCGACCGTCATCAAGAACATGGAGCTCAACGGGTCGGGCACCACGCTGCGGGTCCAGCCCTGGTCGCTGTGGGGCGGGACAGCGCTGATGGTGTTCGCCAGCCTGACCGCGGTCGCCCTGCAATGGAAGACGATCGCCCGCGCGTTCGGGAACCTGACGATCGGCGAGGCCAAGGGGAACGATGAGACGGCGGCGATGAAGGCGATCGAGGTGCCCTTCAAGTGGATGGTGATCGGGATCGCCCCGGTGGCGCTCGGGCTGCTCCTGGTGCAGATGATCGCGTTCAACATCTCGTGGTGGGCAGGGTCGATTGCGATCGCGATGTCGTTCGTGCTGTGCCTGGTGGCCTCGCGGGCGACGGGCGAGACGGACACCACACCCGTGGGGGCGATGGGCAAGGTGATGCAGTTGATGTTCGCGATCTTCCATCCCGGGCAGATGCAGCCCAACCTGGCCTCGGCCGGTGTCGCCGCCAACAGCGCGATCGCCTCGGCGGACCTTTTGACCGACCTCAAAGCCGGATATCTGCTGGGCGCCAACCCGCGCCGGCAGTTCCTGGCGCAGTTCATCGGCGTCTTCTTCGGGACGCTGGCGATCGTCCCGATCTGGTTCCTGATGGTGCCGACCAAGGCGCATCTGGAGAAATTCGCAGCGCCGGCGACCCGGACGTGGGAGGCGGTGGCGCGGGTGTTGACCAAGGGGATCGACTACCTGCCGACCTCGGCCCAGTGGTCGATCCTGATCGGGGCGCTGATCGGGATCGTGCTGCCCGTGATCGAGCGGTTCACGCCGGCCAAGGCCCGCGGATACCTGCCCTCGGCGATGGGCCTTGGGCTGTCGTGGGTCGTCTTCTTCGACAACGCGCTGGGGTTCTTCACGGGCGCGTGCATCATCTGGGTGTGGGAGATGGTCAACCGCAAGAACGCGGACAAGTACGGGATCCCGCTGGCCTCGGGGATGATCGCCGGCGAATCGCTGATCAAGGCGATCATCGCAATGACGGCGACCGCGATCGGCCTGTTCGGCACCAACCCGTGAAGCCGACCCGGAACACCGGGATTGCGACGTGATGGCCGGTTTGCGTGTATGGTAATGTCGGTGTGATGCGGCACTCGCGGGCGCGGGGTTGCTGCATTCACCCGCACCATGGCCCAGATGCCCTTCACACGTCGCACCCGCACGCTGCTGGCCCGTCTGGCATCGCTGGTCGCCGACCGCGCCCGGCAGGATGCCGATGCCCTGCGCGTGCATCAGGCTGCGCGTGAAGATGCCCAGCGCCTGCACAAGGAGTCGGTCGGCTCGGCCGAGTCGGAGGCGAAGATTGCGCGTGCGGCCTCGGAGGCGGAGCACGCCTCCCGGCTCGGAGAACTGCGGGCCTCGCACCAGAAGCAGCTGGATGCCGCGCGGGCCTCGTTTGACCGGGATGTTAAGGAGTTCCGCTCCCGCACGGCCGCCCTCGAGACCGCCGCGGCCCGCAAGCTCGAGGATGGCCAGTGGCTCGTGGACACGATGATCGAGTCGGGGGAGACCAGGCTCAAGCGCGAGTTCACCTCCGCCAAGCGGTCACTCTCAAGCCTCGATCAGGGGCTGGATGAATTGGGAGCGCAGGCCCAGGCGGCGCTCGAGAAGTTCTCGCATCCCCCGCTGCCGGCTCCGCCGGCCGATGCCACGCACTGGGCAGTTCCCGATGAGATCGCGGGCATGCGCGACAAATGCGAGCAGCTCGTGCGCTCGGCGGGGACGGCACTGGATGAACTCAAGGCCCGCATCAGGCCGCGCATGCTCGGGCCCGCGACGTTCGTGTTCGTGCCGCTGCTGCTGCTGGTCGCCGGAGCGGCAAGCGGGATCTACTGGCTCGGGGAGCCGTACCGGCGATCGGCGCTGATGGGGGCTGGGGCGGGGGCGGTGCTGTCGGGAATCGTTTTCATACCGCTGCGGGCGGTGCTCCGCAGGAGGGTGCCGGCGGCGGCGGAGAAGCTCAGCCGGCAGATCGCTGAGGCGCGAAGAACCATCGAGCACAGCATCCAGCAGGCGGATTTGCAACTGGAGGACCGCAAGCTCCAGCTCCGCAAACAGGCCGAGCAGGAGGCCGCCAAGGTCAAGCTCGAGGTCAATCAACTCCGCTACGAGGCGTATCGCCGCAAGACCGAGGAGGAACCGGTCTTCGTTCTGGATCACGAGAACACGATCGTGACGCTGCGCGGAAAACTCGAGGAAGAGTCGGCGGCGTTCGAACGCGAGTTCAAACTGAAAGCCGATGCGATCGAGCAGGAGCGGACCAACCTGATCGCCGAAGCTGATGCCACGCTGCGGCAAACGCTCTCGGCCGCCGATGAGGAGCACTGCGCGCAGCGGCGGCAGATGCTGGCCGATTGGCGAACCGGGATGACCGGGACGTACGGCGAGCTGGGTGAGGTCCGAGCCGCCGCGGAGGTCAGTTCTGCGCCGTGGTCGGCCGATTCCTGGCGGTCGCACCGGGCATCGCAGGCGATCCCGGGCGCGGTGGGCATCGGGCGGTTCGATCTGGATCTGGCGACGCTACCGGGTGGACTGCCGGCGGATGAGGCCTTCGCGCTGCCCGGGCCGGCGGCGTTCCCGGTGCCCGCGGTCTTGGACCTCAAGGAGCGCGGGAGCGTGCTGCTGCAGGCGGGCGGGGATGCCCGCAAGCAGTCGATCGCCGCACTGCAGAACATCATGCTGCGACTTCTGACAGCCCTGCCGCCGGGGAAAGTCAGGTTCACGATCATCGATCCGGTGGGGCTTGGGGAGAGCTTTGCGGGGTTCATGCACCTGGCCGATTACGAGCAGCAACTGGTCGGGGACAAGATCTGGACCGAGTCGCGCCATATCGAGCAGAAGCTCACGGACCTCACAGAGCACATGGAGACGGTGATCCAGAAGTACCTGCGCAACGAGTTTGCGACCATTCAGGAGTACAACGAGAAGGCCGAGGAGATCGCAGAGCCCTACCGCTTCCTGGTGATCGCCGATTTCCCGGCGGGGTTTTCCGAGGCCGCGGCCAAGAGGCTGGCGAGCATCGTGGCATCGGGTCCGCGATGCGGTGTGTTCACGATGATCGCCATGGATACGCGCCAGCGTCCGCCCGCATGGGTGCCCCTGGCTGATATCGAGCGCGGGAGCGTGAACCTGGTCTTCAAGGGCGGCAAGTTCACGTGGCAGGAGGAGCAGTTCAGCCGCTGGCCGCTGGAGATCGAACAACCCCCGGGGGATGAGCAGTTCACAACGCTCATCCACGAGGTCGGCCGGCTCGCCAAGGACTCGGGTCGCGTGCAGGTGCCCTTTGAAACCGTGGCGCCGGGGACCGAACAGATCTGGACGCGGGATTCGGCCGAAGAGGTGCGTGTGCCCATCGGCCGCGCGGGGGCGACCAAGATCCAGAACCTGTCGCTGGGCCGCGGCACCGCGCAGCACGCCCTGATCGCCGGACGCACGGGATCCGGCAAGTCCACGCTGCTGCACGCGATCATCACCAGCGCTGCCTTGTGGTACAGCCCCGATGATGTCGAGCTGTACCTGGTCGACTTCAAGAAGGGCGTCGAGTTCAAGACATACGCGACCCACGTGCTGCCGCACGCCCGCGTGATCGCCGTTGAATCGGAGCGCGAGTTCGGGCTCTCGGTGCTGCGGCGGCTGGATGTCGAACTGACGCATCGTGGAGAGATGTACCGCTCGCTGGGTGTGCAGGACCTTGCCGGATTCCGCCGCGCCAAACCCGATCACCCGCTGCCGCGCGTCCTGTTGATCGTCGATGAGTTCCAGGAGTTCTTCGTCGCCGATGACAAGATCGCCCAGGAAGCCTCGCTGCTCCTGGACCGGCTGGTTCGCCAGGGCCGTGCCTTCGGCATCCACGTGATCCTGGGCTCGCAGACCATCGGCGGCGTCTACAGCCTCGCGCGGAGCACGATCGGACAGATGGCCGTCCGTATCGCCCTTCAGTGCTCCGAGGCGGACTCCTACCTGATCATGAGCGAGGACAACTCGGCCGCGCGGCTGCTCTCCCGGCCGGGCGAGGCGATCTACAACGATGCCAGCGGCATGCTCGAGGGCAACAGCCCGTTCCAGGTGGTGTGGCTGCCCGATGAGAAGCGCGAGAAGTTCCTGGACGGCGTCCGGTCGCGCACCAGTACATCCCGCGAACCCCCCATCGTCTTTGAGGGCAATGTTCCTTCCGACCTGGCACGGAACAACCAGCTCAACGGGCTGCTCAACGGGACCGCCAAGCCCGACAGCACGCTGCCGCGCGCGTGGCTGGGAGAAGCGATCTCGATCAAGGATCCGACATCGGTTGTGTTCAAGCGTCAAAGCTCGGCGAACTTGGTGATCGTCGGTCAGCACGATCTGCCCTCGATGGCGGTGACGTTGTCGACGGTGCTGAGTCTGGCGATCCACGCGAAGCTGTCGCCCGGGGCGGCTGGGGGTGGGGGAAGCGGTGGATCCACGCTTGCGCCGGTTTCGGTGCTTGATGGGAGCGTGATGGAGGATGGCTCGCCCAGCCCGTTCGAGCGGGCGGGAGCGGCAAACCCCGGGCTGATTCGCCGCGGCGGTGTGCGCGAGGCCGATGCGATGATCGCCGCCTTGCACGAAGAACTCCAGCGTCGCCAGCAACCGGATGCGGCAGAGGGCTCCAACCTGTTCCTGGTCGTGTACGGGCTGCAACGGTTCCGCTCGCTGCGGCGAGCCGAGGAGGACTTCGGGTTCGGATCCAGCGATTCAGAATCGGCGGGCAAGCCCGATCAGCAGTTCATGAACCTCCTCCGTGATGGGCCGGCGCTGGGGATCCACACCGTCATGTGGGTGAACACGGCCGCGACCCTCGAGAGATCGCTGGACCGGCGTGCGCTGCGAGAGTTCGATGGTCGCGTGCTCTTCCAGATGAGCCAAGCCGATTCGAGCGTGCTGATCGATGGCCCGCAGGCGGCCCAGCTTGGTCAGCACCGGGCGCTGTATTTCAGCGAGGAGACGGGCGTGATCGAGAAGTTCCGCCCGTACGCGCTGCCGGAGCCGGCCTGGTTCGAGAACGCCCTCAAGGCGCTGGCGCGATAGCGAGTCATCAGCAGACGATGCGCCTGGTGCTCGCCTGAGCGTCGGGGTTGCAGTCCTCATCAAACGAGGCAAAGAAGAGCATAACGTCGTCCTCGGTCAGCCAGCCGTCCCGGTTGATGTCCAGGTACAGCGCCAAGGGCCCCTCGCGAACTGTCCAGTTCGCCAGGAAGTCTGCCAGATCCCGGTCATCGATGAGGTCGTCGCGATTGAAATCGGCACAGCAGAAATACCGCATGTGTAGTTGGAGAGCTTGTCCCCGCGGTACGGAAGCACGATCACAGCGCTCTCATCCACCGGGATCGCTGGTTCGGGCGCGAGCGACAGTCCCTGCAAGCCTCTTTCCATCACCTGCCCGCCAAGGACCGGACTGTGCCCAAAGTCCGGCTGCGCTTCGACCGGTGCCCGCGCCTGGTTCGAACCGGTGCTGCCGCAAGTGCTCAACCCCGGTTCGGGATTCAACAGGGAGCCATCGGCGCGCAGCAACAGGCCACAGCACATCGAGATAACGGCGAACAGTCCGGCACAGGCAACCAAGCCGCGGATCCGCGTTGGGTGCATAATGTCGGCTCCCGACCAGACAAAGACACCGGCGAGCGGTTTGGGTGCGGGCGTTTGCGACCGAATCCGTCAATTCGCCCGGGATGCGGGCGAACTCACTGACCCTTGACGCTGATATCCAGCACTCCCGCCCGCACCACAGGTTCGATCGACAACTGGATCGACTGCCGTTCGAAGACCACGGAATCCAGCACCAGTTGCACGCGGATGCCGGTCTCGGTACGCACCCTGACGGTCTCGATCTCACGAAGCGCCATCTGGATCCTGGGATCGCACTGCTCATCAAACGACTCGAAGAACAGAGATAGGTCATCGTCGGTCAGCCAGCCATCCCGATCGATATCGAGCATCGGCGCCAGCGGACCCTCGCGGCTGGCCCATTCCTGCACGAAGTCGGAGGCATCTGCGTTGTCGATGACATCGTCCCGGTTGAAATCCGCGGTGCAGAACGTGTGGAGCTTGCTGTAGCCGATGCCCTCCTCCCGCCCTGGGATCAGAAGGGTTTCCTCGGCGGTCGGCGGAAGCCCGGGCGCCGGCTCGATCGCGGGGAGATCCTGCCACCCCGGTGCGAACGGACCGATTACGGAGAGCCTGCCGGCAGGCCCGTGCCTAGCACCCGGGATGCCGAACGCCTCTCCCGGCTCCGCAGCGCTTCCGACAATCGTCCGGTCATTCTCGGTGGTCGAGGCTCCATGGGATGGGACCCCACCGAAACCCTCGCCGTCAGATAGTGAAAAACCAAACCTGGAGACCTTGGGAACGCCCCAAGCCGCCAAGATGCCGATGGCGCTGAGCACTGCGGCGATTCCTGCGAGGCAGGTGGTGTGTCTGGTCAAGCGGTTCAAGCATCGCACTCCGACCGTTCCCCGAAAGAAGTCTACCAGAGTCGTATCGCGGACGGAACCGCCGCGGTTCGTTAGACTTTGCATCCCATGCACCATTGCCCCTTCCCTCTTCGTTGCCTCGCGATCCTGGTAGGTTCCTGTCTGCTGGTCGGCTGCTCCTCCACGGCCCGGCGATCCGGCGGAGATGCCGCCGCCGATTCGGAGTGGTTCCGCCGGCCGGGGAGCCTGGATCGCGACACGGTCTTCAGCGAGCTTCGGCTCTCGGAGCCCAGCGCGATACGAACTGCCGCCGGCACGCCGGGACCGGCGTACTGGCAGCAGAGCGCCGACTACCAGATCAACGCGACCTTCGACGAGGCAACCGAGACGATCACAGGCAAGGAACAGATCGTCTATCGGAATCACTCTCCGCATCCGTTGCCCTTCCTTTGGATTCACCTCGAGCAGAACTACTTCAAGGACCACAGCATCGGCAACCTGATGCGTGAGGAGGGTGGGCGATTCGGCAATCGCGGCGCGTTCGCGGGCGGGTGTGTGATCAAGGGAATCCGGCTGGTCGAGAGCGTCATGGAGCCGCCCGCCGGCTCTCCGCAAGCTGCAACTGCGTTTCCCTCCTTCAACGACAGCAGCGCCCGAAACGACCTCACGTACGCGATCTATGACACCGTGTGCCGTGTTGATCTCCCCAAACCCATGGCGCCGGGGGGCGACTCGGTCGTCCTCGAGATCGAGTGGTCCTTCAAGATGCCTCCCTACGGCGCCGATCGGCTGGGCATCCAGCCCGCCGAGCAGGGCGCGATCTACCAGTTTGCGCAGTGGTTCCCGGCGATCGCCGTCTACGACGACATCCACGGCTGGAACACGCACGGGTACCTGGGCCAAGGCGAGTTCTACACCAACTTCGGCAGGTACGATGTCTCGCTGACGGTCCCGCGATCTCATATCGTCGCGGCGACGGGCATCTTGACGAATCCCGAAGATGTCCTGACGGCGACCCAACTGGATCGACTGAACTCCGCGAAGAACAGTGAGAGCACCGTACTGATTCGCAAGCCCGAGGAGGTGGGTGATCCGACATCTCGCCCCCCGGGTGATGGGTCGCTGACGTGGCATTTCCGGGCCCACGATGTCCGAACGTTCGCGTGGACCAGCTCGGCGAGCTACATCTGGGATGCCGCGCACATCCCCGAGCGAGGGATCTCCCCTGCCGATGGCGCCAAACTCGGAACGGATATCCCCACGGGCACGCTCGTGCAATCGGTGTACCCCAAGGAAGCCCTGCCGCTGTGGTCTCAGAGCACGCGGATGCTCAAATCCGCGATCGAGGGGTATGGGAAGCGCTGGTTCAAGTACCCGTACCCATCGGCGATCAACGTCAACGGCCGGGCCGGCGGCATGGAGTACCCGATGATCATCTTCTGCGGTGAGCGGAAGAACGACAAGGGGCTCTACGGCGTGACAACGCACGAGATCGGCCACAACTGGTTTCCGATGATCGTCAACACCGACGAGAAGCGGCACGCGTGGATGGATGAGGGGTTCAACTCCTTCATCAACTACTACAGCAACGCCGAGTACTGGAACCAGCCGCCGGGCGGTCGAGGCAACGCGGCGGATTTCGCGCAGGCGATGCTCGAGCCCGACCAGCAGCCGATGGACACACCCGCGGACCGGATCCGTGATGGAAGGCTGGGGACGCTGCAGTACGCCAAGCCGGCGACCATGCTGGTGCTGCTGCGCGAGGTCGTGCTCGGGGAAGCCCGGTTCGATGCGGCGTTCCGGTCATACATCAACACCTGGGCGTTCAAGAGCCCGCGGCCGTGGGATTTCATCCGCTGCATGGAGAACGCGAGCGGGGCGGACCTGGCGTGGTTCTGGCGCGGCTGGATCTACGGCACGGGCACGCTGGACCAGGGGATCACATCCGCGGACTTCAATCCGGCCAGCCGCAGGGCCCACGCGACCTTTGAGAATCGCGGAGAGCTGGTCATGCCCTTGACCTATCGCGTGACCTACAGCGATGGCTCTACCGCGGATCGCCATATTCCGGTCGAGGCTTGGTTCACGCGGACGGTCTTCACCGCATCTTGGGATTCAGGGGGCAAGACGCCCATCAAAGTCGAGATCGACCCTGATAGGGCGCTTCCCGACACCGACCGCTCCAACAACACCTGGCAGTAATCCGCGAGATAGCGGACCGGCCGGCACAGCGGCGACACATCACCGAACGCGCGCACTGCGTCTCTTGGTCTCTCTCTTGCCTACGGCTGCTCGAACACAACCGGCACACGCATCCGCGGCACCCACGCGCTGGGCGGCTGCATCCACCAGATCGCCGATTCCGGATCGAACGACTGTTCCACCGGGATCGCCGCCGGCAGCTCGACGAACTCAACCACACCCTGACCCCGGCTCGCCAGCATCGCACGCAGCGAATCGATCGCCTCGGCCGACAACCGGATATCGATCGCCGCCGCGGCCCGCGGAGGCACCGGCTTCAGTTGCAGCGAAATGTTCGCCGGACGCGGCACACCCGGCACATCCGCCTCGCCTTCCTCCGAACCCACCGCCATGCGCCGTTTGTCCGTGAACTCCTTGAAACCAATTCGACCCTCGAGCGGGCGGATCGCTTCAGCCGCCGCCGCAATCTTCACCGCATCCGCCGGCGCTGCATCAACGGAGCCGATGTTGCCGGCGCTTCCGTTTCGATCCCGCATCGTCGCCTCGGCCCTGCGGATCGCCCGCTCGGGATTTGCCGCAACCACGCGGATCATGAACCGGCCTTCGCGAGCCAGTTCCACCGCTCGCTCGGCGGTGATCTCGGTTTCGACTGCGAGTGGCTGACCAGATTCCAGAGCGCTGGCCATCTCCTTGCTGCGAACGGCGGACTCCGCCGCATCCGAAGGCGTCGCCGCGGCGATACGGTCATTGGGCGAACTGTCCGCCGCCGGGCCCAGAAGCTCGGTAGCCGGTTCAGACTTGGCAAGCTGGCCATCGGTCGCAGGGTTCGCGCCGCGATCGGCGAGCGAAGTGACATCGCCCGCGCCTGAACTCGGCCCCACGGCCGGGCGGCTGGGCATCATCAGGTACGCCGAACCGCCGATCGCGATCGCCAAGACGGCGGCGAGCGCTCCGTAGCGGCTGAAGAGCATTGACATCGGATTACCGCGAACCGATATCGTCAAGCGCGGCGGTGTGCTGGAGATCAGCGTTCCGTGCTCTGTGCCGGTTGAGAACTCCGAACCGTCGGCATCCGCCTCGCCAACCAGCGCCTCACGCTCCAGGAACGACTCGACACCGTTGAGCAAGCCGGCGGGCGCGACGACCTCGGGCAGTGAAGAAAGCGCTGCCCGGTCGGCGACCATTCCCTCGATCGCGCGAAGCATCTCGGGCCGGCCCTGCCAGCGCGTCAGGATCGCCCGCTCCTGGTCGGGGGTGAGTTCACCCTCGATGAGTGCGAGCAATTCGCGCTCATCGCCATCCGACAGGCGGGGCAGGGGGTTGGAATCAGGTCCGACGGTCATTCAATCCCTTCAACGCGAAACTCTACCAAACGCCTCACCACACCCGCCGCAGGCCGGGTGCATTTACTCGCCAGCACTTCCCTCGCTGCCCGGCGAATCGCCGGACCCCAGACTTTCCAGAGCCTCGCGTAACGCAGCGCGGGCCCGGAACAACCGACTCTTCACGGTGCCGACCGGCACCTCAAGAACCACCGCGATCTGGTCGTAGTCAAAATCTCGGGTGTCGCGGAGAACCAGAATCGCTCTTTGTTCGGGCTCCAAGGACGCCAACGCCCGCAATACCTGCTGCGTCTGTTCACCCGTTTGGACGCCCAGGCGAGCATCCGGTTCCCGGCTGCGGACCGAACTACCGGCGGTCGGCCCGTCATCCCCACCCCCACCCCCACCATCGCGACCCCGGTGGCCCGCCCCGCCGACAACCGCATCCAGGCTGCCATGACGGCGGACTTTCTCGGCCCGGAGGCGCGACAGGCAGACGTTCATCGTGATCCGATAAAGCCAGGTCGAGAACTTGGCCCGCCCATCGAATCGCCGGATGTTCTGCACGATCTTGACCAGGGTGTCCTGGGCCAGATCCTCGGCGAGATCGCGGTTGGCGACCAAGCGGAGGCAGAGGTTGTAGACGTTGGTCTGGTGGCGACCCAGCAGGAGGCGCCAGGCGGACTGATCCCCGCGGATGATCGCCTGGACGAGAGCCATGTCCTGGGTCTCTTCGCCGAGAGCACCACCAGGCGCTGCGGATGCGCTTGAAGATGCTGCTGCTGGACGGGGTGACCCGGTGCGTTCGGGCATTCTGTGGCGGATGGTAGGTGAGGATATGTGCGGCGTATCCGGGCTCGCTTGCAGATGCCGCCCGTTCCTTCAACCATGTCGCCGACACCGGTGCAAGGGGAGCACGACACGCCCTATGCGGCGGAGCGCATTCTGTCGATCAGCTACAATGCAGCGATGATCCCTGATGCCATCAGGAGCCGACTCACCGCTTCACCCTTCAAGCCTTTTGTGCTCAAAATGGGCAGCAGAGATACCTACACCGTAAATCACCCCGAGCTGGTGTCTGTTTCGCCCGGCGGTCGACGCATGATCCTCTGGACCGGCGAAGAACAGTCGGTTGATCTTGATGTCTTGCTCGTTGAATCACTCGGCGATGCAAAGAACAATGGCCATGGGAGGCGGCGCTCGGCCTGACCATGACCTCAAAGTACGACACCTACACCTCGCCGCTCGCCGAGCGCAACGCCAGCCCGGAGATGCTCCGGCTCTGGTCCCCCAGGCACAAGTTCAACACCTGGCGCAAGATCTGGCTCGCGGTCGCCGATGCCCAGCACGAACTCACCCGCGGCCCATCCGAGAGAGCCCCGAGCGCAAGCTCGGGAACTACCTCTTCTACCTCCCCTCCTACCTCCGCCCCTCTCGTCACCGCCGAGCAAGTCGCCGAACTCCGCGCCATCGTCAACCGCCCCGGAGGCATCACCGACGATGAGATGAAGCTCGCCGAGAAGTACGAACGCGAGCTGCGGCACGATGTCATGGCCCATGTCCACGCGCTTGGGGATCAATGCCCGAAGGCCAAGGGCATTATTCATCTCGGGATGACGAGCCAGGATGTGGTGTGCAATGCAGACTATCTGATTCTCACTCAAGCTCTTCGACGCACAGAGATCAAACTCGCACGCCTTGTTTCGCAATTGGCAACGTACGGTGATTCAACGAAAACGATTCCAACCCTTGGGTTCACTCATTACCAGCCAGCGCAGCCGACAACGGTGGGGCGTAGAGCGATCCAGTGGGCATCGGACCTTTGGCTCAGTACAAGAAAGCTCGTTGTCACAAAGAACAATGTTCTACCTCGTGGATTCAAAGGCGCCACAGGGACTCAGGCTGCGTTCATGGCCCTATTCAATGGAAGTGAACAGACGCTCGAGCTCATGGAAGATAGGGCAGTTGGCGCAATTGTCGCCACCCTTCTAGACGAGACTGGATCACTATTCGGCTTTGATCCTCGCAACATGTCGTTCGACTACTCCCTTTCTCTCACCACACAAACCTACCCCCGCGTCATCGACACCTTCATCCTCGCCGACCTCGCCTCCACCGCCTCCGTCCTCCACAAGATCGCCACCGACATCCGCCTCCTCTCCAACCGCAAAGAGCTCGATGAGCCCTTCGAGAACACGCAGATCGGCTCCAGCGCCATGCCCTACAAGCGCAACCCCATGCGCTGCGAACGCATCTGCGGCCTGACGCGCTTTGTCATGAACCTCGTCGGCAACGCCTACGACACTGCTGCCACCCAGTGGCTCGAGCGCACGCTCGATGACTCTTCCAACCGCCGCCTCTCCCTCCCCGAAGCCTTCCTCGCCCTCGATGGCGCCCTCGACCTCATGCACAACGTCGCCAGCGGCCTCATCGTCCACGAAGCCATGGTCAAGAAGAATCTCATGACCGAGCTGCCGTTCATGGCGACCGAGAACATCATGATGGCCTGCGTCAAGCTCGGCGGTGATCGCCAGCACTACCACGAACTCATCCGCCTGCACGCCCAGGCCGCCGGCCTCCGCGTCAAATCCGAGGGCCTCGACAACGATCTCCTCGATCGCCTCCAGAACGACAAGAACTTCTGGTCCAAGACTCGCGGCGGCCCCCTCTCGGCCGAACTCGACTGGTCCCCCACCGGCCTCATGGATCCCATGAAGTACATCGGCCGCAGCGTCGAGCAGACCGAACGCTTCATCAAGGAGGTTGTCGAGCCCCTCCGGGAGCAATACGGCGAACAAATCGCCAAACTGGGCGAGTGTTCACCAAAGGTCTAATACAAAGACGGTTCACCGCTTAGACGCAGCGGACGCAGAGACAAGAAGAACACAGCGGAGATGCACAGTGTTTCTCTTCTGTGTTGTCGCGCGACGACAAGGCACTCGTCACCATCTTGACGCTTGCCGGGCTCAACCTGAATGAGCAAGTTGCCGCTGCTCAGCAGCCCGACCGGACCGAGCGTCAGTACGAGCTGAGCGATGCGAGTGCAACCATCACAAAGCGCATGGCGTCGCACTGGAAGCAGCTCGCCTACGAGATCAAGTTGGATGCCGATCCCCAGCGAGTCGCGTGTCGCCGGGATGCTCCGCGGGGACCTGGCCGCCGCACGAGAGGCGTGGATCGCCGAAGCGTCGACCGACAAGGAACGGGAGGAGAGGCGGAAGTCGGAGTTCCTCGTCTACCGCGACTCGGCCGGCAAGGTCGCCGACTTCCAGGCGCTCCGGCACACGTTCATCACCTGCCTTGCGACTGGCGGCGTGC
>JADLBU010000119.1 GCA_020847535.1 Phycisphaerales bacterium
GAGCCCCAAGGTCTTCACGCAGCGGCAGCTCTTGGCGTGCCTGGTGCTCAAGACGCACCTCAAGACCACCTACCGCGGCGTGGTCGAGCAGTTGATCCTGATGCCGGCCGTGCGCGAGGCGATCGGTTTCAAGCAGATCCCGCACTACACCACGCTCCAGAAGTTCGCCGGCCGGGCCAACGTCCTGGCCTTGGTCGATCAGGCCCTGCGGGAGCTGGGTCAGGGGGTGCTCGCGGGGACAAGCTCCGAGGCGGCGATGGACTCGACCGGGGTGGAGACGACGTGCGCCAGCGCCCACTTTGTCAGCAGGAAAGGCCAGACACGCGGCAAGTTCGTGAAGCTGAGCATGGCGGCGTTGTGCGGGCTGATGATGCCGGTGGCGCTGGTGGTGGGGTGGGGCCCGGGGAGCGACCACACCGACGCGGTGGCGCTTGCCCGGAAGGCGGCGCGGGTGCTGACCCCCACGACGCTGTGGTGCGACAAGGGGTACGACAGCGAGGCGTTCCACGAGCATTGCTGGAATGGTTGGGGAACCCTGAGCTTCGCGCCGGCGCGGGTGAGAGAAGGTCAGACGGTGGTGAGCGGTGACAACCGCTGGATGATGTAGCACAAGTGGCCGAGGTACGGGAGGCGCTGGCACATCGAGAGCGTCAACTCGGGGATGAAACGCACGGTGGGCTCGACGCTGGCGGCCCGCAAGGAGCGCACGCTCTTCCACGAAGCCGCCCTCAAGGTTCTCACCTACGCCATCCGCGTGTAGGGGCTTCTTCTCAAATCTGATGTTGTCTACAGAGCCGCATGACGTCGAAAGAGAGCGGATACCAATGGCGGTTCCCTCGTGGGGATTTCTTCGGTCATTGTACGGTAGCCGCGGAGGTGCGCTCAGTCGTTCTGCTGAATGTTGAGACACCGAACGAAGCGGGTTCGCTCTCGTCCGGTCGCCGCGCAACCAAAACCGCGGCCGATGGCAAGGTTGCCGGTGAACTGCGAACGGCTTGCCTCGCCGCGTGCGGCGGGGCTCACGAATGCTCTCTATTCAATCTGGGGGGCGCGATTTGCGATTCTCTGCTGTTGTCCGGGTTTTCGAAGTCCACTTACTTCGTGCGCGGCTCGTTTCGTGCTTGCCTCTTGTAGTGGCCGATCGGCAGCCCTTACCCCCCCACCGCCGGCGTCTGCTTGGCGGCTCGGCGGGCCAGGTGGCTGTCGACGGCTCGGAAGACATCTTCGGCGAGCTCGAAGACGTTGCCGTGGACATCGCCGGGGATGTCGTTGGCGATGAAGCTGACGGCGATCCGTTCCCCGGTGTCGCGGTGGGTGACGTAGCCGGAGAGTGAGCGGACGCGATCGATGTAGCCGGACTTGGCGCGGACATCGCACTTGAGGCGAGCGCCGAGGAATCGGCGCTTGAGGGTGCCTTCGCCGGGCTTGGCGAGCGAGCCGATGAAGGCATCGGCGATCGTGCGGTCGCGGGAGATGATGGTAAGCCAGCGTGTGAGGGTTTCGGGTGAGACTGAGTTCTGTCGGGACATGCCCGAGCCATCGACGATGTGGGTGCTCGCGGCGTAGGCAGGGCCGAGCTTTTCGGAGAGGAGCATGAGCATGACCTGGGAGCCGTTCTCCCATGAGCCGGGGAGGCCGGTGGCGTGGTTGCCCATGGTCTTGATGAGGCACTCGGCGTAGAGGTTGTAGGAGTCGGTGTTGCAGCGTTTGAGGATGTCGGCGATCGGGGTGTTGATGACGGCGAGCGTGCGGCCCTTGGGGAGTTGCTCATCGGGGTTGATGAGGCGGATGTACTCATCGCCGATGGGGACGACGACGCCGGCCTTCTTGAGGCGATCGGCGAGCAGTCGGCCGAAGAGCGCGGTGGGCTGGTCGATCGCGACCTCGATGGGAGCGACGGAGGGGACGGCGACCTCGCCGGTGATGCGGAACTTGAGGGGCTCCTTGGTGCGGAGGACGGAGACGGCGTTGCGTTCACCCTTGGTGGACTTGGCGCGGTTCTCGATGTCGATCCAGGGAACCTCGGGCTGGATGCGGATGCTGGGTGAGCCCTTGCCGCCATCGCGGCTGGGCCGTGGGTAGAAGGCGAGCAGGTTGGTGTGGAAATTGATGCCGCTGACCTGGGCGCAGTACCACTTGTCGAGCTGGTTCTCCGGCCAGGTAGGATGGATGTAGTTGCGGTCGAATACCGAATCGTCGAGGACGAGTTCGTTGATTTCGGCGACCCCGGCCTTCTGGACGGAGTTGGCGAGCAAGTTGAGGACATCCTCGACGGTGAGCTTGGGCTCGCTGCGGTTGAGGAGTTCAGGGTCGGCGAGCGCGGGATCCCCGCTGCCGGCGATGATGATCTGTCCGCCGGCCTCGCGGAGCTCGGTGCGGTAGGTGTAGTCGGGCCCGAGCGTCCAGAGGGCAGCCGCGGACGTCAGGATCTTCATGTTGGAGGCGGGGATCAGGGGATCGGAGGCCTTGGAGGCAAACAGGATCTCACCTGTGGCGGTATCGACGATGCTGACGCCGATCTTGGACTGGCCGACCTTGGCAGCGCCCAGGAGCCGGCGCATGTCGCCGCTCAGGTCCTGGGCGAGCGAGGTGGCGGCGGTGAGGGCGATCGCAGCGCCTGCAAGGAGGCTTCTACCGGCCGTCATCCATCGCCGGTTCCCGACAAGACGAGCCATGGTCATGTCATCCACTCCGCCGAAGAGCCTGGCATCGCCGGGACGAACCGATACCGTGACCATCCCGGGTGCGCTGAATCGTGCATCGGACAATACGTCGGGGCCGCTTCAGCATTCGGGGTTGAAGGGGTAGGGGAAGCACCTGTTCTGACGGAACAGGCCGTTCCGGGGGCGTCCCGACAGGCCGGGAAGCAGAGGCACTCGTATCCTTGGCCGTGCCACACAACTCGGACGATCACCCCACCATCGAGCCGGCGGCCCGGCTTGATGCCCCTGCCAGCTCTTCCTTTCCTGTACCGATCGCGGCAGCCTCGCCGGAGCCACAGATCGGCCCGTATCGGCTCATGGAACCACTGGGAGAGGGTGGGTTCGGTGTGGTGTACCTGGCGGAGCAGACGGCTCCTGTTCGGCGGCAGGTCGCATTGAAGGTGCTCAAGCCGGGGATGGACTCGGCGGCGGTGTTGGCGCGGTTCGAGGCCGAGCGGCAGGCGCTGGCGCTGATGGAGCACGCGGGGATCTGCAAGGTGCTGGATGCGGGGGCGACTCCACAAGGGCGGCCGTACTTCGCGATGGAGCTGGTGCGCGGCGTCCCGATCACGGACTACTGCAACATGCACCGGCTTGGGATGGTCGAGCGGCTGACGCTGTTCGTGGATGTATGCCTGGCGGTGCAGCACGCGCACCAGAAGGGGATCATCCACCGGGACCTCAAGCCGACCAACATCCTGGTGGCGATGACGGACAAGGGGCCGGCGGCCAAGGTGATCGACTTTGGCATCGCCAAGGCGATGCGCGGGAGCCTGGGCGGACACACGGTACACACCGCGATGGGGCAGTTCATCGGGACGCCGGAGTACATGAGCCCGGAGCAGGCGGCCTCGGGCGGGGTGGACATCGACACACGGACGGATGTCTACTCGCTGGGCGTGGTGCTGTATGAGCTCTTGACGGGTGTGCTGCCGATCGATTCGGAGCGGCTGCGCCGGGCGGGGAGCCATGACATCCCGCGGATCCTGCTTGAGTCGGAGCCTTCCAAGCCGAGCACGCGGCTCATCGGCCTGCCCGATGGGGCGGCTGTGGGTCCGGGCGGGGGCGGGGATTGGGCGGCGAACACCGCGCCGGCGTCGGGACAGGCGATCGCCAGGCAGCGCGGGACGGATCGGTCATCGCTGGTGCGGCAGGTGCGCGGAGACCTTGACTGGATCACGATGAAGGCGATGGACAAGGATCGCGTGCGGCGATACGAATCGGCGGGTGCGCTGGCGGCGGACATTGGTCGTCACCTGAGCAACGAGCCGGTGCTCGCGGGCCCGCCCAGCGCGGGGTACCGGATGTCGAAGTTTGTGCGTCGGCATCGCGGTGGGGTCGCGGCGTCGGTATTGATCGCGCTGTCGATCATGGTGGGGCTGGTGATCTCGGTGATCCAGTACCGGCAGGCCGATGCGCAGCGGAAGATCGCCGAGCAGGAATCCAAGAAGTTCCAGGCGACGCTGGGGTTTATGACGGGCATGTTCGGGGCGGTCGATCCGGAGAAATCGCGCGGGCGGGATGTTACGGTCAAGGATGTACTGGACAACGCGGCGAGCCAGGCGGAGAAGGACCTGGCAAGCGAGCCTGAGGTGCGGGCGGAGGTGCTGGAGATCCTTGGTGAGGCGTACCACACGACATCGCGGTTCGACGAGGCGATCCGGCTGATGACCGGTGCGATCGATGCGCGGAAGTCGGTCGGGCTGGTGGATGATGTGCGGTTCTACCAGCTGCATGCAAAGCTGTCAGCGCCGTTGATGTCGGCGGACCGGCTTGACGAGTCGGAGGCTGCGCTCAAGACCGCGCTGGATGGGCGATCGCGGCTGCTGGGCGCGGATCATCCGGACACGCTCTTCTCGAAGAGCCTGCTGGCGATGCTGTATCAGCTTCGTGGGAACAACGCCGAGGCGGAGACGATCCTGCGGGATGTGATCAAGAGCCAGACGCGGGTGGTCGGGGAGGGCGACTCCGCGACCCTGGACTCGCGGACGCAACTGGCGGACCTTCTGCAGGAGGCGGGAAAGTTCGACGATGCGCGGGCCGAGGCCCAGGAGATCGCGGACCTGTCGAAGAAGCACCTGGGCGCGGACAGCACGTACACGCTGCAGGCGCAGAGCATCCTGGCATCGATCCTGTTCAGCATGGGGAGGGATGCCGAGGCGGAGCAGGTGATCCGCGAGACGCTCGAGGGGAAGAAGAAGGTCTTCGGGGCGACGCACACGCAGGTGTTCACCACGGCTGACGTGTTGCTCCAGATCCTGACGCGCCAGAAGAAGCTGGATGAGGCGGTCGAGTTGGGGCGGGACCTGGTGGAGAAGGCCAAGGCATCGCTGGGGCCGGATCATCGCAGCACGCAGACGTACATGAACAACTGGGCCAATGCGCTGGTGCAGAAGAAGGAATTCGCGCAGGCGGAGGCAATCTTCCGGGAGATCCTGGCATCGCCAGCGCAATCGCTTGCGCCGACATCGATCCAGACGTTGGCGACCAAGAACAGCCTTGGAAACCTCTTGTGCGATGCGGGCCGGCCGGAGGAGGGGTACAAGGTTCTCGATGAGGTGCGGCTGGACCTGGAGAAGACTCTGCCGCCGGATCACTGGATCCTGGGGCTGTCGCGTTCGCACGTCGGGCAGGCGCTGGTGGATCTGTCACGAAACGATGAGGCCAAGGCGATGCTCGAAGATGGGTACGGGCGACTGGTCAAGGCGCTGGGAGCCGGGCATCCGCACGCGATCGCGTGCGCCAAGTCGCTGGCGGATCTGTATCAGAAGTTGGGAGATACGGAGAAGGAGGGCGTGTGGCGGGTGAAGGCGCAGGCGGGTGGGGCGGCGAAGTGATGCGGGGCTGACGCGGCCTTGATTTTCGTCGTTTTCAATCTTCGATGAAAATTCGATCCGCCAGCGCTACAGTGCGGGCATGACGGCGATCGGCTCGTTTGCCCAGGTTTGCAGGGATGTCCGGCTGGATGAGATCCGCGGGAAGGTGGATCGCGGAGAGCGGCTGTCGCTCGCCGATGGGGACCTGCTGTTCACGACGCCGGACATATGGACGGTGTGCAGGCTGGCGGACTCGGTTCGTCGGCGGCTGCACGGGGATGCGGCGTATTACAACATCAACCGCCACCTGAACTACTCGAACGTGTGCGCGCTGTCGTGCAAGTTCTGCGAGTTCTACCGCAAGCAGGGGGATGAGGGGTCGTACACGCGCGATCTGGAGTACATCCGGGAAGAAGCTCGCAAGGCGGTGGAGGCGGGGGCGACGGAGATCCACTCGGTGGGCGGGCTGAACCCGTACCTGCCGTTCAGCTACTACACCGACATGATCGCGGCGATCCGGGAGGAAGCGCGGTCGCTGGGGAGCGATCTGCACGTGAAGGCGTTCACGGCGGTCGAAATCGTGCACCTGGCGCGGATTGCGAAGGTGTACAAGGGCGCGAACCTGGCGGGTGAGGAAGGGCGAGCCGCGCGGCGAGTGGGGATCAGGTGGGTGCTCGATGAACTTAAGAAGGCGGGTCTGGGCTCGCTGCCGGGCGGCGGGGCCGAGGTCTTCGACGATCGCGTGCATGATGAGGCGTACAAGGGGAAGATCCGCTCGGATGTGTGGCTGGATGTGCATCGGGTCGCTCACGAGATCGGGTTGAACACCAACGCGACCATCCTGTACGGGCATGTGGAGGATCGGCGGGATCGGTTGGTGCATATGGATATGTTGAGACGGGCGCAGGATGAGGCGCTGCACAGGATGGGATTTGAAGGCACTGGGGACTGGGCACGGGGCACTGGGGGGGATCCAAATCCGAAGAACACGAGCGCTGATGAGCAGTCAGGACATCTTGGGTATCGAGGCGATACATCGGAAGCGCCTGTCATTACGTTGACGCGGCCGGGCACTCCACTTCCGGAGCATGTTGCCTTTTCCGGCACCAGTGCCCAGTGCCCGATGCCCAGTGCCTCCCCCCACGGCTATTACCAAACCATCATCCCCCTCCCGTTCTTTCCCGATGGGAGCGAGCTGGAGCATCTGCCGGGGCCATCGGGGCTTGAGAACCTGCGGACGCTGGCGATCGCGAGGCTGATGCTCGACAACTTCCCGCATGTGAAAGCGTTCTGGATCATGCAGACGCTGCCGATGGCACAGCTCATGCTTCAGAACGGGGCCGATGACATCGATGGGACGGTGGTGTGGTACGACATCACGAAGCTGCGGCACGGGGCGGGGCAGGGTGGGGGCGGCGCGACCACACACCAGGAAGTGAACGTGTGGACGCTGCAGAAGGCGATCCGAGAGGCGGGGTTTGTGCCGGTGGAGCGGGACACGGTGTATCGGCGGGTGGTGAGGGATGAGGCGGATGGGAGGAAGTGGCGGGTGGGGTGAGCAGGGCGGGGGAATGCCGGAAAGAAGTGCGGTTGATTGGCGATCGTGGGGAGTGGCGGCGAGCATGTTCGCCGGCATCGGCGGGATCGCCGCGTTGTGTGAAGGCCTCGGTCGCACTTCGGGAGACTGGCTGGCGATCATGAGCGGCCCGATCACGTGGGTGTACGCCGCATCACATTTGGCGCTGGATCGCGGTCCGCGGTGGCGATGGCTCGTGATCCCGGTCTTTCTTGCATCGCTGCTTCATGTGCTGTGGTGCCTGCCTGCGACCAATGCCGTCCAGAGCGTCGTCACGATGAGTTGGGCCAGGAGCGCACAGGCGCCGTGCCTGGTCACGGGCATCGGATATGCGGTGATCTACGGGATCGGGTGCCGCTCGCCGGGGCCGGTGGCGATCATGGGTATCGCGACCGCCGGCTCGATGCTGCTGGCGCGGATCGGCGGCATCGGCATGGGAGTGATCGTTCTGCCGCTGCACGCGGGGGTGCTGGGGATCTTGGCGAGCGAGAACCAGCGGGCGTGGTCGCGGATGCCCAAGCCGGGTGCGTGCGCGGGGTGCGGGTATGACATGGCGGGACTTGGAGCGGGCATGAAGTGTCCGGAGTGCGGAGCGGGGTAGGGATCTGAGGCGCGATATGCTGAAGCTGTGGATGCCTCGGATCCCAGCACGGTCACGGAGGAGTCGGCGCTTGGCGGCCTTGGGGACTGTCGGGCTCGCAATTACACATGGACGTGCGCGGCTCTGATGCTGACATCAAGCTGCGTGCTGGCGATCGGGGAGCGCTTGCCGGGGGATCCGCTTGACTACATGTACGAGGTGTTCGCCGCGTGCATCGGGCTCTGTGCGCTTGCCGGAAGATCCCGGCGGCTGGGTGGCAGCTATTGGGGATCGCTGGCGGGGATCCTGGTGTGGATGACGATGCCGCTGTGGATCGACCGGACGATGGAGGTTGCATTCTACGGCATCGAGCCGTGCATTCCGGATGTTCTCACGAGCGGGCTCGGGACGATCGAGGCGGTTGTCCTGCAGGTGATCTGGTCGTACATCATCGTGCTGACGGTGGTTGCAGCGCCGCTGTATCTCTGGATGACGCGATCGCGGACGGTTGTGCTGCTCACGGCGATCGGTTGCGTTGTATCTCTTGCCGTGATCGCGGGGATGGTGCATTGGATCACGAATGAGAACTGGTTCAACGGGTTCGCGCTGATGGCGACGTATCACCTCGGCGCGGTAGGTCCGGTGTTGTGGTGGGCGATCTGGGGGGAGCCCAGGCGCACGCCTGGTCGGTGCGCGGGGTGCGGGTATGACTTGCTGGGGTTGATGGGGGAACGGTGTCCGGAGTGTGGAGAGGACGTTGAGGCGAATTCGGAGCCGTCGGCTTCAGCCGGCGGTCGCGAGGCTCAGATACGCCAGTGATGTACGGTCGCACAACGACCCACGACTGAAGTCGGGGGCTCCGATCGTGATGTGTTCGCGGGCGCTCGCACGAGCGGATCCTCGAAGAGAACCAACGGTGACTGCTGTTCTCGCACGTATGCCACGGCTCGCTCGAACGAACCGGGAGTGTCGAGCAGCCTCCTTGAGCCGTGGCGTGTCCACCATGTACCGGCGGCCGGTTTGCCGCAGGCCTGGGACATTCGGCGTGACGAAACGCCTTTCATGCGCTGGAGTACTTTCTCGCCCTCTTCGCATTGTGAAATCACGATGGCGTGGCAATGCGTTCGCATGATCGCGGCAATACGGAGCAGCATGTCGCCGTTAACGCAGGCTTCCTGGAACCCGCGAAGGCACTCCTCTGCGCTGCGGATGTCGAGCACCACTTCCTGGCTGTTCATCAGCGCGGCGGCCGCCCTTCTGACAAGAGGGCGATCGGCATCACGCGGCGTGCCGACCACGTTGCGGATCGTGAAATCACCATGCTCCCGCTTGACGGCGCTTGTGAAGCCGCGGGGATCGCCGGGGAGCCATGTGCCGTAGGTGGTCCAGGTCAGCAGGTAGGCGCCTCCGCGGCCTTGGTCACGCGACATGTTCAGAAGTCTACCGCATTCTTGGGCATGTGAGGGTGGACACGCTTGTCGCACTTGAAGGCATCAGGACCGCCGGCTGAAGCCGACGGCTCCGACTCGTTCCTACCCGATTCCCTACTCTATGGGTGTGTCTCCCCCACACAGTCACGATGCATACGCCGCACTGAAGGATGTGAACTACCGGCGATATGCGACCGGGTTCGTGTCGGCGGCGATCGGATTGCAGGCGCTGGGGACTGCGGTCGGGTGGGAGGTTTACCAGCGGACGCATGATCCGCTGCACCTGGGGTACACGGGGCTGGCGCGGGCGCTTCCGGTGGTGCTCTTGGCGCTGCCGGCGGGGCACATCGCCGATACGTTCGACCGGCGGACGATCGTCTTCATCGCCAGGCTCGGGTTCGCGCTCGCGGCGGGGCTGCTCGCCGTGGTTTCGTGGATGCAGGGCCCGCTGTGGATGGTGTACGGACTGCTCGCGCTGACGGGGGTCGCGCGGGCGTTTGATGGTCCGGCTCGCGGATCATTCCTGGTCACCATCGTGCCGATGGGGATCTTTCAGAACGCGGTTGCGTGGACCAGCAGCGCGTTTCAGTTCTCGGCGGTGCTGGGGCCGATGCTCGCCGGCGCGATGATCGATGTGAGCAGGGCGGCGTGGCAGGTGTACCTGGTCTCGGCGATCGGAAACCTGCTGTTTGCATTGATGGTGCTGGGGATCAGGCCGCTGGTTCGGGCGGAGAGTTCCGGAAAATACACTCCCAGCGCGATGCTCGCCGGGATGAGCCACCTGTGGAAGGAGCGGACGATCCTGGCGGCGATCACCTTGGACCTGTTCGCGGTGCTGCTGGGCGGGGCAACCGCGCTGATGCCGATCTTTGCCAAGACACTCGGCGAAGAAGCGGGAATCTCCGGCGAGGGAGGCTGGGTGCTGGGAGCGCTGCGGGCTGCGCCGTTTGTCGGGGCGTTCCTGATGGGTGTCTGGATCGCGCATCGCCCCCCGATCAGGCGATCGGGGCCGGCGCTGATCTGGTCGGTGTTGGGGTTCGGCGCGGCGACCATTGCGTTCGGGCTCTCGACCAACCTGTGGTTGTCGCTGGGAGCGCTCTTTGCGCTCGGCGCTGTGGACAACATCTCGGTGGTGATCCGGCATGTACTTGTGCAGGTTCGGACGCCCGATCACTTGCGAGGTCGCGTCGGGGCGGTCAACTCGCTGTTCATCGAGTGCTCCAACGAGCTGGGTTCGTTTGAATCCGGAGCGGTCGCCAGGCTCTTCGGCGTCGTGGTGTCGGTGGTTTCGGGGGGCATCGGTACGATGCTGATCGCCGCGGGCGTCGCGGCCGGGTTCCCGGAGCTTCGGAAGCTCGGGGAGTTGAAGGAAGAGGCAAAGGGTGGAGATGGGATGCCGATCTCGACGGCGAACTGTCCGACGTGCGGGGCGGAATTGCCGGGGTTGGGGGATGCCCAATGCCCGGAATGCAGCGCGGCGGCCCGCGATGAAGGTGCGGGGGGAGGTGGTTGTGTGGTCGTGCGGTGAGGGTGATTGCGGACGGTGCGCGACCGCCGGCAGAAGCCGACGGCTCCGATGAGCGATTGCATATTCATGGAGCGCTGTCACGGTTCCTACACTGTTGCATATGGCGCGGCGAGTTCTTCTGCTGGTAAACAACGAGAAAGCCGAAGCGCGGGATGCGGCGACATCGGTCGCCGGGGTCATCTCGCAGCACGGGGCGCTGGTGGCGATCCATCCGGCGACCGCATCAGCGCCGGTGCCGCTGCCATCACCGGTGGACCTGGCGGTGGTGCTGGGGGGCGATGGGACGATTCTGTCGCAGTCGCGGCGATTCGCATCGCATGATTTCCCGCTGCTGGGTGTCAACTTCGGCAAGCTGGGGTTCATGGCGGAGTTTGATGTGCAGTCGGTGACAGAGCTGGCGCCCCAGCTCTTCGGCGGGGATGAAGCGCTGGCAACCACGGAGTATCCGTTCCTGTCGGTGCGCGTCTTCAGGGAAGGGAATCGGCTGCCGGCGTTTGATGACATCGCGCTCAACGAGGCGTTGATCGCCGCCGGCCCGCCGTTCCGGATGATCACGCTGGCGCTGGCGATCGATGGACACCCGGGGCCGACGCTCTCGGGCGATGGATTGATCCTCTCGACATCGGCTGGTTCGACCGCGTACAACCTCTCGGCGGGCGGGCCGATCACCGCGCCGGGTGTGAACGCGACCGTGATCACGGCGATCGCCGCGCACACGCTCTCGTTCCGCCCGATCGTGGTGCCGGACCGATCGGTGGTGGAGATCACGATCGAGCGTGCCAACCGGGCTGCGCCTGGGTTCGGCAGCGCGGTCGTGCTGGACGGCCAGGTCTCCCACCCGCTCTCGGGGGGGGATCGGGTGGTGGTGCAGCGTGCCGAGCAGAAGGTGCGGTTTGTCAAGAATCCGCTGGGGAGCTACTGGCAGACGCTGATCGGGAAGCTGAACTGGGGTCAGCGGCCCAAGCTCCGGCACGATTGAGAAAAGCTCAGCGCGAAGGGCTCAAGGCTCAAATCGAGATGCAAATGAAAACGGCACCGTGCGAGACGGTGCCGTTTGGTCAGATGGGCGACACTGGACTCGAACCAGTGACCTCCACAGTGTCATTGTGGCGCGCTAGCCAACTGCGCCAGTCGCCCGAAGTCAGGCCCAAGTATATCGGGCCGCCGTGGGGTCTCCACCACGATTGCCGCCCCAGAGCGCCGGTCCCCTACAGCCACCGACCCGAAGGCACATGGGCGATAAAATCACGATGGAAAGCTCGGTATCTGGAAGGCAAGCAGGAGTTACCCGGGGATCTGGGCGATCACCACGCGGCGCTTCATGTCGGACGCCCAGGTGCCGCCGGGCTTCTCAATGGTGATGGCGATGATCTGGGCCTTGCCGACCTTGATCGCGAGCGTGATCGGGATGACCAATTCGCCCGTGGAACCGGATGGAGCGCTGAAGACGCCTCCGTTGATCCGCGCCGATGGGCCGGTGGCATCCACGAGTCCTCGCTCATCAACGATCCAGAGCTGATACTGCTCCCGGGTCGGGTCGTTGATGGGCAGGTCCGTGAAGCGCATGAATCGGGCTTGGCGAGCATCGCTCCAGATCACTTCACACCGTACGCCCGGGCGCTCGGGGTTGTCCCGGTCGGACCAGGTGCCGCGGCGGACATCCGACGAGCCGGCGAGCAGTTCTTCCATGCTCGTGGGCGCGCCGCCTCCGGGCACGGCGGGGGCTGGGCCTCGAATCCAGAAGATCGCCGCCAGCGTAACTCCAGCGGCGGCGGCGAGCCATCCCGGCCACGAGATCCAGTTGGTGCGCGGAGCGGAAGACTATTGCGGGAAGGCGATCGGCGCTGGGGGAAGCTCGCGCGTGGCGCTCGGAGCGGGCAACTGCTTTTCCGTGACGGCATCGGTGGCGTTCGTGAACCTGCCGGCGACGGCGAGCAAGTTGGATCGCACATCGGCCGGGAGCGGCTCGGGTGATTCGGCGGCAGCGGCGGCGAGCGTCTTGAAACTGCCGGCGGCGATCGCGGTCTCGACGATGTCCTTGTCCGCGAGCAGGGTCTGGTGCGATGCCAGCGTGATGCGCGGGGTGTTGGCGACCTGGGTTTCGGGGCATGCTTGCTTGCACTGTCCGCTCGCAAGGCCCGCGGTCGTTCCCAAGAAACAGATGCTTGCAACCATCGATTTGGCAAAGGCCATGAGATCACTCCGGCCGCAGCGCTTGTAAGAGACTGTTTCAGAACCCTACCCCATCTCGTGGCACAGGCATCCTGCCTGTGTTCTACCGCTCTGCTACGAAGTTCTGAAACAGTCTCGAAGGCCCAGCGGGTCGTTGGTTGAACCCACTCACGCGGTCCACATGACCGGGTTATGCAAAGAAGGCACTTTGCACTTCGCCGGCCGGATGTGACTGGATTCAGGTGATTTCACGCAACGGACGCCGCTGGGAGAGGGGGCGGATGACCCCCAAAAACGGGCAAAGGCACGGGGTGAACCGTGCCTTTACGGATCCATTCGGAATGTGGCCGGGGCTCAGTTGGCGCCGATCACGATGACATCGGCGCGGCGACCATCTCGGCTGACCTTGGTGGTCGTGGAGCCGAGGCCGGTGGTCGAGATCCGGGAGCTGGAGATGCCCTTGCTGACGAGGTAGCGCTTGACCGATTCGGCGCGGGCCTGGCTGATCTCCTCGTTGCTGGAGAACTTGCTGCGCTTGGGCTGGGCGCCATCGGCGTGGCCTTCGACGCGGACATCGTAATCGGCGTAGCGGCCCTTGAGGGCGGAGACGACCGAGTCAAGCTGTCCGCCGAGAACCTTGTCAACAGTGACCGAGCCGGAGGGGAAGTTGACGGTGCCGATCTTGCGGCCGGGGCCGTCGGGGGAACCATTGCGGGGAGGAGTCCTGGTCGGCTCGTTGCCCTGCCAGGGTTCCTGCGCTGCGGGCTGGGCGGTGGCGAGTTGGTTCTTGAGCTGCGCGTTCTCGGCCTGGGCCATTGCGAGCTGGCTCTCGGCCTGCTTGGCGGCGGCCTGCTGGGTGCTGAGCTGATGACGGATCTCCTCGTTCTCCTGCTGGAGAGCCAGGTGCTCATCCTTGGAGACGCTGTTGCAGCCGCCGAGGGTGGCGCCCATCATCGACAGGGCCAGGCCGACCATCGCTGCCCCGACCAATCCGCTGTTCCTGACCTTGTCCATGAAGCCTGCCATCTTTCTACCTTCCTTGCTGCACGGTGTGCGAGTGAATCCAGAAGCGCCAGCGCCCAGCCATCCGTTGTACGTGTGCGCGCCGGACTATATCGGCCGAAGACCGCCAACGGCCGCACTTGACAATGGGCCTTTGCGGACCGAGGGAAATCGGCGGCAACGGTACGCCGCAAACCCGGGGCTGACACGTGGCCGGGGCGATATTCGCGGGGCTTTGAGACAATGCCCGAAAGGGCCGGATCGCTCGGGAACACAGCCTCAAAGGAATCGGGATCCTGATCGGTGGCAATGAAAACCGTAGATGAAGTAGACACAGGCCGGAGGACTGTGCCACGAGCCTGGTAGGGGATCAGGGCAGGTCGATGGGCGGGTCGGCCTTCATCAGGAGGGTCAGGAATGCCTCGATTCCGGGCTTGAGGATGATGATCAAGGCGGCGGCGACCGCGATGTGGGGGCCGTACGGCATCGCGCGGCGGAAGCCCTTGAAGAACGCCGAGAGCATGGCATACAGAAGCCCGACGAAGGCGGCCCCGAAGAAGGCAAGCGTGGCATCGACCCAGCCGATGCAGGCGCCGATCGCGGCGAGCAGGTGGACATCTCCCAGGCCCATGGCTTCCCGGCCGAAGCCCAGGGTGCCCAGGATGCGGACGATCCAGACGACACCACCGCCGATGAGGTAGCCGGCGAGCACCCCGGCGAGCACATCGAGCCAGAGGGGTGCGTGGTGGGTGGGGACGACCACCTGCCGAGCCATGTCGAAATGCCAGGGGCCGGCGAGCCAGACGGCGATCGCCGAGCCGAGCAGGCCCAGTCCGATGACCGGGGCGAGGAAGATCGCCTCCTTGAGAACCTCGCGGCGGGCGTGGGGGTATTCGAGCCAGAGATCGCTGGGGGAGGCCTGATCGCCGGCTGCCGCGGGCTGCTGGGCGTTGGGGCCGGCCGGTGCTGCGGGGGGAACATCGGCGGGGACATCCATCGCGGTCGGTAGGGTGGGGAGCGGCGGATCGGACGCCGCAGGAATGCTCATCTCCTGATCAATCTCCGGTGCGGGTTGCAGCACGGCATCGACTGCTGGCGTTCGCGGGGCCGCGGAGAGGTGAGCGTTCTCCCACTGGTCGTAGTCGGACCAACTCCGGCGGATCAGGCCCCTGTGCAGGAGGATGTTGGAGATCAAGAGGCCCACCGTCCCGCCGATCGCCAGGCCGATCAACCGCCAGCCATCAGGACCCGGGGTCGCCATCGACCAGGCCCATCCGTCGGCGAGCCGGGGAAGCCGGCCGTACTTGTGCTGGATCCAGGCGGCGTGGACGGGATGGAAGAGGATCGCGGCGATCGCCGGGGCCCAGGCGAGCGGGAGCGGGATCATCGAGGTCTTGGCATCGACCAGCGTCATCGCCGTCAGCGATGAGAGCAGGATGAGGATGACCGTGAAGATCGGCCAGGTGTGGCTAAGGCCGGAGCTGGCCCACTCTGGACGCAGCGAGTGGATGGTGATGCTGCCGCCCAATCGCCATTCGGTGGGGAGCAGGTACCAGAGCGCAAAGACCAGGACGAAGAGGCCGCCGACGAAGGCCTCGACGATCGGGTACTCGGCGGAGATCTTGACGCGACAGAAACGGCATCGGCCTCGGAGGAAGATCCAGCCGAAGACGGGGATGTTCTCGCGCCATGTGAGCCTGGTCTGGCAGTTGGGGCAGCGCGAGGGTGGTGAGACGACGCTCAACCCGCGGGGCATGCGGTAGACCAGGACGTTGATGAGCGAACCGACGCAGGAGCCCAGGGCGAACATGAAGGCAATCTGAAGGATCGCGAACACGAGCATGTAGACCTCGTAGGTCTCCATCAGCGACCACCCCCACTACCGCTACCACCCCCACCACTGCTACCGCCCCCACCACTGGTGCCGCCACTACCTGTCTGCGGGGTTGCGAGCGTGCGGGAGAGTTCTTCGACCTTCTGTTCGGCCTGGGAGAGGATGTCGCGGCAGCGGCGGACGAGGCCGACACCGCGCTCGTACTCGGAGATCGATCGTTCGAGGCCGACCTCTCCGGATTCGACGCGATGGATGATGTCCTCGAGCTGGACGAGCAGGTCCTCGAAGGATTCCTGCGCGGGTGCGGGATCGCGTGGAGGTGGGTTGGTGGGGACTGTGGGGGACATCGAGCAAAGCCTAGCGAGTCGGTGGTGGGTTCGCGTCGGGGGTGGGTATGCACCCTGCTCGCCGATGCGCATGCGCCCGTTGCACAAGCAAACAGGCCCGGGTGAGCGCCCGGGCCTGTGGAAAGCACACGATCGGCGGGAATCGATCAGTACGCGGTCGTGAAGACCTCGGTGTTCTTGCCGGTCTCCTTGGTCTTGCCCTTGCCGGCGGGGAAGTCGACACCGCGGAGGCCGCCGCGGGTCATCGCCCAGCGACAGAGGAGGATGTCGTTGCCGGCGGGATTGCGCTTGAGGGGCATGTAGATGCTCGCGGCATTGTTGTAGTCGTAGCTCCAGTACCTGTTGGTGTTCTCCATCGGGTTGTTGGGATCCCCGCCGGGATTGGTGTTGCCGACGGTCGAGACCTGGACGGAGCTGTCGAACATGAGCGTGGGGGTGCGGCAATCGTCGTAGCCGAAGAAGCTCTGGAAGCGGCGATAGCCGCGCTCGGCGGTCAGCCACATGAAGACCTTCTGCGCGGGGAAGGTGACATCTCCGAACTTGCGATCACCGAGGACCGAGCCGTTGGGGACGTTGACGCTGTTCCACGCGGCGGGGAAGAGCCGCCTGCCCAGTGGGCTCTTGTCGAAGGAGGCCATCGACAGCGAGTAGGAGGAGCCGAAGGGCCAGCGCTGGGCGCCTGCGGCAGCGCCCGTTGGCTTGTAGACGATGGGGCACTTGGCCCAGAAGTCCACAGGCTTGACCTTGTCGAGCACGACCATGCGCTGCCATTCCTGGCGGGCCTTGTCGAAGGGGGAGATGACAGCCTTCTCGGGGAGGCGGGCGGCGAGATAGTCCTGGCCGACCAGGTGCGTGTACCAGATGTGCGGGATCCAGCCATCGACCTTGGGGAGGCTCGCCGCATCGTTGCCGGTGCGCCGGCGCATGATGTCAACAGCCTGGAAGGCGGCGGCCTGGACATCGCTGCCGGGGTTCTTGAGGTCGGAGTAGTCCGTGTAGTAGTTCGTCTTGCCGCTGGGGAGCCGGCGCCAGGTGAAGCCGTAGAGGCGATCCTGGTAGTCGGCCGAGTAGCTGCCCAGGACCGTGCCGCCCTGTTTCATGTTGGTCTGATCGATGAGGTTGCGGGCGGTCTTGCGGGCCTCGCCGAGGGCGGGGAGCAGAATGCCCACGAGCAGCGCGATGATGGCGATCACCACGAGCAGCTCGATGAGCGTGAACGCGCGCCTGCCGAAGATGGGATGCACCTTCATCGACGACCTCCGTTGTGAACCCACGTCGCGGAAAACAGATCGGGCGCGAATGCACCCTTGAAAGGTGATCTGAATATACCGACAGACTAGCTTGTACGCTACCGAACGTTTTGCAAACCCAGCAACGAACCGGCAGGTCGATCTCGCGGCAAGCGTCAGCAGCCTTCTTCGTACCAAAACACGAAATGGTCGTAGTCGTCCGTGTCCACAAAGCCTGACTTGTCGGCATCTGCGGAGCAGTCCCCGAGTTCGTACATTTCTATGAAGTAGTCGAAGTCGTCGGTGTCAACGAAGCCGCTTCCATCCGCATCGGCGATGCACGTCATGTGGAGCCGTGCGATGTTGTATGTGGGTGTGGTCAACAGCTCGGTTCCCTCGTCGGTGCAGTACTCCCCGTTCGTTCCATCCGCACAGCCTTGGGTGATGAAGCTGAAGAAGCCTCCGACATAGAGCTTGCCCTCGAAGATGTGCATCGCAACAACATCCCCCCCGTTGGGAACTTCTGAGAGGAGGGTGCCATCCAGCACAGTCTCCCATGATGGAGCTTGGAACTCATCGTGACGCACACGGAACAGGGTCGCCATTCCGGGCAAGAGGCACTCGCACGAACACATCGGCGGCTCGATACCTTCGAAACGGCCAAGCGGTGCCAGGGTTCCGCCCACATACAGAACCTCTTCTTCATCCTCATCTTGCCATACGTGCAGCGAGGTGACATTCCAAATCCACGCCTCCGATGCGACATGGTCACCGGGTATGTTCTCGAAGGCGGGCGGTGACCCCGGTAATGGTTCCGGCAAGCGCTGAAGAGGAAGGGCGGCACAAACGTCACGGAATTCATTGTTAACTATCAAGTGCCCGCCGAAATAGAGATAATCACCGAACTTCTCAATATCGGCAGTTCCCCTGTACGGACCAAATTGATAATCATGTGAAGGTGGATCGCCGCTGCAGCTCCAAAGTGAAGAATTCGTGCCGTAATTGCCCCAGACGGGAGGCGAACCATCGATAAGCTGACCGCCACCTTGAACGCAAGTTGATGTGCAAATCGTTGGAAGAACAGGAAGTACTTGTTTCACAGTCAACCACGATCCCAGATGCAATGTAGATGCAGCCGCGTCCGGAACTTTGATCAACTGATACTCTGAGAATGGGGTGATCAACGAAGCGAGTTCAGTCCATACGTTGTCTTCCGGCGCGCGGGTAAACGCACTCGCACGAGCTTCCTCGTTCTCGACATAGTCAACCACAACAACTGCCATGTCGTCATCTGGGTCAACATTCTGCGGCCACAGTCGCACGGTGGTCATCGGTCCGCGATCTGTCGGAAGTCCTGCATGGAAGGCAAGCCACTCCATCCCAAACATACCTTGAGTCAACGCCGCGAAGTTCCTTGCGGCAACACCGCTTCCCTCTGGTCCACCAACTTTGTCGAAGTCACCGGCGACCAACAGGTGCTTCTTGCCATTTTCGTCTGTGAAGACCTCGAGCGAGTACACGTAGCCCGGCGTGTCGTTGTCGTTTCCCTCAACGTCATTCCACACACCGCCCGCCAAGTTGTGCCAAACGTCTCCATGCAGGAATACCAGCCCAGCAACGTCCGTACCGGTTGAACCATTCCAGTTTGCCTTGACGAAGAGTCCCCCGGCGACAAGACACACCGGGTAGGTTGAACCGTTCCCATCAGGATCGAACTCAGCAAAGTCATTGACAATCGAGCGAACCCGATTTCCCGGGATCCCGTTCATATACAGGCCATGATCCCTGGAAAAGGCGCGATCCCAATGGAGGGTGGCAGGGGCCTGAGCCGTTGCAGTCGGCGCAGCGCACAAAATGAGCGCACAACACACCCGATAGATCGTCCTCAACATGGCTTTCGCCCTTCGTCAAGGCTTCGTCAATACGCTGTCGTAAAAACTTCTGTATTCTTCGTGTCAGTCGACGATGCACCCTTGCCTGATGGCAAGTCCACACCTCGTAAACCACTGCGCGTCAAAGCCCAGCGGCAGAGGAGTTGATCGAAACCGGTCGGGTTGCGCTTTAGAGGCATGTAGATGCTCGTAGTGTTGTTGTAGTCGTATTCCCAGTAATAGTTGGCCGGGTTCATTGGGTCATTGGGGTCGCCGCTGGGGTTGGCGGAGCCGACGGTCGCGACCTGCACAGAACTGTCGAACATCACAACAGGGGTGCGACAATCATCGTATCCGTAGAAGCTTTGGTACTTGCGGTAGCCGCGCTCGGCGGTCAGCCACATGGCGACCTTCTGGGCTGGGAAGGTGACATCGCCAAACTTGCGATCGCCTAGCCTGGAACCGGCGGGTTCGTTCACGGTGTTCCACATCGCGGGCGTAAGCCGCTTCAAGACTGGCCCCTTGTCGAATGTGGCTATTGCGAGCGAGTACGAGGATCCGAAGGGCCAGCGCTGGGCACCCGTGGCAGAGCCGGTGGGCTTGTATACGGCAGGGCACTTGGTCCAGAAATCCAGGGGCTTGACATCATCCTCGAGGACCATGCGCTGCCACTCGAGGCGGGCGCGATCGAAGGGAGAGACAACCATCTTCTCGGGCAGTCGCGCGGCGAGGTAGTCCTGAGCGACCAGGTGCGAGTACCAGATGTGGGGAATCCACAGCGTGATCTTGGGGAAGGTGCTGGCATCGTTGCCGCTGCGCTTGCGGATGATGGAGACGGCCTGGAAGGCGGCGGCGGCGACATCGCCGTTGGGACTGGTAAGGTCGGAGAAGTCGGTCTGGTAGTTGCCGTTGTCGCGCCAGGTGAATCCGAAGACGCGATCCTGGAAGTCGGCCGAGTAGCTGCCCAACACGGTGCCGAACTGCTTCATGTTGGTCTGGTCGATCAGGTTCTTGGCGGTCTTGCGCGCCTCGCCGAGGGCGGGGAGCAGGATGCCGACGAGCAGCGCGATGATCGCGATCACTACCAGGAGTTCGATGAGCGTAAACGCACGCCGGCCGAAGATGTTCCGCACCTTCATGGGAGAACCTCCATTTTGACCCTCTCCTCCGGCAGACGGCCGGATACTCGCGAACGCGGGAGAGACCACTGTGATACCGACAGTCTACCACATGTGGCATCGGCAGCAATAGGGTGCTTAAAGAAGTGATTTATTCTGAGACGTTGCGGAATCTCGATTAATGCGTTAGGTATGCGGTAGCATTGCGGGCCGAGTCAGCGATTGGACGCTGCAAAAACAACACGGCCCGGATGCGAATCCGAGCCGCGCAAAGTACTTAAGGTCCGCGGGGCAAGAACCCGCTGAGAGGCTCAATAGGCGGTTGAGAAGACCTCCGTGTTCTTTGAATCGGCGATCGTCTTGGTCTTGCCGGACGGAAGATCCACACCGCGGAGGCCCGACCGAGTCATCGCCCAGCGAGAGGCGAGCTGGTCGCTGCCTGTGGGGGAACGCTTCATGGGCATGTAGATGCTGGTAGCGTTGTTGTAGTCGTAATCCCAGAAGTAGGTACCGGGCGTCATGGGGTCGTTGGGATCTGCACCCGGATTGGCGTTGCCGACGGAGACGACCTGGACCGAGCTGTCGAACATGACCACGGGGGTGCGGCAGTCGTCGTACCCGTAGAAGCTTTCGTACTTGCGGTAGCCGCGCTCGGCGGTCAGCCACATGGCGACCTTCTGGCCCGGAAAGGTGACATCACCAAACTTGCGATCACCAAGGGAGCAGCCTCCGGGCGTGTAGACGGAGTTCCACGCCGCGACCGAGAGGCGTTGGGACAGGCGGCTCTTGTCGAACGAGGCGATTGAGAGGGAGTAGGAGGAACCGAAGGGCCAGCGATGGGCGCCGACGTTGGTGCCGGTGGGGCGATAGGTCAGGGGGCAATCGAAGAAGAAATCCACGGGCTTGACATCGTCATCGACGACCATGCGCTGCCAATAGAGGCGGGCGCGATCGAAGGGGGAGACGACCATCTTCTCGGGCAGCCGCGCGGCGAGGTAGTCCTGGGCGACGAGGTGTGAATACCAGATGTGCGGGATCCACGAGCTGATCTTGGGGAAGGTCGACGCATCGTTTCCGCTACGGTTGCGGATGATCGCGACCGCCTGGTATGCGGCGGCGGCGACATCATCGCCGGGCGCCTTGGCCAGATCCGACCAGTCGGTGTCGTAGTTGCCGTTTTTCCGCCAGGTGAAGCCGAAGACGCGATCCTGGAAGTCAGCCGAGTAGCTGCCCAGGACCGTGCCGAACTGCTTCATGTTGGTCTGGTCGATCAGGTTCTTGGCGGACTTGCGTGCCTCGCCGAGGGCGGGCAGCAGGATGCCGACAAGGAGCGCGATGATCGCGATGACCACGAGGAGTTCGATGAGTGTGACCGCGCGTTTGTTGAAGGGGATCCCCACCTTCATGGTCAGACTCCTGAAATAAGCCCCGAGATATTACCAGCGAGCGTAACAGAACTCGCGGGCTTGTGGAAGAGAATTGTGAGACACTAACGCATACCGATCATCTATCGGCAATTGCGGCACGTATTGATGAAAATGAAGCAGCCCGGGGTTTGACCCGGGCTGCGAAGAACTCGAAATCGTGCGGAATTCCGGGAGAACCGGTGGGAAAACTGTGGGAAAACCCGTGGTCTTATGGGTTTAGTACGCGGTTGAGTAGACCTCGGTGTTCTCTTCGACCTGCGAGTTCTTGCCCTTGCCCGAGGGCATGTCGACGCCGCGGAGGCCCGAGCGTGTCATCGCCCAGCGCGTGGGGAGGTTGTCAGCGCCGGTGGTCGAGCGCTTGAGGGGCATGTAGAGGCTGGTGGCGACGTTGTAGTCGTAATCGAAGTAGAAGATGCCCTTCTCCATGGGGGAGTTGGGGTTGGCGCCGGGGTTGGCGTTGCCGACGGTGGCGACCTGGACGGAGCTGTCGAACATCAGCACGGGTGTGCGGCAGTCGTCGTAGCCGTAGAAGCTCTCGAACTTGCGATAGCCGCGCTCGGCGGTCAGCCACATGGCGACCTTCTGGCCGGGGAAGGTGACATCCCCGAGCTTGCGATCACCGAGGCGTGAGCCGGGTCGCTCGGCGACGGAGTTCCAGGCGGCGACTTCGAGACGCTGGCCGACGGGGCTCTTGTCGAACGAGGCGATCGAGAGGGAGTAGGACGATCCGAAGGGCCAGCGGTGGTTGCCCGAGAGGCTGCCGGTGGGCTTGTAGATCGGGGGGCACTTGCTGAAGAAGTCGGTGGGCTTGATGCCGTCGTTGACGATCATGCGCTGCCACTCGAGACGGGCCTTGTCGAAGGGGGAGACGACCATCTTCTCGGGCAGTCGCGCGGCGAGGTAATCCTGGGCAACCAGGTGCGAGTACCAGATGTGCGGGATCCACGTGGCGATCTTGGGGAACGATGAGGCATCGTTGCCGCTGCGCTTGCGGATGATATCGACGGCCTGGAAGGCGGCGGCGGCGACATCGCCGTTGGGGTTGGTGAGGTCGGAAAAATCGCTGCGGAAGTTGCCGTTGTCGCGCCAGGAGAAGCCGAAGACGCGATCCTGGAAGTCGGCCGAGTAGCTGCCGACCACCGTGCCGAACTGCTTCATGTTGGTCTGGTCGATCAGGTTCTTGGCGGTCTTGCGCGCTTCGCCGAGGGCGGGGAGCAGGATGCCGATCAAGAGGGCGATGATCGCGATCACGACCAGCAACTCGATCAGGGTGAACGCACGGGCCTTGAGATAACCCACCTTCATCCGAACGACCTCCTGTTCCATACCGCTGGAACCTCGCACCGACTCCGACTGCGTGCGGTGTGTCGATCGCTCGAGGTGCTGCGCACCAAGCCAGACACTCCGCAACCACATTCGCTGAAAAGTCTCGAACGGATCGCCGCTGATCCTCGAAACTGTTCAGATCCACCCGAGGCGACGCACCTGGGGGCAAATACCTGCGCACGACCTGCGCCCCTGCGACCCCTGGCTAGGCATGAATACCGTCCAGATCCCTATCTGAAGGCTAACGCCGCCGAGCCGATCTCACGAATGTGGTTGCGAGGGGCCTGAGCACAATGCGGGCTGTCGGCGAACGGGCGAGTGTGTCGCCCGAACCTGGAAGTTTAGGCGGGATAGCCGCCTGAGTCACCGGGAAACTCCGATGCCCGGTGGTGAAGGAGGATTCGGAGTCATCCGCACTTTGGCGCGGGGTGTGCGGTTTCACTTATGCTCGCGGACGTGAGGTGGGGGTGAGGGAGTGAGTGGGTGAGAGGATGACCAGAATTCACAGCGCGACGGACCGGGGATGTATCGGAAGGAGGATCGGAGTGCGGGCGATCAGTTGCGAACAGAGGTGCATCGGTGTTGTGCGGTTGTGGATCGCCGCGCTCTGCGCGGTCGGGATGGTGGGGGCGTGGGGCTGCGCGGGCGGTTCATCCTCGAGGGCGGAGGCCGCAGACGAGCTCTCGAAGTACAACGTGGTGTGGAGCTCACCGAGCAAGGATGCGGCCGGCTCGATGCCGATCGGCAACGGTGTGATGGGCGCCAACGTGTGGTTCGAGGAGAACGGGGATCTGGTGCTGCTTCTCTCTCGCGTGGATTCATGGAGCGAGAACGAGCGGCTGTTGAAGCTGGGCCGGGTGCGGATCAGCTCACCGGTGCCGAGGGGATCGGAGTTCCGGCAGGAGCTTGTGCTCGCCGATGGGCGGCTGGACATCCGCATGACCGGCCGGGACATCGCGGGGAATCTGACGCCGATCGGGATCTCGGTGTGGGTGGACAGCCGGCAGCCGGTCGTGCATGTGGTGTACGAATCCGGGACAGACATCGAGCTGGGTGTGCAGGAGGACAACTGGCGGCACGACCGCAACCGGCTGACGGATGCGGATGAGATGCGGTCGGCGTGGGCGATGCACAGTGCACCGGCGGATATCGAGGTGTGGGAGGGCGCGGATGTGGCGGTTGACGCCGAGCTCGCGGGTGATGCGCTGGGGTGGTATCACCGCAACGAGCACTCGATCGTGCCGATGACGGTGGAGAGGCAGGGGTTGACTGATGAGCGAGTGCGCGATGAGTTTGCCGATCCCTTGATCAACCGCACGTTCGGGTGCTGGGTGAGCGGTGAGGGGCTCAAGCGAAACGCGGCGAACCGGCTGATGGGCAAGGGCCGGCGGATTCATGTCGCGATCGCGAGCGAATGCTCCCAGACGACAAGCTCGAATGAGTGGATCGATCGGGTGCGCGCGACCGCCCGGTCGGGCTCGGATGCCGATGCCTCGAGGGCCGGCACGGCAGGCTGGTGGAACGAGTTCTGGGGCCGGAGCTGGATCTTCGTGGAGGGGGATCCCAGCGCGAGCGCGATGCCGAGGAACACCCACCCACTGCGCATCGGCTGCGACAGCAACGGGGCAAACGTGTTTCGCGGATCGATGTGGCGACCGATGCTGTTCGAGGATGTGCGGACCGCAGCGCAGATCGCCGAGATGCACGTGAACCGGCCATCCCACCCTGCGCCCGGGCAGGTTGCGGCCGTGTCTGGGGCGATCGAGAGGTTCGAGCGGATCGGGGCGATCGGAGATGGTGGCGGAGCGTTCGAGCAGTTCCGCGGTGGCCACTTGGAAGCCCGCGGGGCGGGTGTGGACGAGCTCGCGAGCTTCACCGCGGTCGCATGGATTGATCCCGACAAGGAGCTGGGCCCCGCGCGCATCTTTGACAAGATGACCGCCGGCGGCTCGGATGGGTTCATCTTCGATACGCACCCAGGGACCTCGCTCCGGCTTATCTGCGGCAAGCAGGTGCTGGAGGTCAAGGATGTGCTCAAGCACGGCGAGTGGCAGCAGGTTGCGGCAAGCTACGACGGCAAGACCGGCACGATGAAGATCTATCACAATGGAAAGGTGGTCGGCCAAACTGCTGCCGCAGCGAGCAGTGACCCCGTCCCGCCATCGATGGTGACGCGGGCGTACGTGCTCCAGCGCTGGATGCTCGCATGCGCTTCGCGCGGGGACTACCCGCCCAAGTTCAACGGCTCGATCTTCACGGTCGAACCCAAACACGTGAACGGGAAGCAGTGGAATCCCGACTGGCGAGCGTGGGGTGGGAGCTACTGGTGGCAGAACACGCGACTCCCCTACTACCCGATGCTCGCCGCCGGTGATTACGACCTGATGAAGCCGCTGTTTGACTTCTACTGGCGCGGCCTGGAGGCGTGCAAGGCGCGGACACACTTGTATTACGGGTGCTCGGGCGTCTACTTCCCCGAGACGATGACGATGTTCTACACGTATTCCAACGGGGACTACGGGTGGAAGCGCGAGGGGCTCGCGGCCGGGGATATATCCCCGTGCCCGTGGTGGCAGTGGGCGTGGAACCAGAGCCTGGAGCTCTCGCAGCTCATGCTCGACTACTACGACCATACAGGAGATGAGAAGTTCCTCGTGGAGCGGGCGCTCCCGATGGTTCGCGAGTCGCTCGAGTATTTCAGCTCTCGCTTCTACAGCCCCGGCATCTGCGTCATGGGACAGGATGGCGTAGGCAACAGCATTGATCTCAGCGAGGAGTATGAACGCCGCACCGGCTACTCCAAGATGAAGATCTCACCGACGCAGGCGGTCGAGACGTATTGGAAGGATGTCGTCAACGATGCCCCGACCGTCGCAGGGATCCGCGCGGTCGCCCGGCAGGCGCTGCGGCTGCCGGATCGCCTGCTGAATCCGGGAGATCGTCACGCCTTCATGCGCGTGCTGGAGATGTGCCCGGAGCTGCCGGTCGAGGTGATCGACGGCGAGCGAATCGCTTCGCCGGCGGAGTCGTACAACCGCACGCGATCCAACTGCGAGACGCCCGAGCTGTACCCGGTGTTCCCGTTCAGGCTGTACGGGATCGGCAGCGGCGATGATGAGCTGGCGCTGGCTCGCCGCGCGTACGGGCGTCGGCACGACAAGGCGACCGTGGGCTGGACCCAGGATGGCTCGTTCGCGGCGATGCTGGGGCTTGTGGATGATGCCGAATCGCAGATGATCGCCCGCGCGGGCAATTCTCACAAGAACTTCCGCTTCCCGGCGATGTGGGGCCCGAATTTCGACTGGCTGCCCGACCAGTGCCACGGTGGGAACGTGAACCTGCTGCTGCAGTTGATGCTGATGCAGGAGGTCAACGGCAAGATCTGTGTGCTGCCGGCGTGGCCCGACGACTGGAACGCCACCTTTCGACTGCACGCCACCGGTCAGACGGTCGTCGAGGGTCGCGTGCATGGGGGAATGCTGGTCGACCTGGATGTCCAGCCGCGCGAACGGATGAAGGATGTCCGGGTGATGGATGCCTCGCGCCTGGCCCCCGAACTCCGGTCCCGCCTGGGTGAGGTCGAGGTGCTGGAGAAGGTCCAGCAGCCGCAGTTCAAGAGGGCATTGCCGGAATGAGCAATCGGGAAGTTCTGCGGATCAAAAATTGCGTGCGGTGCTGCTCTGTCGAATCACCAGGCGCGTGGGGAGCCTTCTGCACAGAACCTCGGCATCGTTGTTCTCGAGCCTGCGGATGAGCAGCCGCACGGCGACAGCGCCCATCTCGGCCATGGGCAGGGCGATCGATGAGAGCTGCGGCTCCACGATGCGCGAGATGAGCGAGTCATTGAACCCGACAACGCGGAGTTGGTCCGGCACGACGAGCTGGGCCTCGTGGGCGGCGTGGATGATGCCGCAGGCGATCTTGTCATTGGCGGCGAGCACGGCGATCGCCGATTCGGGAGCGCTGGAGGGTGCGAAGCTCTTGCGCTGGATCATGCGCATCGCCCACTCCTTGCCCCAGTCCATGGAGTATTCCCCGAAGCTGACCTGATCGGGACTTGGCTCGAAGCCCGCGGCCGAGAGCGCAGCCGAGAAGGCCCGTGCGCGCTGGATGGTGTCGAAGTTCCCGCGCGTGCCTCCCACGAAGTAGAGGTTCCCCGGCTCCACCCAACGCAGCAGGTGATCGACGGCATCCCGTGCGCCCTTGTCGTTGTCAAGGATGACGCTGTCGAGGCCCTGCTTGGACATGTCGGTGTCGAGGATGACGGTGGGAATGCCGGCCTCGAGAACATCCCGGGTGAGTGGATCCTCGGCATCGGTGATGACGACGAGCATGCCATCGACCAGTCCGGAGCCGATGATCTTGCGCCGGCGCTTGCCATCGACACCAGTGGCGATCGTGGTGGTGAGGAGGTGGTAGCCCAGCGTCGTGGCTTCCTCATCGGCGCCGGCGAGCAGGTAGCTCATGAACTCGCCGTGGAATCGCGGGAGCGCCAGGCCGATGACGTGGGTGGAGCGAGAGCCCAGGACCTGGGCGAGCGGGTTGGGTGTGTACCCCAGCTTCTTGATCGCCTCCTGCACCTTGTCGGCGGTGGGCCGGGTGACGCTGGGGGATTCGTTCAAGACCCTGGAGACGGTGGCGATCGAGCAGCGGGCAGCGCGGGCAACATCCCGGATGGAGATGTGCTTGGTTCCCGTGCGTGGATGTTCGTTCGGAGTGGGCACGGGATGGAGGGTAGAGGCGCTGCGATGGGCGCAGTGGAATGCGGGGAAATTGGGGACTCTTATGAAGCTGGGCGGTATTGGCGTCTTTTCCCTACAAGTGGCAAAGTCGGAGCCGATCGCTGCCGATGAGGGGGATATCTGGGGCGAGAGCCCGATGGGGTTTCGTACCGCAGCATCCGCGCCCACGAGGGTGCGCGGGGCTGTTCCCCGACATGCCGAAGATGGGCGTGCTGCGCTGCGGCGGTGTTCGCTGCGCGCTGGCGAGCATTCTTCGCGCACAGACAGGAGCCGGATCGAATGACATACACGACGTTCCCCAACACGGTCCCCAACGGCACGACGACGCAGAATGGGATCAACGGCGGGATCAACACCACGAATGGCCAGAGCCAGTACGGCGGCCAGTCGCCGGTGGGCCAGTATCCGGTGGGTCAGTATCCGGTCGGCCAGTACCCCCAGCACGCGGTGAACCAGTACAGCGGCCAGCAGATCCCCTTCGGCCAGTTCCCGGCGTTCAACGGTTACACCGGCACGCCGAGCTTCGTGCCCCAGAACTTCATTCCTCAGGGCTACGTTCCGCAGAACTACATTTCTCAGAACTGGGGCGTGCCGAACAGCTTCGGGATCCCGGCGATCCTCGCGAGCGCGGGCACGGCGAACTTCGCTCCCACGTTCAACCCCTTCGGCTCGTTCCAGAACTCATCTTCGTGGACGCCCTGGAACTGGTACAGCCGTCCCCAGACCTTCGGCGGCAATTCGTTCTCGTACGGCCATAACGGCTTTGTGCCCAGCTTCGTGAACGGCTGGACGCCCGGCAACAGCTGGACTCCCGCGAACACCTGGGGCTTCAACACCAACGGCTATACCCCCTCGTTCAACTCGACCTTCAACCCCGTGAACGGGTACGGCTATGTGAACGGCATCTACAACACGTTCAACACGCCGTTTAATTCGTTCAACACACCGACGTTCGGTTACGGTGTCAGCCCCACGGGTTACACCACCCTCGGTATGACCCCCTTCAACTACAGCACCCCCACCACCTTCAACTCCCCCATCACCCCCATCACCCCCATCACCCCCATCACCAACTCGTTCTACTCGCCCTTCGTCGGCGGGCAGAGCTTCGGCGTGCCGTTCACCACCGGCTTCAACACGACCGGCTTCAACGGCCTGGGTGTCAACAGCTACGGCTCCGGCAACTACGGCTACGGCAGCTTCGGCCAGTTCCCCAGCACGTTCTCTCCGACCGGCCAGTTCTACGGCAACACCTTCGGCCAGACGTTCCCCTGGCAGAACACGCTCGGCTGGCATCCCGGCTTCGATGCCACCGGCTCGTTCCACGGCACCACCGGCTACACCCCCGCTTCTCTCCACACCTCCTTCCCCACCTCGCACTACTTCGGCGGCTACTCCCCGTTCACCGCCCCCTTCAACAACTACACCAACACCCTCTTCAACCAGGCCTACGGCTTCGTCCCCGGCTACTCCCCGGTCGGCACGTTCTCCGGGATCAACGGCATCCCCACCTCGCCCATCTCTCCGATCACCCCCATCACGGGCATCCCCGGCGCGACCCCCGTCTCGGGCATCAATGAGTGCTGCGGCATCCGCCAGGCGGCCTGAGATCTGAGACTCAGAGACTTCAATGACACTTCCGCACCGGCCCGGTTTACGGGCCGGTGTTGTTTTTGTCACGGCAACGAGAGGTGATTGGATGCGCCGCCTGCTTACTTCCCATGCACCCGCGTCAGCCCGAACTTCAGCGCTTCGCGCGAGTCATCCTTGAACGAAACGGTGATCGCCAGCGTGTCGCCCGTCCGTCGATACTCGCAAGAGGCAATGCCTCCGATGTTGGTGTTGTTCTTGAACAGAGCACCGGTCTCGGAACTCTCCGCAAGCGGCAGCGTGGCGACCGTCGCGAGCTCATCCTTCCACGGATTGAACTTGGAATCGAAGTGCCGCAGGCGCAGGGTGGGCGTGGAGCCCTCGGCCTTGATCGCGAGCATTTCATAGAGGACGGTCTTGCCCTCGTGCTGCCAGCGGAACATGCCGATGATCGAATCCCCCATCGCACCGCTCCAGGTTTCCTCAACCGGATCCCCTTCCATCGTGCCAGTCCAGCTCCCCGCGAGCCACGCGAGCGGCTTGAGGCACTCGGGATCGCTGGCTGGGGTGGCCGTGGCTGGGGGGACCGGGGGCTGTGCCGGAGCCGGCGCATCGGGCTGCTTGGGCGCGGGCTGGGTGATGGCGATCAGGGCGAGCAGGAGGGAGACGGGGAGGATCATCTGAAAGGTTCCTGGCGGTGCTGCAAACCCACAGCGCCAGTGTACAGAATGGCGGGCAGTGGCCGAGGGCGGCGGGGCGGCTAGACTTTCCGGCAATGAACCGGCCAGGGCCCACCATCACGACGACGACTACGTGGATCTTCCGCAGCGGATGAAGCCGGCATCCGTCTGTCTGTGAATCGATATGCGACCCGGCCGGCAGCGGCCGGGTTTTTTCGTTGATGAAGGACTTGGGCGGCGGGAAGGCCCGCATGGAGGGCGCCTTGGAACAGGAAGAACTGCTCTGCATCGCCTGCGAGGTTCCGATGGAGGTCGGGTTCATGGTTGATTCAGCGCACGCCGCGATCCTGCAATCTCGCTGGTGCGCTGGGGTTCCGCAGAAATCCTGGACAGGGAGCGAGGTTCACTCCAAGCAATTCAAGGCCGCGATCAAGGTGACGACGTATCGATGCCCATCGTGCGGACGGCTGGAATCGTTCGCTCTGCAGGAGCCGGAAGAGAAGGCACAGTGAGCCAAGGCCCACTGAGCCGGGGATGGATGAGGCTGGAAGTGATGCGATGAACAGGAATCCGAAACAAAGCCTATTGAGGCGAGCGGCCGGCTGCGTAGCGATCGCCGGCGCGGCCGCGCTGGCGGGGTGTGCGAACAGCAAGGAAGCTGCAAAGCCGCCGGTTGCCGCCGCAGCAGCGCCGGCCGACAACACGGAGCTGCGGATGCTCTGCGAGGCCGACCAGACGGATCGCCAGAACGTGACCGATGCCGATTGGCACGAGGTCAGCAAGCGCGATGTCGCCCGCGAAGCCCGCGTTCGCGAGATGCTCGCCGAGGGCACCGTCAACACCGGCGCTGACTACTACCACGCCGCCCTCATCTGCCAGCACTCCATGGAGTTGGGTGGCATCCAGCTTGCCCACGAACTGTCGATGATCTCCGGAGCCCTGGGTGACATGCGCGGACGCTGGCTGATGGCGGCGAGCTACGACCGGCTCCTTAACCGCCTCGACCAGCCGCAGCGATTCGGGACACAGTACCGTCAGAAGGGCAACGAACCGATGTCGCTGGGTGAGATCAGCCCAGGCGTCACGGATGCGATGCGGAAGGCAATCAACGTGCCGACGCTTGAAGAGGCCAAGGCCCGCGAAGAAGAGATGCGCAGGATGTTTGCCAAGCCGGAAGTCAAGTAGGAATCCAAGACCAGGACATTCAACCACAAGACATTGAACCAACCACCCCAGGCGGTGGATTGACTGGAGCTGACAGTGCCGACCATTACTCTTCCCAACGGTGATAAGAAGGTTTTCGACAAGTCCGTGAGCGCCGCGGACGTTGCCGCATCGATCGGCGCGGGGCTTGCCAAGGCCGCGATCGGGTGCAAGGTGGATGGGGAGCTCCGTGACCTGTCTTCCGTGCTCGACAAGGACTGCGCGCTGGCGATCGTGACCATGCCCAAGCCCGGCCAAGCGGTGAGCGCCGATGCCCTGTACCTGATGCGGCACTCGGCAGCACACGTGATGGCCGAGGCGATCCAGGATGTGATCGGCAAGGATGTCCAGCTCGCCTACGGCCCCCCGACCGAGAACGGGTTCTTCTACGACATGTTCGTGCCCGCGGGGAAGAAGATCTCGACCGAGCAGTTCGCGGCGATCGACAAGCGGATGGGTGAGATCATCGCCGAGAACCGGCCGTTCTCGCGCTACGAGGTCGGCTCGCAGGAGGGGCTTTCCAAGCTCAAGGCAGAGGGCAACAAGTACAAGGTGGACAACGCCGAGCGGGCGCTGGGGATGCCATCGAGCGTCTACCACGGCAAGAAGGCCGCGTTCGCGAGTGGAAACAGCGCCGCCGGCGTGGACAACGCTGCGAAGCTGTCGTTCTACGCGACCGGCGCTCCCGGCAAGAACTGGGAAGATCTCTGCCGCGGACCACACGTCCCCACCACCGGCCGCATCGGCGCTGCCAAGGTGATGTCGCTCGCCAGCAGCTACTGGCACGGAGATGAAGACTCCGATCGCCTCATGCGCGTCTACGGCACCGCGTTCGCCACCCAGGCCGATCTCGATGAGTTCCTCAAGCAGAAGGAAGAGGCCTCCAAGCGCGATCACCGCGTCATCGGCAAGCACCTGCGCCTCTTCCACATCGATGAGGATGTCGGCCAGGGGCTCATCCTCTGGACCCCGCGCGGATCGATCGTCCGCAAGGAGCTCCAGACCTTCATCGCCGCCGAGCTGCGCAAGCAGGGTTATACCGAGGTCTTCACCCCGCACATCGGGCGATTGGAGCTCTACAAGACCAGCGGGCACTTCCCGTACTACAAGGATTCGCAGTTCGCTCCGATCATCGAACGCGATGCGCTCGCCGCGCTCAGCGCTTCGGGCTGCACCTGCGCGGAAATGATGAACCGTGTCGAGGGTGTCGCCGAGCGGCTCGCCCGCGGCATCAACGAGCGCTCCGGCAAGGAGGTGATCGCCAAGGACCGCATCATGCCTGATGACAAGCTCGTCGAAGGCTTCATGCTCAAGCCCATGAACTGCCCGCACCACGCCAAGATCTTCGCTTCCAGCCCCCACTCCTACCGCGACATGCCCGTGCGGCTCGCCGAGTTCGGCACCGTCTACCGCTGGGAGCAGTCCGGCGAGCTCAACGGCATGACCCGCGTCCGCGGCTTCACCCAGGATGATGCCCACCTCTTCTGCACCGAAGACCAGATCCCGGCGGAGGTGCAAGGGTGCCTGTCGCTGGTCAAGACCATCTTCGCGACCCTGGGGATGAAGGACTATCGCGTGCGCGTCGGTCTGCGCGATCCCAACGCCGACAAATACACCGGCAGCAAGGAGAACTGGGACAAGGCCGAGGCGGCGTGCATCGCCGCCGCCGAATCGTTGGGCGTTTCGTTCAGCAGGGAGCCCGGCGAGGCCGCGTTCTACGGGCCCAAGATCGACTTCGTCGTCAAGGATGTCATCGGCCGGGAGTGGCAGCTGGGGACCGTGCAGGTCGATTACAACATGGCGATCCGGTTTGATCTGTCGTACATCGGGTCCGACAACAGGCCTCATCGCCCGGTCGTCATCCACCGCGCTCCGTTCGGGAGCATGGAACGCTTCTGCGGTGTGCTGATCGAGCACTTCGCGGGGGCGTTCCCGGCCTGGCTGAGCCCCGAGCAGGTCCGCGTGCTGCCGATCTCCGACAAGAGCAACGAGTACGCCCAGAAGGTGCTCGCCGCGCTCCAGGCGGCGGATGTCCGGGCGGCCATCGACGATTCCAACGATCGCGTCCAGGCGAAGATCAAGATCGCGGCGGATGAGAAGATCCCGTACATGGCGATCGTGGGGCCGCGGGATGCGGAGGCCGGGATGGTGTCGGTGCGGGCACGGGGCGTGGAGAAGGATCTGGGTGGGATGGCGCTGGATGCCTTTGTTTCAAGTCTGAAATCTGAGATCAAGGATCGCCGGGCGGAGCTGGGGGTGAAGCCGTAATCGCGGCAGATCGTTCGTTCTAACCCGAGACATCAAGCGCTGGACACATCCAGCGGCGGACCGTGGAACCTGACACCGAATCGGTCGAAGATCTCGGCGATCTGATCGGGGCTTGCCTGCGGGTTGTGCTTGAAGAGTGCTGCGTTCTCGCGGAAGGGCTGCTCCAGCCCCGCGGGTGTCACCCAGATGAGCATGCGGCTGGGTTTCGGACCGGCGTTCATAAAGGTGTGGATGCTGCCGCGCGGGGCGAGCAGGAACGTGCCGGCGCTGCCGACATGGATCTGCCCGTTCACACTGAACTTCACGGTGCCCTCGATGATGTAGAAGTACTCATCCTCGCGTTCGTGGCTGTGCAGCGGCGGGCCCACGCCCGGCGGCGTGATCGCCTCGAAGACGGTGCACTGGCCCCCCGTCGCAGAGGCATCGGCGAGGATGCGGGCCTTATCGCCGACGATGACGATCGTGTCGCCGCCATCGGGCTTGATGATCGCGGGGTTCGCGCAGCGGGTCAGCGCTGGATCTGGCGTTGTCATGGCCCGATGGTAGTTGCAGAAATCAACGCCGTGCCCGGGAACCCGAGACTCGATGCGGGAACGGTTCGCCCAGCATCGATCAGCGGTTGAACCACTCCTCCTCGACAACCCAGTTGAATCCTCGGCTGGTGAGGAGCATGGGGGATTCGGACCTGGAGAGCACAACCGAGATCTCCCGGCCAGACTCGATGCCGCGAACGTGGAGCTTGCCGGGTTCGGGACGGGTGCAGCGGAAGATCCAGGAATCCGAGGGGAGCGTCGGCTCGGCCGTGCCGGCTTCTTCCAGGAGCATGTACTGGACGATGATCGAGTCGCTGCGCTGAATGGCGATCATGCCGCCGGAGATGAGCACGCGGTTCCAGCGCGGGTCGGCATCGGCCGGTTCATTCCCGCTTTCGGAAGATGCGCCCGCCACGGTGAAGCGATCAACCTTGTACACACCCGCGTGCGGTGAATCTGCGCCGAAGTCGATGGAGCTCCACATCTGATGGTGCTGCCACGCGTTGCCGAAGAAGGCGTACATGCCGGCAAGCAGAGCGACGGCAAACGACACCGAACGCATCGCGCGGGGGCTGCTGAACCGGGGCTGCGCAGAGACCGTCCGGTTCAGCACCAAGACGGCGGCGAGCCTTGACATGTCGGGGACCGCAAGCACGATCGCCATGGCGAGCAGGTGCATCGAGAAGAGCTTGACGGAAACGTCGTAGCAGAAGTTGAGCATGACGACATTGGTCATCACGCCGCAGAGCACCAGCGCACCCACACCGGCCGTTCGTCGCGACAGGAGCAGCGTGCCGCCGATGACCTCCATCAGGCCGGCGAAGAAGGTGTACGCCGGCGAGAACCCCATGAACGTCCAGAGCAGGCCGGAGGGTGATGAATCCCCGTACGACTGGAGCAGGCGATAGGCATCGGGGGGAGCGAACTGGACGTTGAAGACCTTGTGGAAGCCGTAGTTGAGGAGCGTGACGGCGAGCAGGAAGCGCAGCCCCATCGTGAGCACGCCGGCAAGCCCGGGGTAGGCGAGGCGTCGGCGATCGAGGATGGACCAGCAGAGGGTGATCGACGCGGCGAGCACGGCGCAGCAGAGCACGTGGATGTAGTTGAAGAGGGAATCACCGCCCGCGCCCAGGGGATCGGCGAGCACAGGCTGCCCGGTGATGGCTTCCCCGACATGCGAGATCGCCGGATCCACGAGCGCGTTGCCCTCGATCCCCAGGTTGGAAGCGAACGGGAGCATCGACACGGGGTAGGCGGTCAGGGCGAGCGCGGCGTAGGTGAACACGAAGCGGAACGCGAGCCTGTGGGCGAGACTCCAGCGTGAGGGTCGGGCATCGGTGATCGTGGTGGGTTCGTTCGTGGCGAGCATCGGTCGGTTCTCCTGCCGGTCGGGCCGGCCTTGTGCGCAGGCGATCACCCCGCACGCATGGAACGCGTGGGGAGGGCGAGGACTCACGCCAGGGGGGAAGTTCAGCGGGTGGGAAAGGAAACGGCCCGGTCGCGAGACCGGGCCGTCGTGGTTGTTGGGGCTTGGCGACCGCCGGCTGAAGCCGGCGGCTCCGATCGCGGTTTGCGATCAGTCGGCGGACTGCTGAGCAGCCGCATTGTCCGCCAAAATGCTCGCCTGCGCTGCCGCGAGCCGGGCGATCGGCACGCGGAAGGGGGAGCATGAGACGTAGTCGAGCCCGGCGTTGTGGAAGAAGTGGACGCTCTTGGGATCACCGCCGTGCTCCCCGCAGATGCCGACCTTGAGGTCGCTCTTGGTCTGGCGGCCGCGGATGGTGCCCATCTGGACGAGCTGGCCAACGCCGCCTGTGTCCAGCGTCTGGAAGGGATCTGCCGGGAGTAGATCCCGGTGGAGGTAGTCGGGCAGGAAGGTGTTGATGTCGTCGCGCGAGAAGCCGAAGGTCATCTGCGTGAGGTCGTTGGTGCCGAAGGAGAAGAAGTCGGCCGACTCGGCGATCTCGTTGGCGGTGACGGCCGCGCGGGGAATCTCGATCATCGTGCCGATCTTGATGTCCAGGCGGTTCTTGAACTCCTGCTCGTTGCGGACCTTGGTGATGGTCTCCTCGACCTCGGCACGAAGGACCGCCAGCTCCTTCTTGGTGCCCACCAGCGGGATCATGATCTCCGGGAGGGCCTTGATGTTGCTGCGGAGGCAGTCGATGGTCGCCTCGACGATCGCCCGGACCTGCATCGCCAGGATCTCGGGGTAGGTGACGCAGAGCCGGCACCCGCGATGGCCCAGCATGGGGTTCATCTCGTGGAGCTGGTTGACGCGCTGCCTGACCTTCTCGACGGGCAGTTTGAGCATCTTGGCCATCGCGCCCTGGTTCTCATCGTCGTGGGGCAGGAACTCGTGCAGGGGCGGGTCGATGAGGCGGATGGTGACGGGCAGGCCCTTCATCGCCTTGAAGATGCCGACAAAGTCGTCGCGCTGGTACGGGAGGAGCTTGTCGAGGGCCTTCTCACGGGCCTCCCGGGTCTCGGCGAGGATCATCTCGCGCATCGCCTTGATGCGATCCCCCTCGAAGAACATGTGCTCGGTGCGGCAGAGGCCGATGCCCTCAGCGCCGAACTCGCGTGCCCGCTGGGCATCCTCGGGGGTGTCGGCGTTGGTGCGGACCTGGAGCTTGCGGTACTTGTCCGACCACTTCATGACCTGGAGGAAATCGCCGGAGATCTTGTCGGGGACGCGACGGGCGACCTCGCCGGGCATGACCTCGCCGGTGAAGCCGTCGATCGAGATGGTGTCATCACGGCCGAAGGTCTTGCCGCCGATCTTCATCACGCCCTTGTGCTCGTCGATGTGGACCTCGCCGGCGCCGACGACGCAGCACTTGCCCCAGCCGCACGCGACCACCGCGGCGTGGCTGGTTCGCCCGCCCGTGGAGGTGAGAATGCCGGCGGCCATGTGCATGCCCTCGACATCCTCGGGGCTGGTCTCATCACGGACGAGGATCACGCGCTCACCCTTCTGGGCCCGCTTGACGGCCTCATCGGCGCTGAAGGCGAGCTTTCCGATCGCCGCGCCCGAAGAGGCCGGGATGCCGCGGGTGAGAACCTCGACCTTCCTCTTGGCGGCCGGATCGAACGAGGGGAGCAGGAGCTGGGTGAGATCCCCGGCGGGGATGCGCACCAGCGCTGTGGGCTCATCGATGAGGCGCTCCTTGACCATGTCGCAGGCGATCCGGACGGCGGCGACGCCGTTGCGCTTGCCGGTGCGGGTCTGGAGCATGTAGAGCGTGCCGCGCTCGATGGTGAACTCGATGTCCTGCATTTCCTTGTAGTGGCGCTCGAGCTTGGCCTTGATGTCCAGGAGCTGGTTGTAGACCTTCTTGTTCCACTTGGGCATCTCGGAGACGTGCTGGGGGGTGCGGATGCCGGCGACCACATCCTCGCCCTGGGCGTTGATGAGGAACTCCCCGTAGAACTCGTTCTCTCCGGTGGTGTTGTTGCGTGTGAAGGCAACGCCCGTGCCGGAGTCGGCGCCCATGTTGCCGTAGACCATCGACTGCACGTTGACGGCGGTGCCGTTGAGCCCGCGGATGTTCTCGATGCGGCGATACTTGACGGCCTTGTCGCTGTTCCAGCTCTTGAAGACCGCCTGGATCGCCAGCTCAAGCTGCTTGAAGGGGTTCTGCGGGAAGACCTCCCCGACGTAGCGCTGATAGACCTTCTTGTATGCCTCGCAGACCTCGATCATGCCCTCGGCGGGGACATCGGTGTCGGACCGGGCCTTGTACTTGGCCTTGATCTTGGAGAGCTCCTCGTCGAAGAGCTTGTGATCGACGCCCATGACCACATCGCCGAACATGTCGATGAGGCGGCGATAGGCGTCGTAGGCGAACCGCACGTTGTTGGTCGCGTTGGCGAGCCCGGTGACGGCGGCGTCGGTGAGGCCGAGGTTGAGGATCGTGTTCATCATCCCGGGCATGGAGACGGCCGCGCCCGAGCGGACGGAGACCAGGAGCGGGTTGTCGTTGGAGCCGAACTTCTTGCCCAGCTCCTTCTCGAGCGTGGCGATGTTCTTGTTGACCTCGTTCATGAGGCCGTAGGGGAGCTGCTCCCCGTTCTTGTAGTACGCAGCGCACGTGTCGGTGGTGATGGTGAAGCCGGGGGGCACCGGCAAGCCGATCGAGGTCATCTCGGCCAGGTTGGCGCCCTTGCCGCCCAGGAGCATCTTCATCCGGCCATCGCCCTCGCAGAGGGTCTTGCCGAAGTAGTAAACCATCTTGCCGGGCTTGGGCTTGTGGCTGGAGGGCTTATATGGTGCTGCGGGCATGGTGGCGATCGTGGGGGATGAAGGGGATGGCGGGCTGGCAACCGTCTTTCGGGCGACCTTCTTAATGGCCTTCTTGGAGACCGACCCGGCGGCGTGCTGCTTCAGGGCCACGAGCGCCTTGCTGGAGACCTTCTTGCTCATAACGATGCTCACCTCGATGCTGCGGAATGACCCCCGGCGGGGCGCGTGCCCTACCAGGATGCTGGTCGGAATATGCATCTCCGGAAGGGCTGAGCGGAGGGGCGAACCCTTCTGCCGCACCCGATCGGAAACAAGGGGAAGATATTAGGAACGTCGGGGTTTCAAGACGAATTTCCGGGTGCTGATGGTGCTGCCGGCCTTGCAAAATGCGGTCGTTTCCCGAATCAATCTCTGACGGAAAACCGAAGGCTTCCGGTGCCACCGGAGCTGCGCGGCGGCTTGGACCCACGGAGCTAGGGGGCTCCCCGCTGGAAGTGGCATTGCGGTGGCCGCGGGATATCGGGTTGATTGGATTGTGTTCGGAGGCGGCGGCGGGGTGGGGTGGAGTACCCAGTTCCCGGTGGACGATCCTGACACGGCCGGGACGGGTTCATGAAGGTGCGGGATTGCCGTCCACAGGCGGCGAGGCCAACGGCACGGACGTTGTCGGGGCCGGGATCGCGGGTTTGCCGTTTGCCGGCGGGTGGATCGGGGGGTTGGCGTACGAGCTTGGAGAAGTCTGGGAGCCAGCGGCGAGGCTCACCGGCGATCCGCGAGCGGTTCGCGGAGCGCTGGCGCGGTGGCACCGCTGCGATGATGCCCTGCTCTTCGACCATGAGACCGGCGCGTGGTGGGCGATCGGTGAGCCTCCGATCGCGCGGATTGCCGACACGGGTCGCATCGCGCCGGAGGCGTTTGAGGTTGCGCCGCTGCGGAGCCGGATGGGTCGCCCGGGATACATCGCCGCGGTGCAGCGAGGAATCGAGTACATCCGCGCCGGGGATGTCTACCAGGTCAACCTGGCGCATGAGCTCGAAGGGGCGTTCACGGGAAGCATGCGAACGGCATTCGCGCGGCTCGCGGCGGCTGCCGCGCCGGGATATGGGGCATACATCGAGGATCAACTGGCGGGCGGGGAGCGGATGGGGATCCTGTCGGCAAGCCCTGAGCTGTTCCTTTCGTTTGATCCGCGCGAGCGACGGCTGGTGACGCGACCGATGAAAGGGACGCGGCCGGGGGCGGGAAGCGAGCAGGAGCTTGCCGCCGCGAGCAAAGACCGGGCTGAGCTCAACATGATCATCGATCTGATGCGCAACGATCTGGGGCGGGTGTGCGAGTTCGGATCGATCCGGGTGGATCACGCGCGGACGATCGAGCGGCACGGGCGGGCGGGGCCGGGATCGGGCGCGAGCGGCGATGTGAGCGGAGGCGGCACCGAGATCCTGCAGGCGACGGGCACGGTGTCGGGTCGCGTGCGCAACGGCATCGGGATGGATGATGTCCTGCGGGCGACGTTCCCCGGCGGATCGGTGACCGGCGCACCCAAGGTGCGTGCGATGCAGATCATCGCCGAGCTCGAACCCTCACGACGCGGGGTCTACTGCGGGGGGATCGGCTACATCTCCGATTGCGGGCGGATGGAGATGTCGATCGGGATCCGGACCGCGGTCGTACGCGGGCGAGCCGGCGCTGCGGGCCTAGATGAGATCGCCGATGGCACGTTGAGCTACAGCATCGGCGCTGGGATCGTCGCGGACAGCGATCCGATCGCGGAGTGGGAAGAAACGCTCGTGAAGGCGGCGGCGATACGAGGCATTGCGGCGATCCGGGAATGATCGCGATGACAAAGCTCAACCGGCCGATGAGATGGGGCGCTTGAGGCCGCCGGCTGAAGCCGACGGCTCCGAAGTACGCTGAGCCGCGGACTCGTGACCGCCGGCGGCGTGACGGATCGCTCTCGCGATGCCAGCGGCGTCGATCCCCGCCTCGGCAAGCTGCCTGGCTCGCGAATCCTGCATGATCCAGCTGTCTGGCAGCCCCATGCGCGTGATGCGCGAGGCATCGAGGGCCATTTCCTGGGCGGCTTCAAGAACCGCCGAGCCGAAGCCCCCGATGCTGGAGTGATCCTCGACGGTGATGATCGGGATCTGCCGCGTCAGCAACTCCCGGATCAGCGCGGTGTCGATGGGCTTGGCGAACCGAGCATCGTAGATGGAGATGGTGTATTCACCGGCGAGCTCCCGGGCGGCCTTGATCGCATCGATCGCGGGCGTGCCGAAAGCGAGGATCGCGGCGTGTACCGCCGGGGCGTGCAAGGCCTCGCCCCGAGACTGGGCACAGACATCGGGGCCGTGGATGAGGCGAGCCTTGCCGAGTTCAAACGCGGGGCAGGCGGTATCTGCGAGCGCGGGTGAGACGATGTCGCGCGGATAGCGGATGCTGGACAGACCCGCATCGAAGGTGCGCATGAATTCGAGCCCGGCGAGCAGGCTGGGCTCATCGATCGCCGCCATGATCGCCGCCCCCGGAAGCGTGCGAAGCAGGGCGGTATCGCAGAAGCCGTGGTGCACGGCGCCATCGCCGCCGACGAGGCCAGCGCGGTCCATGCAGAGGCGAACCGGCAAACCCTGGAGCGCGGCTTCCTGGAACGCCTGGTCGAAGGCTCGCTGGAAGAACGTGCAGTAGACGGCCAGGAACGGCTTGAAGCCGGTCTTGGCAAGCCCGGCCATCATGTCCAGCGCGTGGCTCTCGCAGATGCCCACATCCCACGAGCGTTCGGGGAACTTGGGAAGAACTTTGCTGATGCCGGTGCCATCGGGCATCGCCGCGGTGCAGGCGACCACCTTGGGATCCCGTTGCATCATGGCGAGCATGGCATCGCCGAAGGCGGTGGTGAAGGATCGGCCCTCGGGCTTGATCTCGACGCGGCATCCTTCGCTCACGAGCGGCACGGGAGTTGAGGGAGAGGTTGCACCCGCGGTGCCGTTGGCGGCCTGGCGCTCCGAATCCGGATCCCCATCATCAACCATCTTGAACGCGCCGGGGGAATGGAACCTGCTCGAATCGCTCTCGGCGAACTCGCACCCCTTGCCCTTGACGGTCTTGACATGCAGGAGCATGGGGCGATCGATGTCGCGAGCCTCGCCGAGGAACTCGATGAGCTGGGGAAGATCGTGACCGTCGATCGGTCCGAACGAGAGAAGGCCGAAGTGCTCGAACCACCCGCCAGCGCCGCCCCCACCCGTCGCACCACCCTCGTTGACCATCGCCTTGGCCATCTCGCCAGCGCGGTGGTAGGCGCCGATCAGAGATTCACCGCCGGGGATGTGCTCGAGGAGCTTTCGGGCAGACTTCTTGAAATCGCCGTAGCGGTGGCTGAGGCGCAGGCGATCGAAGTACTGAGAGACCGCGCCCTGGGGCCTTGAGATCGACATCCCGTTGTCATTGAGGACGACCAGGAACTGGCGATTGAGCGTGCCGGCGTTGTTGAGCCCTTCCATCGCGACGCCGTTGACGATCGAGGCATCTCCGATAAGCGTGACGATGCGTCGCCCCTCGGGGCGCTGGTTGGGGATGAAGGATTCGTTGTTGAGCTGATCCCCGCGAGCCAGGCCAACGGCGGTCGAGATGCCCGTGCCGGCGTGACCGACGCGGAAGAGGTCGTATGGGGATTCGGAGGGTTCGGGGAAGCCGGACATCCCCTCGCGGGTGCGGAGCTTATCGAGAAGGGCCAACCTTCCAGTGATCAATTTATGCGGGTAGGCCTGGTGGCCGACATCGAAGACCAGGCGATCGTGGAGGAAATCAAAGACGTAGTGCAGGGCGAGCGTGAGCTCGACGACGCCGAGGTTGGGAGCCAGGTGTCCGCCGGATTTGGAGATCTGGCGAACGATGTGCTCACGGATCTCGCGAGCGAGGTTGGGCAGCTCGGAGACGGGGAGCTTGCGGAGGTCCTGGGGTGTGAAGGTATTGGTGAGGATGGGCAAGGGGCGGCTCGTGCTTTCAGGGGTTCTTGAAAGAAGTGTAGTTCGGAGAATGCGCGCGGGAATGTCGCGGGTAATCGGTCAGGTGATCGTACTTCAGGGCGGGCTGGCAGGTTCGCGCTGGGTGTGTTATCGGCGCGCGATGGGGCCCGGTGGTGGGGGTTAGCTGAGCAGCTCCATGAGGCGCTGGGCCATCCGCGGTCCCCGGGCCTCGTCTTCGTGCTTGAAGAAGATGAATACATCCCCCCACTTCTGCGCCTGGATGTTCTTGGTCCGGGCCTTCAGCTCCTTGTCGGTGTACCCGAGCATCCGGAGCCGTACATACCCCCAGTCGGCGGTCGAGATGAAGGGGACTTCGACTCCATCCTCGGCCTCGGCGATGCAGAGGGCGGCGTTGCGCTTGCGGAGGATGTCGAAGGTCTCCTCATCGAGCCAGGACTGATGGCGGAACTCGAAGGCGACCTTCTGCTTCTTGGGAATGAGCTTGAGAAAGTCGGCGAGCCGGGCGGCATCCTTCTTCATGTTGGGTGGGAGCTGGAAGAGCAACGGACCGAGCTGACTCTTGAGAGCCTTGGCGGCGGTCAGGAACTCCTTGAGCGTCTTCTCCGCGTTCTTCAATCGCTGGAAGTGCGTGATGCGCTGCGGGGCCTTGAGGATGAACTTGAAGCTCTTGGGGACCTGCGGCAGCCACGCGGCGAGCGCTGCGGCGGCCGGCATCTTGTAGAACGTGCCGTTGCTCTCGACAGCGTTGAAACGCTCGGCGTATTAGGAGAGCATCTTCTTGGCGGAGAGATCCTCGGGGTAGAAGCTTCCCTTCCATTCCTTGTAGGAGTAGCCGCTGGTGCCGATGTGAAAGTTCATTGGTGTGCTCCCCTGGGTTCAAGACGATTCGTGCTGGCACGGTAGACCGGTGCGCGGTAGTTTGGTGTCATGTCCATCGCCCACTTTTCTGCACTCACAACGGTGCTGGCGTCCATGATGATCGCTCCCATGGCTGAAGGCCAGATGCTCCCCAAGGCCACGCGATCGGAGGTATTCGCCGCCAACGGCATGGCCGCGAGCAGCCATCCGCTCGCCACCCAGATCGCCGTGGACATCCTCAAGGCCGGCGGCTCCGCCATCGATGCGGCGATCGCCGCCGATGCAGCGCTGGGACTCATGGAGCCGACCGGCAGCGGCATCGGCGGAGACCTGTTCGCGATCGTGTGGGATCCCAAGACACACAAGCTGCACGGCTACAACGGATCCGGGCGAGCGCCGGCCGCGTTGACGATCGAGCTTGTGAAATCGCGCGGGCTGGAGGCGATCCCACCGCGCGGGCCGCTTCCCGTCACCGTGCCCGGGTGCGTCGATGGCTGGTTCGCCCTGCACGGCAAGTTCGGGAAGCTCCCGATGAAGGACGTGCTCGCCCCGGCGATCGCGTACGCGAGCGATGGGTTCCCGATGGCGCCGGTGATCGCCCAGGGCTGGGCGGGCTCGGTGCGTGTCTACCGCGAGTTCCCTGGTTTCGTGGAGCAGTTCACCATCAACGGCAAAGCGCCCGCCGCCGGTGAGATCTGGAAGAACCCCAACCTCGCCAGGACGCTCGGCCGGATCGCCGAAGAGGGCCGAGATGCGTTCTACCAGGGTGAGATCCCTCAGATCATCGAGGCCTACATCAAGGCCCAGGGCGGTGTGCTCGCGGCGAGCGACTTTGCTTCGCACACCGGGGAGTGGGTCGAGCCGGTGTCGGCGAACTATCGCGGATACGACATCTGGGAGCTGCCTCCCAACGGCCAAGGGATCGCCGCCTTGCAGATCCTCAAGATCCTGGAGGGATACGACCTCAAGGCGATGGGCTTCGGCAGCGCCGATCATGTCCACGCGTTCGTCGAGGCCAAGAAGCTCGCGTTCGAGGATCGGGCCCGGCACTACGCCGATCCGGCGTTCGTGAAGACGCCGGTCGCTACGCTGATCAGCGGAGAATACGCAGCCCAGCGGCGCACGCTCATCGACATGAGCAAGTCGGCGCTCGCGGTCGAGCCGGGCTCAATCCCCGGCGGCGCGGACACGATCTACCTGACGACGGCGGACAAGGATGGCATGATGGTCTCGCTCATCCAGTCAAACTATCGCGGAATGGGCAGCGGCATGGTGCCGACGAGGTCCAGCGGGGGTCCGGATGGTGGGCTGGGCTTCATGCTGCAGGATCGCGGAGAGCAGTTCGCGCTCGTGGCAGACCACCCCAACGCGCTCATGCCCGGCAAGCGCCCCTTCCACACCATCATCCCCGCGTTCATCACCAAGGATGGCAAGCCGTGGATGAGCTTCGGCGTCATGGGCGGGGCGATGCAACCGCAGGGCCATGCTCAGATCGTGATCAATCTGATCGACTTCGGGATGGGCCTTCAGCAGGCCGGCGATGCCCCGCGGATTCACCACGATGGCTCGACCGAGCCGCAGGGATCGGTCAAGCCGATGGCCGATGGCGGGGTGCTGAACCTGGAGCCGGGATATTCGGAGGAGACCCGCAAGGAGCTTGAGAAACGCGGGCACCGGATCCGGCCAACATCAACGCCGACCTTCGGCGGGTATCAAGCAATCAGGCGCGATCCGGCGACGGGTGTCTATTCCGGGGCTTCCGAGTCGCGGAAGGATGGGCACGCGGCGGGGTATTGAAATGAGTGTGTTGCGCCAATGGGCCTGAAGCCGCGGGCAGCAACCTAAACTGAGACATGGAGCCCGCGTGGCAATCCTCTTCCGTGGAAGCACCGAAGGCCGGTGAACGGCCGACGTTCGCGATCACCATGGGAGATCCGCTTGGAATCGGCGCTGAAGTCATCGTCAAGTCGCTCGCGGACCGTGACCTGCGCCGGCTCGCCAAGTTTCGCATCTACGGCATCGAGAGCGTGCTCGCGGATGCGGCACGTGCCGCGAACATCGAGCCGTTCTGGTGGCGGGTGGAGCACGACTCACCACTGGTCGAGACCGCACAGGCGCACGATGTCGTCGTGCTGGACTGGGAACGCCGCGGTGGCGAGTTCGGGTTCTCGCGCCTGCCGCGGGCGGCAAACAAACTCGCGGGGGAACTGAGCCTCGTGTTCTGCGATGCGGCGATCGCCGCCGCCAAGCGCGAGGCACGGGATCCCCTGCGAGCCGACGGAATCGTGACGGGCCCGATCTGCAAACAAGCCTGGTCGCTCGCCGGCTTCGGCAGGTTCCCCGGCCACACCGAGCTGCTGGGAACCCGGTTCGCCGCCAAGCGCGTCGCGATGATGTTCGTCTCCCCACGGCTGAACGTCGTGCTCGCGACCGTGCATGTCCCGCTCATGGAGATCCGGGATCTCTTCACGATCGGCACGGTGTTCGATGCGATCGACCTCGGGAACGATGCCATCCGTCGGATCAACGGCAGCGGCCGGCGTCCCAAGATCGCCGTCTGCGGTCTCAACCCGCACGCCGGCGAGAACGGCATCCTGGGCGATGAAGAGATGCGGATCATCGAGCCGGCGATCAAGGTTGCCAACGATGTGGGGATCGATGCTCGCGGCCCCTTCCCCGGCGACACGATCTTCATCTCCGCAGCGCGCGGGGAGTGGGACCTGGTGGTGGCGATGTACCACGACCAGGGTCTGATCCCGGTGAAGCTGCTGGATCGGGATCGTGCGGTGAACGTGACGCTGGGTCTGCCGACGGTTCGCACAAGCCCGGATCACGGCACAGCGTTCGATATCGCGGGGAAGAACAAGGCGGACCCGGGTAGCATGAGGGCGGCGATCGAGCTGGCGGTGAGGATGGCGGGTTCACTCGCGCCGGCGTGATCCGACTCAGATGCGTCGGTCAATCCTGCGACAGGATGATCACCGTGTACGGCCCGATGCCGACGTTTCCGTTGTAGGCAAGGCCATCCTTCGCGCCCGCGTTCGCCGTCGTGTCATACGAGTTGGTGTTCGCGAAACCCGAGTCGTAGCCGTTCCAGTCGGAGTTGAAGCGGACCTTCCACGTGCCGCCACGCGGGAAGCCGAGGTTGTAGCTGCTGTACGAAGTGTTCGCGAAGTTGGCGACGATGATGACATCGTCCTTGGCGCCGCCGTTCTCCCAGCGGTGGAACGCGATCACCTTGTTGGTGTCGTTGATGTGGTGGACGTTGACGTTGTTCCCGCGCAGGCCGCGGGTGGTGTCAAACCAGTTACGACGAAGGCGGATCATGTCGCGATACATCGTCTGGATGCCGGCGTATGTGGTCAGCTTTGTCCAATCGACCGGATCGGTATCGGCGAAGTAGCCATCCTCGAGAACCTCCTGGCCCTGGAAGATCATCGGAATGCCCGGAGACGTCATGGCGATCCCCGCACCGAGCGTGGACCGCTTCTTCGAGAACCAGCTGCTCGCGTTCCCCGGCCAGATCTCCTCGGGAACGCGGCTGTGGCCGTTGGCGACCTCATCATGGGACTCCGTATAGATGATCCGTTGCGTCGCGCTGCCGTTGTAGTAGTGGTTGATCGCATCGCGCACCGAGAACATGTTTCGGGATGCATCGCTGCCGGTGATGATCGCCGAGCGAATCGGATGCACGAACCCCGCATCCCACTGCGAATCAAAGCCCGCCCCGCCCGCGCCCGTGGTCTTGGTCAGCCACTCGTTGTTCTGGAGGTCCTCGGCGATCGAGATCTTCCAGTTCTGAGAGCCGTCGATCTCGTTGTTGACCCACTGCATGAGCGACCAGCCATCGGGGATGTCGGCGCCGACGCCGTTGTTGGTGTTGCGGATATTGACGGTGGAATCCCAGCGCAGGCCATCAGCACGGTACTCCTGGAGCCAATTGATGCAGTTGTCCCGGATATAGCTGCGGACCTCGCCGCGGCCGTAATCGGGTCGCGTGTCGCCCCACGGGGTGCTCGCCCGGTAATCGTTGTAGAAGAAGATGCCGCCGTACGAGCCGCTGAACCAGCCATCGAAGCGCCACATGTCCAGGTCGCTGGGGCCCCAGTGGTTGTGTACGACATCCTGGATGACGGCGATCCCGCGGGCGTGGCATTCGTTGATGAACCGCTTGTACTCGCTCATGCCGCCGTAGATGCCCTCGACGGCGTACGGATGGGCGGGGTTGTACCCCCACGAGAAATCGCCCGCGAACTCGGCAACCGGCATGACCTTGACGGCGTTGACACCCATCGCCTGGATCTGGTCAAGCCGTGAGATCGCCGTGTTGAACGAGCCCGGCGAACCGCCGGCCGAATCGTTGAACGTGCCGATGTGCATCTCGTAGATGACCATCTGGTTCCACGCCGGAGTAGTGAAGCTCGGCGACTTGACGCGGCCCGTGACGGCGACATCGTCGATCGCGACCCCGTCGGAGGCGAGCGGCGAGTTGTCATACTCCTGCCAGCGGATGCGGAAGCTCGAGCCCGGCGTGATGCCGTTGGCGGCCGCCGCCGCGGAGAGGTTGACGGTTCGCGTCGAGAAGGAGCCCGAGATCGCCGGGTACGTATCGACCTTGTACCACGTGGTGCCGTTGTTGGAGATGTACACACCATCGGTGGAATCGGTCTCATCACCGACGTTGCGGACCTTGTAGCTGAGCGAGAGCTGCCCGTGGTTGCTCGCGTTGAGCGTCAGCGTCAGGCGCGAGGTCTGGTACGAACTCGACGTGTGGCTGTCAAAGGTGCAGCCGCGTGCGCCCGCTGCCTTGTAGGTTGTCGACGTCCGCACGCGATAGGTGCTGGTACCGCTGACGACCCAGGGGGCGGGAATCGTCGTGTACTCAAAGCCATCGGTAAAGAGATTGACGACAGGGCCGTACACCGACCAGTCGAACGTATCCCCGCGGATGATCGAGTTGCCCACCGAGCTGGTGAGCTGCCGCGCTCGCGGATCGTTCTTCCAGATCGTGCTGCCGTTGATGAGGACAAACTTGTATTCCTGCCCCTCAACCGCGCCGGGGACATCGACCGACCACCAGCCGGACCCCTCGAATGCCAGCGGGTTCGCGGTCGCGGAGAACGAGTTGAAGGTACCGGCGACCCGGACGGCCGTGGCGTTGGGTGCCCAGGTGCGGAACGTGGTTCCGCCCGAGTATGGAGTTGCGCCGATTCCCGGCTTTGGCGAGGGCACCTGGGCGATCGCGAACGGCGCGAGCGTGGAGAAGCCGATCAGCCCCGCGAGCGCGGGGGTTGCAAAGCGGACAAGGCGGTTGGTCATGGAAGCGTTTCTCCGAAGAGCGACCGAGGTCGCCCCACGCGGTGAACGCAACACAGCCGCGTCGGGTGCGATAGGGAAAACCAAGCTAGCGAGAGAGCAGGCTCCATGCAACCGCTTTCTTCGTGAGAATGGCGGCGATTCTTGCGCGAGGGACGAGCCACGCCTGTGGTTGTTACGAGGGCTCGCGAGCCATGCACATGGAGGCGACCTGTCGCCGCGCCAGGATCACGGCTCTCCAAACCAGAATGAACATCACCAGCACCGCAGCCGTCGCAATCCGCCGGTGGAGGCTGTCCGACTTGAGTACCGATGCAAGCAATTCGCCCGCGGTTGGATCGGGGCCGGCGATCCATGGGGGCATGGGCTTGGTCATCAAGTCGCGGATGATCGGGAAGAGTCCGGAGAACACGGCGAGCACCCCGAGCGGCAATGCCCACCATCGAAGCTGCAAGCCGATCCGCTCGAGCCCCAGCATCCGCGCGACACCGGCAAACGCCCAGGCGATCGCCGACATCCACACAGCGCCGCCGATCACATTGGCGCCCCGCAGGATCGTGTAGGGATAGTGAATCGCGTCGCTACGCTCAAGTGCATAGATGAAGCTGACGGCCGTCTGAGCAAGGTCGATCGCGTCGATCCCCAGCAGCACAATGACGATCGCGCCGGAAACACTCGCGATCCGATGAATCGGCTTGGGCTCGGCACACTGAAACAACTGCCGCATGGCGATCACGATCAGGATCGCCGGCGGCAGCAGGAGCCACGAGATCTCGCCGATCACCGGCACGTGTGTGCCGTTGACTTCTTTCTGAATGAATCGCTGAGATGCCCAGATCACCAACCCAAGCGGGATCGCCCAGAGAAGAACCCCCAAGCTCCAGTTCGCGGTCGCGAGCCACACCGCAGATGGGCGATCAACCAGGCAGCGGGCCCCGCACTCCGGGCACGGTCCGCCCGAGGCAATCCCCTCGCGTCGATAGCCGCAGTTGATGCAAGCGGGCACGGCTGGCGGCTTGGTATCTGCCGAGTTCATCCTGCAACAGTGTACAACCGGGCTCGCGATGTGCCGTTGCGGCGGTTGCGGCCGCCGGCGCGGGCTTACGATTCGCCAAGTGACCAGACCCAACATCAGCGAGTGGTTCGACAGGCCCGACGCCGCGACCGGCGAGGGCGGCCTGCGCTTCAAATGCACCATGTGCGGCAACTGCTGCACCGGACCCGAGGGTTACGTCCTGGTCACCGATGCCGAGATCTCAGCGCTCGCCAAGCGCCTGGGCATGACCGATCCCGAGTTCTTCGATCGCTACACGCACATGACACCCCCCGGCCGATCGCTCATCGAGAAGGAGACCGAGTACGGCCGCGACTGCATCTTCCTGGATCGCGAGAAGATCCCCGGCAAGGCCGTGTGCGGTGTCTATGAAGACCGGCCATCCCAGTGCCGAACCTGGCCGTTCTGGAAATCGGTGCTCGCCAGCCGCCGAGCGTGGGATCTTTCCAAGCGGCGATGCCCGGGGATGGGCCAGGGCCCGCTCTACACACCCGTGCAGATCCGGGTGATGCGGGATGTGGTCGAGATGTAGGAAAGTCCAAAGGGCCAGATGGCAAAGGGCAAACAGAGCCAAAGCCCGAACATCCTGCGAATACCGACCCGTTCCTGTCGGGAATTGTCGCCCAAAAGCCGATGGTGAGATATCCCAACCACGGCATGGGTGGGTGGCGCTGCGCCCGGGGCGCACTGCGGGGGGTTGGGGGTCAGCGAGTCGGTCAGCAGGCGATGAACCAGGAGCAGATGAAGCAGGCGCTCGAGCAGCTCCGCTCCCAGGCGGGGCCTGGTGGCGGTCTGGGCTCCCTGAGCGGCGTCGGCGGGCTCGCGGACCAGATGCCAAGCTGGATGCCTCCTGCTGCCGCGATCGTGGCGCTCACGGCGGTCATCGTGGGTGCCGTCGTGTGGCTGTTCGGGGCCAAGCTGATCAAGCCGGCGTTTGTGCTGATCGGCGGAGTCATCGGATCCGCCGCCGGCGCGGTCTTCATGCCATCGGTGACCTCAACGATCATGGGGATCCCCGCCGCATACCCGGGCATGGGCATCGGGCTGATGGTGGGGATGATCCTCGCGGTCCTCGTGTACCGGTTCGCGATCGCCTCGCTCGCGGCAGGTGTGCTGGGCGCGGCGGCGATCCTGTCGGCGATCGTCGGCCTCGGGTATGTGCCGGGGGCGATCCCCGTGGACGAGGGTTTGGTCGAACAAGATGGCCGCATCGTGATCCGCGCCGATGGGACCGAAGGAACCCTGCGCGACCAGGTCGAGACCCAGGTCCGGGATTGGTCCGGCCGGCTCAAGGATGCAGCCCAGAAGTACAAAGATGCCAAGCTGCTCACCAGCGCTGGCGCCCCCGATGCCCCGCAGGTGATCGCCGCCGATGGCTCAACCCCGGAAGATCCCGACAAGGAGCGCATCGAAGCCGCCAAGCGGACCGCGCGGGCGATCTCCGATCACATCGCCGAGCGCTGGCAGGCCCTGCCCACGGGCTCCCGCTTCACGCTCGCCGGGGCGTGGATGGCAGGTGCGATGATGGGATTCCTGCTGGGGCTGGTCATGCCCAAGAAGGCGGCGGCGGCGATCAGCTCGCTCTCGGGCGCGGCGATGCTGCTCGCCGGCGGCGTCTCGCTCGCCGAGCGCTACGCGGGCGCGGGCCCGCAGCTTGCCGGCGTCAGCGCGCTGGGGTGGCTGGGTGTGTGGCTGGTGGTCTCGGCGATCGGGCTGTTCGTGCAGTCACGCAACACAAGGCCCAAGCAGGCCGCAGCTCCGCAAGCCGCCCCCGTTGCGGCGTAGCAGCATTCTGACTTGCACCTTTATATGCGCCTCCGCGACATCGCCCGCGCGATATCCCGGTCCGATTCCCGCTTGGCGATCGTGTCGCGTTTGTCGTGCTCGGCCTTGCCCTTGGCAACGCCCACGAGGATCTTCGCAAACCCGTTCTTGAAGTAGAGCTTGAGGGGAACGATGGTCATCCCCTTCTGCTCGATCGCCTTCTGGAGCTTGCGGATTTCCCGGCGATGGGCCAGCAACTGGCGTGCCCGGCCGCGCGTGTGCTGAAGGGCGCCGGCCGGTCCATACGGTTCGATCGTGATCTGGTACATCACGAGCTGCGGCGGCTCACCCTCGACGCGGCAGAAGCCTTCGCCGATCGAGATCTTGCCCTCCCGGACGCTCTTGACCTCGCTGCCGCGCAGGGCGATCCCGCACTCGAGGGTGTCAAGGATGTGATAGCTGAACCGGGCCTTGCGGTTCTCGATGGTGCGGTCGTTGCTGGATGTGTCGCGCTTGGCCATGGGGCCAAAGACAGTATTCACCACGGAGAGCACGGAGAGCCACAGAGAGAGACGCGGAGCCAGAATGAGGCCCAATCCACTGCTTTTCTCTCTTGTCCCCTCTCCGTGGCCCCCCGTATCCCCCGTGGTGAATAGCCTTCCCCATGGAACTCTCACTGACCGGGAAGCGGGCGCTGGTGTGCGGATCGACGGCGGGCATCGGCAAGGCCGCGGCGATCGAGCTGGCAAAGCTTGGCGCCGATGTCGTGCTCGCCGCACGGAATCCCGAAAAGCTCACCGCCTCGCTCCCCGACCTGCCCAAGACCAACTCGCAACAGCACGGAACGCTGTCGCTAGACACCGGCGATCCTGCAAGCGTGAAAGCCGCCGCCCAGCAGATTGAGAAGGATGGGCGCTCCATCCACATCCTGGTCAACAACACCGGCGGACCCCCCGGCGGCGCGATGGCCGATGCCACCGAAGAGCAGTTGTTCGCCGCCTTCCAAACGCTCCTTGTCTCCGCCCACGCGCTGACCCGCGCGGTCATCCCCGGCATGAAGCGCGATGGCTACGGCCGCATCATCAACATCACCAGCACCAGCGTGAAGCAGCCGATCCCCAACCTGGGCCTCTCAAACGCCGTGCGGGCCGCGGTCGCCAACTGGGCCAAATCGCTCTCGCAGGAACTCGGACCCTTCGGCATCACCGTCAACAACGTGCTGCCCGGCTACACCGACACGGAGCGATTGACGCAACTCTTCTCAGGCCGGGCGAGCAAGACCGGCAAGACCGTCGAAGCGATCAAGACCGATGTGATCGCCTCCATCCCCGCGGGGAGACTGGGCCGGGCCGATGAGATCGGCGCAGCGGTCGCGTTCCTGGCGAGCCCGGCGGCTGGGTATATCAACGGGATCAATCTGCCGGTGGATGGTGGGCGCCTGGGTAGCCTGTAGCCCCGCGAGCGGAGGATGACTCGCGTCACTCACGTACACTTGCCAATGCGCGAGCTTCGCAACTTCATCGGCGGCCGGTTTGTTGATGCGGGCTCGCGGCAATCGATCGAAAGCATCGAACCCGCGACCGCCAGCCCCTGGGCTCACGTGCCCGATTCCGATCGCACCGATGTCGATGCCGCGGTGACATCCGCAAAGGCCGCATTCCCCGCCTGGTCGGCGCTGCCCGCGATCGAACGCTCACAGTTCCTTATGAAGCTCGCCGACCTGATCGATGCCAACCTCGATCCGCTCGCCGAGGCCGAGAGCACCGACACCGGCAAGCCCATCTCGCTCGCCCGCTTTCTCGACATCCCACGATCGGCGACCAACTTCCGCCATTTCGCAACCGCGATCCTGCACTCAGCCTCCGAATCTCACGACTTTGACGGCGGCGGGGTGCCCGGTGGCATCCCCGCGATCCAGTACACGCTGCGCCGCCCGCGCGGTGTCGCCGGCTGCATATCGCCGTGGAACCTGCCGCTCTACCTGCTCACCTGGAAGCTCGCCCCAGCGCTGGCGACCGGCAACACCGTGGTCGCCAAGCCCAGCGAGGTAACACCCATCACAGCGCACATGCTCGCCGAGCTTGCGAGCAAGGCGGGCCTGCCGCCGGGCGTGCTGAACATCGTCCACGGCACGGGCGCGAAAGCCGGCGCAGCAATCGTTGAGCACCCGGATGTCCCGGCGATCACGTTCACCGGCTCGACCGCCGTGGGCCGATGGATCGGAGAAACCTGCGGCCGGATGCTCAAACGCGTCAGCCTGGAGCTCGGCGGGAAGAACCCGTTCATCGTGTTTGACGATGCGGACCTGGAGGGGCCCGCCGGAGCAATCGAAACAGCGGTGCGGGCGGGCTTCAGCAACCAGGGCCAGATCTGCCTGTGCGGCTCTCGGCTTCTCGTGCATGAGCGGATCTACGACCGGGTGGTCCCCGCAATCGTCGAGCGGGTGCGCCATCTCAAGCCCGGGGATCCGCGCGAAACCGCGACCAACTTCGGCGCGATCACCAGCATGGCCCAGCTCGAGAAGATCGAGACCATGGTGAGCACAGCTCGCCAGCTCGGCGGACGAATCCTCTGCGGCGGCGATCGCGTGCCGGCCGAGTCACTCCCCCACCGCTGCCGGGATGGATGGTTCTATCAACCGACCGTGATCGAGAGCCTGGAACCGGCGTGCAAGGTAGAGCAGGAGGAGATCTTCGGCCCGGTGGTCACGGTGCAGCGGTTCGCCGATGAGGCCGAGGCGATCCGATTGGCGAACGGTACCGGGTATGGGCTCGCGGCGACCATCTTCACGCGCGATGTCGGCCGAGCGCATCGCCTGAGCGCGGATATTCAAAGCGGGATTGCGTGGGTCAACTGCTGGATGGTCCGGGATCTGCGAACTCCGTTCGGAGGCGTCAAACAAAGCGGTGTCGGCCGCGAAGGCGGGCTCGAAGCCCTGCGATTCTTCACCGAATCCAAGAACGTGTGCATCCGCACGTAGCTCGCCAACAATCAGCCATGTCCACCATCCGCTCCACCACCGCCGCCGAGCCCGTCGGTCCCTACCCGCACGCTCGCCGCGTCGGCAACCTCCTCTTCCTCTCCGGCATCGGGCCGCGAACCCGCGGAAGCAAGGACATCCCCGGCGCCAAGGTCGATGCCTCGGGCACCCTCATCGACTACTCCATCGAGGCCGAGATCCGCTCCTGCTTCGACAACATCAAGGCCGTGCTCGCCGATGCCGGCAGCGCCTGGGAGAACATCGTCGATTGCCAGTGCTTCCTCACCGATATGAAGCGCGACTGGCAGATCTACAACCGGGTCTATGGTGAGTTCTTCCCACCGGGCCCCAGCCAGCCCACGCGAACCACCGTACAGGTCGCCGCACTGCCCACTGGTGGCAACACACCGATCCACTTCGAGATCAAAGTGATCGCCACCGTCTAATCGCCTGGCAATCTCACAGATCATCGCGATTCCCCCCGATCAACGGCGATTCACACGCAAGGCAGCCGCGAAGAACTCAGCGATCGGCCGCTGCTCCTCCTCGGTCTGCAGGATCCCGTTGTGATCCCCGCCCGGGATCACGAACCGCGCGACCACCGCCCCGCCGGACCTCGCCGCCTCCTCGATGATGCCCGCGTGGCGAACATTCACGATCTCATCGCGATCTCCATGAACGATCAGCAACGGCTTGGCGCCCAGCTCCCGTGCCGAGTCGGCGGGGTTGAGGCCCGAAGGAATCAGCAGCGGGCCCACAACGGGAAGGTGATCCCCGGCGACCGCGGACCACGAACTGAACGCCGAGACCGCGCAGATGGCCTTGACCTCCGGCCGATCCGCGGCGAGCCGAAGGGCGAATACCGCGCCGAGACTGACGCCGAACGCCGCGATGCGCTCCCGATCGACATCAGGCCTCGTCAACAGATAGTCCAAGGCCGCCCGGGCGTCGATCAGCAGCAGGTCCCTCGACAATCCCGAAGCCAGACTCGATCGCCCGTACCCGCGATAGTCAAAGATCAGCACCGCGAACCCGTGATCGGTCAGGAACGATGAGAAATCGATGTGCGAATCGACGTTGCCCGCGTTGCCGTGGCAGTGCAGGATCGTCGGCCACGGCCCCGATCCCGGCTTCGCCCCCGCCGGCGGGATGAACCACCCGTGCAGCGTGAGGCCATCGGGCGTCGGGATCGAGACATCCTCGTAGCCCAGAGGAGTCTGGAACGCCGCACGGGATGGCATGTAGAAGACCCGCGATTCGACGATGTGAAGCCACCGGATCACGACCACCGCCGCGACAATGACAAGCGGATACGCGATGACCCGGCGCAGCAGCCGGACGCGGCCGGATCTGCGTGGAGCGGATGGCTCGGAGGTCGTTTCATCGGTGCTTGATGGCTCTAAATCCCCTCGCACGATCGGGAGCATACCCGATCGGGCCGCCCGCTCGCCGGGCGCGATGGCGAGCCGCCCGCTCCTATTCTTCCGCATGACACGACTCTGCCGCATCGGCGGCATCGAGATTGGCAAAGGCCGGCCCCTGGCAATCATCGCCGGGCCGTGCGTGCTCGAATCTATGGAGCTGGGGCTGGAAATCGGCACACGCATCCAGGAAGCCTGCCGAGCTGCCGCGCTCCCGTACATCTTCAAGGCCAGCTTCGACAAGGCCAACCGCTCCAGCATCCGCTCGGCTCGCGGCCCGGGACTCGATCGCGGACTCGAATGGCTCAGCGCGATCGGACGCAAGCTCGCCGTCCCGGTGACGACGGATATCCACGATCCCGACCAGGCCCCGCAAATCGCCGAGGTCATCGACCTCATCCAGATCCCCGCGTTTCTCTGCCGCCAGACCGATCTCCTGGTCGCCGCCGGTGAGGCCGCCGCCACGCGCGGCCGAGCCGTCAACGTCAAGAAGGGCCAGTTCATGTCTCCCGGCGAAATGTCCGGCGCAGCACGCAAGCTCGCCGAGGCCGGTTGCTCGAACATCATGCTGACCGAGCGCGGCACCTTCTTCGGCTACGGCCGGCTGGTCAACGACTTCCTCGGCCTTGGCGATCTGATGGAGCTCAAGGCCGATGGCGGCTCTCCGCCGGTGTGCTTTGACTGCACGCACTCGACCCAATTGCCCGGCGCGGGAGAACAGACCGGCGGCAGACCCGATCGCGCCCCCCTGCTGGCTCGCGCTGCGGCCGCGGCGGGGGTTCATTGCCTCTTCATCGAGACTCACCCCGAGCCCGCCAAGGCGATGAGCGATGCCAGCACCATGCTGCCGCTGGCCACAGTTCCCGCGCTGATCCAGAAGGTCGCCGACATCCAGCAGGCGGCGGAGAAGTAGCCAGTCCCGCCTCACGAGGGCTATCAACACCATGATGCTCCACGCGAACATCGATCCGTCGTGCATCCTGCTGGCAAAGCTGCCGGCGGTGATCGGGGTCTCCCTGCTCGTCGGAGTGTTCTTCCTGGTCATTCTGATCGTCGTAGCGGCGAGCAAGGCAGAACGGCAACGCAAGGAGCTGCTGGCAAAGTCACTTGACTCACTGGGCCTCTCGGTGGTCCACAAGCCCGACAAGGACCAGAAAGCCCAGGCGTTCGCCGCGCTGGGGGGTTGCTGGTCGAAGCTCCGGCACGGAGCTCCCAAGATCAACTGGTTCGCAACCGGCGATGTCAATGACAGATCGATGACGCTGGTGGAGCACTCCTACACCGTGAGCACCGGCAAGAGCTCCCACACGGTGTACCACTCGATCGCGGCGAGCCCAGCGCCCGAGAACTGGCCGACCGTCGAGATGAACCAGGAGCACCTGCTCCACAAGATCGCCGAGTTCCTGGGCTCCAAGGACTATCGCGTCGAGGATGAAGCCTTCAACAAGCGCTGGCGGATCAAGGTCGGGGATGAGGACTTCGCGCTCATGGTGCTGACCCCCGAGGTCCAGGCCTGGAGTATGGATCTCCCCGGCTCGACGATCGTGCGGATCGGAAAGGGCGCGATCACAATCGCGATTCCGTCCGCGCTGCGCGGCGATGCAGCGCAGGAATTGGTCAGCCGCTGCGCATCGCTCGCCGACATGCTGCCGCCGGAGCTGGATGCGTGGGAATCGTCATCGAGTAGCGATGGGAAGTTCTAAACAAGATCAAGCGGAGCGACCGCGTACGAGCCGCGCACGAAGCAAGCGATCGTTCGACTGCCGGTGCGATTGTCAGGAGGATGCGGTTCAGGCCTCGGCGGCCTCGTTCATCAGCGTCGCAAACGTGCCCAGCACATGCGGCGATCCCGCATCAGCCTTGGGATCGGGCTGGCGCTGGGTGTACGAGCCGTCCGGTGTGAGATCCCACGCGTGGCGATGATCCGCGATCGAGACTTCGAGAATCCGCAGCAGCTTCTGCCTGGCCTCGAAGTGCTTGACGGGCACAGCGCACTCGACGCGTGTATTCAGATTGCGGTACATCCAATCGGCGCTGCCCAGGTACCAATCCCCATCGAGCGGATCTTCCTGCCCCGCGGCGAAGTGGAAGATGCGTGAGTGCTCGAGGAATCGCCCGACAACGCTGATGACCTTGATGTTCTCCGACAACCCCGCCACCCCCGGACGCAGGCAGCAGAACCCGCGGACGATCAGCGTCACCCGCACCCCCGCCTGCGAGGCCGCGTAGAGGCGCTCCACGATCTCGGTGTCCTCGAGGCTGTTGAGCTTGGCGATGATGCGGGCGGGTCGGCCGCGGCGTGCGAACGCCGTCTCGCGATCGATCATCTCGACGAATCGCCGACGCATGTTGGATGGCGCCACCAGGAGCTGCGCATAGCTCTGGGTCGCCGAGATGCCCGTCAGGTAGTTGAACAGGTTGACCAGGTCCGCCGTGATGATCGGATCGCACGTGAACAGCCCGACATCGGTGTACAGGTTCGCCGTCTTGGGGTGGTAGTTGCCCGTACCGATATGGGCGTAACAACGCAGCCCCTGGCGCTCCTTGCGGACCACCAGCGCGGTCTTGCAGTGCGTCTTGTACCCCAGCACGCCATACGCGACATGCACCCCGGCCTTCTCGAGCTTGCGGGCGAAGTTGACGTTGCGATCCTCATCGAAGCGGGCGCGAAGCTCGACCAGGCAGGCGACCTGCTTGCCCGCCTCGGCAGCGCGGATCATCGACTCGATGAAGGGTGAATCCGGGCTCGTGCGATACAGCGTCTGCTTGATGGTGACGACATCCGGATCGGACGCCGCCAGCGCGATGAACCGCTCCACCGAGTCCGTGAAGCTCTCGTACGGGTGGTGAACCAGCACGTCCTGCTTGCGGATGATCTGGAAGAAGTTCGCCGGCTTGGCCGAGGGAGGCAGTCGCAGCCGCGGCGGGCTCGCCGCTCGCCACTTCTTTTCCTTCAGATCCGGCCGCTCCAGGTCCGCGATGTCGTACAACGCCAGGTAGTCCATCGGCCCCGACCGCTCATAGACATCCTGCGAATCCAGGCTCAGCTTGTCCATCAGCGTGCGCAGGAGCAGCGGCGAAGCATCCTGCTCGATCTCCAGCCGCACCGCGCGGGCAAACTTGCGTTGCTTGAGGTCCTGCTCGACCGATTCGATCAGGGTCGCGGCCTCCAGCTCATCGCGCTGGATGCCCGCGGATCTGGTCACGCGGAAGTGCACCTGCTCGATGATCTGCGTCCCCGGGAACAGCCGGGTCAGGTTGTGGCGGATGATGTCGGGCAGGGGCACGAACCGATCGGACATCTTGCCGGGCTTGGCCGGCAGCGGCACCAGCCTCTTGAGCGTCTGCGGGATCTTCAGCCGCGCAAAGCTCGGCGCCACCTCATCCCCATCATCCTCAACGGCCTTTGCAAGCCGCGGCGCCCCGCCGCCCGGCACCCGCAGCAACAGCGCCAGGTTGTCCGAGAGATTCGAGATGAACGGGAAGCGGTGGCCGGGATCGACCGCCAGCGGCGTCAGCGCCGAGAAGACGCAGGTCTCGAAGTACTCATCGGCCCAGCGCTGCTCACGCAGCGTCAACGCCTTGTAGTTCACCACCTGGATGTCGTGCTTCACCAGCGCCGGCCCGACCAGGTCCGCGTAGATACGCGCCTGCTCGGCCTGCAGCTCATTGACCGCATCACGGATCGCCACCAGCAACTGCCGCGGTGTATAACCCGACGACCACGGTGCCTCAACCCCGGCCCGGATCTGGCGCTTGATCAGCCCCACCCGCTTCATGAAGAACTCATCCAGGTTGCTCGTAAAGATCGCCAGGAACTTCACCCGCTCCAAGAGCGGCGTCCGCTCATCGGCGGCCTGGGCAAGCACCCGGCGATTGAACTCCAGCCACGACAGGTCCCGGTTGAAAGTCCGGGACTCCCCCGAACTCACGAGGACCGATGGCGGCGGGACGATCCCGCCCGGCGACAGCGCCTCGGCCGGCTCGGGGCCGGGACTGCTCACCTTCGGTGTGTCCGGCGTGCTGGCGGGAAGCGCACTCTGAGATTCGGCGGTACGCGGGCTCATAGGGTGGGCCCCAAGGCCCGGTTCAAACTGCTGGAGGACGGTACGTCGCCGAACACCCCGGGGCTTCGGTCACGGTGACAGAAGCAATCCGGGCGTGAGGCGCCAGGGCCTTCCCCAAGTCCGATACCAGTATTTCGCCAATCCGGCGGGCGACATTCTCGGCTGTTGGATTGATTGTTGGAAATGGACCCACATCATTCAGGTTGTTGTTATGAAACTGTTCGGTAATCGCTCGTAGCGCTGACTCGATCGTGTGAAAATCACAAAGAAGCCCATCGGCATCGAGCGTCGGCCCGGCGGCGACCACGGTGACGTGCCAGTCGTGGCCGTGCAGGGGTTCTCGAGCACCGGCGATCGAAATGGCGTGGGCGGCCGAGAAGCGCGAGCTGACCGAGATCTCGAACATGCCGGACGATAGCGATCCCCGCGGGCGGGATCGACGATGGGCATCCGTTCGCCGATACACTCCGCCCCGTATGACCGGACCACTCATGCTCTCAGTATCGGGTTGCCGCGGGATCGTCGGATCGAGCCTGACGGCGGAGGTTGCAGCGCGGTTCGCCGGCTCGTACGCCTCGTGGCTCATCGACCGCGCGGCCGGCAAGCCGGTGACGGTCGTCATCGGCCGGGATGGCCGCGCGGGCTGCCAGATGGTCCACAGCGCTGCCCTTGCCGGCCTCATCAGCGGCGGGTGCGATGTCGTCGACCTGGGCGTCGCGATGACACCCACGATCGCGGTGTTGACCGATGCCTATCGCGCCGAATCGGGCGCCGATGGCGTGGTCGCAGGCCTGGTGCTGACCGCGAGCCACAACCCCCAGGAATGGAACGGCCTCAAGTGCCTGCTCGCCGAGTCGGGAGAGTTCGGCAGCGCTGCGTGCGCACCCCCCGCGGCGTTCGCGGGCCAGATCATCAATCGCTTCAAGTCCGGGGAGGTCCGAAGCGCCGACTGGAACGAGATCGGAGAGGTCACCGACGATGATGCGGGTGTGGAATCCCACATCGATCGCGTGATCGCCGCCCTCGAAGAGGCAGGGTTGACCCGCGATGCCTCCACGCTGGGCAACGGCCTGAATATCGCCGTCGATTCCGTCAACGCCTCCGGCGTCCGCGGCTCCTACATGTGCCTGGAAGCCCTGGGCGTCGAGGAGATCCTGCACCTGGGCGCTGAGGACACAGGCATCTTCCCGCACCCGCCCGAGCCCACCGCCGAGAACCTCTCGCTGCCGGGCGGGTTGTGCGAGGCCGTGCGCGAGAACGAGAGCGACATCGGCTTTGCACAGGATCCCGATGCGGATCGGCTGGCGATCGTCGATGAACTCGGGCGATACATCGGGGAGGAGTACACACTGGCCCTCTCAGCGCTAGCCGTGCTCGAGGGCATGAGGCAGCGCGGAGAGGCGACCCACGGCCGCATCCTCGTGACCAACCTCTCGACGAGCCGCATGATCGACGACATCGCCGCCCGCTACGGCGCTCGCGTGATGCGCACCGCCGTCGGTGAGGCCAACGTCGTCGAGACGATGAAGGCCCACAACGCGCTCCTGGGCGGCGAGGGCAACGGCGGCACGATCTGGCCGCGGGTGACGTATGTCCGCGATTCGCTGACATCGATGGCGCTCATGCTCTGGCTGATCTCTCCCTCCGGCGGCGGCAAGGACAAGAAGCGCAAGCTCAGCGAGGTGATCGCCGGACTGCCCAGCTACGCGATCCGCAAACGCAAGGTTGACCTGGCCCGGCGCGAGGATGCCCAGGCCGCCGTCGAGAAGATCGCCGCCGCGTACAAATCCCAGCGCGTGGACCTTCAGGATGGCGCATGGGTGGACTTTGCAAACGGCCCTTTGGCGGGCAAGGCCTGGCTGCATGTGCGGGCCAGCAACACCGAGCCGATCATGCGCCTGATCGCCGAGGCGCCTACAGAGGCGGAAGCACAGCAGTTGCTCGCGGATGCTACAAAAACTATTCAGTAGTTGGAGGCAATGCGTTACGAAATCGTAATAGAGCAGGATGATGATCCTTCACCGCCCGACGTGCATGACGACGGTGGCGGGTCTGTCGACTTGTAGCAGACCGCACGTGGACAGCCATTCGACTGGATGTAGCAGCAAGCCCAGAAGCCCGTCACGCATGTGACTGATGCTGAACTCGGACAACCCGGCGGCACACCTCCATCGCGAACGGAATCATCAGAGTCTGTCGCGATCCGGGGTTCGCGGGCGAGCAAGCCGATGTGCATAAGTCCGCGTGAGGGAATAGACTCCTCAAACGTCCAACGCTCATCAGCTCGCTTCATCGATACAAAGACTGGCGCATCGCTGGGATTCCATACCGGTCCATCGGGGAGAATCTCACCCTCATGGAAAACCACGCCCTCAAGGTTTCCCACACCCACGAGCGTGCCTGAAGTAACGCGGATTTCGCCGCGGTCCATCAGCGCACCGTACTGAGATGTCCCGAGTGATTTCGCCAGTTCGCCCAACAACGTCCACGTCAAGGTCCCATCCGGCAACTGCGCGATGACCGGCACAGTTTCGGCTATGGGCTTGTACTTTGCAGGCTGCGACATCGGAGCGAAAGCGATTGCACCAATCCCCGATGCAATCACGCAGACTGCCACGGCAACCGAAATTCCAATGTTTTTCATGACGATTACCCTCATTCACGAGATGGACGAGACATGCAGATTATCGGCATTTTCAAGCAGATCAATTGCCCGCATGCAAACTGGTGTATGCACGAGTTCGCGATCTGCTCACACGCTGTAAGCCATCCGTAAGTAGCTTGGTCACATCCGCCTGAAAGGTGAGGCAAACGCGCGGTGGCGGACGACGACCTCCAGTTGTAAGGGAAGCGTTGGAAAGCGCTTATGACATCGACGACACGTTCGGGCAGCGGCAATACCATCGGTTCATGCTCGATTCTCCCTATCAGCCAGGCCAGCGAATACGCGTGACGCAGCAGGTTCCCCGCCTCTCGGGGACAGGTGCGATCTCAGTTGATGGCGTCATCGTCGGCTTCGGCCAGCAGAAGACCGGCTCCTGGTTCGCCCACTCCAAGGATGACCGGCTCTGGCTCGACCGCCTGGAGCTCCGGAAAGATGATGGAGAGCTGGTCGTCGTCAATCTGGACCGCTACTCCAACGTCGAAGTGCTCGCCGATGCCCAAGGGGCTTGAATCGCATCGAACGATTCACGCCAGCGGAAGCGCACACGCATCATGACCGAGCGGTTTCTCATCTCGGACGATCCCGCGCTGGTCGATCCCGAGACCGTCCACGCCTCTCTCACCCGAAGCTACTGGGCCAAGGGCATTTCGCGCGAGCTCGTCGATCGCTCCCTCACGCACTCGGTCTGCCTGGGTGTCTATGACACTCAATCCTCGCGCAGCCCAAGCGACCACAGGCCGGCGCTGGTGGGCTTCGCACGCATCGTGACCGATCACGCCACCTTCGCCTACCTCTGCGATGTCTTCATCCTCGAAGAACAGCAGGGCCACGGCCTGGGCAAGAAGCTGATCGCCGCCGTGATGGCCCATCCATCCGTGGTCGGCTCGGGTCAACCCGGCGATCCCGGCGTACGGCGATTCATGCTGATGACCCGCGATGCCCACGGCCTTTACAAGCAGTATGGCTTCACGGGGATGGACCACCCCGACCGTGCAATGCAGATCGCAAAGCCCAACGCGTATCAGTCCGGCGGCTGATCTCACGGCGAGCGGAGCACGACATCGGACCACACGACCCTGTGCGTGCCCGAGCCGGCGCTCAGTGTCTCAAAGCCCACCGCCTGCAGATGCGGCTGAAGAAAAATCTGGTCCAGGTGCCAGAGCGACCGGATGCGCGGGTACGTCGCCGTGTACCCATACCCGGCCTCGTGCCACGCGCTCCTGAGCGCTGGCGGATGGATCCCCGTGATCCCATCCAGCGAACGGGAGCCGCGCGGGATGTTGAAATCGCCCACGATGATGTCGGCCTTCGGAAAGCCCCGCAGGTGACCGGTGGGGGGCGGCTGCTCCACCCATCGCCCCAGCTCATCAGGCAGAAGCACAGGCCCATCGAACGCCGTGATCGCCTGCGCTGCCTGCTCGGTTACCACCGCCTTGGGAATGCTCAGGTCCGATGGCAGATCGATGATCCAGACCACGATGGGCTTGTCCGCAGCCAAGGCGGCCCCGCCAGCTGCGGCGAACAGAGTTGGATCAAGCTCGACAAACATCGCCCTTCCCGGGTCGTAATACCGCTTGGGACCCTGCTCGCGCGGATCCAGCCCGCCACCGCGCGAGATGCGAAGCTGCGTGTAACCCGCCCGCAAGATCCTCGCCCGGCTCAGGACCGTGAACCGATCCTGCTTGAACGTCCAGGTCGGCGCTTTCGCCGGATCGGTGGTCATCGCCTCGGCAAGCTCGTGCAGCCGGCCCTCATGGATGATGCTCGTGAGCACGCACAGATCAGGCTTGGCGCTGATGATGTTGGTCGTCCAGTTGTCCCGATCCACCGCCCCGCTGTTCCAGAAGAGAATGCGGGCGGGGGACACGTTCGCGCCGGCCCGGGGATGGAACCCCAGCGCCCGGCTGGCGCCCAGTTCCGCCTGCGCGCTGTAGATCACGATGGACCCCCACATCAACGCATCGAGCACGATGACGGCCTTGAGTCGCGGCAGCGTACGCTCGGTGGGAAGCGTCCTGCGCAGGAGCCGCCGGGCAATCTCGGCGGCCAGCAGAAGGATCCCGCTGAAGGGCACCAACAGCACCATCGGGATCCACTCGAGAAACTGCGACCACCAGAATCGATCGCTCAGCACCTCTCCGATTCCCCACGCGAGCATGAGCCCCAGGGCTCCCGCGGCCGGGATTGCCGATGCCAGGCGCAGAAGACGAGCGGCGGCGATCGCCTGGATCGGATCCCCGCGCAAGGCCCGTTCCTGGGCCTGCCAGGAGGCTTCATCATCCTGGTCCTGTCGGGCGATGTTGGGGGGCGTGAGGCTCATGCGGTGCGTGCGATGGGTCGAATACAGTTCCGGCCCGCGTGGGGATAAGGGTTGGGGGATAGGGCAAGGTAGACCGATTCCGGGGGGATAGATCGGCTGTTGGAACTTTGGCGGATCAGACTGAAGAGGGATCGACCATGGGCAACGCGGGATCGAACACATCGCTCGCCGGCAAACGCGTGATTCTGACCGGCGGCGCGGGGTTCCTTGGCCGGCAGGTGCAGCGGGTGCTCAAAGAACGGGGTGTCCGGGAGCAGGATCTGTTCATCCCCAAGCAGGAGGAATACGACCTCACGCGAGAGATGACCGTCGCCCGCCTCTACCGGGAGGCGTTCGGCACGGCCAAAGCCGACCTCGTGATCCACCTGGCGGCGGAGGTGGGCGGGATCGGCGCCAACCGCAAGAACCCAGGGCGATACTTCTTCGCGAACATGGCGATGGCGCTGCACCTCATCGAGCACGCCCGGCTGGATGGCATCATCGAGCGCGGCGGCAAGTTCGTGCAGGTCGGGACGATCTGCGCGTACCCCAAGTTCACCCCCGTGCCCTTCCGCGAGGAGGAACTCTGGAACGGCTATCCCGAGGAGACCAACGCTCCGTACGGGGTCGCCAAGAAGGCCGCCTGGCAGATGCTCGATGCGTACAAGCTGCAGTACCAGATGCGGTCGACGTTCCTCCTGCCGGTGAACCTCTACGGGCCCAACGACAACTTCGACCTGGAATCATCCCACGTCATCCCGGCGCTCATCCGCAAGTGCGTCGAGGCCCAGCAGCGCGGCGACAAGGAGATCGTCTGCTGGGGCACCGGCTCGGCGAGCCGTGAGTTCCTGTACGTCGAAGATGCGGCCAACGGCATCGTGCGAGCCGCGGAAGTGATGGATGAGCCCACCCCCATGAACCTGGGGGCGGGCTTTGAGATCAAGATCAAGAACCTGGTCGAGCTGATCGTGAAGCTGACGGGGTTCAAGGGCGGCATCACCTGGGATGCGACCAAGCCCGATGGTCAGCCGCGGCGCTGCCTCGACACCTCACGAGCCCTCGACCTCATGGGCTGGAAGGCCCAGGTCGGGTTCGAGGAAGGTCTCAAACGCACCATCGAGTGGTACCGCTCGACGCTGCGCTGAGCCCCGATCAGTATCCACATTGCGCAAATATGCCAAGAGCCGCAAAATCCGTCTAGGGATCGCGGCTCTCGATGTGTATATTGATCTCGGGAGGGCCTAGGGCCGGCGATACCGCCGGGGTGAGGAGAATCCCATGATGCAGTTCGTAACTCGCTGGGCCGCGATCGCGGCAACACTCGGTATCGCCTGCGCTGCCCGCGCCGGCGTCGAGACGCGCTTCGACAGTGATCTGGAAGGGTGGCGGGTGGTCACATTCCCATACTCGCACATACCGAATCCCCACTTCAACGACCAGTGTTCATTCGATGCGGGGAACGGGATGCCGCCCGGTAGCCTGCGCATCGGGGATGTGTATCCCGACACGGGCATCTCCGCGCCCAGCGCCTACCTGGGAGACCAGTCGGCATCCTACGGCGCCACGCTGGAGTTCGACATCTTCATCCGCTTCAGCGACAACGCCGCCTACCCGGCCGTGGTGCTCGATGCCGGCACGTATTCCCTCTTCTTCACCACCGCCAGCCCGCCGATCGATACGTGGCATCACCAGGTCGTGCCGCTGCTCGCCTCCGAAGGCTGGCGATTCAACGCCCACAACGGCCCCGCCGCGACCGAGGAGCAGTTGCAATCCGCCCTTGCAGCGCTCGAAGGCCTCTACATCAACTCCGAGTGGAGAGATGGCCCCGACGACACCAACGTGGACAACATCGTCCTCGGACCGCCCGACTGCCCTTCCGACTTTGATGAATCCGGCTTTGTCGACCTCGACGACTTCATCGCCTTCGTGCAGGCCTTCGAGGAAGGCACGGACAATGCCGACTTCGACGAGTCGGGCTTCGTCGATCTCGATGATTTCATCGCCTTCGTGCTCGCGTTCGAGTCGGGCTGCTGAGTCTCGACAGCTCGCCGCGAGTTTCTATACCGCCGTCACAGGCAGGTCGATTGCATCCTGCGCTCGCCCTTCGGCGGCGGCGATCAGGCCGGCTCGCCACATCCAGCGCTTCAGGGGCAGGTGGTGCAGGTACAGCATCCGCACGATGTCGGCGCTATGGCTTGATCCGACCGCGCCGGCGGGCATCGCGTCAAGCTTGAGATACATCTCCCGGACCATCCCAGCGGCGAACCGCTCCCGTTGCAGGTACTCCCGGCTGTACCGCAGTTCCTTCTCTGAACGGATATCCCTGCGGAACACCGCCTCGCAGAAAACCGGATCCCGCCCCGCGAAATGCCACGCCGAATGCCCGAGCTTGAACTCGCGGCTCAGCACCTCGGGGGCTGCGTAGCGGTGATCGTGCTCGGCGATCGCCTCAGGCCTGAACAGCACCGGCGCGTTGTGGTGCTGCCTGAGGCGGTGGGAGATCTCGATGTCGTCATACCCGTACGCCAGCGGAAATGCGACAAAGCCGCCCACCTGCCTGACCAGGTCCAGCGGCGCGGAGAAGTTCAAGCCGTAGCAGTGCCGGAAGCCCCAATCGTGCCACGGATCCCTGCGCGCCGCGTTGCCCTCGGTCATCTGGTCGTAGAAGAAGATCATCGAGGTCTCGGCGACCAGGCGATCAAAGAGCGTCGGCGTCTCCCAACGCCGCCACGGCGAGTACCCGCTGATGATCGCCGGCCCCACTCTCGCCGCGGCCGCAAACTGCTCGCTCGCGTGCGTGTGCAGGAACGTCGGACACGGCACGACATCGTCGTTGAGCGACACCAGAAACCGCCCGCTTCCCTTGGCAAGCATCGCGTTGCGGACCGCGTTGTACCCCGCTCGCGGACACGTCTCGACCACCAGCCTCGCCCGGCACGCGCCCCAGGCCTCCCGCGCTGCCGACTCGGTTGCCGCATCCGGGCCATCGATCCCGACCAGCACCTCGAAACGCGAGGGATCGATCGTCTGGTTCGCCAGAGCTCGCAGACACGCCGCGAGCTTCTGGGGTCGCTGGTAGGTGGGGATGAGTACCGAAAGGTCCATGGGCAAAGTGGTGTGCGGGAGTGTTATCGGCCCTCAATCGCCCCCGCGTGAAGCGGTCCGTTCGCGATTGTCGAAAGTCGTGGACAACTGGTTGATTGTCTGAGGATGAGAGGGTGAACGCCCGATATCACGCTAGCTTTCACATGGCGCGGTTTCTGCGCCATCCTCGATCCGTGCTGATCAGGGAGGATCAGATGCCCGAAACCACAACCGCCATCGCGCACACCGCCGCCGCCGGTCAGACCGGCCATGTCAATGACAATCGCGCCGGCGGAGAGCGTCGCCAGCACGCCCGCCGCGCCGTCACCAAGCCCTGCAAGCTCTTCCATTGCCCCTCGCGACGCTACCTGGTCGCCAAGACCTGCGACCTTTCCGCCAGTGGCGCCCTGATCCACCTCGAAGATGGCCGCGTTCTGACCCCCGGCGAGGAAGTCCTCCTCGTCGTCGATTGGACCGGGCGAAACATCCTGCCCGCCGATCGCATGGTGCACGGCACGGTCGTCAGGATCGCCGGCTCGATCGGCCGCCACCAGTCCGTCGGGGTCCGCTTCGCGCAGGCGAGCGAACTCGCAGCGGTCGCCTGAACGCAACGCAGCCCCGCTGTGAAGGGCCGGGGCTTGCACGCACGCACAACCATCCGCTCTGTTACTGCCGGAGCACCAGCCAGCCGGACTCGCCGCCGCGCAGGACGCTCAGGCGCACACCGTTCTGATCCTCGTTCTCGCTGAGCAGGCGATAGAACTCATCGGCATCGGTGACCGGCTGGCGATTCACCTCGACGATGACATCCTGGTCCTGAAGGTCCGAACGCGCCGCCCTGCCATCCTTGGTGATGTTGGTGACCAGCACTCCCTCAACACCGCGATAGCCCAGCCGCCGGGCATCCTGCTCCGCCAGCGTCTTGACCTTCATCCCCAGCGAATCAAGCCAGACCTGGTCCTTGTCCCCGACAAGCACGGTGACCTTGGATGGCTTGCCCCCGCGCAGCACATCGATCACGGCCTCCGTGTTGGGAGGCGTCAACGCGATCGCCGTGCGCATGCGATAGACCTGGTCGATCGGCCGACCCTGGTACTTGAGAATGACATCTCCCGGCTTGAGACCGGCTCGCTCGGCGGGGCTGTCGGGGACGATGCTGCGGACGGCGATCCCGTCGGCGGGACGGATGCCGGCCGATGTCGCCAGCTCACTGGAGAGCGGCGCCATGTCGATCCCCAGGTACCCCCGCTCGACGCGGCCCTGCTTCAGAAGCGTCTGCGCGACATATCGTGCGATGTTGCTGGGGATCGCAAAGCCCAGGCCCACCGAGCCCCCGTTGCGGGTCGCGATCGCCGAATTGATCCCGATGACATGGCCGTCAAGGTTGTAGAGCGGCCCGCCGGAATTGCCCGGGTTGATCGCCGCATCGGTCTGAATGAAATCCTCGTTGGCGCGTTCCGAGCCCGAGAGGGCGCGGCCCTTGGCGCTCACGATCCCCGTGGTCACGGTGTTGTCAAAGCCGAAGGGATTGCCCACCGCGACCACCCAGTCTCCAACCTCCAGCGCATCGGAATCCCCCAGGATCGCCGGCTTGAGGCTGTCCGCCTCGACGCGGATCACCGCCAGGTCGGTCGCCCGATCCCGGCCGATGACCTTGGCGTCATACTCCCGGCCATCATGCAGATGAACCCGCAGCGCATCGGCCTCGGCGACCACGTGGTTGTTCGTGAGAATGTTGCCATCGGCGGAGATGATGACGCCCGAGCCGACGCCGGCCGGGGCAAGCCGCTCACCCTGCTCGATGATGCGCCCGAAGAAATCCCGCCGCACGACACGGTTGAGCGCGTTGATGTGGACGACCGATGGCTCGGCGGTCTTGGCGACGTACCGGAAAGCCTTGGAGAGCTGGCGAGCCTCGGCGACCTCGGCGGGCGGGTTGCCCGCGGCCGGCTGCGCGAGCACGGGAACAACCTTGCCTGTCACCTCCCCCGGCTCCCCGGCCGAGGAATACCCGGCCAGGCCGGCGAGAGAGCAGATCGCGGCGATCGAGAACGCAGCGCGGATTGTCCTACGAGTACCCATCCGATGATTCTCCATGAGGAACGAGCACCGGGCTTGAGGCGGGGTGTTCGGGCCGTTGACGACGGTATTCATGCCGGGTGGTGGATGCATAGCGCAAACACGGGATCGCCGGGGCTGGCGACAGAACCGCCACCGCCAGTGCCCCCCGACGCACATGTCCACCATCCATGAAGGATGCCACAGCACCCCGTTTCCGTCGCCCGGAGGCGCCGGGGAAGGCACCTCCTCATCCCCAACACCACCCCACCACACCCCTGCCACCCGTCAGGTGCCGCGGCTGTTGCCAAACAGATCCAGATGCAGACGTGTGCAGTATCGCCAGCCCCGCGCCAAGCACTCCTGCACGATCCAGGCCTTGTGCTCCGGCTCCGGCGCAACAACGCCCTCCGGCATCAGGAGAACGTCATCGGGAGACCAGCCCCGCAACTGGCCGAGCAGCGCATCAATCTCCGCCAGGTCGGCCTTGCTCGAGACGACAAACTTCAGTTGCACCTCCGGTGCGCAGTTCATCAGGCTCTGGATCGCCGACGGATTGAGCCGACGCGATTCGTGACGACTTCGCCAAGCGTCCGCCGGATCGCGCGGATCCCCCAACGCGGGTGTCGAGTTGGAGAGCTTGGGGCTGATGCTGATGAGATCACAGAGCAGGCCCGCCGGCGCCACCGTGCCGGCGGTCTCGATCGTGATGTGGATGCCGGCATCCCTGAGCATCTCGCACAGCGCCGCCACCTGCGGAAAGATGAGCGGCTCCCCGCCCGTCAGCACGACGTGCCGGGCCGTGGACTGCCGCACGAGACCCAGCAGATCCGCGAGCGCAACTGGCGAACCCTCGGGATTCCAGCTCGCGTACGGCGTATCGCACCACGTGCATCGCAGGTTGCAGCCACTGGCGCGGATGAAGAACGATGGCACTCCCGTGAGCTTGCCCTCACCTTGGATGCTGTAAAACGTCTCAGCAACAGGCAGCGCCGCCGGTATCGCTCCCGGAGTGCCCGCATCGACCGGTTCAGCCGCTGCGCCTTCCTGAAGCTGGGCAAGCCTGCGATCGGTGTGCTTCACCGAAGTCGGCGCTGACGGATTGGATGCTCCCGCGGATGCCGTGAGCTTGCGCAGCGTGATCGCGTGAAAAGGACGGCTTTCGCGGCGATACTTCCGCTCGAAGTTGGTCCCCACCAGCTCCCCCTCGCCCGCCGAAGAAGGCGGCTCGAAGGTTCGCCGTTCAAAAAGCGCCTCACCGGCCGGCGCGGTGACCCTGGCGAAATGTTCCTGCATCCACTCCCAGTACTCGGAGTGGTCGGTGACGATGTGCAATTGCCCGCCATCAACGAGCACGCGATGGCACTCGCGCAGGAAGGGCTCCTGCACCACGCGGCGCTTGTGGTGGCGGCTCTTGGGCCAGGGATCCGAAAAATAGAGGTGGATAACACGGATACTCCCCGCCCGAACCCGCCAGCGCAGAAACTGCACGGCATCGGCGTGCAGCATGCGGGCGTTGGTGATGCCGGCTCGCCGGAGCCGGTCGGCGGCGTACGCGAAGAACTCGTGCTCCCACTCGATGCCCAATAGGTTTGCATCAGGGCGATCACGCGCCTCGTTGAGGATGAACGTCCCCTTGCCGCTTCCGATCTCGATTTCCACGGCTGCTGCGGCGTTGGCGAACCACCGCTGCAGATCGAGGCGGCCGGCCTCGGGATCACGGATGATCTCATCCGGCAGCGCAGGGAGTTCCTCGCGGGAGATCGCGATCACGCCCGGCGCGGTGTCGAAATCGCGCCGGGGCTCTCCGGCGGGCCCTGGGTGCATGGGAGGGGCCGGAGGGACCGGTGTCGATGAAGCAGAAGCTGGCGGCTCGCCGGGTGGCATCACGCAGCAGTGTATGAAGGCCGTTGGGACACTCACGCGGCATGGATCGCGAGGCGTAGGGCCGGAACGGGCCCAATCCGAGGATCGGCTTAGTCCGGATGCGCGGTTTGTGAGGACCCCGGCGGTATCTGGCAGGTGCTCGGGAATCCTCACCACTTGGCTGGTCAGGAGAAATCCCCCCGATCCATCCCGATCCCGGGACGTATAACAATGAGGTAACGTGGGAGGTAGCCTGAAAGGGCGGACGGACTGGCGATGGCCCGCTCGGCGGGCCGATAGCGAAGAGTGATGCGCAGGATGCGCATGGGTTCGGCGGACCCCCGACAACCCCCCGCACCCGCGTCCTTACCACCCCCGACCACACCCCCACCCGCACGATGCTTGGAGGGTTCGGACCAATGGCGGAAGAACTGATTAGCCTGATCGAATCCCGTCTGGACCGGCGGCGCTTCCAGGACCAGCACTGGACCGGCTCGTTCACCGACTACCTGGCGCTGTGCCAGCAGAACCCCGGACTCCTGCGCAACGCCTACCAGCGCCTGTACGATGCCATCCTCGCGCACGGCTGCGAGCGCTACAAGCTCTTCAAGAAGGACTGCATCCGTTATCACTTCTTCAGCGATCCCTTCGACGGCGGCGCTGATGGCATCTACGGCCTGGACTTCGCGCTCATGCAGCTGGTCGACTTCCTGCGCTCGGCCTCCGAGGGCTACGGCACCGACAAGCGCATCCTGCTCCTGCACGGCCCCGTCGGCTCCAGCAAGTCCACGATCGCCCGCCTGCTCAAGAAAGGGATCGAGCACTACTCCCGGACCGCCGATGGCGCGCTGTACTCCTTCTCATGGCTCCTGGATGAGCACTGCGCGGTCTCCCCGATGTCGCCTGGCGCCAAGAACGCGGCGATGACGCACGAGTTCGCGTGCCCGATGCACGAGGATCCGCTGGTCCTGGTGCCGCGCGAGGCCCGCGAGGCACTCCTGGGCAAGCTCAACGAGGCCTGGAAGCCCAAGCACTACAACGGCCGCCTGCGGTTGTACGCCGAGCCGGATCCCTTCTGCCGCCGCGTGATCGAGGACCTGATGACCTTCTACGGCGGCGATTTCAAGGCCGTCATGAACCACGTCAAGGTCCGCCGCATCATCGTCAGCGAGAAGGATCGCATCGGAATCGGCACCTTCCAGCCCAAGGACGAGAAGAACCAGGACTCCACCGAACTCACCGGCGACATCAACTACCGCAAGATCGCCCAGTTCGGCTCCGACTCCGACCCCCGCGCCTTCAACTTCGACGGTGAACTCAACATCGCCAACCGCGGCGTCTGCGAGTTCATCGAGCTGCTCAAGCTGGATGTCGCCTTCCTCTACGACCTCCTGGGCGCGACCCAGGAGCACACGATCAAGCCCAAGAAGTTCGCCCAGACCTACATCGACGAGGTCATCATCGGGCACACCAACGAGCCCGAGTACAAGCGCCTCCAGAGCAACGAGATGATGGAGGCCTTCCGGGACCGCACCATCAAGATCGATGTCCCCTACAACATCCGCCTCGACGATGAGATCAAGATCTACCAGAAGGACTTCGGCCCCGAGCGGATCCGCAACATCCACATCGCCCCCCACACCCTCGAGGTCGCCGCGATGTGGGCCGTGCTCACCCGCCTCGAAGAGCCCAAGAAGTCGGGTCTCTCGCTCCTCCAGAAGCTCAAGCTCTACAACGGCAAGAGCATCCCCGGCTACACCGAGGACTCGGTCAAGGAGCTCAAGGAAGAGACCGCCCGCGAGGGCATGAACGGCATCAGCCCGCGCTACATCCAGGACAAGATCTCCAACGCCCTCGTCGGTCGCCAGGCGATCGAAGAGAAGACCATCAACCCCTTCATGGTCCTCAACGAGCTCGAGAGCGGCCTCTCGCACCACTCGCTCATCAACGATGAGAACATCAAGAAGCGCTACCGGGAGCTGCTCGCCGTCGTGAAGGAAGAGTACGAAGACATCATCAAGGGCGAGGTCCAGCGCGCGATCTCCGCCGATGAGGATGCCATCCGCCGCCTGTGCGCCAACTACAACGAGAACGTCCGGGCCTACACGCAGAAGGAACGCGTCAAGAACCGCTACACCGGCCGTGATGATGAGCCGGATGAACGCCTCATGCGGTCGATCGAGGACAAGATCGATATCCCCGAGAGCCGCAAGGATGATTTCCGCCAGGAGATCATGAACTACATCGGCGCCCTCGCCCTCGATGGCAAGAAGTTCGAGTACAACACCAACGCCCGCCTCTACCGGGCCCTCGAGCTCAAGCTCTTCGAGGACCAGCGCGACACCATCAAGCTCAAGAACCTGGTCTCCAGCGTCGTCGACGATGAGACACAGGCCAAGATCGATGTCGTCAAGCAGCGGCTCATCAAGCAGTTCGGGTACAACGATGCCTCGGCGACCGATGTCCTGAACTACGTGGCGAGCATCTTCGCACGCGGGGATAGCAAGGGCCGGTGAGCCGGCATCAGCCGCGGGTTGATCCAAGGGCCAGGTTCACAGAACCGGGCCCTCTTTTCTGGCTCTTCCGGCATGCTCTCTTCCTGGTATCCGCCCGGATCCCCGGATATACGGCATCTGTGGTAGGCTCCTCCTGCACAATGCGGGAGGCCGGCGATGATGCGATTGATGGGTGGAACACTTGCAGCCGTGTCGTGTCTGTTCTCGGGGACCAGCAGGGCTCACGAGCCATCCCCGATCACCACCGGCTCCCTGATCGCCGAGATGGCCGACCTCGAATCCCTCACCCGCCATCCCGGCCCCGGCATCCGTGTCGTCCAGTTCTCCTCCTACGACCGCCGCTCAAGCATCCCCGGCGGACCCGACTGGTTCGGCAACGCCGATGGCTTCGGCAACGAACCCATCCCCGGCTTCGAGGCCGTTGTCAAGGCACCCGGCGCCGATGGAATCGGTGAATACCTGATCTGCGATATCCAGCAGCCCGGCGCGATCGTGCGGACCTGGACCGCGGCGATCGAGGGAACGATCCGGGTCTATCTCGATGGATCCACGATGCCGATCTACGACGGCTCGGCCTTCGACTTCCTCATGCACAAGGCCTCCGCGTTCGTGAAGGCCGCGGGCCTCGATCCCAAAGCCGAGCCCGACAGGATCGCCGGCTTCGAGCAGCGCTACTCCGACTACTACCCCATCCCCTTCGCCAAATCCTGCCGCATCGTCTGGATCGGCAAGCTCAACACGGTTCACTTCTATCACGTGCAGGCAAGAACGTACCCCGCCGGCACGCCCATCACGACATTCACCACCGACGAAGTAAACACCTGGCACATGACCGCCGTGGACACCGGCAAGCTGCTCGCCAGCCACCGCGCGGGGAGAATCGGCACCGAAACCCTTGGCATTGCCCACCAGCAGCTCGGCGAGGTCGAAGTCGCGCAGGGACAGACCGGCGAACTGCTCAAGCTCAACTCCGCCGGTCAGATCCGCGAACTCCAGATCCGGGTCGCCGCCCCCGATGTCCCCGCGGCCCTGCGCGGTGCTGTCCTGCGGGCATACTTCGATGGCAACCAGACACCGCAGATCGTCTCACCGATCGGCGACCTCTTCGGCGCTTCCCCCGGAATCGTCCCATACGACACTCTCCCCATGTCGATCGCCGCAGATGGCACGATGACCTGCCGCTTCGTGATGCCGTTCGCCAAGAGCGCGGTGTTCACGGTCGAGAACCGCACCCAACCCTCGATCAAGATCGAGGCAACCGCCACGCACGATTCCTACACCTGGGATGACCGCTCCATGCATTTCCACGCCCGCTGGCGAGTCGATCACGACCTGCTCGCCCGCGGCGGCAAGGATGCCGTCGATCTCCCCTTCCTCACCGCCCACGGCCAGGGCCTCTACGTCGGCACCGCCGTCTACATCATGAACCCCTGCCCCGTCCCCACCGCCGGCGGCAACTGGTGGGGCGAGGGCGATGAGAAGATCTTCGTCGATGGAGAGCCCCGCCCCTCGATCTTCGGCACCGGCTCCGAGGACTACTTCAACTACGCCTGGAGCGAAAGCGACATCTTCCAGTACCCCTACTTCTCCCAGCCCATCTGCACCGGCCCCGAAACCCGAGGCTACATCACCAACAACCGCTGGCACATCCTCGATGCCATCCCCTTCGATCGCTCGATCGTCTTCAACATGGAGCTGTTCGCCCACACACCCACCCCGCACATGTCCTACGCCCGACTCGCGTACTGGTACGCCAAGCCCGGCTCCCACAACGATGAACCGGGCATCAACGATGCCGACCTCCGCGTGGCGCCGCTCCTGCCCTGGACTGTCCGGGCCGCCGGCGGCGCCACCGGTGCAAGCATCTTCGAGGCCGAGGATGCCCGTGATCCGGCCTCAAAGGCCGATGTGATTTCCGATGTCCGTTACTCGGCAGGCAAGCTCGCCCGATTCACCGGCCCGTCCGGCGCAATACGGATCAGGACCGACAAGGCCGGCAAGTACCAGGTCGTGTTCACCTGCACATCCGGACCCAGGCCGGTCGCCTTCTCGGCGAGCATCGGCGGTACCCCGCTCATGCACGGCGACAAGAATCGCTTTGAGCTCTCCACGCCGCATTTCGAGCGGATCGTGAACGTCCGCTGCACCCCCATCGAGCTCTCCGCCGGCGAACACACCCTGCAGCTTGATGGGATCTCACACGATTCCAGCGGCGCAACCGATGCCTGGCTCGGTGTCGATTTCGTGTGGCTCCGGCCCGTGAAGTAGAGCCCTGTTCCGCATCACCGGATGCAGCAGACCGCTCATGCCAGGCGGTCGCAACGCAACACTTGCGCATCGCCGCAGCGAACGCCTCCCTGCCGCCGGCTCTTCCCGGTGATTCCGCCGATTCCCCGCAACCGCGCATCCAGCGCTCGCGAACCGACTGGCGGGCCCGATTCTCGGGTGTGAGTGCCGGTTCGTTCTGACCCGGCGATCCCAGACGGTGAATCCGGGGTGATGACAGGGAGCGGAGCCATGAAATCTGCGCACGGGGTGATCGTTGTCGGTGCCGGTCTGCTGTTCAGCGCTGCCGCCGGGATTGCAGTCGCCGAGCCGGTCCTGACCGGCGGCAACTTTGATTCGATCCCCATCGGCACACCGCCCGATGTCGGCTCCCCCGGCGGACCGTGGGGCTTCCCGCAGAACTACGTCAACGCCGGGCTCGCCGAGACCGCGGCCAGCCAGTACACGATCGCCGCCACCTCCGACTTCGACCCCGGTTCCCCCGGCCACTCGCTGCGGTTCAACGCCCAGGGTGCCAGCGACCTGCACATGCGGGCGATGTTCGACAAGCCCGTCACCGAAGAGACAGGCCAGAAGATTGTGCTGTCATTTGACATCTGGGTCCGCTCGCTCGACACCTCCGGCTTCACCTGGGGCGGCGGGTCGGTCTACCTCTCCGGCGATCACGGCGGCGGCGGCTACCACGCCGACACCGACCGCGGACCGCAGATCAGCTGGGGCTCCAACGGCCGAATCTCCGTGCGGTCCAAGCTCGAGAACGGCGGGGTCGAGGAGATCACGCTCTCCGACACCACCCCGCGCGACCGCTGGCAGTCGCTGCGGCTGGAAGTCGATCTCAACACCGACCGCTTCGATGTCTACTGGGGCCTCAAGGGCGATGCCCAGGTCCAGATCGGGGATGAGCTCTTCTTCCGCTCCGGCCCCTCAACCTGGTTCGACCGCATCAACATCGCCCGCTTCGTCAACACGACCAAGTTCCCCGATGCGTATTACGACAACTTCTCGGTGGATGTGGTGCCCACCCCGGGCTCGCTGCTGCTGCTTGCGACAGGCCTGGCAAGCACCGGCCGACGCCGGCGAACCTGAAGGCGACAGCAGCCGCCCCGCGGCAGGCTGCGAGTGCGATGAAGGCCGGCGTGCGAGGCCGGCCTTCTTCATTGGTCCATCCAGCAACTGCGGTGTGTTGTCAGCACGCGAACACCGGCCGACTCAGATTGCGCTTGGCTCGGAGCCGCGAATCGGCGCCCTTCGTCAGCCCAGGGCGCGAGCCCTGAGTACCCGCGAGTAACTCACGCGAGCCCTGAAAGGGCGCCCCTCTCGATCAACACTTGCCCCGCCTATTTGGCACAACACCTGGGCGCACTCTCACTGCCCCCGCACCCGGATCGTGATTCCCCCGTTCGAGGTATCCACCCGCGAAGGCCCCGCCGCCGTATCCCCGAACACCAGCACCCCCGCCGTTCGCCGCAGCGACTGCACATTGCTCTTGTCGATCCCCTGCAGCGTCAGCCCACCATTATTCGTATCGGCCGTCAGCGTCCCCGCGAACACCGGCGAGATCGCCACATCGATCGCCCCGTTCGAGCTGTCCAGATTAATCGGCCCCTCCGCCGTCGGCAGCATCACCAGCTTGATCGCCCCATTTGAAGTGTCCGCCTTCACCGGGGAACCCACATCGATCAGCGTGATCGCCCCGTTGCTCGTATCCGCGCTCACCGATCCGCTCGCCGAATTGACCGTGATCTTCCCGTTGCTCGTGTCCGCAATCACCGGCCCACCGTGGTTCTTCGCCTCGATCGCTCCGTTGCTGGTCTTCAGCACCGCATCCCCGGCAAGCCCGCTGATCGTGATCGCCCCGTTGGAAGTCGTCAGCGAAGCCCCCACCGCATCCGGCAGCGTGATCGTGAACTCGCACCCCTCGTTGCCCTTGCGCTGCTCCGGCCAGATCACACGCACCACCAGCTTGCCATCCACATCCCGCGCGGCATCCACCACCGTCGCCGTCAGCCGCTCCTGCGTGGTCGCCCGCAGCTTGGCGATGATCGAGACCTCGCTGGTCGTCCCCTGGCTCACCGAGATCGCCCCGTTATCCGTCTGGACATCGATCGCCCTGCCGGCGACATGCGCCAGCGACAGCGTCCGCGTCTCGGTGAACCTGGCCCGCTCCCAGCCGAACCCCATGCACCCCGAAAGCACCAGCCCGCTCCCGGCCAGCGCCAGCGATGACAAGAGCGTGCGTCGAGAGAAGGCCGATGTGGTTGACGATGGCATGGAAAGACTCCCCGGGTGACTTCCCGCTTGTTGGCAGGATACACGGGAGGGTTTCATGTTGAAAGCCCGTTTGCCGCGATCCAATCACACCGTCATGAAGTTCAGCGTCTGCAATTCGGTCACCGGATTGATCGTAAACCCGGCATCGTCGATGTAGAACGCCAGCAGTTCGACAGGATCGCCGTTCGCACCGTTCTGATCCCCGATCCGGATCTCCCCTGGTCGGACATCGAAGCTGCCAACGGAAGCCGTGCCCGTCACCACCACCGTTCCGCCGACCGACGCATATGCCCGATAGGTGCTCCCATCCTTGGCGAAACCGATCAGGATCTGCGTATCGCGGAGGAAGCAGAACGCCGCATGGCTGAGCTCGATGAGCACGCTTCCGTCGGGCTTGATGAATCGGATGGTGCTGTTGGTACCTGAGACTGTGGGGTCGTGTCGGTACAGCACGACGCGGATGTAGTCTCCGCTCGACTCCCAGATCGTAAACAGCGTAATCACGTTCGAGCCGGCCCTGTTCGTGGTCATCGGATCCGGCCCGTTCCGAGGCAACGCCATCGCCGCCAGCACCACCCAGCTCGCCGCTCCCGCCGCGGTCCACGACAGCGTCAGCGTTTCCGCAGCGCTCGCCGGATATCCCGACTCCCAACGCAGTGGCCGGGAGGGCAGCTCCACGTTGGTCTCGCCCATCACGACGCAGTCGAATGCGATCAGAAAGTCCTGCCGCTCCATAAGTGATGAGCCGAGAAGATGTGCGCACAATTCGAGTTGGGTGCCGGCGGTTGACCCTGTCCCATGCGTCCATTCGGCCACCGTAGTCCAGAGCGTAACCGCCACCCACCCCTCGCCAGCGATGGCGCGGACATCGATCGGCTTGGAGCGCCTGTGATCCCAGTACTCCTCATTGGGATCCCCACCCTGATCCATCCCAGATTCCGTTGACACAACCTGCCCGCGGCTACAACTGCCGGGGCCAAGGAGTGTCGCGATGGGACGGAAGGTCTATTCCGACGAGTTCAAGAGGGCCGCGATCGAGCAGGTCA
>JADLBU010000120.1 GCA_020847535.1 Phycisphaerales bacterium
CGGGATCGTCGTCGAGCGGTTCTTCAAGCAGCGGGTCCGGCTCTTCGAGCGGCTCCGGGTCATCGAGTGGTTCGGGCTCGTCTGGGTCCGGTAGCAGCGGCATGTCCAGCGGCGCGTCGTCAGGCGCAAGCAGCGGCATGAGTTCGGGTGCCTCGTCCGGCGCTTCCTCCGGAGGATCATCCGGCGGCGGCTCGTCTGGTGGAGGCTCGTCCGGCGGCGGTGGTTCGAGCGGAGGCGGCTCCGGCCCAGGTGGGTCCGGCCCCGGCGGCTCGGGTCCGGGCGGGAGCGGACCGGGTTCCGGTCCCGGCAGCAACTGCCTCCTCTTCGGCACCCTCGTGCGCCTCGAGGATGGACGCCTCACGCCGATCGAGAACATCAAGCCCGGCGACCGCGTGGCATCCATACAGGTGCCCGGCCTTGAGGTCGATGTTCCCTACCGCGCACAGTACAACTGGCTCTCGCACCACGGCCTTCACGGCGCGACGCCCGTTGCGGCGCGCGTGGCGAGCATCCGCCTCGGCGAACACCACGGCTTCATGGTCATCAATCGCCGCCTGAAGGCGACGCCCGAACACCCGTTCATGATCCGCCGCGGCGACGAGTGGGGCTTCGCGTCGGCCGAGTTCATCCAGCCCGGCGATTTCCTGATCGACGAGCACCTCAACGAGGAAGAGATTGAGTCGGTCGTCCGCATCGACGCGCCGACCCGCACCGTGGCCATTCACATTCCGGGCACGAACACGCTGCTCGCCGAAGGCGTGTGGGTCCACAACGACATGCCCGCGACTGCGCAGAGCTCTGGGTCGGGCAGCGCATCGTCCGGCTCGGGATCTGGTTCCGGCAGTGGGTCCGGATCGGGCTCCGGATCGGGGTCGATGTCCGGATCGACGAGTGGCTCGTCCAGCAGCGGTTCATCATCGGGCAGCAAGTCGAGCGGGTCGTCGTCCTTCTCGACCTCTGGCTCAACGTCGGGGTCGTCGTCGTCCGGCAGCGGCTCGGGCAGTATGAGCGGATCGAGTTCCAGCGGCGGCGGGACGGGGACGTTCTCGATCTGACCCCGAGGACTGTGATCGCTTACACTCCCTACCCGGCTTGGAGCACCCGTGACCTCATGCCTACCGCACGCGACATCGAGGAGCCGCTCAGAGCGCTGAACGCGATCTGCCCCTACTACACGATGTTCCCCTTGGATTTCCCGCTCCGAGTGCTTCACGGCCGTGCCGAGAAGGGTGATTGGGTGGTCGATCCGTTCTGTGGGCGCGGCACGACGAACTTTGCGGCGCGGCTGCTTGGTCTGCCTTCCTTCGGAGTGGACAGCAGTCCGGTCGCGGTAGCCCTCACGCAGGCGAAGCTCGCCGACGCGCGCGTGAGCGACGTTGTTCGAGTCGCCGTGAGTATCTTGGACGCCATGCCATCACGGGTGAGCGTTCCGCAGGGTGAGTTTTGGGAGCGAGCTTTCGAGAGGTCCGTGCTGCGTCAAGTGTGTTGGCTGCGGAAGGAACTGTTGCGCGATTGTTCGAGCGACTCACGGCTGCTTCTGCGTGCAATTCTTCTCGGTGCGCTTCACGGTCCACGCACCAAGTCGGCGGCATCCCACCTGTCCAATCAGTGCCCGAGAACCTTCGCGCCCAAGCCGGACTATGCGGTTCGATTTTGGCGAAAGCGTCGGCTCGAGCCACCTGTTGTCGATGTGGTAGAGGTTGTGAAGACCCGCGCTCGGCGGTACTTGTCCGAGCGGCCGAAGCAAACAACGACCCACGTCGTTCTCGGCGACAGTCGCGCCGAGGGGGTGTTCGGTAAGCGGAAGTTCCGCTGGGCCATCACCTCGCCGCCGTACTACGGCATGCGAACGTACATCCCGGACCAGTGGCTGCGGAACTGGTTCTTGGGTGGGCCAGCCAAGGTGGCCTACAGGCCTCCTGAACGAGAGTTGGACCACGGGTCGGCTGAGGCCTTCGCGGACGATCTTCGAAAGGTGTGGAAGGGCATTGCAGCGAATGCTGCTGAGGATGCCAGGCTCGTAATCCGGTTCGGGGGCATCGCCGACCGCGACGTGGACCCGATGGAACTGCTGAAGACGTCACTCAGCGCGTCTGGGTGGCGACTCACGACGGCGGTGTCAGCCGGCGATGCCAACGCTGGCCGTCGCCAGGCAACGCAATTCGTCCACGGCGGGCCTGCGCCGAAGGAGGAGCACGACTTCTACGCCGTGCTTGCTTGAGCGTCAGCGCTTGGGCACGATGAACTTCTTGAGCTTTCCGGCTCGAGTCGGGCGTTCTTCGGTCGCCCACTGCTTCGCACCAAGAATCGCATCCAAGCACTCGGGCACGAGCTCGAATGCCAGGTCATCCCGATCCTCCAGGGAGTCTGGAAGCTCTTTCAGCAGCCGGAACTTCGCTACCCCCCAGGTAATCCTTCCACCTTGAAGGTTGGAACAGAACTCCGTGTCAGCCTTGACTGCTTCGACCGCCTGAGCCCGAGTCATCGCCCGGAAGTCCGCAGGTTCTGCCTGAATGTCGTCATCAGCTGCATCCGCGCCCGTCGAAGCGCCGTTGTCATGAGCGGCGGGCGCTTCGGCGGCAACAACCCGCTCCAGTTCGCCTTGCAAGCGTCGGCGCAGTTGACTCGCGTAGGTATTGACCTCTGACTTTGAGTACCCAGGGTCCTCGGTCTTGTAGAGACCCTCAAACAGCATGGCCCGGAATGGAATCGGGAAAGGACGGCCAGAGACGCTGCTCCAGAACACGCCATGCCCAGGGATTGGCTCGTTCAAAAGGGAGCTCAGAAGATCATCGCTGTAATGGGCGTTGGCGCCTTTGACACAGCGGAGGTCTGCGGCTGACAGCAGATGAAAGATGAACCAGTTGTCGCCCTGGCTCAGAATCTCCCCCGGAATGCTTCCGGGTTGCTGCGTGATCAGCATCGCCCCCAGATCGTACTTGCGACCCTCCTTCACCCACTCGATGTAGGGCTGCGCCGCCGATGACCGCTCATTGAGAACTGACTGTGCTTCCTCAACCACTGCGATCGTCGGTATGCTCTGGGGAGACTCTTTCGTGAACTCGTCCTGATTCCGATCGAAGATCCGTCTGAGGATCAGCCCACTGAGAATCAAAGACGGTCCGCCGCGAAGCTGCGAGACATCGACAACACACAGCTTGCCATCCTTGAGTGCAGCGAGCAGCGCATCCATCAGGCGACTGGATGGATCGTGCAGCATCCCAATGATGCGAGTCATGTTGGCCCGGGCTGCGGATAGCTCCATCTCGCTCATCCGATCGTCCGCGTTGAGAAGGTTGCGGATCTGATCCAGATCCGCGTTGTTGCCATGCCGCGCAACAAGGTCAACGAGGTCCGACCAGGGCTTGCCTCGTACAGATCGAAGCTTGGCGACATTCTGCTGGTCCTGCTTCTCGGGAGAAAGCGCCAATGAAACGACATCGCTCGCGCTGAGGGTGCGAATGTCAAGCTTGACACCCGCTGCCACAAACGAGCCGTAGTAGGGACTGGGAGCCTTGCGCGACGTGAAGACGACCAGACGATCCTTCAGGTGCGCGACATCGGCGAATCCGGGCCGATCCTTGTCGTCCGGCCAGAAATACTCCCCGTCGGGGTCGAAGATGATCGTGCCAACAGGAACCTGTTTTCCGCCGCGCTTCGTCACCTTGGGATCGGCGCGGTAGAGCTCCGAGAACAAGAGCTTGTTCAGGTTGGACTTTCCGAAGCCCGCGCGCGCAAAGACGAAGGTACGACGGGAGACGAGACTGCTTGCCAAGAACTTGACGGTCAACTCGGGACTTTGGTGCTGCACCCATTCGTCCGGGGCGAGCGTTGTCTTCCCACCAGTGAAAACGTACTCGCCCATCGCGTAGTGGCCTATCACGGCGCCGTCGCTGTTGTGCCCGAGCAGCTCCTTCAGAATCGCATCGTCCACGAACGACACGGGGCTGCCCACATGGGGAAGGCGTCGGTGCGAGGCCACGAACGTGAGCTTCTTGTCCCCGTTAACTCGGAGCACGCCGAGCACCCGGATATCCACGCGGTACTTGAGGTAATCCTCTCGCAGTTGCTCGGGCACGTTCCGCGACTCTCGCATCGCGCGGATGTTGAAATCCTCGCCCGCGGCACCGGTCAACCGACCGTCCGAGGACAGAGACGTAATCCGACCCAGCACCGCCTCACTCGGCGTCTCCAGCTGCACAAGCACCAACTGCCCGTGCATCGGGATGTTCTGGAAGTTGCTCTGGTACGGCAACGCCAGGTCAGCGTGAAACTCCAGCCCGCCCTCCGTGAAGCCGCGGAAGATACCGATGGTCTTGTCTTTGGGAAACAGTTGCAAAGGTGGCCTCCGGGGTCTCAGCGGTAGCGGGCGGCGGACGGATCGCTCGGCTGGAGGGACATTTCATCCAAGCGGCCCGCATGCTCGGCGAGGATGCCCCGGACCGACCGGATGACCTCGTCCTGCAAAATGGTCATGTCAAAGTCAACGAGCGCCGCGTTCTCGTGCGCCTTCTGGAGGCACTGCGGATAAAACGGAACGGGGAAGCCGTCGATTGCGTCGGCGAGCATGTAGCCTAAGACCGTCGGCGCGTCCTTGGCCTGCGGGATGAAGATGTCGATCGGCCAGATCGGGTCGTGCGGACGCGAGCCGAACTTCACGAAGAACATCTTCCCGCCCACGAACTTATTCGCCTCGCCGCCGAGCTTCCCGGCCTCCTCGTCCCCGCGGGCGTATTCGCCCCACACGTAGGACTTCTCCTCCAGTTCGCGCGGCACTTCGACATAGGCGGGATAGTCCGTGCGAAGAATGCCTTCGATCCCCATCGCCAGGCGATACCGCTGAAGCACCTTGCTGCCTTTGGAAACGCCGGCCAGATAGATGTTCCGCTTGCTCTTCTTCTGAGCCTCGATCGCGTCCGCGAGGAACTGACGGTACTTGATGAAGAGCTCGCCTTTGAACACCTTACTTCGGAGGTTGCCGTCGGCGACGATCACCGTGTCTGATCCGTACTGGAGCTCGCTGACGAGCTTCAGCAACACCGCCCACTCGGTGAGTTCCCGATACACCTGAACCCAGCTCGGCGAGATCGGCTCGATCTTCGCGCCGGGCTCGGGCGGCTTCGGGATCATCGACGTGACGTTCCATATCGACCGCTCGCCTGCGGGCAGCAACTTCGTGAGCATCTGACCGAGCGCGGTCTTGGGCGCGCCGGCGTCGTCGAAGTGCCGGGCGTTTACCGCCACCCGATCGGTGGTCGGCGTCACCACTTCAAGGCAGTACTCGTTGTTGCTCGAGTCCACGACCCGCACCAACTGCACCATGAACGGATCGAACTCGATCTTGTTGTTTCCGCCGTCGGTGCCGACGAGGGAGATCGCCGTCGTGCTCCGCGGCTGAATCTTGCGCGTCTGCCCCTTCAGCGGGCGCACATCCTCCCGAAGTTCGTCGAGGACCCGCCGATCGCCCTGGATGCTGGTGGCGAGCTCGGATCGAAGGGCAGAGATGCTCTCGGGATCGATCAAATGGGCAGCTCCAGAAGCAACCGCGAGCGCGGCGGCGCTCGGACTTTCGTGGATTGTACTGTGCTCGCACGTCGCCGACCCGCGACGGCTTGGGGTCATCGTGGGCGGGTGGGCCGTGGGTAGCGGATGTCGCGGAACGTTCCCACCTGTCGTGATGCGTTCGGGTACACTTTCCCTGCGGAGTTTGCTCCGGACCACCCCAGGCACCGCGCCGACGAACGGTGGCCGGCGGGCGAATGAACGTGGTTCGGAGACACTCGTGGCGAAAAGATCGAGCAAGACGAATAGCAAGGGGAGTTCGGCCGCGGCGGGCAGCGATGGCCTGCCGATGGGAGACATCCGCCACCCCAGCGCCAAGCGCCGCAACATCCCCCCTGCCAAGATCGCCGCCGAGGGCGTCGTTCCCGTCATTCCCAAAGCCCAGTACGCCTACAACCCGCACCTGCCGCCGGCGCTCCGGTTCGACCAGCACGGCAAGCCCGATGCGCTGCCTGACCTGCTCGCCAAGGCCCGGCGCGCCCCGCTCACTGACGAAGAGGCCCGCACGCTGGCGGAGGCCCTCCGCATCCAGGAACCTTGGCTGGAGTGGACCGGCAAGCGCGAGAAACCCGGCTTCGCCGTTGACCCCGTCGCCCTGCACATCCACGAGCGGATCAGCGCCCAGGCGATCTTGAAGGTCGCGGCGCGCCAGGACGCATCCAAGTTCCTGTTCGCCGACCCGGAGCAGGAGTACCACGAGGCAGTGCAGTTCTACAAGCACGATGTGGACTGGGCCAACCGGCTCATCCTGGGCGACTCGCTCCAGGTCATGTCGTCGCTGGCGCGGCGCGAGGACCTAGCCGGCAAGGTCCAGATGGTCTACATGGACCCGCCTTACGGTATCAAGTTTGCCAGCAACTTCCAGCCTGAGGTCGGCAAGCGCGACGTGAAGGAAAAGCAGGATGACCTCACGCGCGAGCCAGAGATGGTGCGGGCCTACCGCGACACCTGGCACTTGGGCATCCACTCGTACCTCTCGTACCTCCGCGACCGCCTGGTCGTGGCACGCGAGCTCCTTTCCGATACGGGGAGCATCTTCGTGCAGATCAGTGACGAGAACGAACATCGCGTGCGTCATGCTTTGGACGAGGTATTTGGGGCACACAACTTCGTCGGGCTGATCGCCTTCGTGAAGACCGGGGGCTTCGGAAGTAGCGAGACTCTCAAGGGCGTGGCGGATTATCTGCTGTGGTTTGCACGCAATCGCGAGACAATGAAGTTGCGGCAGCTCTTCTCAACGAAGGGAGTGGATGAAGGGCAGAGCGACAAGTACAACACTGTCGAGCTGCCCAGCGGAGAGCGCCGCACTTTTGCCCAGCTTGGCATCGAACGCGGCGACGAGCTGCCGGCGGGCGCGCGCGTGCTGCGTGAAGACAATGCGACGTCGCAGGCGAATCCTGAACATCCAATCGAGCACGGAGGGCGTGCGTTTTCGCAGTCATGGAAGACAAATCCTGCGGGCCTAAAGCGTCTCCGTGATGCAGAGCGCCTCGCCGGCGCGAAGAACACTCTCGGCTTTGTTCGGTACATCGATGATTTCCCGGCGACTCAACTGACCAATGTCTGGACTGACATTGGCGGCATCCAGTCCCGCGCCGATGCAAAGGTGTATGTAGTTCAAACGGCAACAGAAGCCGTGAAACGGTGCATGCTCATGACCACCGATCCCGGCGACCTGGTTCTCGATCCGACCTGCGGGTCCGGGACGACGGCTTACGTCGCCGAGCAATGGGGCCGCCGCTGGATTACCACCGATACGAGCCGCGTGGCTGTTGCGATTGCTCGGCAGCGCCTGCTAACGGCGAAGTTCGATGCATACAGGACCAAGGAGAGCCGCACTGACTCCTCAGGCAACGCAATCCCTGATCCCGCCAGCGGCTTCATCTACAAGACCGTCCCGCACATCACGCTGAAGAGCATCGCCCAGAACGTTGCCCTCGATCCGATATTCGCCAGGCATGAGTCGCTTTTGGAGGCAGCACTGGCTAGGACCAATGCGGAGTTGACAACGGCGGTCAAGGAGGATCCATCGCTCCGCACGCGGCTGGCAGCCAAGTTGGCAAAGAAGCAAAAAGAAGAGGGCAAGCGGGCGATCACCGATGCCGACGTTCGCCGATGGGTGCTTCCGCCGGACAACCGGGAAAAGGGGGTCAAGTACACGGTCGACGCGACGGTGGCACAGTGGTATCACTGGGAGGTTCCGTTCGACACCGATCCGGACTGGTCTGTCGGCCTGCGAGACGCCGTCACGGCGTATCGCGCGGCGTGGCGAGTGAAGATGGACGAGGTCAACGCGTGCATCAAGGCCAGCGCCGAACAAGAGGAACTCGTGGACAAGCCGGAGCCCGTCCCGGGTGTGACGCGGGTGAGCGGCCCGTTCAGCGTCGAAGCGGTGCAGCCGCCTGAAATGACGCTGGGCGAAGAGATGGATGTCGGCCCAGAGTTCGGTGGCGCTCCCGAGGACATCACGGACACGTTCGAGGTCCGGATGGTCGAGCCGACCGGATCGCTGGAGGTCGCCAACGTGGGAGCATACCTCGACCAGATGATCCGCTTCCTCCGCGCGGACGGCGTGCGATTCCTGAACAACAAGCAGATGAAGTGGACACGCCTGGAGCCCCTCTACGAGAGCGGGAAAGCGGGCGGGTTCCACGCCGAGGGTCGCTGGGTCGCCGTCGGCGATGAGGATCGCGATCCAGACGGATCGAACAACGTCGGCGTGGTCTTTGGCCCGCAATACGGCCCGGTCACCGCAAAGATGGTGGAGGAACTCATCAAGCCGGCGGGACGGCTGTACGACCACCTCGTCGTTGCCGCGTTCAACTTCACCGCCGAAGCGCAGGCGATCCTGAATGAGGAAGGTGGAGCACCGCACCCCAAACTCAAGATCCACTTCGCGCACATCCGGCCCGACATCAACCCGGGCATGAACGGACTTCTCAAGGAGTCGGTCTCACCCGGCGGCGGGCAGTTGTTCACGGTCTTCGGCCAGCCCCGCGTCCGCGTCGATTCGCGGAAGGGAGACGACGGCACACCGGAGTACGTGGTCACGATGGAGGGCGTGGATGTCTACAACCCGGTGGACAACAGCATCAACTCCACCGGCGCGAGCAAGGTCGCAGCGTGGTTCCTCGACGGTGACTACGACGGACGAACCTTCTGCGTCACTCAGGCCTTCTTCCCAGACAAGTCGGCGTGGGAGAAGTTGCAGAAGGCCCTGAACGGGAAGGACGGACCGATTGACGCGGAACGGTTCGAGGCCTTCAGCAGTACGACCAGCCTGCCGTTCCCCGCGGGCAAGCACAAGTGCGCCGCCGTAAAAGTGATCGATCCGCGAGGGAACGAAGTCATGAGCGTGCATCGACTCGCATGATTCACGCTCATGGCAACACCAGCGACCAAGCCCGTATCGCCGATGTCCGCGGCTCGCTTCCGCGAGGTGGTGGCGCAGGAGTTGGTTCCCTTCCTGCCCGGTGCGGAGTTGTCTGAAGGCACGAAGCCCGCCTCAACTGGGAAGGGACTGGTCCTGAAGCTGGGCGAACGGGCGATCGGTGTTCGCCTTTCCGAAGCCGACCCGAACCTCTTAGAGGTCAAGCGAGCACAGCCCTTCTCCGCCGTCGAACGAGGGCTGGTGCAGCGTCTCCTCCAGACGGTCGGACGCATTGCTCAGCACTGCGACGAGTTCTTCTTCTCGCAGGCGCTGAGTGCGGCTGTTCGGCAAACCATCGTCACCTCTCTTGACTACCCAAGTGAGGCGCTGTTGCTCCGGGTGCTGACGGAGTTCGAGTCGCTCGCGTCGCAGACCTATGAGGGCCACAGGATCGCTGCTGCAATCGGACTCGACGACACACCGCGCACTTCTGGGGTGAAACTGGAGACGATCTGGGGCGAGGACTTCGGTAAGGTGCTCACGGGCAGCATCGAGACGATGATCACGGTCTCGCCTGAAGGCTACATCGACCAGTTCCGAACGCTCTACACGGACTCGAATCTCCCGCAGGCACCGCATTACGCACGCACGATTGCCCAGTGGTGCGTAGGCAAGCGGCTCGCCGTGACGCTCAATCGGAACGGAGAAATCCTGATCTTCAAGGAGAACAGCTTGGTGTTCGCGTGGAGGCGCGGAAGGTGGCGGCACTTCGCCCATCCGCCGATTCTTCAACAGATGCGAACGGTGAACGACAAGGCGCTTCGCGCGTGCATCTACGAGACCTGCCTCGATGTGTCATTCGGCCGAAGCGGCGGGTGCATCGGCGTCGTCCTCGACAAGCACAAGCCGCTTCTCAAGGACATCGTGAATAAGGCTGATCGGATCCAGAAGGGGGACTCGCGCAAAGCGCAGGTGATCACGCAGTTCCTTGACCAGACTGAGCATAACCGGCTGTTCACGAAGCTGCCACGGCGACTGCGGCAGGCGATGGCTGCTATCGACGGAGCACTGGTCCTGAACCACAAAGGCGAGGTGCTGGCTGTCGGAGCGATCGTCAAGGTAGAGTCGGGGAGCGATGCCGGTGCTCGCAAAGCTGCGGCAAGGGCCCTCGCCAGGATGGGGTTTGGCGTAAAGATCTCCGCAGACGGCGGTGTCGTGGGCTTCTGCGACAATGGTGACGGTGCAAAGGTGGAACGGGTGTTCGAGTTCGGCTAAAGGGGCACAGAGCATGACGGCGAAGACAGACATCCCGATCCAACCGGTGGAGAAGCCAATTCTGTGCTCGCCGTACGACGCGCCGTCGGTGCATTGGCAGTACGACCGGACGACTGGCGAGGCCTCGAAGATCGCGGGGCGTCGGCCGTCGCGGTATTGGTACAAGACCAAGGACAGCGCGGGCGACGCGGCGGGGCAGCTCACGCTGGAGCTCAGCGAGGGTCAGGACGACCTTCACATGGTCAACCAGATCCGCGAGGATGTGGCTCGGTGGCGCGCGAGCAACTTCGAGGGCGTCACACCCGTCACGCGGGAGTTGCTCAACTTCTGGGCATCGCCCGACCGTCCGAGGCGACTGTTCTTCTGCCAGCTCGAAGCCATGCAGACCGTCATCTACCTGGCCGAGATTCTCCGCAGTGGGAAGAAACCACGCTTCAACCCGCAGTTCCCGGCAGCGGACATTGGGCGGCTCGTCGATGCGCCGCCGAATCCCGACATGCTCCCCCTGACACGTTTTGGGTGCAAGATGGCCACGGGGTCGGGGAAAACGGTTGTTATGGCCATGCTGATCGCGTGGGCGTTCTGCAATCGGGGCCGGAACCCCGGCGATGAGCGATTTCCGAATGCTGTTCTGGTGTGCTGCCCGAACCTGACCGTGAAGGAGCGGCTCGCTGTCCTGCGCCCGGAGCGGCCTGACAACTACTACGCGGCGTTCGACATCGTGCCCGTGCGCATGCGGCCGCTCATGCAGAATGGCAAAGTGCTCGTGGAGAACTGGCACCGTTTCGCGCCCGAGAGCGAACACTCGGAGGGTGGCAAGAGCTACGCCGTGGTGAACAAGGGCGCGGAGACACCGGAGGCATTCGCCAAGCGCGTGCTGGGCGATCTGTACGAGCGAATGCCGGTCATGGTGCTCAATGATGAAGCGCACCACTGCTACCGACCCGCCCCGCTGAGCGATGAGTTAAAGAAGTCGCTCTCTCCGGATGCTTTGAAGGAGGCGCAGGCGGAGAACGAAGAGGCAACGGTCTGGATTGAGGGCCTGGACAAGCTCAACAACGCCGGCGGTGGAATGGCAGCCGGGCAGGCGCAGCCGGGGATCGTCCAATGCGTCGATCTATCCGCAACGCCCTTCTACATCGGCGGCAGCGGATACGCCGAAAATAACCCGTTCCCTTGGCTTGTGAGCGACTTCGGGCTCGTCGATGCAATCGAGAGCGGTATCGTGAAGATCCCGCGTCTGCCGGTCAGTGACACCACGGGCCGACCCGAAGCGAAGTACTTCAAGCTCTGGGACAACATCCGCGACAACCTGGAACCCGCGGAGTTCCTGCCGGGCAAGGGCCGGAAGCCGAAGCCCGATGTGGTCTACCGCGACGCTGAGCCAGCGCTCAAGCAGCTTGCCGGCCAGTGGGTCGAGCGATTCAAGTACATCCTGGAGGCTAAACCCGGCCAGGTGCAGGTGCCGCCGGTATTGATCATCGTGTGCGATAACGTGGACATTGCCGAGGTCTTCTACCGCAAGATCAGCGGCGAAGAGCCCGTCGAATCTGTCACCGAAGCCGACATCGCTGAAGCCGCAGAGGCCGAAGATAATGATGGTGAAGCGGAGGTCGAGGAACCCGCTCCTCGCTCGCGGGGCAAGGCGAAGCAGCGAACGTCCTACGGGCATGGCGTGATCTTTCCGGACTACTTTCAGAACACCGCGAAGGTCAAGCGGACCATCCGCATCGACACGGATCTGCTCTCGAAGGCGGAGAGTGAGGAGCCCGGCGTCTCGAAGAAGGATGCCGCAGAGGCACTGCGGAAGGTGGTCTCCACCGTCGGCAAGCGCGGCGAGCCCGGGGAACATGTCCGCTGCGTAGTTTCGGTGGCCATGCTGACAGAAGGGTGGGATGCCAACAACGTCACGCACATCCTGGGGCTCCGCGCTTTCCGAAGCCAGCTCCTGTGCGAACAGGTCGTCGGTCGTGGTTTGCGTCGTATGGACTACACACCCGACCCCACGACGGGCCTGCTGACAGAGGAGTATGTGGATGTCTACGGCCTCCCGTTCACGGTGATCCCGTTCAAGGGCCGTCCAGTGAACCAGAAGCAGCCGGAGGACAAGCCCAAGAACCATGTGAGGGCGATGCCCGAGCGTGCGGGGTTGGAGCTTCGCTTCCCCGTCGTCGAGGGGTATGCATTCGCGCTCAAGAAGAACCTCATCAAGTGCGACGTGGGCGCGATGGACCCGCTCGTGATCGAGCCCAACCGCGAGCCCACAGCGACGTTCCTCCTGCCGACGGTGGGATACCAGGAGGGGACGGCGTCACAGACCGCACCATTTGGGTTCACTGAACAGAACCGGGAACAGTACTATCAGCACACACACCTGCAAGCGATCAAGTTTCAGATCGCCAGACTTGTCGTGGCCCATCTCGTGGGCGAAGCCGGGGGTCGCTCGGACGCGAAGGCCCGCGTGATGCGTCTCCAGTCGCGTCATCAACTGTTCCCGCAGGTTCTCCGCTTCGTGGATGAGTACGTGCGCAGGAAGGTCGACTTCAAAGACGTGGACCAGCGAGAGCTCGGGCTGGAGAAGTACGTCAGTCGCATGGTTGGCTATCTGTGCGATGCCATCGTCCCGGACGATGCGGAGGGAGAGCCTCCGCTCCTGCCCGTTCTGAACCGGTACAAGCCGATCGGCACATCTGCCGAGGTGGATTTCACCACGACTCGGCCGTGCCACGGCACGCAGAAGAGCCACGTCAACCAGGTAGTGCTCGACACAAAGACCTGGGAATCAAGCGTCGCCTTCCGGATCGAGGCCTCCGACATGGTCGAGCGATACGTTCGCAACGACCACCTGGGCCTACTCATTCCCTACGAGTTCCAAGGGGTGGACCACACCTACGAGCCGGACTTCATCGTGCGCCTCACCACAGGCTTGAACATCCTGCTTGAGGTCAAGGGCTTTGAAGACGCTCAAACCACGGCGAAGCACCATGCTGCGCGACGCTGGGTGGGAGCCGTGAACAACGCCAGGGAGCACGGCGAGTGGGTGTTCCATGTTTGCCGTGACCCACAGGTCCTCGAGAAGGAGCTGGCCTTCCTCGCCACCCACGCTAACCAGCAACCGGCTCCGCACCCTAACGGACGCACAGCGGCAGTGAGCTGAGCCGAGAATGATGGCCTGTTAACCAGAGAACGACGGCCCGAAACCCCTCTGGCGGCCCGGATTCGACGGTTTGAACCCGTTCCGATCGGGGATAGCCTGTTAACCGAGAGTTTGTGCCGGTTCCGATCGAGGGTGGCGATCGAAACCCCCGCGCCATTGCGTCCAAACGGGGTCGGACGGGGTCGGACTGACGCGTGGTTTGAAAGGGTTTCGATC
>JADLBU010000121.1 GCA_020847535.1 Phycisphaerales bacterium
GCCCCGCGATCGCCAAACGGGCTGGATTCTGCGGGCTTTCTGGCCAAGTCGGCGCAGAGGCCGAAATGGACCACCTGTAAACCAAACGACCCCGCCGTGAGGCGGGGTCGGAAGGAAGCTCCCCGAGAGCAACCCTCTTCGGAGGCTTGGGGGCGGCCCCCATTCGCTCAGAACGCGGTTTCTCCGGTTTCCGTAGTGGGCGCTCTCGGGTTAAGGGCCGATCTGGGGAGGCTCAACGGCCCGGCTGAACGGCCCCGGCGCGTCAACCGACCTCAAGCCACGCCAGCAACTCCACCGAATGCCCGCCCAACGGTCCGGCTAGCCCTCGATGCCCAAGCTCCCGCTGGAGCGCTGGTTCGACCGCGGTCTCAAAGAGTTTTCGGCGGTCCTCTGTGTCCATTCTCGGAGTTGATGGATTCCTAGAAAACGCCTCGGTATACCGCTTCTCCAGGGCCGGCACCCGTTGGCCCGCCGAGTCCACGGCAATGGGAACGACATGGGTCGTGGAGTCCGCCGCGTTTCCAAAAGCTTCAACCGACCACACCGTGAGAATCCCGCGAGGCATTCCGGCGGGCGCGGCGACGGTGACGCCGAGTTGATCTGGCGGCAATGTCCGCCATCGCCGCAGCATCCCGGTCATGAGCGGATGGTCCACGCCCATGAGTTGCAGCCGTTCATCCGCCTGCGCGGCGTCCCGGTCGAGCGTGAACATCGTTCCGTCGGCGCCGGTCGCTGATTCAATCCGGAAGCAACCGTTGTTCGACGGGATCAGCGCGCCGCCGTCTGCGTGCAAGGATGCCCGCAGGAACGCCTCGATCCGAGCCTTCCCAGCATCAATATCCGCGAACGGCCGGTAGTCGTCCAGGCTGAATCGGTCGAGGTCTTGAAACAGCTCGAAGACGACTTTCCTCGCTTCGTTCGCGTTCGAGATGGCCGCTTCCAACTCCTGCTTCGTGCGCCTCAACTGCGGATCGTTTAAGGCGTCGCGGTACAACTGGTCGTAGCTCAGGCGATCTGAAAGCTGGCCCAAGATCTGCGCCTTCAGATCCTCTGTGACGTTGCCGTGCTCATCGACCTTCCCCAGTGCCCGTGCGATCTCTTCGAGCTTGTCTGTCAGGAGCAGGAAGATCGAACCCTCGATCGTGTCCGAGAGGACCAGGTTGTAAACCTGCGCCGTGTCCTTCTGCCCGTACCGGTGAATGCGGCCGATCCGGTGCTCGACATCCATCGGGTTCCACGGCAGGTCGAAGTTGAACAGCACGCGCGAGAACTGGAGGTTGATCCCCTCCCGACCGGCGGCTGTGCATATCAGCACGCGAGGGCCGTTCGGTCGCCGGAACCGCTTTTCGGCAGCCAGCTTGGCCCCATGATCCCCGCCCCGCAGTACCACGACGCCTTGGCCCGGATACGCGGCTTCGATCTCCCTCGACAGCAGGTCCACCGTCGCCAGGTACGTCGCGAAGATGACAACCTTTTCGTCGGGATTCTGCTCCCACAGTGCCCCGAGCCCGCGGAGCAGCTTCTCGACCTTGGTTTCTCGTCCAGGCGGGCAGGCCGAGAGCACTTCCTCGATCCGCATCCGCTCCTCCGGCAAGGAAAGCGACACGGACACAGCCGCAAGCTCCTCGCCCTCGGCAGTCGTTGCCTCCCCGCTCTCCGAGGAGGCGGCCAATTCGAGCTGGTCCTCATCAAGCTTGCGGATCAGACGCAGCTTGAGATCAGCGAGAATCCGGTCCACTTCGCCTCGACCGGCCGCGTCTTCGGCATGGCCCGTTACCCGGTGAATCAGGCGGCGTGCCTCATCCAGGAGCCTGCGGTGCCCGTCGATGTCGAGGGCCTGGTCTTTGAGGATGGCCTCGTGAATCGTCAGCATGAGCTGGCGGCGGCGGAGGGTGCTCTGGACCGCCGCGAAGCTGGATGCGGCGATCTTCTGGAAAATCGTCATGACGAAGCCGAGGGCCCGCCCCTGATTGCCCTGCTTCTTCGCGAGATCAAAACCGTCCTGGAGGTACTCTCGAAGCTTCGCGTAGAAGCTCCGCTCCCCCTCTGACATCGTGAACGACTCGGCATGAACCCATCGCCGCGCAAAGAGCGGTGAGCCGTCAGGCGTGCAGGCATCGGCCTTGGTGCGACGGAACACCACGCTGTTGAGACGATGCCGCTCCTCGACCATCTCCTCAGCATCGGCGAACAAAGTCGGGTTGAGCAGCTGGATGAGCATCCAGAACCGGAAATGGTCGCCCTGGTGAGGCGTGGCCGACAGGAGCAGCAGGTCGCGGGCGTGATCCCGCATCGCCTCTGCGAGCTTGTAGTTCTCCGTCTTCTTGACCTTCCCTCCGGTTTTGTACGCGGAGAGGTGGTGGGCCTCGTCGAACACGACCAGATCCCACTTCGGTGCGTCGAGCAAACGCCGGACGCGGGCTCGACGTTTCAACGTGTCCACGCTGGCAATCAAGCGGTCGTGCTTGGCGAACGCATTCGACTTCCGATCCGTCACATCGCCGTCGCTGCCGAACACCTCGAAGTTGAGGTTGAACACCTCGTTCAACTCTCGGTGCCAGTTATTGACCAGACCAGCGGGGACAATCATGAGCGCACGGTTGAGCTCGCCGCGGCTAGCCAGCTCGCGCAGCACGAGAGCCGTCTCGACCGTCTTCCCGAGGCCCACCTCGTCGGCGATCAGGAACCGTCGCGGCGCGGCGGTGGCGATCCGGTGCGTGAGCACGACCTGGTGCGGGAGCAGGTCGATCCGCGCCGCAGTCAGAGCCGCGGCGTTCTCCATCAGCGGGAGCGCGTGGGACTCCACGTGCAGCCACGCTCGGCGCAGACGATCCTCACCGCTGGCGACGCTCGCCAGGATTCGATCAACCCGACTGCGGGCTGGCGCTACAGCCGCCGCGTTGACTCGCCGTTCGCCGGACGGGAAGAAGACGCGGACATACCCGTCGGAGCCGATCCCGACGACCACCCCCTCGCCGAAGTCGGCGTGGGCGACGCGCTCCCCGGGCTTGAACAACACCTGTGGCACCGTCAACTGATCCTCGGGTGATAGAGCCCAACCCAGTGCTTTCCGTCGTAGTCCGCGGCATGATCGTCTGTATTCATGATCCGCTCGATCTCGTTCTCTGCGCCAGACCAGAGCAGCCGCCCGATGTGGAGCCCGTTCTCGCCCGAGTTGCGGTGCTTGTAGTGGTATTCCTCGCTCGCGCCGCGCATCGAAATTCGGCTGCGGCCGGAAGGGAGCCAGAAGATCAGCCCGGCTCCGCCCTCGTAGTTCTCCTGGAACGACATGATGGCGCGTCGCAGGTCCTCGACCAGCCAGCGCTCCGCGTCGGGGCCGCTCAGAACGTCCAGGCAGCCCTCGACCCCAGCGACCACGACTGCGTCGCCTCCGGCGGCCGGCAGATCATCTGGCCAGCGGTCCACCATTGCGAACATCTGGCGGATCGACACCACCTCGGCGAGATCAACGATCTCCGCGAGCGTCTCAGCGTCCCAGAGCAGCGTGAAGCCGCGACGCGACCACCCGTGGTTGAACCGGGTGCGGACCATCAGACCTCCTCTCCGAGATCGTCAAAGAGCGTCAGTTCCTTCGCCTTGGGCTGGTTCTTGGCCTCCCAGCCCTTGTAGAGCTGTGAGGCGATAGTCGCGGCGTTGCGCGTCGGCGAGTCAGCCCCGTGCGTCTTGAACCAGGCCAGGATGGCCCCCAGAGCCGGGTGTGGCCGGAAGTTGGGGTTGTTCAGCGTCTCGCTGGCGTTGATCCCGCTGCTCTCGAAGCAGGCCCCGATGAAGAACATGGCCTGGTCGTAGTCGCTGGTCATACCGCGGCGCTGCTTGCCGATCCATTGCCGTGCGAGTTCGAGCGGCGGCACGAGCTGGAAGATCTTTTTCTTCTCCGTGATCCAGCCCCGGCCTTCGAAGTCGGACGGCGCGCTGCCGGTGCCGCGGAGGAACTTCTGGATCTGATCGCGGGGCAGTTCGGCCTTGCCATCGAAGAGACGCAGGAGCATCCGGGTGAACGGCTCGGCATTGTGCGGCGGCGGCTCCTTGATGCCCCCGGCCTCCTCGTCGAGGAGCTGGTTGATGCCAAGCAAGGCCTCGAGAACGGTCATCGGTGTATCCAGGTCCTTGTAGACCTTGCCGTAGTGCCTGGAGAAGTACTCGAGTGCCTTGCCACGGCGGATCACCTGGACGTCCGCCTCCGGAAGACCGTCCTTCTGGTGGTGCTCCAACAGGTCCTGGAGTTCCTGCACGTCTTGGAGAACTTGTCGGCGCAACTTGGCCCATGAAATGGCGGTGGGCGCCTGCTGCCGAGTTCGACACACATGAATGACGTCATACTCGATCAGCTGAGATCCAAATGTACCCGGCTTTGCGCCCTCACCCTTGGTCTCATCGCTCCGGATCGGATAAGCACACTCCAGGATGAACCCGGCCTCGAATAGACTCTCAAGCACCGACACCCATGGCCGGTCTTCACTGTGGTGGAACGTAAATGCCAAGATCCCGGCCGGCTTCAGAACCCGGGCCGCTTCTCTCCAAATCGCGGTAAGAGTCTTGGCATAAAACCCCTGGGGATCTTGCGCGTTCCGCACCGGATTCACCACAGCTTCCAAGCTCTTCGGCGTCAATGCTCCTGCGCCAAGTAGCCGGCGATACAAGGGCGACAGTTCGAGCCACACATGGAAGAAGTCGGCCAGTTCTGCGTATTGCACGTTGTTGCCGAACGGCGGATCAGTAATGACGAGATCGAGGCTGGACGTCCCGTGCTGTGCCAAGTCAGTAGAGCTTGCCACTACGATTTGAGGCTCTTCCAGAGGTCGATCCTCGATCAGTGCCTTGACGCTCTTACCACCGATCTCCTTGGCGACCTCGTGGTTCAGGTCGGCGACGATGCTGGTAGGCACCACCTCCCAAGGCGTGGATAGCCAATCGAGGCCCGAAAGTACCCCTTCGGCGCAGGACTTCCAGTTGCCGCGACCGAGCACACTGAAGACTGAGTTCTCAACCGGGGTGTTCTTGGGGTAGTAGTTGTTCGTGGAGAAATGCGGCTCCAACTTGTCCGCTTGGATGTTCCATAGGCAGAAGAGGTTCTGATTCCGCAAGTATTGCTGAAGGCATCCGAGCCCCTGCAACACCGCAGCCTCACTGAATCGCGACGGCGCAGATTCAACCAGCTCACGCATGATCAGTGCTAGCCCATAGAGCTGTCGCTCCGAGAACATGTGCGCGAAAGTGGGATACCCGTGCTCCTGAATTCGCTGATAGGAAGTCTTGAACCCCTCTGGCACTGGAATCGTGGGAATGAACGGTCGAAGGTCATGCTGTCGTCGAAATGCGCCCTCGACCACGGCCGCGTTCAGAGTATGAGGGTCACTGCAGGAAGCGAAGAATCGACCGCCATATGGCACCCCGCTTGCGGCACATTCGGGGCAGTAACCTTGGTAGGCATATCCGGCCATTGCCGGACTTCGCTTCGAATCCGAAACGGCCGTAAGTATGTCACTCTGGGTACCGCAAGCGCCGCACATAAACGCGCTCTGTGCGGGAATGGTGCCGCCATCTCTTCCCGTTGCAAAGCTCAAGCCGTCTTGGAGTACGACTCTGGGTGGCAGCGTGCCTCGCACTTCTACCAGCCTGCAGGTGGCGGCCCTGACCTTGTCCCACCGTGCCGTAGCATCGACAGGATCGTCAAGACTTCCGCCATAGGACCGGCCCTGCTCATCGCTTGAGGCTGACCCCTTCAGCCAGTCAGGATGGACGAGCAGCGACAACTCGACCGTCTTCTTTGTCGATTTGGAGAGCTTGCCGAGCCTCTCTTCGTTGTCGCAATGCGGGCAGGTGACCTTCTCCGGGTTGCCAGCCATGTTGAGCGCGGCGACGGCATAGGGATGCTCCGTGTCCGCGACCACGAGTTCAACGCCGGGGGCCATGCGAGCGTCGCACTCTTCGATGTCATACCTTTCGCCGCAGTGCTTACAGGTACGATCCCACGCCTTGATGGAGATGGACTTCACCGCTACCACGGGGCTGGACATGATCGGCGTTCGATGGCCGCACCCGGTGACTGGGCAGGGGCCGTGCTTGGCCCAAAAGGTATAAATGACCTCCGGGCCCTCGTAGCAATAATCCTTGCGCTCTTCCGGCGAGAGCGCCAACGGATCAAAGCCCTTGCCCATGACGCGGCTCGTACTTAGTTGAGTCCATTTGCCTTTGTGGCCGCGCGGGCAATCGCAGGCGTAGAAAGGCATGATCTGCGGCTTGACCTCCGCCTCGATTTCGGCGAGCAGCGCCTCGACCTCCGCTTTGTCCACCTGGGCCAGTTCGTTCTTGACCACGAACCAGGCGACCGGGTTCAGGTCGTTGCCGTACATCTGCATCCCGAGCCGCGAACCCTCGACGACGGTCGTGCCACCGCCCATGAAGATGTCCGCGACCTTGAGGTGCTTGAACGTGCCCTTCTTCTGGTGGTTGCCGTAGTAGACGTTCCAGACGAGCTTGGCAGCCTCGGCGGGGTCGTCCGGAGCCTTGATGGCTGCCGCGAGGAGCATCGATCGGAAGACGCTGCTGCGCCGGCGCGCCCACCACTTCGACATCTGGTAGATGGGCTTGCCAGCGTTGCCCTCGATCACGGCGATCTGATTGATCGGGATGATTGGAAAGTCGACCTCAAGACAGGTCAGCGGCCGGTTCGGGTCGGAGAAGTCGACCGTCTCCAGATCCCACGCCTTGCCCGCGTTGACGGCCTTGGCGACCTCGCGCGCGATCCATTCAGGCTTGGTGAGACCTTCATCTTTCCAGGGCTGTACGTTCTTTGTGGTCGTGGCCATTCTCAAGCCCCGCCTTTCTTGCTGAGCTCGATAAAGGGAACCGCGACCTCAAGGACTGAAAGCCCGCCGTGCGTGAGCGTTGGATAGCCCCCTGCGCTCTTCCATTTGCGTCGGCCGTTGACAAAGAGATGAGAACCGTGCCGCGTACCGAGGAGCAGATCGATCGGAGGCACCCACGCGGCGGGCTGGCTTCCCGCACTTGCGCAGCGTCCGCTCTTATAGGTGAGCTTGAGGTAGTCGGCGTGATCTGCGCCGGCGTCGGGGAACAACTCGCTCGCGGCATAGCCGTGGTCGGACGTGATCAGGAGGCGGCGGCCTTCGGCCAAGCGATTCACCAGCCCCCAAAAGGAGTCACCCCCCAAGTATTCGGCGGCCTTGGCGATCAACGGGCGCAGCCCCTCACCGGCGTCCGCAAAGTCGTGGACGTCCTTGTCCGGCCAGTGGTGCCAGAAGACCCAATCCGGCTCGGAGCCGATGAAGTGGGCACAGTCCTCCCACGCGATGTCGGTGCACTCCGTGCGAGCGCCGGGGAGCCGATGGGCAAGGCCGGCGGCATTCGCCCCGAGCGATGACCGCTGGCCAAATCCCATCGCCTTGGCGAAGGGAGTCGTATCCGCTGGCAGCTCGGCCCCTGTCGCGTGGGCGTCGTGGACTGTGAAACCACGCGCAGCGGCACCGGCCAACAGCCACGGCGCCTCGCGGAGGGAGAGCGCATCGAGGATGAGCACAGCCCGCCCGCTGCCCCGCGACGACCACCAGTTGGCGATCGCATCGGTGGTGAGCGGGACCGAAGCCTCATAGTGCTCCCAAAGGTCCCACCCTGCGGTGGCGAGGAACAGATCAAGGTCGCCGACCTCGCGGTCGCGTCGGGGCACTTCCGACTCTGGCTTCGCAGCGCCGAACGGCGCCGAGCATACCTCCCATGCGTGCGACAGAATGGCCGCCCACGCTGCGATGGGAGAGTCAGACTGAAGGTGGCGGAGCTGGTCACAGGTCAGCGTCATTCTGCCTGCTCCTTCTCCAGCCCGAGTTCGTAGGTCATCCCATCGGGAAGCTTCTTGATGAGTTCCTGCAGCTGTGCTCCGGTGAGCCTTTCCACTTTCAGTGCCAGAGCGTGGAGCTGCGTGCCCGGCTTGATGCCCTGGTTCTCGATCCGGCCGAGCAAGTTCAGCGCTGAGGTTGCAGGAATGTTGATCGGGACCCGCGTAGCCGTTCCGCCGCCGAAGATCCCGCCACCCGATTGACCGCCTGCGGCGGTGCCATTTCCGCCGGTCGTCGTGCCGCCAAAAAGGCTGCCACCGCTTTTTGTAATGGGGCCACCTGTCCCTCCCGGTCCCGGGGCACCGCCACCGCCGCCTGTGTCCCCGGTGCTCGTCACGCCGCCGGTGCCGGGAACGTTCTGCGGCAAAAGGACGTGGGTCTCATCGAGGTGCTTCCCGCTGCCGAGCTTGCCGCGCATCCGCCGCCACGCCGCGTCTTCGGACTCGCCGTGGTGAGTCTGGAGGTACTCCATACCACGAAGATTGATGGCGATCAGGCCCTTGGCGCACAGGCGGATGATCCGTTCCTTGACCAACGTCTCGCCCAGCCACGGGATGCAGTCCTGGCCGCCGGGCCGCGGCTCCTTGAGCTCCTTGACCAGCTTCCCGATCGGGTCGCTGCAGGACGCCGCGGCGAGGATGAAGGCTTCGAAGTCTTCGGGGATGAACAGGTTCTCGTTGATCAGCTTGTCAACCGCCTCCGGGATCGCTGCACCCTGGGCGCGGTGGCTTTCGATGTGGAAGCGGCAGTTCTCGGGCTGTTGGAAGTTCCAGTTGGCGATGACCGCGAACCGGTCGAATCTTGCTTTCAGGATCTCGCGGAGTTCCTTCTGGTACTTCGTCTGAAGTCTGCCATACTCCGGGTTCTGCGCCTTCCACTGCTCGGCGAGGAAGACGCAGCGGGCCAGGACGATCAGGTCCCGGTCGGTGAACAGGTTCGTGCTGCCGTCCTGCGGAATGAGGAACCGCACCGCGTTGCGGTTCTTCTGCAGGTTGTCGCGGAGCCACCGACCGAGCGCAGCCTCCGGCTTCGGGGGGGACTCCGGGAGGACGAGAACCGGGATTCGATCATCCCACTGGCTGGGCTGATCTGGCTCTTCAACGCCCTGCCAGGGGTCCTGGCTCCATGTCTGTGGGAGGATGATCACGCGGAACCGCGTCGCCGTCTCGGCCCCCCCGCCAATGACATACCGCACCTCGCGGGCAAGGTGGGCCAGGTCCTGACCCTCCAGGAACAGCTTGTCGTTGCGGGCACTGGCGATCAGCTTCGCCTGCGGGTTCTCTTCCTCCCTGAAGATGTACCGGTTGCCGTCTTCGTGAATGTTGAAGCTGTTCTCAACGATCGTGGACAGCTCGACCTGGAAGCCGTTGTCGTCAACCGGCTTGTCTCGCGTGACATCCACATGGAGGGTCGCCTGGTCGGCCCCTGCCTGATTGATGTCAGCGAGAGACCGCAGCCAGAGCGCGCCGATGACGCCCTCCAGATGCGGGAGGCGCTTGCTCGTGTCCGGCACAGCCGCGCGGACTGCCTCGAGGTTGCGGAGCGCCTTCTCGCGCAGCTTGGCGTGATGCTGATTGGCGACCGAATCGAGCAGGGCCGCGATCCCGCTCTTCTCGTCATCGAGCCGAAAGTCCGCCGCGGTGATGATCGCGGCGTGATCTCCCGACTGCTTGAAGAGGTCGGCGAGCACGCGAATCAGGTCTCGAGTCCCCTGCGCACTCGTCGCGATCAGGACCTGATCCTCGAGAAGTTGCATGAGGTGGGTGGCGAAGGGCCATGTGTCAAGGAAGTCGTCACGGAGCCGGCCTTGATCGGCCGGGGGCGTGTTCTTGAGTCGGAAGTACTCCTCGATGTGAGGGGTGAGCAGCGACTCGATAGCGGATCGTGAGACCTGGAGCCGATTCTCGAAGAGCCGATGGAGCAGGAGCCGAGACCGGTCCTGCTTCGCAGAGGGGCCCGTGAAGTCGATGATCACCGGGTTGACACGCTGGATCTGCTGGAAGGCATCCGTTGTCCCGTTGCGCACGGACGCAACGAGCACCAGCTTGTCGGGGTGTTCCTTGGCGATCTCCGACAGGATCTGGATGAAGTTGAACGCCCACGTTCGCCACGGGTACTGCTTGGTGTTCGTGATGCCGTCGAACCAAGTCTGGAATTCGTCCAGGATCAAGGCCGTAGGAGTGTGCGCCAGCATCTCCATGATGATGGTGTCGCTGGGCACATCGGTCTTCTTCTCGCCGAGCGCCTCCCACTTCCCCCGGCAGTACGCGCCGTGCGGATGGTTGTCGAAGAGGACATCCCAGAGGAACTTGTAGTGCTGCTGGTGCATGCTCTCGCTGATGACGTGCATCCCGCCGCGCAGCGGGATGCACGTAATCCGCGGACTCTCCAGCACGTCGGCCCAGTGCGTGAGCCATGACTTGGCGGCGGCTTGATCCGTCAGGCTGTGGTAAAGGACGGCCATTAGGTGCGACTTGCCTTGGCCGCGCTCACCCTTCAAGACGACCGGTCGCCCCTGATCGGGACCGGCTGCCTCGAGCATCTTGAGGACGTCTGTGCTCGGGTAGGTGATCTTCAGGAACTCGGCGGCCGCGACCTGCGTCGCGCCGGTGTTGTTCTTGTTCGTCAGCTCAATCGCCGTGCCCTTGAGGCGGCGGCCCCTGAACTCGTCTCTGAGTGTCAATCCCAGCATCGTGGTCTCCTCTGCATCAGAGCGGTCGAGTTCAGCGCTCGCGATTGGTCTCCGGATTGTCCCCGAGCCACCGATCAATCACCGATCGATGGAATCGCCAGTGCTTTCCCACCTTGTGGCCTGGGACCTTTCCGTCCTGCGCCAGCTTGTAGAGCGATGACTTGGAGACTTGCAGGTAGCCTGCCAAGTCGTCAATGGTCATGACCTCGGGCGGGGCGGGCGGCGAAGATTTGCCAGGGCGGGTCCGGGGCATGCCGCGGATGGTAGCAGTTTCTGGCAGTTCCTGCACGCCTCAAGAGACTTTCAAAGAGCGTTCAGATCGAGAACGTCCCCGTCCCGCCGCCAGAACTCGCCTCACTCGCGCTGCCCGATCCGCTGCCGGAGGAAGAGCCCGACGAGGAGCCCGAGGACGAGAAAGACGACGACCCACTCGACTTGCTCCCGGAAGACCCGCTGCCGCTGGACGAGCCGCTGCCTGATCCAGACACCGAGCCTGAACCGGAGCCCGATCCGCTCCCGGACCCTGAGCCAGAGCCCGAGCCGCTGCCCGAGCCGGAACTCTGGGCCGTGGCGGGCAAGTCGTTGTGGACCCACACCCCCTCAGCCAAGAGCGTGTTCGTGCCGGGAATATGGATCGCCACGGTGCGGGTCGGCGCATCGATGCGGACGACCGACTCCACGATTTCCTCGTCCATCCGTTCGTCGATGAGGTAGTCGCCTGGTTGGACGAACTCAGCAGACGCGAAGCCCCATTCGTCGCCGCGGCGGATCATGAACGGGTGTTCGGGGGTGGCTTTGAGGCGACGGTTGATGACCACGAACCCGTGGTGCTCGCCGAGGGTGACGCTCGCCACGCGGGCCGTGACCTGCGCCGCGCCATACAGGCCGTGGTGCGAGAGCCAGTTGTACTGAGCGCGGAAGGGCACATCGACCTCGAGGCCGGGGACCTGGAGCGACGCGAGCGAATCGCCGGGCTTGAGGTTCTCGATCGGGGTGAGGCGGCCATCAGCGAGTCGCACGAGCGTGCCAAAGAGGAGGCAGTTGCTGCCCGGCCCGGAGCCGCCCGGTCCCGATCCACCAGGACCGGAGCCGCCGGGGCCGCTCCCGCCGCCGGAGGAGCCACCGCCCGAAGACCCGCCACCCGATGAACCCCCGCCGGAGGACCCACCGGAGGAACCTCCCGACGATGCGCCGGAGCTCATGCCGGAACTCGCGCCCGAGCTCGCACCGGAACTCATCCCAGAGCTGGCACCCGATGAACTACCGCCGCCAGAACTGCCGCTTGAAGAGCTGCCGCTGGAGCTCATGCTCGATGACATGCTGGACCCGGAACTCGACATGCTGCTGGAACCCGATCCGGAA
>JADLBU010000122.1 GCA_020847535.1 Phycisphaerales bacterium
GCACGCCGCCAGTCGCAAGGCAGGTGATGAACGTGTGCCGGAGCGCCTGGAAGTCGGCGACCTTGCCGGCCGAGTCGCGGTAGACGAGGAACTCCGACTTCCGCCTCTCCTCCCGTTCCTTGTCGGTTGACGCGTCGGCGATTCACGCCTCTCGTGCGGCGGCCAGGTCCCCGCGGAGCATCCCGGCGACACGCGACTCGCTGGGGATCGCGAAGGCCGTCTTGCCCTTCTCGGCGCCGTCGAAGTACGCCGTGAGGTCGCGGGCGAGCGCCGGGCGGATGGGGAGCACGTCTTCTCGGCGGTGCTTGCTGTACGCGGCCGAGACCGTCACGGTGGGCGGGTCGGTGTCGAGCGCGAAGCTCGCGGTCGTCAGGCTGCGAATCTCGTTGGCCCGGAGGCCGGTCTCGATGGCGACGCGGTAGAGCATCGCCCGCTCGAACCCGGTCATGTTGGAACGGGGCTCGCCCTGGGCCGTGGCGCTGAGGAGCCAGAGCATCTCTTCGGGCGAGAGCGCCCGCCGGTCGTGGCGCCGGTCGGTCTTCACGTTGAGGGGGTCGATGTGGGAGACGGGCGAGGTCGTGGCTCGTCGGTTCTTCACCATCCACCGGCAGAACGACTTGAGCGAGCCAAGGTAGTAGTTGAAGGTCTGCGGGCTGAGTTTCTCCTCGCCCTCGCGAAGTCCGTTCAGGAAGGACTGGACCTTGGTGCCCGTGATCTGCGGCCAGAACGTGAAGCGGCACTCCTCGAAGATCCGCGATATCCGGGCGCATGTGGCCTCGACGTGCTTGGCCGTGTTGCCCTTCGATTCGAGGGCCTTTCGGAAGTCCGCGACGTGCTCGGAGAGCGGCTTGGACATCGACTCGCGCTCGGAGTCGATCAGACCGATTTCCAGGAGACGGCGGCGAAGCGCCTTCGGCAGGTCCGCGAGCCATGCCTGGAGCGCCGGGTCCGTCTGCCCGGCGGTGGCGACGTGGTACGACACGAGCCGGTCCAGGTTCTTCCCCAGCTCCTCGCTGGCGGGCTTGCTGGAGAAGGCGGGAAGCCTTCGCGTGATATCACGCTGGTCCCGGAACTCGACGTACCACTTCGGCGCGGTCTTGGAGTGACCGGCGCGGTCTCGGTATTTGGTCTTGAACAGTCGCATGAGGGTTCCTTCCGCGGAATCGAGGGCGGTCTACCGGGGCGGGTGGTCGGCTTCCCATTTGTCGCGAGGGGGGCAACGGCTCGCGCTGTTCTGCGGCAACCACCACGGCGTGCGCCGGGCACCGCTCGAGGGACATCCTCGCCGGGCTCTGGGGCATGTACGAGAAGCTCGGAGATTTGCGGGGCTCGCGCGAGATCGGTGCGATGATCCAACAGCTGGAAGATGAGTGCTCGACCACGAAGTAAGCGCCACACGTCACCAACGCACGGCACGTAATATCACACGACCGATGTCGAGGGCTGCACTGCTTGTTCCTGTCGCGGTGTGAGACGGCTTTGGTGTGAGAATCGCGCGCCTGTACGGCGCATGGACGGGTTGCGCCAGGGGGTCGTGTGTGGGAGAATGCGCGTCGGCAAGGAGGCCGACGATGCGGATCTACGAGCGTGAGCCGGGGGACTTGGAGCGGCTGGAAGAACTGGTCGGCGCCGAGCGCGATGCCAAGCAGCGCGACCGGTACCGGATCGCGTTGTTGGCGCCGCGGGGCTGGGAAGCCGAGCAGATCGCCGGGGCGATGTGCTCGAACCGGCGCACGGTCCAGGCGTGGGCCTACCGCTACCGCGACGGCGGCATCGCCGCCCTCACGCCGGGCAAGGCGCCGGGGAACAAGCCGCTGCTCCCGTCCGCGCGGCACGAGGAGTTCCGGAACCGCATCATCAATGGGCCGCGCGAGGGCGACGGCGTATGCACGCTGCGGGCCAAGGACGCCCAGCGCATCCTGCGCGAGGAGTTCGGCGTGGTCTACAAGCTCGCCGGCGTCTACGACCTGATGCACCGGCTGGGCCTCGCGTGCCTCAAGCCCCGCCCGCGCCACGAGGACTCGGACCCGGAGGCGATGCGGAAGTTCGCGGAGGAGAGCGCCCCCTTTTTGTCCGCACGGTGAAGGACGCGGTCGAGCCCCTGATGCGCCGGGCCGGACGCGGGCGCGTCCGCGTGATGTTCATGGACGAGGCCCGCATCGGCCAGCAGGGAACGCTGACCGAGGTGTGGGCGCCCAAGGGCTCGCGTCCGACCGCGGTCAAGCAGACCAGGTACGAATGGGCGTACCTCTACGCCGCGGTCGAGCCGGCCACCGGGTTCAGCTCGGCGATCATCGCACCGGAGGTGAACACTGGCACGATGAACGCGTTCCTGAACGTTCTCTCCGGCGAAGTGGACCCCGGCGACTTTGTCGTCCTCATCATGGACCAGGCGGGCTGGCACAAGTCCAAGGCGCTGAAGGTGCCCGACAACATCGTGATCCTCTACCTGCCGCCCAAGTCGCCCGAGATCAACCCGGTCGAGCGCCTGTGGCACTACCTCAGGAGCCACTTCCTCAGCAACCGCGCCTACGACGGCTACGACCACATCAGGCACGCCGCCACCACCGCCTACAGGGCCCTCACCCCGGATGTGCTCCGATCCGTCTGCCGCTGCGACTACCTGGAGCGCGTGTGTTAGACCGAATCCGTATGAGTATGACAATCGCAGGGGCTAAACAAGGTCAGATTGTCGAACCCCTTCGCTCGCCCACGCTGATTGGACTTGTTCTGTATCAACACTACATTTCCGCGTTCGCTTCGCCTGACGCTGCATCCTGTCACCGCCGACGTCGCGCAGCGACCAGGCCCGCGATGACGAGCGTGCCCGCAGCACCCGGTGTCGGGACGGAGCGGTACCACAGCAACGCTTCGAATCGTCTGGTGCTATTGTTGAAGCCATAGCCCGAGACACAAAGGTCCGGGCCATCGGACCAGATGCCGGTCGCCACCGCATCTCCCCACGATCCGGTCAGCGCCTGGGAGAGGTCTTCCCACGAGGTCGCCGTGTTGCTCCACAGACTGGCTCGGTATGAGCCGCCGACTATTGCGTATCCCACCTGGTGTCCGTCCGAGATGGCGTGGGCAACAGATACGGTCGCTCCCGAAGGGTGCAGATCGACCCACGAGTCCGCCGTGCTGCTCCACAGACTGGCGCGGGGAGCGTCGTCGACGTAAGCGTACCCCGCCTGCTGCCCGCCCGATATGGCCATCGCCAGCGATTCCGTCGCTCCCGAAGGGTGCAGATCGACCCACGAGTTGGCACTGCCGCTCCATAGGCTGGCCCGTCGCACGTCGTCGAGGTCTGCGTACCCGACCTGCCGCCCACCGGAGATGGCTCTGGCGACCGATTCCGTCGCACCCGATGGGTGCAGGTCGGTCCACGAGTCTGCTGTCCCGCTCCACAGGCTGGCATGAGTCATACCGCCGACTGTCGCGAATCCCACCTGCTGCCCACTCAAGACGCCGAAAGCGGCCGAATCCGTGGCACCAGCGGGGTGCAGATCGACCCACGAGTCCGCCGTGCCACTCCACAGACTGGCATGATCCCGAAGGCCGACATGAGCAGATCCGACTTGTTGCCCACCGGAGACGCCGAAGGCGATCGATTGCAGCGACCCTTCGGGGTTGAGGTCGACCCACGAAGCGGCCGTGCCGCTCCACATACCGGCATGAAGAAGACCGATGCGGGCCTGCCCCACCTGGTGCGAGCCCGAGGTGCCGTAGGCGGCCGACGCGAATGAGCCTGCGGGGTGAAGATAACGTACGGTCCAGGAGGCCTCTGCGGGGACGCTTGTTGACGCCAAGCCGCAAATGGCAACCCCCATCCATCGCGTCATTTGCGAGAGGCTGATTCTGAGGTCGCACGCAGTCGCTGTGCTGAGTCTTCGATCCATGTTGCTGCTCCCTACCTCAATAGTCCTCTTCGACAGCCCCCGATCACTACCACCAGCGAGAATTCACAACGAGCACTCCATGCCTCGCGGGACGACAGGCCTCACCTGCTGATGAATGCCCTTACGGCTTTGGAGAGTTCTTCGAAACCCCTATCGCCACCGGTCAGTGTCGGGATCTCGTCGATCCGCGTCTTGAACATCACCTGGTACCATTCCCAACAACGGCGAGCCCACTCCTTCTTTCTGTCGTCGCGCATCGAGTTCTCCATGCTCAGCTTGAAGTACTCCGTCGACATGTGGTGGCCTGTAGCCCCCTCCCGCTCTTCGTAGAGGTCTCCGGAGAGCTTGCCAAGCATCATCGCGGACGCAAGGTAACCACGTCCAGCTGCGTCGTGTGCAAGTCCTTCATACGCCAAGGCCCACTTCTTGCCGATCTCCGGGGATCGCCGCACCGCGTCCCAGCCGACCTGCAGCATTGTGACCTCGAAGCAGTTCTTGTCTCCAACCCCCTGCATCATCATGATCGCCGTCGCCTTGTCGACTTCGCCAACGATCCCGCCATTGTTCTTGAGCGCGTAATCACAAGCCGAATACAGATCGCGGAGAACCACATCAGAGCTGTAGGATCGTGCGGATGAATCCGCCCGGACGACATCGGCCAGAATGTTCCGGGCGACAACCAATGGCCACTGCTCAACAAGGTGTGCAGCGTAGGCACGCCCCTCCATCGACTGCACTCCGCTAAACTCGCCGAGGTCGATAGGGTGGACGCCGGTTACCGGGCAGAAGATTACGACTGTCCGCGCCAGCTGCAGGCGCAGCCCCGCATCACTTGCGATGTACGAACGATCGAGCAGCAGCAGGCGTAGCGCGGCGTCGTAGTTCCCGGAATCCAGGAGACCCGATATCTCATTGGCCTTGGATGACAGCCTGAATGACGACTCGACATTCGGAACGACCAAGGCCTCAGTCGCACTTGCGCCGCTCACAAGGAAGCCACTCTGCGGGCGCTGCATAGAGTCCGATGTAGCGACTGGGCCGGTAGCGACAGGTGGGCGAGCCGAGTCACTCTGGTCGGCTGTACGCCGCTCGCAGCCAAGCGTCGCCAAGACGCACACGAGCACAAGCCTCGCCGCGAGGGCAAGCGGAAATGTGGAGCGGGTGAGCACTCTCTGGGAGCTGGTCCTGCTGCCGCCACGCTGAATCTCTCGGGCATGCCTGTGCGTCATGAGTCTGCTCCGCAAATGGTTCCTGGGTATCCTTCTCACGCCGGGCCTCTGCTGTTGCGTGTGCGCCGCATAATGCGCACCCTTGTCCCATGCGCGCAACCTGCAGCAGCACAACACAGCCTCCGTGCGATCATCGTATGACAGACTACAACTGCCCGATATACGCGATCGGCCGGAACCGCTCTACCTCTTCCACGAGGTCGCTTATCTTCTCAAGTCCTGCATCCAGCCGACGGTAACACTCGGGCGTCTCGGTTCGCAGCGAAGCGTTATCAATCGATGCGGGAATGAACACGCGTGTTCTCAGCTCCGTGAGCGAGCCTGTCGTATCGAGTTTCTTGGCCTCGGAGCGAGAGACCGCTCGCCCCGTGCCGTGCGGAAGGCAGTTCAGATGCTCCGCTACACCTTCTTTAGCACGCACGATCACCATATCATCGAGCAGATTCGAAGGGATCAGCGCCAGTTCCCCAGGCCGCACACGCTGCGCCCCCTTACGGATGATAATGCCAGCGTCCGTCTCCTCGAAATGGTTGTGATTCCGATCGAGACGATCGAGCCCGGGCTGGAGCGGCACAAACCGCCCAAACTCCTTCTCCACAAGCCCCAGCACGCTGGCCCGATTGTCGAAGGCCCATCGCTCGACGCGCCGAAACTCCGCATCGAATTTGCCAGGCTGATCGACGAGATGATCCACCAGACCGCTTTCTTGCCGCGAGCCTGTATGCACCACGAAGCACAGCGAATCGTCGCTGGCGGACGTCACGGCGTCGAGAAAATGATTCCCCGAACCAAGGTCCCCAAGCCCCTTGTTCCGGCGTGCCCTCATCGCCTCGCACAGCGCGGACCACTGGTCGCGGAACGCGTCGCTCGCCGCGTCCTCTCCGGTCAGTGTACTTCGAACGATGCACAGGCCGCAGCCCACGTCGCTGATCGCCAAGCGTCGCCAGCCAGCATCCGTTGTCAGAAACCCCGTACCCGTCGGGAGCGGCGCCTTGCCCGGACACGTATCCGGCAGCGACACCACCAGAGAGGCCTTCGTGAGCGCGCCCGCCTGTCGAAGCCAATCTCGGATCGTCCAATCCGCCTCGTGCGAACGGTTGATGAGCGTCGTCATGATTCACTCCCACAAAGTTCAACGTTCAAGTCCTCTCCCCAGGTGGATAAACGAGAACCAACGGAAGCACTGCCACGGCCGCCGGCAGCTCCCGGTGTGCTATTGCGGTGCGGGCATACCCACATGCGGGGACGCCCTTCGGCCGCGGTACAATCGACGGGCGCCGTACGCCAGGCCGGCGGCGGGCTGGTAAACCTCATGAAGTTCATCCACCTCACCGCCCAGCGAAACGTCCCAGCCATTCGCCGCAGGGGCCTCCGATTGGGGAGCGACCCGATCGGACGTGGTGTCAACTGCGTGCCGTTGATGTGGGTCCGCCTCAAGTCAGAGACGGAGTTCAGCGACGGAGCGACGCGGTACATCCAATGCCCGCGATCGAGTTCCTCGCGTATCTGGCAGTGGTTCGTGCGGAAAGGCGATACCGCGGCCGTTGTCTTCGAGCCAAAGGCGCATCACTGGCCCGCCGAGCTTATCGTGCATACCGACAAGCCCGCGGCGCGAGCGATCGCAGCGGCGGTGCATAAGTGCAATCGTGCTGTGAGAGTGGTGCAGATGAACGACGACTTTCCTGATCGCAGTCAGGAGCCGATGCAGCTGCGGATTGCCGCTGCCGGGCCGCGTGCACTCGGCTGGCTTGTCAGGGTCTTCCTGACGCACGACTCGCAGGGTTTCGTCGACGGAAGGGCCAACACGAACTTCTACGTCATCTTCCGCACACCCATCCCCGCACGCTGCATCACAGCGATCCACAGCGCGGTGTCGAAAGGTGCGGCCTTAAAGGTCCTCGCCACGCGTCGCGCCGATCAGGACCGGGATGACTTCTTGGAATCGCGACGGTTCCGGTAGCCCTTTCAATCAGGAAGCGGTGGAGACTTACCAGGGTGTTGAACAACTCCCGACGACGCGTTGTTCGTGCTCTCGCCTCGCATGACGGAGGGGACCGGGATCAACACGGCGGACTGCTGGTCACGCCAGCAGCCTGCTCATCCGCACGAGGTTGAGGGTCGCCAGGCCGATGTCGGCTAGTTGCTGGATCTTCCACCGTCCCACCACCCGCACCCTTCTGAGCCCCCCGAAGCACTTCAGCCACCCGAAGATCTCTTCGTCCAGCCGCCGCTTGCGCTGGCTGATCTTGAAGGCCCGGTCCGTCGCTGCCTGCTGGTTGAACCACCGCGCCCACGCGCCCTCGTCGTCCTCGCGCGGCACATCGATTTCCTTCCTGCTCTTGCACGCGATGTGCGGGTCGATACCCCGAGCCTCCAGCGCCAGCAGGAAGTCCTCGGTGTCGTACCCCTTGTCGGCCCCCAGCGTCGCCGGCTCGATCCCCAGCTTCCGCTTCACGCGGTCGAGCATCTTCAGGCAGCACTTCCGCTCGGCGTGGCCGTCGGCCTTGCCCACCTTGATGTCCACGCCGATCCCGTGCCGGTTCTCCATCAGCACGTGCATCGAGTGGCACGGCAGCGCGGCCTGCCCGGAACTCTTGGTGTACAGCCGCGCTTCGGGGTCGGTCGTCGAGCGGTGCGTCCGGTTGCGGCGCTTCTGGCCTTTGAAGTCCACCCAGGCGTTGGAGTCGGGGCGGGGCGAGGCGCCGCCCCCGCTCCCGTCCTTGACCATGGATGTGCGCGAGCGACGGGACGGGGATCGGGCTGAGCTGCAACGGCGGATCGATGCGGAGAAGAACGCCAAGCAGCGCGACCGCTACCGGTCCGCGGCCTTGGCTCTCGACGGCCGCGA
>JADLBU010000123.1 GCA_020847535.1 Phycisphaerales bacterium
CGGCGCGGCTGGTGGGATCAGCGGTCGGACCAGCTTCCATTGCTCATCCGTGAGATCGGTTGGATAGGAACTCCGTTCCATCCCCTATTCTTCGGCAGATTCGACCCTTTTCACACAGTCTCTCAGGAACAACTTCTGCTTTACGCAAATCGTGCCTTTGGAAGGCACTCGCACGATCGAGGGCTGCAGAGTCTCGGCACCACCGTCCTGTGGGCGAATCGGCGAATTAAGTGGGTGGCATGGGTGGGTATGTTCGTCGTGGCTCTTGTGGTGGCGTGTTTCCAGGAAGGCGTCCTTCAAAGGCTGATGGGCGGCATTCCAGCTAGTGTCCTAGCGCTTGGCGTCGTGCCGTCTCTGATATTCGTGCTCAACATCCTGGTGCGTCGTCGTCAGGCAATGGCCGCACAACTCGTGGGTGCCTGCCTGACGAACTTTGCGGATGACTGGCGTTGTCGATCCTGCAAGCAGCCTCTCTTCGGCGCGTCTCTCGAAGAAGCGACTGCTACGTGCGTCCTATGCGGCCATCGACTTGACGCGGCCGAAGCGGCACTTCCGATCGAGGAACTCCGGCCGGTTCCGCTCGCGGGTGAAATCACGGACGAGGACGCCCGCTACCGAGCCGACATCGAGGCAGCGAAGCGTCTCAAGGGACCAAAGAACATGTTGATGACGATGCTGCGCGTGTGGGCGGTGGCGTTCGGGGTCGTTGGCGTACTCCTCGTACTGCTGTACTTCTTCATGAAGGTGGTCAACTAGCCACTGCGGACGGGTCGGTCTACCGCATTGTGGACGCCAGACGGTGCGAGATTCTCGGTCAGCCATACGAGTGCTAGAATCAAAGGAGCGGCCACAACGCCATCGTGTGCGCACCTGAAGGCGATTTGGAGGCGAGTATCGAATCAAGCTATGCGCCGACATTCCCGTTGTCCCGGGAGAGAGGGCGCCAAGGGCGTAGGAGAACTGCATGGACGGAATGAGCTCCGAGCCTCACCGCACAGAATCGCTCCCGGCCGGAGTACCGGCTTGGTTTCAGCCGTGTCCCGAGATCGTCGCGCTGCGCGAACGCCTTCGCCTCAACCTCCAATCGCCATGGGGCCCTCCTGGATGGGAGGCCTGCGTACTCCTGAACAGCAGGCCGGCGAAGCTCTATCCGGAGCGCAGCCTGTTCCCGATTGCGGCCCGCGGCGACTGTGACGATCTCGCGTGCGTAGAGCGAGGCCGCCCGGGGATAGTCGTAATTCACCCTGACGCTCGCTCTGGCAAGGAAGAAGTGCGGTACTACCCGAGTGTTGCCGAGTTCCAGGCGGCAGTCGAACAGGAAGTCTCGGACATCCGGGCTTCTGAGCATCCGCATGATCGCCCAGCCTCGCCCTCTTGACCCGCACGGTCGTACGCAGCTTCCGCACGATCTGTTCGCCGTACTCCTTGACCCTTCTTCAAGGGAAAATGCCCGGACCTGCCGGAGTCCGCTGAAACCTTCATGGGCTGTGGGTCAGGCTTTGGGGTGTGGGTAGAACACGAATGCGGAGGGTTCGGAACCTGAGCCCTCATCGGGGCGATCGGCGGGCTTCGTACACTCTTACCATGCACGGTAAGGATCGCTTGAAGCGGCTGGTTCTGGAGGCGTTGGACCTTCCGCCGGAGCAGCGTGAGGCGTACGTTGGCGCCCACGCCGCGGACGACGCCGAGCGCGACGAGGCGTTGGCAATGCTCGCCGCGGACTCGGATCCGCACCCCGTCCTGGACGCCGGGCAGCACACCCTGCTGTCGGTGGCCCGCACGGACGGACCCGATCCCGGGCCGGGCTCGATCGCCAACTACCGCCTGCTCGGGCCCATCAGCGAGGGCGGCTTTGGCGTCGTGTACCTGGCGGAGCAGTTGGCGCCGGTGCGTCGGGAGCGGGTCGCGGTCAAGGTGCTCAATCGCACCTCAGACAGTCGCTCGACGGACGCCGCCGTGTCCTCGGTGACGAGAATTCGTTCACGTTTCAGTCCTTGATCGGGCTCGCGGAGGTTCTTCGTCGACAACACAGACACCACGAGGCCTACTCGCTTCTTGCGCCCATGGAGGCTATGGCTCGAAGGATTCTTGGCAACCGAAATTCAACCCAACTGGCGGCTTTCCTGCGCGTGCTCGGTCACAGCCGCGTCGGCATGGGCTCTGACGTGGCAAGGTTCGCGCGGGCCGAGGAAGACTTGCTCGAGGCCCACGCGATGCTTGGCGATGCGAGTGGCTCGACGGAGAGTGAGCTGACTTCCACAAAGCAGGCTCTGATGGACCTTTATGCCCTCTGGGATGCGGCTGAGCCGGGGAAGGGGTATGGAGCGAGGGCCAAAGAGTGGGGTGCAACTCGTTGACTCAACCGAGCATCCGTCATGCGAAGCGATGCTATTCCGAGCGACTCGCGAGGAGTCGCACGGAGCGTCGAATACGCGTGAGAGCCTTTCGAGCGGGTGAACTTCAACTGACGTACGAGTGGCGGCCACTCGCGTGGGAAAACCCTCACTGGAGTCGCCTTCATCAACCCGTCAAAGGGGCCTGTCGGAGCCCCAGAGGTGCCTTTCGATCGGTGGTCAGCGCTTCGAGTGCTCTCAGCTTCCATGCACGTCGGAGAAGGCAGCGGCCATGAGCGAAAGCATCGCCGCTCGCACGCCGTCAGACAGCCTCGGCCAAAGCTCCAGAAGCCTCCGCAGGTCGCTGTCAGGCTCGGAAAAAGCGCCAAGCAGGACGCCAAGACACGGATCGGCCGCTTCGCCAGAAGCGTCGTAAGTAGTGGCCCCGCCGGGACTTGAACCCGGACTTCCCTTCTCGGGAACGCGGATTTTAAGTCCGCTGTGCCCAAGGGGCGACCATGACCCCAGCCGCGAGCATGCGTGGACATGGGGCAGCGCGGGGGTGCCCTCGATCAACCCTCACTTGGCAGATCCTTCGATACGTTGTACCGCTGTGGCGAGCAATTCTTGGAAGTCGGTTTCTCGAGCTGAAGGAGGTGAGTCGGCAGGCTCTCGACCTCAGCGTGGAGGGAATCATCGCCAGCGCAGAGGCGGACGAGCGCATCGGGGCGCTGGTCGTCGGGGAGGTCGGCGATCTCCATGAAGATGCGGCGGATGTTCTGGCGTTGTGTCGGGTCCATTGGTTCGCCTTGGTGCGGTCGCGAGATCAGCCCTTCGGGCTGGATTCGTTCAGGTCCTTGAACAGCACCGCGCGGGCGTAGGTCCAGAGCCGGGCGGCCGAGCGCGGGGAGATTCCCAGGGCCTGTGCGGCATCTTCGACGCTCAGGCCGGCGTAGAACCGCAGGCGAACGAGTGCCGCGGCATCGGGCTCCCCACTCTCCAAGCGTTCAATCGCGGCATCGACTGCCAGGATTTGGTCGGAATCTGCGAGTGAAAGGTCGGCGATGCCGGCGAACTGGGACAGGGTGGCGGGCTTGCCTCGCGGCGGGCCTTTGTGCGGGCGTGGTCGATGAGCAGCCGGCGCATCGCCTGGTCGGCTGCGGTGTAGAAGTGGGCGCGGTTCTGCCAGGTGATCTTGCGCGGTCCGATGAGCTTGAGGTAGGCGTTGTGGACGAGTTCGGTGGGGGCAAGCGTGTGGTTAGGGGATTCGGCGGCGAGCTGCTGGCGGGCGGCGGCGCGGAGTTGGCGGTAGAGGAGAGGAAGGAGTGCATCGGCGGCGTGGCGATCACCTTGGGCGGCGGATTGCATGAGGATGGTGATGTCGGGGGGCTTCTCCTCCACGGAGTCAAGATACCTGTTCCGGAGTTTGTGACAAGTTGTGCCAGGAGCGGTGTTGCCGGGCCAGCAGATTTGTGAATGGCATTTCATGCCTGCTGCGTGGTGCGTTGAATGGCGGGCTGACGCATACCCTTGCCAGGATCGCGGGAGTTCACTCGCATGTCGAAGGAATCATCCAATTCGGGCGAAGGTGCAGGCGAGAGTTTCTGGAGCGCGGCAAACAAGCCGGCGGCCAAGGCTTCGCCATCGGGAGCGCCGGCGAAGAAGAAGTCGCTGCTCAAGAAGCTGCTCATCGGCGGCGGGATTGCGGTCGTCGTGCTCATCGCGGCGGTGCTGGCGGTGGGCCCTCAGATCGCCGGGTCGATGGCGCCGGGGATCATCGAGTCGAGCGCTGCCAAGTCGATCAGCGGGAGGGTCAAGGTCGAGCAGACGAGCTTCTCGTGGGGAGGGCCGCAGGTGGTCGGGCCGGTGGAGATCGCGGATGCGGCGGGTAAGCCGATCGCCCGGGTGACGATCGAGAGCTCGGCGGGGCTGTGGGGGTTGGCGACCGGATATCTGGGCGGGATGATCGATGCGGGGCAGGTGACGGTAACGGGGAAGGCGGCGATCGAACGCGGGGCGGATGGGCAGACGAATCTGGAGAAGGCGTTGGCGCCTCCGGCGGGGAAGGTGTCAACGGAGGGCAAGGATGGCACGCCGGCGGAGTCGGGGGTTATTCAAGTCGGGGAGTTGCCGCAGATCCGGGCGGCGATCTCGGCCAAGCAGTTCGACATCACGTACGCGCAGGCGGCGGCATCCGGGCAGGGGTCGTCCGAGGAATATGTGCTGAAGGATTTTTCAGCCGATGCGAACGTGGATATCACGCGGGGGAGCGGCATCAAGGCGGGGATCGACCTGGCGACCAAGATCGGGCGGGCGTCGGCGGCATCGGGTGATGTGCGGATCACGGGGAAGCTGCAGGTGCCGGCGAGCGCGGGGGCTGCGAGGATTGGTGATGTGGTTGTCGATGCCAAGGCGATCATCGCCAGCGCGCCGGTCGAGGTGCTCGATGCTTTGACCTTGCAAAAGGGAAAGCTGCTGGCGGGGCTGGGGCCGACAGCGGACCTGGAGATGACGGTCAAGGGGGATTTCCGCAACGCCGAGGCATCGGTGATCGCCAAGACCGCGAAGGCGACCGCGGACATGGCGTTCACGATCAAGGAAGGGATCGCGACGGCATCCAAGCCCGGTGTGCTGACCGCCAAGGGTGAGACCTTGCGGGAGCTTGTTCCGGGGATCAAGGAATCGCTGGCGCAGCAGCAGACGGTGTCGGTTGCGCAGTTCCCGGATGTCACGGTCGATATCAAGTCGTTGAACATGCGGATTCCCCGGGAAGGGGACAAGGTGGATCTGCGCGGGGCAGCGCTGGACTTTGCGGTCAAGACGACGGCGATGACGGGGCAGGTGGTGATCGACAAGTCGGCCAATGCGAAGGCGAGCGCTTTTGCGATGCAGCCGATGGACCTGCGGATCGCGACGGCGGATCTCTCGAAGTCGGCGGAGATCAAGCTGAACACTTCGGCGACCGTGGACAACAGGCCGGCGGGAAACGTGAGGGTCGATCTGACGGCGAGCAATATTCTGGATGCATTGGGAGCGCCACAGGCGCAGCATGCGGCCCTTCAAGGGACGGTGCTGCTGGAGAAGGTGGCGACGGCGGTCGCCCAGCCGTTCGTGCAGGGGATGAAGCTCGATCTTCCGCGTGATGTGGGTCCGGAGCTTGATGTGCGGCTGACAGCGAATTCAGCGCCGACGGCGTCGGGGAAGATGGCGACGGGGATCGATGCGGATGTGCAGAGCCAGCACGTGCGCATGAAGGCGGGGCTGGAACTGGCGGAGGGGGTGCTGAAGACCAAGGGGGATGGCGTGACGTTGGCGCTGGGGAGCGCTGGGGGGATTGCATCGCGGTTCGTGGATCCTTCGACGGGGTTTGCGCTGGCGCCGGGCGGGCAGGCGAACGTGCGCATCCGGTCGATGTCGGTGCCGCTGCCGAAGCAGGATGCGCCGTTTGACCTGGGAAAGCTGGCGGCGGACTTCGATGCGACGCTCGCGGGGTTGAGTATTGCGCCGGCGCGTGCGACCACTCCAGGGCAGAACATCGCTCCGGTGGAAATCCGGACGCTGACGGCATCGGGGAAGATGATGCCGGGCGGGGATCCGACGGTGAAGGTGAACGGGGATCTTCAGCACGATCGCCAGCCATTCACGCTGGCGGCGGGGATGGAGTTGAAGGGGCTGCTTGCGAAGGTGGGTGAACGGACGGAAGTCTCGCCCAAGACCCTGCGTCCGCAGGGGACGATCGAGTTGAAGAACGTGCCGATGTCGGTGGCGGCGTTGATGCGGCAGGCGGAGCCGAAGGCGGCCGCGGCGGGGCCGGCACCGGCCGCGCCCTCCAAGCCGATGAACCTGGCTGGGCTGCTGCGGGGCGTGGTGGGGCCGACGGTGAACATCAAGATCGATTCAGCGCCGCGCGGACAGAACCTGGACATGACGGCGAGCGTCGTGGGTCAGAATATGGCGACGGATGTGGTCGCCGGGGTTGAGGAGAAGGCGCTGGATCTCAAGAAGGCGAGCATCGTGACGACGGTGGCGCCGGACACTGTGCAGGCGCTGATGGATGTATTCGCGCCGACGCTTTCGGAGCGTCCGCGGCTGCTCCAGAGCACGAAGGCGACGGTTCAGATCGCGCCGATCCGGATTCCGTTGACCGAGTCGATCTTCAGCGGGTTCAAGCCCGATGTCGCCAATTCTCCGGATGCGACGTTGACGGTCTCGCTGCCGGAGAAGGCGCTGGTGCAGGGGCTGGCGATCAAGAACGAGGATGGATCGAAGCGCGATCTGGGGTCGGTGGGTGTGGATGGATTCCAGATCCGGGCGACATTCCCGCCGGCAGCGCTGGCGGGTTCGGCGGCGAGGTGGACCAAGCCGGCGAGCGCCACGATGGAAGGACGGATTCTCTCAGGTCCCAACGAAGCGCTGATGGTGCTCTCGGGGACGGCGAACGCGGATCTCTCAGCGTCGGGGACGGAGGGCAAATCGCCGCTGGATCGATTGACGGCATCGCTGAAGGCCCAGAGCATCGCGATCGGCGCGGTGGAGCGGCTGGCAGCGCAGGATGCGGGGATTCTGACGGGGGCTGTGGGTGACAGCGGCAATGTCACGGTCAACGTGAAGCTCGATGCGACCAGCGCGGGTGGGGATCTGGCGAAGGCGGACGTGGCGATGGATGCCACGGTGGATACGCCGCGGCTGCGTATTCCCGAGCCGGTGAAGCTGCGCATGGGGGCGGGTCGGATGGGAATCGGCAATCCGATCAAGCTGACGTGGGATGTCGATCCGAGGTGGGCGAACAAGTTCATGGAGCCCAAGGCCAGCCCTGCGGGGCAGCCCGCCGCACAGTCGTCGATGAAGTTGAGCAAGCCGGCGACGGTGCATGCGAGCGTGAGTACGCTGGCGATTTCGCGTGGGCAGGGTGTAGGGCCGCTCAAGCCAGGGGTGTTCGATATCGATGCGGTTGTCGAGGCGCCGGCGGTGGAGTTGGCTGCGTCGGACGGCAACACGGTCGCGCTCGAAGGCACGAATGTGAAGATCACGGGCGGCTCATCGGCAAAGGCCGCGGCGGGGGCGATCGAGGCGGCGATCCGGATCGCCAGCGCAACCGTGAGCAAGCAGGGGTCAGCGCCTGTGAGCGCCCGTGACATGACGATGGATGTGACGGTGTCGAAGCTCGCCGGGGCCGATGGTGTGGTGAATACGGATGCGGCGATCATCGATGCTCGCGGGGATCTGCCGGTGATCCCGGTGCCGCTGCTGGATGTGCTGGCGAACCAGGATGGGCTGTTGACGGCCGCGCTGGGTCCGGTCGCGGAGGCGAGCATCCGTGCGAATCAGGTGTCCAAGAACGGCGGGGCGATCGATGTGAAGGCCAAGTCCGGGCGAGCGACGGCGAGCGTGGCGGGGACGATCCAGGACGGTGTGTTCGCGACGACGCGACCGCTGGATGTCACGATCATGGAGGTCTCTCCGGAGCTGACCGAGCGGCTGCTCAAGGGTGTGCCCTTGATCGGGACGATCTCGAAGACACCGCAGGATCAGCCGGGGACAGTGGTTGGGAACGGGCTGAAGATCCCGCTCAGCAAGGATTTCTCGAAGCTCAACGGCCAGATCGTCGTGGATCCGGGGGAGGCGATCATCAACTCATCAGGCGCGTTCTCGAAGATCCTTAAGGCGTTTGATGGCAAGACATCGGGTCGCGGGGGCAAGAGGATCGAGCCGCTCCATGTTGACATCGTGTCGGGGGTGGTGACGTACAAGAAGTGGGCGCTGCCGCTGGGCGAGTTCAACGTGACGACCGAGGGCAAGGTAGACATGGTGAACCGCACGCTGGATGTGGTGACGTGGATGCCTATCGGAGCGCTGACGGATGAGGCGGCGGGGCTGTTCCAGGCGGGGGATGCCCTGACGAAGATCCTCCCCGGCAAAAAGGTACTGGATGCGGCGACCACGGTGCCGTGGCGGACCAAGGGGACGTTCGAGAAGAACAGCACAGCGCCGGACCTGGAGCTATTCGCCAAGGACTTCGTGGACACGATCCGGCCCGATGAGTTGATCAAGCGGGGGATCGAGGACCTGTTCAAGCCCAAGAGCAAGTAGCGGGGAGCGCGGGCGTCAATAGGTGAAGTTGGCGTTGTGGTGGGTCGAGCCGGTCGAGTCGGGGGCGGCATCGCCCGAGATTGCCGCGCTGCCGGGGGTGGTGCGGTCGATGATGGGACCGACCACGTTGTTGGCGACGATGTCCCAGTTCAGGGTGTTCGCAGCGCATGTGTTGCGGACGATGAAGTTGCCCGCGGAATCCACATCTATTCCGCGGTCGGCGGTGGAGCAGAGGTTGCCCTCGATGCGATTGTCGGAGCTGGTGACATGGATGTTGGCGCCATCGCCGTTGAACCCGTTGCCGGTGCAGGTGTTGTTGCGGACGTTGCAGCGAACGCTGACGCGGATGCCGTCGAGATCGTTGGAGCGGGCCGTGCAGTCCGTGATCGTGCTGCCGGTCCCGGTGCCGATGCCATTGCCCGCGTTGCGGTAGGCGGTGCAGCCGATGATCGTGTTGCCCTCGAAGCCGCTGAAGCCATCGGCGGAGTTCGCTTCGAACGAGCAGTTCTGGATGGTGCAACCCTGACCGGACGCGCCGTCGAGGTTGTTCGCAGCCGTGCTGTTGATGAGCGTGCATCCCAGCCCGAGGTTGAATCCGGTTCCCGTGTTCGTCCGGGCGGTGCAGTCGTTGACGACGCATCCGGTGTTGACGCTGATTCCATCGCCCGCGTTTCCGGTGGCGATGCACGACGTGATGGTGCATGCCGCCGAAGTCAGGATCCCATCGCTTCCGTTGTCAAAGAACCGGCAATTGGTTGCGGAGCTGTACCATTCGAGGTAGACGCCGTAGCGGACGTTGGCGCCGATGCTGAGGTTCTCGATGGCGCTTGACGTGGGAGGGTGTCCGCTGTTGTAGATGAACTCGATGCCGCAATCGCCCCAGCGACGGATCGATCCGTTGCGGATGACGATACTTACACCATCGGAGGGTGTGACGGTGATGCCGTCGAACGCGCCCATGCCGACGGTCCCGAGCATCTCGAACCCGCACAGGTCGAGCGTGACGCCGCTGGCGGCGATCTCGATGCCGCACTTGCCGGCCACGCCCGTGATGTTGCCGGTGAGGTAATAGCTGCCGGACTTGGAGATCCTGTACAGGCTGTCGGCATCTCCGGGCGTGTTGGCCGCGTTGATCGCCGTTCGGGGCTCGACCTCGGTCAGCGTCTTGTAAGACGGGGCGACCGGCCCGGCGGGCGGGTCAAGGGGGCCGGCGTGGGAGAAGATCGCGGCGGCGGCGATCATGCCTGCGGTCAGGGACAGGCACGCGAACAGATTGGTGCGGGACACATGGTCACTCCGCGCGGGATGAGGTTGAATTGGGGCCGGATCCCCGACCGGCACGCCAGTCGCAGTCTAAAGCCCGATGCGCAGGGAGCAAGAGAAATTACGGGGGTGGTGAGCCAGAATCGGGTTCTGTCAGCGATCGGAGGCTTCGGGGATCGCATCGAAGCACCACGCCGGAAGGCTTGCCTTGCTGCCAGCGAGCCTGCACTTGACCAACTTGCGGTTCTTGGTGTCGGGCTCGAGCTCGACCTGCGTCCACGGGATGGTGACATGCTTGGCGCGGAACCAGCGGAGGAAGCGCGTCGGGAACAGGTGCACGCCGGACTCATCGACGCCGATGTGGATGCACTTGCCGAAGTTGCTCATGCCGAACTTCATGTCCTGGAACTCGCGATAGGGAGCGCCGGGAGTCAGCGGGACGGCGGGCGGGCACCTGCGGGCCAGGTGCCCGAAGCAACCGTCAACGATCGCGTGGATGATGGCGCAGACGACCATGCTGTCGAAGAGGATGAAGCAGGCGATCAGGATGGCGGTCTGGATGCCTGTCATGACGGTGTGTGAAATGCTACCAACGAAAAACCCCCGCTGGGGGCGGGGGTCTGGATGATCGCGGGATTGAATCGACGTTACGGGAAGATGCCGCGGGCCGCGTAGCACTTGTGCAGGCGCTCGAGGGCGGCGATGTAGGCGGCGGTCCGCAGATCGCAGTCGTACTTCCGGCGGGCCGCGCGGGTTCGGTTGGCGGCATCGACCATGTGCTTGTTGAGCTCGGCATCGACCTTCTTGAGGTCCCAGGCGTGGAAGGTGAGGTTCTGGATCCACTCGAAGTAGGAGACGGTGACGCCGCCGGCGTTGCAGAGGATCGCCGGCAGCACCTCGATGCCGCGCTCCAGGAGGATGCGCTCACCGGCGGGCGTGGTGGGGGCGTTGGCGCCCTCGGCGATCACGGTGCAGTTGACCATTTGGGATTCGGTTTCCTGGACCATCTGCTCGAGAGCGGCGGGGATGAATACATCGACCTTGGCCTTGTAGAAGTCTTCCTTGGTGCAGGAGTCGGCGCCGGCGAACCCGCGGACGCCGCCGGTCTTGGCGACGTGGTCGGCGAGGGCGACGGTGTCGATGCCCTTGTCGTTCTTGAGGAAGCCGGTGTGGTCGGCGACGGCGGTCATCTTGGCGCCCTTGGCGGCGAGGATCCGGCCGGCCCACGAGCCGACGTTGCCGTATCCAAGGACGCTGAAGGTGATGTTGGCGATGTTGAGGCCGAGTTCGGGGAGCATGATCTCGAGGGTGTCGACGACGCCCTGGCCGGTAGCCTTCTCGCGTCCGAGGGATCCGCCGGACTCGACGGGCTTGCCGGTGATGACGGCGTTGGGGTTCTTGCCGGCGGCCTCGGAGATGAAGGAATAGGTGTCGGCGATCCAGGCCATGTGCTGGGCGTTGGAGCCGACATCGGGGGCGGGGATGTCGTAATCGGGGCCGATGTTGTGGGCGATCGCGGCGGTGAAGCGGCGGACGATGCGCTCCATCTCACCCTGGGAATGCTTGCGGGGATCGACCTTGATGCCGCCCTTGCCGCCGCCATAGGGGAGGCCGGCGAGCGAGCACTTCATGGTCATGAGGAATGAGAGGCTCTTGACATCATCGAGGTGGACATCGGGGTGGAAGCGCAGGCCGCCCTTGAAGGGGCCCAGGGCGTTGTTATGCTGGACGCGATAGCCCTTGAAGAGGCGGAAGCTCCCATCGTCCATGCGTACGGGGAAGTGGACCATGATCTCGTTCTTGGGCTGGGAGAGGATGATCTGGAACTCGTGCGGCAGGTTCATGACCTGCGCGGCGTAGAGCATGGAGCCGACGGTCTGGCGGTAGAGGTTGTTGGGATCGCTCGGGAGGCCGACCTCATCGAAGACCGGGCTTGCGAAGTTGCTCGGTGGGATGTTCTTGGGGGTGTGGTGCTTCGATGCGGGGGGCTTGGCGAGGGTCGTCATGGTGGTTTCCGATCTGGCTTCGAATGCTGTGATTGGGGAGATATCCGCCAATCCATCCCGGCCCGTCTGCACGGATCTCCCGGCCGGGGACCATCCTCGGGGATCCTGGCTCCCTCCAAGACAGAGCGGAATGCCAAAACCCGGGTCGGGACTGTATGAGCGGGGTCGGCGTGCGTAAACCCGGGATTGGATGATTCCGGGGGGGGGCAGGCGTGGCGTTCGGGGCCTATTTTCATTCCGTACTTATCGAACACCCACCCCCAGGAAAGACTTTCTGATGCTCCTGTACTTTGCCAGCGATCTGCTGTGGGCGTCCAAGATCAAGGGGATCGCCGATGCCCTGGGGCTGCCGTGCCGGCCGGTGCGGACGGTGGAGATGCTCGAGGCGAGGCTGGGTGATTCCAAGCCGACGGCGATCCTGGTGGACCTGGACACGCCAGAGACGGCCCTTGCCTTGATCGGCCATCTGCGTGGCAGTGAGAGCAGGCCGGAAGGGCGAGCGGTACGGATCGTGGCGTTCGGGCCGCACGTGGAAAAGCAGCTTTTTCAGAAGGCGCGGGATGCGGGGGCGGACGAGGTGATGGCGCGGGGCAGGCTTGAGCATCACCTTGTCGAGATCCTGCTGGGGCTTGCGGGCCGGGGCACGCACTAGGTTTTGGGGGTTGATCCGGGCGCGCGTGAGTACGGCGGGGAAGGCCCGTTCACATCTCCGGGTCGCCCCGAGCCCGGGGGCTTGTGGATGCGCCCTGAGCGAGGCAAGCACGCAACGCCTGTCATTGTGATCGATCGATGCGGTCCTCGTGTCTCGGGTTGCTTCATTCCAGCGCGAGCTTGGGTGGGGCTTCACCGAGCACTCCTCCGCGGCCGGAACACCTGCCGGTTTCCGGCCGCTTTGCTTTTTGGGAAGTGCCGGAGGCGCGGCGAGACGGACTGGGGGGTGTCGGCGGATCTACCATCAAGGTGTGTATTCGCCAGACATCATCATCCTGGGGGCTGGGATTGTCGGGGCGGCGTGTGCGCGGCGGCTGGCGAGCGATGGTCATCGGGTGCTGGTGATCGATGCGGGTTCGCCGGGATCCGGGGCGACCGCGGCGGGGATGGGACATGTCGTTGTGATGGATGATTCGGAAGCGCAGTTTGCGCTGACGAGTTATTCGCAGCGGTTGTGGGATGAGCTTGAGCTGCCGGCAGAGGCGGATCGCCTTCGTTGCGGGACGTTGTGGCTCGCGGCGGATGAAGAGGAACTGGCGGCAACTCGGGCGAAGGCGGGTTTCTACCGCGCTCGCGGGGTTGAGGCGAATGTTCTCGATGCCGCGAACCTGCGGGAGGCCGAACCCAACCTGCGGCATGGGCTTGCGGGGGCGCTCCTGATCCCATCGGACAGCGTGGTGTATCCGCCGGTGGTGGCCAAGTGGCTGCTGGATCAGGGGATCGCCAGGGGGGCGGCGGTCCGGCTGCACACGCGGGTGGCGCGGCTTGAGGGTCGAAGGGTGCGATTTGCCGATGGGCTGAGCATCGAAGCGCCGATCGTGATCAATGCGCTGGGGGCGTGGGCAAACTCGCTGACGCCGGGGCTGCCGATCCGCCGGCGCAAAGGGCACCTTGTGATCACGGACCGCTATCCGGGCTTCTGCCGGCACCAGGTCATCGAGTTGGGGTACCTCAAGAACGCGCACGGGAGCGATGAGGATTCGGTGTCGTTCAACTTCCAGCCGCGCGGGAGCGGGCAGATGCTGCTGGGATCTTCACGGCAGTTTGATCCGGTGGGCATCGATGGGGTCGTGCGAGAGTTGGACAGTGGCGTGGATGATGCGATGGCGTCGCGGATGATCCGGCGAGCGCTGGAGTACATGCCGGGGATCGGGGCGCTCAAGGGGATCCGGACGTGGACAGGGTTCCGCGCGGCGACTCCGGATTCGCTGCCGTTGATCGGGGAGCATCCGGCGATCGAGGGGCTGTGGCTGGCGAGCGGGCATGAGGGGCTGGGGATCACGACATCGCTGGGGACTGCGGAGTTGCTCGCTGACATGATCGCGGGAAAGCAAACGAAGATCCCGGCGGAGGCGTACAGCCCGGCGCGGAACTTCGATCATGTGCATGATGTTGTGAGCCGTAACGAGAAGTAGTGGACTCGGAGCCCCTGGCTTCAGCCAGGAGTCTGTGAGCATCCTTCCGTCAGTGGTGCTTGCAAGTCCAGCGACCGCCGGATGAAGTCGGCGGCTCTGAGCACGCACGATGAGCACCCGCGCGTCACGCGCTGGTGGGCTCGGTTTCGGCGGGCGCTGCGGGAGGCGTTTCCTCGGCGGTCTCGGGAAATGCCGTGCGCTCCATCGCCAGGATCCAATCCTCCAGCGGGCTGAAGCGCAGCAGGTCGAGCATCACCTCGCGGCCGCCGAGCTGGGGGTGGCCGGGCTTGATCTTGAGGTAGACCAGGAACTTGTCCCACTTGCGTTTGTCGAAAACCTCGACATCGGAAGGGACAAGCGTTGCGCCGCTGGGCAGGTGCAGGCGCTGGGTCTCGGGCTCCCAGCCGTACCTGGTGCCCTTGACGACGGTGATGAGGCCGATGAGGTAGATGCCGACGCCGACGCCGACGGCGACGATGACCCACTGGGCGGGGATGTCGTACCAGCTCAGTTCATTGGCGCCGCTGGTCTTGCCGCTCGCGGTGCTCCATTCTGCCTTAAGCGTGTCGAGCGTGCGGCGGGCATCGGTGACGGTGGTGTACTCGGGCTTGAGCTTGCCGATGAGCTTGAGCTGCTGGAGCCAGGCGTACTTGGGGCGTTCTTCTTCGGAGAGGAAACCGGCTTCGATATGGTCGGTGAGCTGGGTGAATTCGGCGACCGGATCGGAGATGCTCGCCTTGGTGAGAAGGCTTCCATCCTGCTTGGCGTCAAGGATGGTGAGGTACTGCCACTGCGCGAAGGAGGCAGCACGTTCCCCGCGAGCGGGGTAGGCGACCAGGGCGTCGTAGAGCCCCCAGAGGCCGAAGCCGAACATGACGACGGCGATCACCACCATTTTGGTGAGCCATCCGCGGTTGATGGTCGTGGTCTGCATGCCTTCGGCCGCTGCGCTCATCGTTCCATCCCTCGCTCTAGTGCAAGACCCCACCGCGAACCCATCCAGACAACACCCTGCACCGATGCCTTCCGCAACCCCTGAATCGACCCGCCGTGCTCGCCGCCCGGGCATCCTGCCCGCCGATGACCAGGGTTAAGTGCCTGGTCGGCCTGCGCTGGCTGAACCCGGAACCGTGTTCACCTGATCCAGCGTCATCACCCACCAGGCCTCGGACAACTGACTGCCGTAGCTGGTCCCCATCAGGACCGAAAAGCCTCCCTCATCGACACGGCGGAGCGGGATCCGCGGGTACGCGCGACCCGATGCCAGGGCATCGGAAAGCCACGCCGAATGCACCCGCCGGGCGACCTCGCCGCGCTCGGGAACGTGTGCTCGCCGGAAAGGGTTCCAGAGCATGCGGGGGCAGTGTATCACGCGGCGGCGGGGAGGGGGAGGGGGGCGGAGAGACCCGGAGTCAGAGAAGAAGAGACGGAGAGACAGAGAGACAGAGAGACAGAGAGACGAAGTGGAAGACCCCCAAAACGAGGGTCAGTTTCACTTCGTCTCTTCTTCTCTCTTTCTCTTTGTCTCTGGCCTTACAGGTACGGCAGGATCGCCGTTGTCTCGGGCGTCCAGGTGTTGGTGGCGATGTTGAGGCGGAAGAGGGCAAGGGTGCTGCCTTCGGCATCGGACTCGCGTGCGGCGACCTGGAGGACGTTGCCGGTTGCGGATCCGGCGACCGGGAAGCGGACGTGAGGCCCGGCGGCGGCTTCGGTGATGTTGGTCGCGGTCCATACCTGGACGGTGGGGGTCCAGCGCAGGATGATGACATCCCCATCGGCCTCGACGCCGAACATGTTGAGGCCGCCATCGTCGGAGAAGGTGGTCTCGACAGCGCTGGCGACCGGTCCCTGGCCGGCGGTTGCCGAGAGGTCAACGGTCTGCCAGTTGCCCGCGCCCAGCGCGGGGGCCCACCAGTAGGCGTAGATGGCGCCGGCGGAGGTCTGTCCGACGACGTTCATGGCGCCCCAGGAGGTGACGAACGCGCCGAGCTGGCCGGTGAGTTCCTCGCCGCTGAAGGTCGTCGTCATGTCGAAGGAGGCCCAGTTGAAGCCGGGTGCCCAGTAGTAGACGATGATGTGGCCGTCGTCGTTGAGGCCGGCGATGTTCAGGGCATCGTCGAAGCCGCCGTTGGCGCCGCCGCCGGTGATCGCCGTCCAGGGCGTCACGAAGCCGGCGAGCCCGCGCGTGAAGGGCTGTCCGTCGATGGCATCGGTCAGGTCGGCAAAGGCCCACGCGGAGGAGGCTCCGGGCTGGTAGTAGTAATTGACGGAGTGTCCGCGGGCATCGATGCCAGAGATGTGGAGCGTGCCCCAGCTGGGTGTGTAATACGTGAGGTCGCCGGTGATGCCGGGGACGCCCAGCTCTGCGGTCAGGTCACGGACTGCCCAGGAGCCGTTGGCGAGGTTGCCGACGAAGAGCCACAGGTGGCCCTGGTCGTCGGTGACGGCCAGATCGGTGAACTCAGTCGCGAGCGAAGGGTCGGTGTACGTGAAGGCGACCATGTCGTTGACGCGGCCTGTGAAGAGCGCGATCGCGGAGATGTCCTGCGTCGTGGTGGTGTTGTTGGAGGGGTTGAAGATGCGGGCCTGGGGCTGCATGCCGGCGTCGAGGTAGAAGGTGACGAGCATGCCGCCCGAATCGACCGAGGCGATCCGCTGGGTCTGGCCGATGGCCTCGCGTCCCTTGAACTTGATCGCGTAGTCCTTGGTGAAGTCCGGGAGGGCGATGTCGAGCGTGCCATCCCCGACGAAGAGGCCGGTGAGGACTGTGGTGGGACCTGTGGTTCCGGCTTCGGTGGACCAGAGTTCGACATCCACGATCTGGTCGGGGCGGAGGCCCTCGACGCGGAGGGTGGCGCCGCTGACGTTGCCGGTGGTGACGTTGACATCGTGCAGTGCGTAGATGATGCCCTGGCTGCCGTCGGTGACACCCCAGTGCTTGACGGACTTGACGGCCTTGCCGGTGGCGAACGAGACGGACATGTCGCCGTTGAGGAGGCGGAAGTTGAAGCTGGCGAGGTTGAGGTCAAGCGAGGTGCTGGCGATGAAGTTGGAGAAGACCTTCTGGCTGTCGCGCATGGCATCGGTCAAGAGGTAGCCCTGCGTGCCGCTGGGTGTGAGGTCGTAGTTGAGCTCCTCGGTGGCGATCCGGAGGGCGGTGCCGACCTGCCCGGAGGCGAATCCCGACCAGATCATGGTGCGGAAGAGGTCTTCATCTTCGGCCCGGGTGAACTGCGAGGAGTAGTGCGGGAGGCCGTGGCCCGAGTCGAGCCAATCGGCGCGGGTCATGCCCCATTCGCCGTTGATGAGGGGGCGGTTGGCGGTGTCGTTGCAGGTCCAGTAGGCGGTGAGGTTGGCATGCTCGACGGCGGCGCGGATGCTGCGGTCGGCGTCGGGGTTGTTGATGGGCTCGTCGTTGGCGTTGGTGTAGAAGTGGGGGGTCTGGAGGTCGTAGGTGCGGTCGTTGAAGATGAGGCGGGCGGCTGGGCCGCGCGGATCCATGGCGATCGTGCTCATCAGCAGGAGGCGATCGGGGTCGTTCTGCTTGATGTACTGGCCCAGCTGCTTCATCCAGATGGAGCGTCGGCGGAACTCATCCTCGCGGCCCCAGTTCTGGTTGGTGGCGTTGGGATCGCTGGGGCGCGGATCTCCCTCCTCGTTGAGGGTCCACTCGAAGCTGTCCCATTCGCTCATGGGCTCCCAGCCGATCATGCGATGGGAGTAGGGATCGAAGTCGTCGGACTCGAGCCAGTCGAAGAGCTGGTCGTGGCGGGCCTCGGCGAGCGCGAGCACAGCGCTGGTCTGGAAGAAGTTGTCGATGTCACCGACGGGCCCGCCCTTGACGCCGGCCCAGGGGAACTCGGTGAGGAAGGCCTCATCGGCGCTGAAGGTGTCCTGCGTGGAGAAGATGATGTACATGCCGCGCTCATCGGCTTCGCGCAGGATGTTGAGCATGAACTGGCGCATGTCGGGGTTGAACTGCGGGTTCAGGCCGACCTCGCGCCACTCGAGCCAGAGGTTGCCGGCGGGATCGAAACCGTACTGCGGGGGCTTGCTGACGCCCTCGTAGTTGTTGAGCAGCTCGATGTAGACGCGCATCGTGTTGATGCCCTTGGCCTCGAGCTGGTCGAAGTAAGGGTCGGCGGGGCCTTCGTAGGCGACCCCATCCTCGCTGAAGTTCACGAACTGGTTGTTCGCGTAGTTCCAGACATCCCCGGTGTAGAGGGTGCGGGCGTACTTCCAGGTCAGGCCCAGGTGGTCCCCGACCATGACAAACTCCTGGCCGTTCTCCTTGGTCAGGGTGTGGCCCATCGGTGAGGGAACCACGCGCAGGCCGCCGGAGGTGTCCTCGGAAGTGGACTGGGTGGTGAGCGTGAGGATGTTGGAGAGGGCGCCCAGGTTGCCGGCGGCATCCACCGCGCGGACGGCGACCTTGTACGTCGTGCTGGGCGCTAGCCCGATGAGGCGCAGCGTCTCGGTGTTGCCGTGCAGGCGCGGGACGAAGGCGTTCTGGTAGACGGTTGCGGCGAGCCAGTCGGCCTCGGTCGCGAGATTGCCGGTGGTGTAGCGGATCTCGTATCCCGAGACATCCCCCTTGCCGGTGGCGCCGGAGACGGCGAACGGCGATGTGAAGGAGAGGTCGGCGGAATATCCGGTGATGCGGGGGGCGGTGAGGTTGCTGATCGACGATGGGATCGAGCCGGCGGAGGGATCCAGGAACATCAGCTCGGCGTAGTTGACGGGTCCGCGCAGGCCGCCGAGGGTGCCGGTGTAGCTGGAGTGGACGCCCACGAGGTGGTCATCCACGAAGACCGGCTTGTCCCATTTGTGGTCGGGGTCCGAGCGGTAATCGGTGAGGTTGCGCTGGCCACCGTCGTTGTCGAAGATGATGTCGAAGTTCATCCCGATCGTGGTGCCGTTGGTCGCGGGGAACATGTTGATCGCCGCCCACGGGAAGAAGAACTCGCTGACCCAGCCGACATCGGTATCGGAATTGTCGTTGAGCGTGCCGGTGAACTTGGTGAACCAGTCCAGGCCCGTGGCGATCGCACCGCCGGGGGTGGTGTCGGTCGCCGAGCCGGCGCCGTCGCCCTTGATGAACTTGACCAGCTTGAGCATCTGTCCGGGGAGCTTGATGACGGTGTACTGGTCGTTGGGGTTGGCGAGATTGACGCCGAAGGCGCGGTCGATGTTCTGGAAGTACTCATCGCGCGAGTTGTTGGGATCGAAGTAGAAGGTCATGCCGTCGTCGGTCTCGACGTCGTAGCGCTGGGCGGCGCCGTCGGATCCCTTGCCGTCGTTCCAGAGCTTGTCGTCGGTGACGGAGAGGCCGATGTAGAGTCCATCGGCGTCGTAGAGCATCTTGATGACCAGGGAGCTGTCGTAGCGGAAGGCTTCGGAGCGGCGGATCTCGGTCGCCGCGGACCACGCGGCCTCATCCAGCACGCCGTCGAGCGTGATGGTCTGATCGGTCATGAGGACCGTCCAGAGCGGGTTGTCCGTGGTGATGGGATCGGTCGCCATCATCAGCCGCGGCTCGAGCCGGTCGATCTGACGGGCCAGGAGCGACGCGGGCGCGGACATTGAACGTCTCGGGCTCTGCCGGATCCTCATGACGATCTCCACCGTTGGCGGGCCTTCCCACGAGTAACCTGATTGTGGGCCGGTCCGGATGAACCGTCAATTCGGTCCAAGCGTCCGCCGGCGCACATTACAATGCCGCCGGGATGACGCCCGGACTTCAACGGTCCGTTGATTCATGTGTGTATCGCTCGGTGATACGGCCCGGATTGCAAAAAGATCCATGGTGTCCGATGGATGACCGAACAGATATCGTCCCGGCGGGGGAGGCGATCCGCCCGGGATCGCGACTACTTCTCGATCGGCTGGCGGTCAGTGGAGTTCTGAGGGAGCCCGTAATCGTCCGCCCCGTCGGCCTTGTTGATGTGTACCTCGGCGTTGGTTTCGGCCTTGAGGTTGATGATCCCCTGGGCGGGGTCCATCTCGGGGGAGCCTTGAATCACGATCTGAATCGTTCGCGGCGTGCCTTCGATCCGCGTGGTGCTCTGCACACCCCAGCCGTGGTCGGAGACCAGCCACTGATCAAATGCGACGTTGGAATCAGTCACGTCGAAGCCGGACCGGGTGGACCGGTAGCACTGCTCGGAACCCGCGTGGTTCGCGGTGGTCGTGCACTCGACCCAGGTTCGCACCTGGCATGTCAGTTCCCACCGGCTGGATCCCAGGGTCTGATCGGTCAGCAGCATCCGCAGGATCAACGTGCCCAGGCCATAGGCATCTCCGGGGGTTGATGCCGCGACCTGGGGGTTGAACGTGATGTACATCCCCGTCCCGGGGACCGGGGCCTTGCCGTCGGGGAATCCCCCTATGTAACCAAAGTCGATGTTGGAATTGCTCTGGGCGTCTTCGGCGGAGCCGCCGTTGTAGCCCCAGCCCTGCAGTTCAGACTGAAATTTCAGGCCCGCCCTGCCCGCGGCCTGGCCCGTGGGTACTTCTTTCACCGTCACGAATACCAACTCGACATGCGAGGACGCGGACGTGGTTGCCGCGGCGAAGCAGAACCCATTATGCCAGACAAATACCGCACAAAAAGCGGTTGCCGCCCTAAACAGACACAATGCCATGCCCTGTCCCCTGTCTCAACGCCCCCACGAGGACAAGCGCCCATTCCCGCCTTGCCATTGCTACGTGCCAGGGCGGTTCCTCAATACGCACCCCCGGTCGAGGGATCACTTTACACGATCCCCCAAAAGTCCAAAAGCCCCTTTCGAGGCAGCTCCCGCGTTGTGATGCACCCAAGTCTTTGTCGATACTGGCTCTGGAGCTTGTGCGAAAACTTCGTAAATGCGGTAACCGAAAGCCGAGGTGTTCGGATGGGATTCTTCCGGTGTGGTCGGCGACCTGTCGATAACGCCCTGTCGCATTGATGTGCGGGACCAGGAGCCATCGCTATTTCCTCCATCTCTCCTCCAGGCACACCGCCGGCGGCATCCGGCGGTCAGGGCACTCGAACCGGTGGGCTGCACACCCGAACGCTCTCGCGCGCCGACATTATTAATCTGGGCAATCAAGGCCGGCCCTGGCAGTACCTGCCCGTGGCGGCCAAGGCCCTTGGGATCGCCCCCGGCGATGCGGGGTTGATCTTTCTGACGGCGGGCAACCTGGCGAGCCTGGGGCTTCGGACGCTCGCGACCGAGCATGTCGAACGATTGCCCGAGGAGGCCCAGCGGGATGCCGACATCGTGCGCCTTCGTTCGATCATCGAGCGCCTCCCGGCGGATCGCCTGACCGCAGCCCAGCGCATCGGATCGACCCGGGCGAACCTGGATGCCCTGCGTGGGCGAGCACCGGCACTGGCATCCCGGCTTGCCGAGCAGATGGCGGGATGGGTGCCGACGGTCGAGGGGATGGACTGCTTCCGCGCGATCGATGGCAACATCGTCCGGCGACCTGGGAGCGCTGCCGGGCTGAGCGGGTGCCTGAGCCTGGTTGACCAGAAGGGGCAGTCGCGCGAGTTTGCGATCGGGGCGATGCCCGCCAGTCAATTGATGGGCAGGCCGGTGGTCATCGAGGGGCTCTGCCCGCCGTGGGTGTTCATGGAGCTGATGCGGGCGACCGCATCGGATTTCAACGGCTACCGGCGACGCATGGTGCTGGTGCAGTCGGACATGCACGAACTGCTGGATGGGATGAGCCTTGCCGATCTGCGGTCGTGGCTCGCCGATGAGCGGCTGGATATCTATGCAGGCCCCGATTCTTCACGGGAGCTTGCCCGAAACTTCGGGGGAAGGCTCGATACGGTGCTGGTGGGGCAGTACGTGCCCGTGCTGGCGACCCGCACACGCACGCAGCCACCGCTCGAGACGGTGCTTGGCGAGCTGGAACAGGCCCAGCGCATCGAGCACCAGGCGCTCACCGAGCGGCTTGAGAAGGTGTACGAGGGCCGGGATGCGGCGTGGTGGGGGAGGCGGTTTGCTTCGTGCGAGCCGCTGCGGGTGCTGATCCCTACATGCCGGTTCTCGACGTTCGTACGGTATTCCAGCCTGGACCTCGCCCGGGCGTTCGAGGAGGTCGGGCACCAGGCCCGGATCCTCATGGAGCCCGACGACCACTCGTGCATGTCGAGCATCGCGTACCTGCGCCAGATCGCCGAATTCGAGCCGGACCTGATCGTGCTGATCAACTACCCCAGGGCGGCGATGGGGCAGAACTTCCCGCGCAATGTCCCGTTCGTGTGCTGGGTGCAGGATGCGATGCCGCATCTGTTTGATGCCAAGTTCGGGGCAGCGCAGGGAGAGCTGGATTTTATCGCCGGGGTTCGGCTGCCGGAGCTGGTGGGCCGGTTCGGGTATGTCGCGCGGCGGGCGATGCCGATGCCGGTGGTGGTGAGTGGCTCGAAGTTCTCAGGAGGGCCGGCGCGGTCATCGAAGACCGGGATCGTTATCAGCTACGCGACCCATCACGGGGAGACGCCCGAGGCGATGCACGAGCGGCTGATGAAGGATGCCGGGAACGATCCCGTGTTGCCCAAGGCGATGGAGCTGCTGCGGCCGTTGGCGATCCGGCTGGGTGAGGACATCCTCGCCACCGACCAGAAGAAGCTGATTCGCAGCGCGGTGGTTGATGCGATCCGACAGGCCGCGGGAACCGAAGCGCCCCAGCGGGTGATCTCGGTGCTCACGCATTCGTACATCATCCCACTGGCCGATCGCATCGTGCGTCACACGGTCGCCTCGTGGGCGGCGGAGCTCGCCGAGCGGCGCGGGTGGATCCTGCATCTGCACGGCAAGAACTGGGAGAAGCATCCCACGCTTGCCAAGTACGCCGCGGGGCCGCTGGACCATGGGGATAGCCTGCGGGATTCGTACCGGGATTCAACCGTCCATCTGCACGCGTCCTACCACGGGCCGTTCCACCAGCGGGTCTTCGAGTGTGCGCTCGCGGGTGGGCTGCCGATCTGCCGGTTGACGTGGCCGGCGGTTTCGCCCCTGATGGCGCATGCCAAGCGGCTGCTGCGCGAGAGGCTTGGGGATCGGTTCCTGGCTTCGGCGAGCAAGGGCGAGAGCGGGATGGCGAATCTCCGGGTCGCGGATCACCCCGAACTGAGGCGGGTTTCCGATGTGCTGCGGGCGATGGATCTGCCGAGCCTGGGCGCCTGGGGTATGGAGGATCTGTGCCCGGTTCCGGTCGAAGCGCCGCCGATCAACGAGGTCGATGACCGGTCTGCATCCCTGGTCGAGCCGATGCTGGCGTGCAGTTTCCGCAACCAGGCGGAGCTGGAAGCGCTGATCGAGAGGGCGGGGAGCGATGAGCAATGGCGGGAGCGGCAGTCCCGGGGAATCGCCGGTACGGTGCGCGAGACCCTGACTCACACCGCGTTCGCCAAGTCCCTGATCGGCTTTGTCGGAGAGCGCCTGGTTCCGAGGTCTACAGTTGGTCGGCCATGAAGTGCGACCGATGCGACAGCGAGGCGACGGTCCAGGACATCACGATCCGCAATGGTGTGCGGATCGAGCGCCACCTCTGCGAGCAGTGTGCACGTCAGGCCGGGCTGGGGGGGCAGACCAACGTCCCGCTGGCCGAGCTCTTGACCAAGTGGGTGGTCGCCTCGGGGATCGGTGCGCCGGCGAACCCATCGACACCGGCTCCCGCGCGGCAGGCGCCCGTGACTGAATGCCCGGCGTGCCGCATGACCTGGAACGAGTTCCGCCAGGTGGATCGCCTGGGCTGCCCAGACTGCTACAGCGCGTTCGAGGGCCAGTTGGGGCCGTTGCTGGAGCGGGCTCACGAGGGTGGGTTTCGCCACAGCGGCAAGGTGCCGACGCGTGCGGCCAGCCGCCGGGCCGCCCAGGCCAAGGAAGAATCCGGCGGCGCGGTGGAGCGGGCTCAGAGGATCAACACCCTGCGCAAACAGTTGGACCAGGCGGTGCTCGCCGAGCAATACGAGCGTGCCGCGGCCCTTCGTGATGAGATACGCCGCCTTGGAGATCCGGGAACGCCGCCGACGGTGATCTGACGGTCGGCTGAGTTGAAGCATTGGCGATGACGTCGATTCCTCCCAGTCTCTCCTTTGATTCGCGCACGGAATGGCTCCGCGGGGAGGGGCGCGCTTCGGATGTGGTGATGTCATCGCGCATCCGGCTGGCCCGCAACCTGGCGGGGTGTCCGTTCCCGCATCGCGGGACGCGCGTGCATCGGCAGGCGAGCCTGCAGCTATGCAAGAAGGCGATCCTGGCGGGGAATCTGTCCCCGCGGCTGATCTGGGTGGATCTGCACGATGCCTCGCCGCTGGAGCGGATGCTGCTGGTGGAGCGTCACCTGATCTCCAAGCACCACTCCAAATCGCGTCCCAGCGCCGGTCCTCCTGCTGCTGGGCCGGATGACCCGCGCGGGGTAGCGATCTCGTTGCCCGATGAGCGCGTCTCGATCATGGTGAACGAAGAGGACCACCTGCGGATCCAGGTGATCCGGACCGGGCTGGCGCTGTCGGAGTGCTGGAAGGAGATCGATGAGGTCGACAACCGGCTGGAAGCAGCGCTGCCCTACGCGTACTGCCCGCGATTCGGATACCTGACCTCGTGCCCGACCAACGTGGGGACGGGGCTGCGGATGTCGGTGATGCTGCACCTGCCGGGGCTTCGGCTGACGGGGGATATAGAGCGGGTGAAGCGGGCGGCGGGGGATATGAACCTGGCGGTCCGGGGGTTCTACGGGGAGGGGTCGGAGGCGGCGGGGGATTTCTATCAGCTCTCGAACCAGACCACGCTGGGCAAGTCCGAGCGGCAGGTGCTCGAGGAGCTTGAGGCCCAGATCATCCCCAAGGTCGTGGAATACGAACGGGTTGCGCGGCGGACGATCGCGACCAAGCGGCTCGCGGCGGTCGAGGACCAGGTCTACCGGGCCCTGGGCATCCTGACGCAGGCCCGGCTGATCTCGGCCGAAGAGGCGATGCAACTGCTCAGCCACCTGCGGCTGGGTGTGGTGCTGGGCATCATCAAGCAGATCGACCAGTCGCTGGTCAACCACCTGATGCTGCTGGTGCAGCCGGCCCATCTTCAGCGGGTGCTGGGGCGCGAGATGGACCAGGACCAGCGCCGGATCGCCCGCGGGGATCTCCTGCGGACCAAGCTGGCGCGCTGAGCGCGGGATCCACTCGTAGTGATGCAGCCTCGATGCGAGCCGCCCAGGCCCGACGTCCGATCGTGGATTCCGGGGTTTCCGGGCGTTGGGGCGTTATCGGCCCGCGCGCGGACGCCCTGGGGATGGTGTGGGGTGGGGTGCAAGCGTGGTGCGTTCACCCGGTTTGAGCCGCCTCCGCAAGTAGCCCGTATTCCCGGCCGATGTCATTGTTCGGAGATGGGCCCGAACGCCAGCCCGCCGAGTCGGGGCACGAGACGTTGGTGCCCGTGTCGTGGTGGCGTGATCCCCAGCCGGGAGTTTGCATGTCAACCGCTATCGAGCAACGCCAGCAAGTCGTTTCCGCGGCGATCCGTGAGATCAGCCACATCGCCACGCTGCCGGAGATCACGCTCAAGATCGTGGAGCTGGTCGAGGATCCCAAATCCACGGCACAGGATCTGCACAAGGTCATCTCCAACGATCCGGCGCTGTGCAGCCGGATCCTGAAGGTGGTCAATTCGAGCTTCTACGGCCTGCCGGGTCAGATCGCCTCGATCAACCGGGCGATCGTGATGCTGGGGCTCAACGCGGTGAAGAACATCGCGATCGCGGCGAGCCTGGCGAAGCTGTTCCGGGGCGGCGAACTGACGGCCCGTTTCAGCGCCAAGGACCTGTGGACGCACTCGACGCTGACGGCGGCGGCGGCCAAGATCACGGCCGACACCCTGAAGCTGGGCATCTCGGATGAGGCCTTCCTCGCCGGCCTGATGCACGACATCGGTCTGATGGTCGAGATGCAGTTCGACCGTTCGAAGCTGATAGACGTGATGGAGAAGATCACGGTCGATGGATCGGGCGCCCCGACCTGCGATTTCCTGGAGACCGAGGTCGAGTTCTTCGGCGCAAGCCACCAGGACTTCGGAGCCGGCCTGTGCGAGAAATGGAAGTTCCCAAAGAGCTTCGCGGTCGTCACGGGGTATCACCACCGGCCGATGGAACTCCCGTCCGACCAGCGAAAACTCACCAGCCTTGTGTACATCGCCGACCGGCTTGCCGCCGGCGTCGGCCAGGGCTTCCGCCTCGATCTTCCCAGCCTTGAGGTCGACCCGGCGATCCGCGAAGAGCTCAAGCTGACGGCCGAGAAGCTCGAGGAGATCCGCAAGCACTTCACGGAGAATTGCAAGACGGTGACTGACCTGTTGTCGTAGGGATGCGCAAGAACAGCGCGTGTCACGGACACTCGTGCATGTACGAGGAATGACTCACTCACTTGACAGATTGTGATTCGGACATCATGCTTCCGCCCACAATTGGAATGATCCAGGGAAATTCAAAGCCCCGGATCGGCGATAAGAGCATCGGACTGGATTGCAACGAACAAACCCGGCCGGCGGCCGGTTGAACAAGCTCTCTCTTTCTCCCTCCGGGCGGCTGTGTCTTACGATGCGGCCGCCTTTGTTTTTGGGAAGTCGTCGGCCGACCTGGTTTCGACAACCCGCAGTACTCGCGGTGATGCTCGTCTGCGACCACGCGGCCGGGATTGCAGTTCATCGCTCGAAGCCCGGCTGACCGATACAGGATCGCCGCAACCTGGGAGCGATCCATGTATTTCCTTCGGACACTGTGCCTTGCTGTGTTCCTGGCGATCTGTGCCGGATGTCGGTCTACTGGGACTCAGGCCGGCGCTGCAGCGCCGACCGAACCCGGGCAGGCGGAGTCGAATGTCGGCGCCGAGCAGGTGGCTGTTGCTGCTTCCGATGCCGAGCCGGCCGGCGGAGGAAGGTCGTTCGCTGGGAACGACACGCTTGCGGGATCCGATCCGGCAGCAGTTGTGGTTCCCCGCGCCGCTGACTCAATGGCTGGCGATCTCCTGCCATTGGTGCGCGGGATGCATGGCGGCATGTGGTCGGCGATCGGGCAATCTCGCCAGGGCCGGGATATTGAGGCTACTCGGGTGGGGACCGGGCCGCTGCGGGTTTACTTGGTGGGCGGGATTCATGGAGATGAGCCCGAGGGCCGCGGGAGCATCGATTGCCTCGTCGAGGCGCTCGCCGAGGGTTCGATCGCCGAGATGGCGAGCGTTCGGATCGTGCGGGATGCCAATCCGGATGGGTCCGAGGCCCTGACGCGGGGCAATGCGCTGGATCGGGATCTGAACCGGAACTGGCCGGCGAGCAATTTCAGCGTGCGGTCGGGGAATGGTGAGCGGCCGCTGAGCGAGCCGGAGACAGCGGCGATCCATGCGGATATGGAGTTGTTCGACCCGCGGGTGGTGATCGTGTTCCACTCCGCAAGGGCGGGTCCGTTCGTGAATTTCGATGGCCCGGCGGGGGAGCTTGCGGGGGCGTTTGTTGAGGCGGCGAGCCGGAGCGAGAGTCGTTGGCATCTGGTGCCGGAGATGGGGTATGGGACGCCGGGTTCGCTGGGGTCGTACGTTGGAGTTGACGGGGGGATTCCGATTCTGACGATCGAGTTCCGCCGCGGTCAGAAGGCCGAGCTGGTGCTCGCGGCGGCGGTGGAGGGGGTGCAGGCGGTGATCCGGAGGGCGGCGATCGCGAATTGAAGCGGGTGAAAGCGGGGGGGTTGGTGAGAGGCACGGCCTCTGGAATGCGTGGTCAAGGGGTGAATCTCGGGATCACCTGTCTGATGCGGACCATCCGGAGGTCACTCGTGTCGGGCGAGGTTCCTTGGGCGTATCAGGCGCCGAGTCGGTTGGCGCCCCATCCAGCAAGGCCCGGTAGGCGGGTGTGTCGACATCGTCGTACTGGCCGGCCAGGACAGCACGCACGAACGCGATGATCGCCAGCGTGACAATGACGAGGGCGGCCGGGAGCATGATGTAGATGACGCTCATGCGATGGTCCCTAGGTGAGCGAGACCGGCTCGCATGCCGCGGGTGGTTGGAGTGCGCAGGCTACGTGCTGAGGAAGGATTGACAGCGAATACCCGGTTGCAGAGGCAGAGGCCGACAACGGTAAGGGAGCTGGCGGGCATGATGCAGGCGGCCAGAAGCGGGGTGATGAGCCCGGCCATTGAGAGGGAGGCGGCGATCACGTTGTACAGGAGCGACGATGCGATCGTCCGGTGGATGGTCCTCATGGTGCGTGCCGAGCCATCCAGGAGTTCCACGATGGGCGTCAGTCCAGGCCTGGCGATGGAGATGTCCGCGACGGACAGGCTTGCCTCAGCGCCGCCCTGAACCGCGATCCCGACGGTCGCGGCGGTGAGCGCTGCGGCGTCGTTCACGCCATCGCCGACCATGATCACCGGGCGAACGGAGGCCGCCTCCTTGATGAACGCGAGCTTGCGTTCGGGTGATGCAGATGAGATGCAGTGGGCGGGATCGATGCCGACGCTTCTTGCGATCGATGCGACCACATCGGGGTGATCACCGGAAAGGATGGCGATCTCCCATCCGAGGGTTTGCATGGACTCGATGGCGGTGCGAGCATCGGGCCAGACGGTGTCGCCCAGGATGGCGAGCGATGTGCATTGACCATCAACGGCGATGAAGGCAGCCGATCGGCCGTGCTCGTACGCTTGCCGGGCGTGGCGGCACAGATCCTGGGGAACCACGACGTTCATGCGGGCAAGCAGCGTGGGGCTGCCCAGCAGCACATGCCTTGCGTCGATGGTGCCTTCGATTCCAGCGCCGGGGTGCTGCGTGATGTCGGTTGTGCGATGCTCCCGGCGTTCCTGGGTCGGGTATTGATCCCGGATCGCGCGAGCGACGGGATGCGAAGAGTGGCGGGCGAGCTCGCATGCGAGTTCGCGGTGCGAGCCATCGCCGATCCAGGAGGTTATGGCAAGCCGGCCCTGCGTGAGAGTGCCGGTCTTGTCGAGCACGATGAGACCCCCGCGCGGCGTTGCGAGCGTTTGCAGGGCATCGCCGCCCTTTACGAGGAGTCCGCGGCGGGCCGCGCGGCCGATCGCAACGGTCATGGCGAGTGGTGTCGCCAACCCCAGGCCGCAGGGGCAGGTGGCGATCAGGAGCGAGATGGCGTGATCGATGGCGAGCGATGGACCTGCGTGCCACCAGATGATGAGCGTGGCGGCGGCGAGTCCGAGCAGCGCCCAGAGGAGCCATGCGCCCCAGCGGTCGGCGAGCCTGACGATGCTGGGCCGGTCGCGCGATGCATCCTCGACCAGGCGCATGATCCTGCCGATGCGAGTCTCTTCCCCTGTGCGTGTGACGCGGATGCGCAGCGTGCGGTCGATGTTGATGGTCCCGGCGGAGACATCGCTCCCGATGCGGGCGGCAACGGGGCGGGATTCACCGGTCAGCAGCCCGGCATCGATGCTGGAATTGCCGTCAATGACGGTGCCATCTGCGGGGATGCAATCGCCGCCATCGACCTCGACGATGTCGCCGGGCCGCAGCGATTCGACGCAGACTTCGTGTGCAGCGCCGCCCTCGTCCGAAGGGGTGCAGCCGTCGATACGCCGGGCGATCGCCGGGGTGACGGAGAAGAGAAGCTCCAGGGCATCGGAGGCGTGCTGCTGCTGGCGCTGCTGAAGGAACCGGCCGATGAGCAGGAAGAAGATGAGGGCGGAGACGGAATCGAAGTAGATATCGCCCGCTCCTGAAGAAACGCCGGACCATGAGGAGGCGACTGTCTTCCACGCGCCCCAGATTCCGCCCAGGTAGAGGCCCAGTGCGATCGGGACATCGAGATGCACGGTGCGTGCGCGGAGCGCGGCGAGCGCGCTTCGTCCGAAGACAGCGCCGGGCCAGGCGAGGCAGACGAGATTGAGGATCATGGCGACCCAGCGGAAGAGCTGCTGGAACGCGGGATCCATGCCCTCGAACATGCCAGCATAGAGGGCGAAGAAGAGGAGCATGATGTTGCCGGCGCAGGCGCCGGCGACGCCGATCCGAACGAGCATTCGGCGATCGGCGAGTCGGCGGGCATCTCGAGCCGCGGGTGAGCGCGCGGGGTGGGGGGGGTAGCCCAGGGTGGCGAGCGTGTGGGCGATCCGGGATAGCTTGACTGTCTGCGGGTTGAACACGACATCGAGTGTCGCTCGTCGCATGTCGAGGGTTGCGCGGGAGACGCCGGGGACGAGCCTCGGCAGTTTCTCCAGCAGCCAGAGGCACGCGGAGCAATGAACGCCTTCGAGAAGGAGCTCGATTCGAGCGTCTGCATCGTCCACGGGCTTGCAGTACAGCGAATGAAAGGTGGGATCGTCGAACTCCACGTAGGTTCGGCGGGTGCTTGCCGGCGGAGCGTTGGGTGATCCGTTGGCAGCGAGGAGGGCGTAGAAGTGGGACAGATCGCACGACTGGATGATGGCGGCTGCTGCTTCGCAACCGCGGCAGCAGAAGCAAGAGGGCGTTGTGCCGCGCGTGAGGGCGGCTGGAATAGGCAGGCCGCAGTGCCGGCACATCGAGCCTGCGGTCGCGTGGGCGGGTCGCGTGACGTGTTGAGCCACGGTAGAGGAGGCGGCATGAGCGGCGATCGTGCTCATGGCAGTTGATCCTCGTTGGTGCAGAGCGGGCATGCCTTGTCTGCGTTCTCAACCGCCTGGAGTGAACCCGCGATGCCCGTGCCTTGAGAAGCAGGGTGCGGTGCGATCGGCGGCATGCTCAAGCGAGCCTGAACCGTCCAAAGACCTGCGGCGATCAGCACGATGCTTGTGAGCAGGGGAAAGATGCGGCTGAATGGACCGGCGAGCACCCGTGCGCCGATGCCGATTGCGGCGAGCGCAGGGAGCGTTCCGAGCCAGAAGGCCGCCATCGCCGCCGCGCCGTATGCCCAGCTGCCTGTACCGGCGGCGATCACGACAAAGGCGTACAGCCAGCCGCACGGGAGCAGCGTCGTCAGGAGGCCGACGGCGGCGGCTCTCATGAGCGGGCTGAGATCGAAGGCCCAGGCGTGGCCTGCGCGTGCGAGCCGCACGAGTGCGGGTGGCACGGGAAAGTGTGGAACCTGCACGCCGAAGGATCGCAGGGCTGTGCCGACACCGCAGATGATCATGATGATCGCCGCGCCGATCGCCGCGAACCTCTGCACTCCGATCAAGGAGCCGCCGAGATCCAGGGCAGCGCCGAGGCCGCCGGCGATGGAACCCAGCAGCGAGTATGTGATGAGGCGTCCGGCGTTGTAGGCCGTGTTGAGCGCGGTGCGCGTGGGGAAGGTCGTTGACTGATTGGGAGCGGGGGTGACTGCAAACGCGACAAAGGCGCCGCACATTCCCACACAATGGGCGGATCCCAGGAGGCTTGCCATCAGGATCGCGGAGAACAGGGCGAGCATTTGTGAGTTCCGTTCGGCGGTGTGTGAACGCTATCGATCGAACCCTGGGACGAGCAGCTCGGTATCGTGCGTGAAGGTGTCCGGGCCGCGAAGAACGCTCATCCGCAGTTGCCACAGCCCCGGCCGGGTGATGCGTATCGGGGCGGTGTAGTCGCCGGGCGAAGAGGCGATCGGCGAGAGTGTGAGTTCCTGGCGTTCGGCGGAGCGGGTGTTTGCAAAGCAGACGGAAGTGATGAGGGCATCGGGGATCGGCTTGCCGGCCTGGTCAGCGAGGTGGATGCGCAACGAGACTGAGGCGCCGGTGGGCGAACCTTCGAACGCTGGGGTCAGCAACCATGCGAGGCGGCTGTTGGTTTCCCGCTGGCGTATGACCTGATCGAAGCGAAGCGCCTTGGCGTAGTAGTCCGGCTCGGTGGCGGTCGCCGGATCGCTCGCCGCGGCGTAGATGGTGATCGCGACGATCGCGACGTTGAGACCGATGAGCAGGAAGACGGGCATCGGCCAGGCGAAGAAGCGCCGGCGGAGCGGCGCGGCTATTGGGATGGTCATCGTCCACTCTCCTGCGCTTGGTTGGTTTGAGGCCCGACGAGAACGAAGGGCCGGCGCAGCACAAGGTCTTCCGGGCCGCTCACGACGATCGAGATGCGGGCCTGCCCGTGATGGAACGCCGCAGCGGGGGCATGGACTTCCGCGTTGGCGATGATTGTTTCTCCGGCGGGGACTTCGATCGCCCGATTCTCGGTTGTGAGGGTGGCGTGCTCGACGCCATCGGCGTGAAGCCGGAAGATGGCGGCGGTGTCGCGGCGGTTGGTCAACTTCACGCGGATGTTGTTGCGGATCTGACCATCGGGCATCACCGTGAATGGCTGACCGAGCCCGCGGAGGAGTGTGACATCCGCGAAGCCACGGTTGAGCAGCGTGAGGGTGAAGATCAAGGCCAGCGTCAGGATGACCGCGGGGTAGAGCACGACGCGAGGACGCATGATGCGGAACTTCTCACCTTGCATCCCGGCCTGCGAGGAGTAGCGGATGAGCCCCTTGGGGCGTCCGATCTTCTCCATGACTCGATCGCAGGCATCGATACACTGGGCGCATCCGATGCACTCCATCTGCAGGCCGTTGCGGATGTCGATGCCGGTGGGACAGGTTGTGACGCACATCGTGCAGTCGATGCAGTCTCCGGGGGGAACATTTGTCGGAGCGAGGACCGGCAGCGATACGGTCGAGGCCCGCTTCTTGCCCCTGGGTTCGCCCCGGCGGTGATCGTACCAGATGGTCAGCGAGTGCTTGTCGAGCATGACCGATTGCATGCGTCCGTAGGGGCAGGCGACGAGGCACAACTGCTCCCGGAAGTAGCCGAAATCGAAGAGGATGGCGATCGTCGTGATCACGACGACGGCAAAGCCGATGGGGTGTTTGATCGGAGATCCGAAGATCCACGACTTGAGGAGATCCCAGGAGACGAAGTAGGCCAGGAACATGTGGGCCATGAGCAGGGCGAGCGCGGCGTACACGATGAGCTTGGCTGTCCTGGCGATCGGACCGACGGGCGAGGCGCTATTCGCGCGGGGCGCACCCTCGAACAGCCGCTCGATGGGGCGGAAGACGAATTCCATGTAGACGGTCTGCGGGCACGCCCAACCGCACCACACGCGGCCGAGGAATGCTGTCATCCAGAAAATGGTGAGGAAGGTGCCGACGGCGAACAGGGCGAGCAGGAGGGTGTCGGTGGGGTAGAACGTTGCTCCCAGGATGTGGAATTCTCGGGCGGCGATGTCCAGGAGGATGAGCGGGCGGCCGTTCAGGCGGGCGAGCGGCATGAGGGCGAAGATGGCGATCAGGATGTAGGCGACGATGCGGCGGGCGGTAAGAAAGCAGCCCGTCGATGGTCGCGGCTTGATCCATCGGCGGGAGCCATCGCTGTTGAGCGTGGAGAGGACGGTGCCCTGAAGGGTCGGGGGCCGCCCATCGTTGTCGAGGCGCTTATGTGCCGGGAGCGCGAGAGGCTCGCCTGCTCCCGATGGAGTGGATTCCATGAATCGCGGTGATGAAGCAACGTCGGTGGGCATCGCGGAGAACGAGATCGGTTGCGCAACAGGATTCACTTGTTCGCTGGCGATGGCGGGGCAGTGGGGTTGGGGGACGGGGCGGGCCAGGGAGCGATCACTTCGCCTTCGGGTGGTTTGCCGCCATTGGGCTTGGTGCCGCGGAGGGATGCGACGTAGGCGGCGAGCACGACGCGTTCGTTGTCCGAGATGCGGTTCTTCCAGGCGGGCATTGCGCCGCCTGCCGCGCCATCGGTGATGATGCGGAAGAGATCCTCGACGTGCTTGACGCTCTTGTAGGAGTCATCGCACAGGTTGACGCCGACATCACCGCCGCCATCGCGCTTGTGGCACGCCGCGCAGTTGCCGATAAAGAGGCCCTTGGCCATGGCCATGAACTGCGGGTTCTGCGTCTGCGCCAGGATCGTCTGCTGGTCGTGGTTCAGAGCGCCGACGGTTCCGAAGATCCGTGCGAACTCGGCCCGCTGATCGCCCTCCCAGTCCTCGCTGATGCTCGACCCCATGATGCTCACATCCCAGACGAGCAGATAGCCGATGGAGAAGACGATCGTCGCGACAAAGATCGCGTGCCACCATCCGGGCGTGGGGTTGTCATACTCCTGGATGTCGTCGTAGATGTGGCCGGTCAGGTTGCCATCGGGCGCTGTCGAGGGCTTGCCTGAGTGCGTCAGCGAATCGGTCATCGAGGGGGTCATCAGCGATTCTCCAATGGCAGGACTTCATCCGCAAGCGGCAGCAGGACGGTGTAATCCAGTTCGGCCTTGCGGTGACGCCGGGTGACGCGGAAGAGGACGCCGACGAACACGCTCAGGAACAGGAGCATGCCGATGATGGGAAAGGCAGCCAGGCCGAGTTGGCTCATGATGTCGGAAAGACGCATGGTGTGTGCTCCGGGTCAGTTGCGGCCGGTGTTCTGGGTGGCGTTTGCCGGCGCCATGGCCGGCTGCGGCGCGGCGGTCGGCGGGGGCTTGGAGATGTCTGTTCCGAGGCGCTGCAGGTAGGCGATCAGGGCCACGATCTGCTTATCCTCCAGGCCCTTGGGGCCATCGCCCTTGGCGATGTCGTCGGCGATCACCTTGGCCTGGGCGCGGGCGAGCGATTGTGAGACGCCGTCCCTGACCGCTTCGCCGTAGGGCACGCCGATCATCGCCTGCGCGCGGATGCGAGTCTGGATCTCATCGAAGTCGATGCTCGTCGTAAGGAGATGCGGGTACGCGGGCATGATCGACTGCTGGATGGATTGGCGAGGATCCTGGAGGTGGAGCGCGTGCCAGAGGTTGCTGCGCTGGCCGCCCTCGCGGGCAAGGTCGGGCCCGATTCGCCGGGAGCCCCACTGGAAGGGATGGTCGTAGACGAACTCGCCGGGCTTTGAGTAGTCCCCGTATCGTTTGGTCTCGGACCAGATGGGCCGGATCATCTGCGAATGGCAGTTGTAGCAGCCTTCTGCGATGTAGATGTCGCGCCCGCAGAGCTCCAGCGGCGTGTAGGGCTGCACGCTGGCGATCGAGGGAACGTTGGAGCGGATCGCAAACATCGGGATGATCTCGAGCAGCGAGCCGGCGGCGACGGCGACGATCGACCAGGCGATGAACTTGTACGGGGTGCCCTCCCAGGCGCGGTGCCACCAGCCGTGGAATACGTGCTGGAGGAACACATCGCCCTTGTGGCCGAGTTCCGTGTTGGAATCCAGGCGAGATCTGAACACAGGGCGGCTGACGTGCAGGGGCGCCATGGCGGGTGCGGTCTGCACGGGTGCGTCATACACGGCCGGGCGTGCCATCCACGTGCGGATGAAGTTGTACCCCATGAAGAGGGCGCCGATGAGGTACATCAGGCCGCCGGCGACCCGGAACCAGTAGAAGGGGATGAGCTGCGTAACGGTTTCGACGAAGTCGGGATACTTGAGCGCGCCGCTGGCATCGAAGGCCCTCCACATGAGGCCCTGTGTGATGCCGGCGCAGTAGATGGGGATCACGTAGAGCAGGATCCCGAGGGTGCCGAGCCAGAAGTGCCACTCGGCGAGCTTCTTGGAGTGGAGCGGAGCCTGGAAGAGCCTTGGAAGCAGCCAGTAGATCATGCCGAAGGCGAGGAAACCGTTCCAGCCGAGGGCGCCGCCGTGGACATGGGCGATCGTCCAGTCTGTGTAGTGGCTGAGCATGTTCACGGTCTTGACCGCGAGCATGGGGCCTTCAAAGGTGGACATCATGTAGAACGTGACGCCGACGACAAAGAACTTGAGCACGGGATCGTCCGTGAGCTTGTGCCAGGCGCCCCGGAGGGTCAGCAGGCCGTTGATGCCTCCGCCCCAGGATGGCATCCAGAGCATGACCGAGAACAGCATGCCCAGCGTCGAGGCCCAGGCGGGGAGGGCGGTGTAGTGGAGGTGGTGGGGGCCGGCCCAGATGTAGATGAAGATCAGCGACCAGAAGTGGATGATGGAGAGCCGGTACGAGAAGACGGGGCGCTCGGCGGCCTTGGGCATGAAGTAGTACATCAGGCCCAGGAAGGGCGTCGTCAGGAAGAAGGCCACGGCGTTGTGGCCGTACCACCACTGCATCATCGCGTCCTGGACGCCGGCGTACACGCTGTAGGACTTCAGCCAGCCCGCTGGGATCGCCAGCGAGTTGAAGACGTGCAGCATCGTCACGGTGACGATGGTGGCGGCGTAGAACCACAGCGCGACGTACATGTGGCGTTCGCGGCGGCGCTTGAGGGTCATGAAGAAGTTGACGCCGAAGAAGCCCAGCCAGACCACGGCGATCAGGAGGTCGATCGGCCACTCGAGTTCGGCGTACTCCTTGCCCTGCGTGTAGCCGAGGGGCAGCGTCAATGCCGCGCACACGATGATGACCTGCCACCCCCAGAAGTGGAGGCGGCTGAGCGTGTCGGACCACATCCGTGCCTTGCACAGCCGCTGGGTGGAGTAGTAGATCGCGGCGAAGATCGCGTTTCCAGCGAAGGCGAAGATGGCGGCGTTGGTGTGCAGCGGCCGGAGACGACCGAAGGACAGGAACTGCACGTTGGTGAGGAATTCAAGGAACGCGAAGGGGCGGGTTCCGGAGGCGGTCGTGTAGGTGATGACCGTGGGGATCACCAGCTGAAGGGCGATCAGGATGCCGGCGAGGAATGCGACGATGCCCCAGATGACTGTGACGGTCAGGAATTTGCGCACGATGTCGTCGTCGTACACGAATGATTCCAACGCAGCGCCCGTGCGGGGCGAGGCTGTGTGGGGGATTGATGCGGTGTCATTTGGGTTGGCGACATTGTCGATGTTGGATCGCTGTAACACGCTCATCCGTCATGGCTCCCGGGTCACTTCGCCGCTCGATGGCTCGCGCAAGCCCCGAGCGTTCGCCCGGAACTGATTCCATCGAGCAACAATCGTGCCGGCCGAAGGCGGGTTCTACGGGAAAGTTTCCCCTAATCGAGCCTGGGCGCTGGTGCGATGCGGACCGGGAATCTGGGCAAGGCCCAACAGCGCGGGGTGGTCAGGAAGCGGGCGGCAGTGATCCCAGACTTGCGAGGCCGACGCGAGGCGGTTATCGGAATGCGAGAACGGCCGGGGATCGGCGCTGCGCCGCAGGGACCGGAGCCCATGGTGTTGCTCGCGAGGCGAGACGATACCGCGAAGCGTTCAGGCGTCCGCGAATCCCGGCGGCTTGATTGTCAGGATTGAACACGGTGCCTCGCGAGCGATGCGTTCGGCGGTGGAGCCTAGGAGGAAGTCGCGTGCGTTCCACGTCGAGCGCGTGCCGATGACAGCGAGGTCGCAGTGCTCGCGCTGGATGAATTCAACGATTCCCTTGCCGTGGCCGCGGCACTGCAACGCGTGGATGGTGGCCTTGAGGGCGCCGATTTCGTGCTCGAAGGGCTTGCAGAACGTGCGGAGGTGCTGTTCGACGGCCGCCTGGTAGCGTTCGGAGAGGTCCGGCATGTGGCTGCGGACGCCCTCGGGGATCCGGCCCTGCCACGGATCCGCGTAGACGTGAAGAATGTGGAGCGTGGCCCCATCCTGTGCCGCGATGCGGATCGCCTGATCGAGCGCGAGTCGAGATGTGTCTGAGAAATCGATGCAGGCGACCACCGCGCGGAACGCCGCGGCCCGCCCCCGGCGCACCGCCAGCACCTTGGTCGCCGCTCGCTGGACGCAGCCCGAAGCCGTAGAACCGAGCCGCGTGTGACCGTCGGCTCCGCTGGCGCCGACCACGAGCAGATCAATGGATTCTCGCCGCACGCGGTCAATCAACTCCGCCCTGGGCATGCCCATGACCGCTTCAAAGGCCACATCTCGGCCGACTTCGCGAGCCGGGGGCCAGGTTGCCCATTGCTGGCGGCCGCTGTCCAGGAGATCGGCTACCGGCGGCAGTTCCATCGGAAGAAAGGAACCGTGGGGAATCGCATAGACGGGCAGCGAGACAACATGAACGGCCGCCACGGCTGCCCGGTTCAGGGCGGCGATGCGAACCGCCTGGCGCAGCGCGGCCGCCGATGATTCGGAGAAATCGATAGCGACGAGGATCCTTTTCAGTTGATCCATCACGACACTCCTAGAACAGCTCACAAGGCCGGTGGCCTGTGCTTACGAACCCCGTGGACGGGGTGGGCAGTCCCCTCCGGAGCCGATCGCGCGGGCGGCCTCGGGCGCAGGATCGCCGCTTGCCGCGTCTTAGAGACTGTTTCAGAACTTCGTAGCAGAGCGGTAGAACACAGGCAGGATGCCTGTGCCACGAGATGGGGTAGGGTTCTGAAGCAGTCTCTTAGGCATCCCCGGGCTTGATGGCGAAGATCGAGCACTTGGTTTCCTTCAGCACCTTCTCGGCGGTGCTTCCCAGAAGCACATCCCTCATGTTGGTTCGGCCCCGGGTGCCCAGCACGACAAGGTCCGCTGCGTGGAGCTCGGCGTACTCAGTGATTCCGTTGCGATAGCCGGTGCTGTCGAAGACCTCGCACACCGGGCGTGCCGCCGCTACGCCCTCGCCTGCCTCGCGCACGAAGGCCTGAAGCCGGCCTTCGAGTTCCTTGCGATACTGCTGCGCAAGCTGTACATCCAGAGCCGAGTTGCGCTGCCGCAGCAGCTTCCACGGCGGCTCGAAGACATGGACGATGCGCAGCTGCGCCTGCTCTAGCCGGGCAAGCTCCGCGGCCCGCTCGAGCGCGCGCCTCGATGTGGGGGAGAAATCGACGCAGGCGACGATGTGCTTGAAGGGGCCCGTCTTGGTGTTGCGTACCAGGAGCACATCGATCGGGCTCCTTCGGATGCAGGCGGTCGCCATCGTGCCGATTCCCACATCCAGCGGACGATCGCCATACGTGCCGATGACCAGGAGACTTGCCCGCTGAGCCATCAGCGACTGTGTGATGCCCGCAACTCGATTGTTGAGGCTGACATCCAACGGCACCTGCGCTGTCCCGTCGAGTCCATCCACGAAGCCGGGCCATGCATCGGTCGCCTCCTTCAAGAGCTGCGCCCGGATATCCGGCACCAGCGGCGACAGCACCGCGGAAAGATCGGTCGCGACAAGAGTGTCGATCACATGCACCGCGCGCACGGGCGATGAACTCGCATTGGCGAGGCGGATGCCGTGTGCGAGTGCGGCCCGGGAAGAGGGCGAAAAGTCGATGCCGACGAGAATGGGTTGTTGCGCCGTCATGTGTTCACCTTGGATGGGCTGAGAATGCGCCCCAGCGCTCCCATCATATCCATGGTGGTGATGATCCCCACGGGGAACTCCTTCTCGTCGGCGACAATGACACGGTGGATGTGCCTCTCGAACATGAGCCGTGCCACCGCGGCAACCGACATGTTCGGTGTGACCATCAACGGATCTTCGGTCATGAAATCCTCGACGCAGATCAGCGGCTCAGGGATGACCTGGCTGCTCTGGTCCTCATCGCCCTGCTCGGCCAGAATCTCACACAGGAAGGCGGGAGGGACCTCATCGGTTCCTTCCGAGCAGCGACGGATCAGGTCGGTCTTGGAGACAACGCCCACCACCCTCCCCTGCTGGTCGACCACTGGCGCGCCCGAGACTTCGTGCTGCTCGAACACGCGGGCCAGCTCGCGTATCCGCGTTGCCGGGCCGACACACACGGGATCGGCCGTCATGATGTCCTTGGCCTTCAACTCCGTGGAAATGAGTGACATGGCAAGCTCCTTTATGACCGTCTTCTTGGTTCGTCGATATGCCGATCGTCATCCCGCGTCGCCTCGTAGCCCACTCGTGCGACCGCGGCGATCAGGCGATCGGGTGAACATGTCTGAGCATGGCAAACCGTTGCGTTGGCGCGAAAGAGATTCACGTTCACATCCAGTACACCGGCGACGGCCTCCAGGGCATCTGTGATTTTTTGTCGGCACCGCGTGTCCTTCATGCCCGTGATCAGCAACACCGTTCGTAGGGTTTGATGCGAAAGCAAACGTACCTCCCGGTGGGCTGCGGGGAGCAGCGATGTTCTAGGCCAGGGCGGGGTCTAGCGTGCGAGATCGGGGCGAAGGGGGCTTACGTGAGGTCGGCTCTCGCCCGGCGCGGTGCGGTGTGCGACGAGGAGGCGGGCTTGGTTGGTGTGCCGGCCCCGCGGCTGTGTTTGTGATCTCCACAGGCGCGGCAACTGCCGGGTGTATGAGGCGGGTTTGCGCGTGCGCGACGAGAGCCTCAAGATGGCGCTCGGCCTCGAGCCAGTTGAGTTGCTCGTTGCCCCCGTGGAACAGCCAGAGTTCCTCGGCGATCGCGGCGATCAGCCGGTGCGTCACGTCGAGCTCGTGCCCGGGATTTGACATTGGTCGAACGGTGATCTTCATGGCATGCTCCAAGGCGAGCGGTACCTGATTGCCGGGATCATCATCGCCTCGACAGCTCCCGGCTCCATCGCGGAAACTTCCCCGATTCCTTACCCCCAATGTCCGGGCGTACGGGCTGTTCGACGGCTCGGGATGCCCCAAGCAGCCCGCATCTCCGGGGGAGCGCACACCGTCGGCAGGCGACCTCACAGGACTTCCCAGGCCCGGCTCACGCATGTCGCGCGGCGGCGATCTCGATGGAGCGGGAGGAACCGCAGGGAGGTAGATACCGGCTGCATCGGTACGTAATGTGAGGACATGGATCCGCGCAGGCCAGCCACTCAGACGCCCTCGACGCGCGGAGGCTCTGGTGCTCGCAGCGCGAAGCCGGCTGACGGCGGCTGCCCTGTGGCGGCGGGTGGATCGATGTCCGGCGGTGGGAGGGAGTTGCAGCGAGCCCATGCCGATGACGGAGCGACCGGTCGAGCGGGGATACCCGCGCCCGACCCGGCGGTTCGCGACCGGGCGACGCTGGCAGCCGCGCTTGACCCGATCATCACCATCGATGCCCTTGGCATCATACAGTCGGCGAACAACTCGGTGCGGCGGGTTCTGGGGTGGACTCCCGAAGAATTGCTCGGGCGGAATGTCAGCATCCTGATGCCCGAGCCTCACCACTCGGCGCATGACGGCTACCTGGCCAATTACCACCGCACCGGGCAGACCAACATCATGAACCGGCCGCGGCGCTTCGAAGCGCTGCACAAGGATGGGGCGCTCGTCCCGATCGAACTGTGCGTGTCGCGGGCCGAGATCCCCGGCGGCGGGCAGCCGTTGTACGTCGGGATTATCCGGGACATGAGCGCCTACGCCGCGGCGGAGCGGAGCCGTGATGAAGAACGCGTTCGGGCGCAGCAATTGCTCACCGAGCAGACAGGGGCCCTGCAGCAGGCGAACATCCGCCTGCGCATGGCTGATCGGATGGCATCGATCGGCACGCTCGCCGCGGGCCTGGGACACGACATGAACAACGTGCTTCTGCCCGTGCGAGCACGGCTGAACGCGCTGCGGGCCGCCGGTGCGGCGGGGAGAATCCCTTCGGCCGAGCGCAAGCATGTCGAGGAGGTACGCAAGAGCATCGCGTATCTTCAGCAACTGGCCGATGGGCTGCACTTCCTCGCGCTGGATCCCGAAACCGAAGAGGATACCCGTGGGGGTGGATCGGTGACAGATCTGCGGCAATGGTGGTCGCAGGCGGGGGCGCTGCTTTCCAAGGCGGTTCCCAAGCATGTGCGGGTATCGGCCACGTTCCCGCCGGGGTTGCCGCAGGCTGGAGTCGCCGCGCACGGGCTGACACAGGCGGTGCTCAACCTCGTTGTCAACGCTGGCGAGGCGATCCCCGGGCCTGCGGAGCGAAGGCGGCGCCAAGGGCATGTGCGTGTATGGGCGGAATCGACGCAGGACAAGGAAGCGGCATGGGTGCGTCTGGGCGTGACCGACAACGGATTGGGCATGACGGACGAGGTGAAGCGACGGGCCTTTGAGATGTTTTTTACGACCAAGCCTCGCGGCCTGGGGACCGGGCTGGGCCTGGCGCTGGTGCGCAGGGTGGTGGAGCGGGCGGGTGGAAGGGTCGAAATCGAGTCGGAGGTTGGAATGGGCACCACGGTCGTGATGCACATCCCCGCGGCAAGACCCGTGGAGGTGTCTGACCCCGCACTCCGGTCAAGTGCGGTAGTGTCACTCCAGGATGGGCGGGCGGCTGCGCTGATCCTGCATGTGCTTGAGACTTCCGGCACCACGGTGCGTGCCGATGGGGATGAGAGTCAGGCCAGCATCTGGATCGTCGATCCCGGAGTGACCAAACCTGCGGCGGCGAAGGCCTGGAGGAACCTGCGGCCGGGCGGACAACTGGTGTTGTTTGGAAACCCACCCCATCATTCGGCCGCTATGTGGAAATCATTGAGTCCTGTCATCATCACCGATCCAGGGGATTTCGAGGCGGTTCGCACGGCGTTGGGCCGGGCGATGGTCTCGATGTGAACACCGGAGGCAACCCGCCGTGCCCAAGCCAATCGCCAAGGTTCCCGAGGGTGTTTCCAAGGCCAGCCGCCGGTCAAAGCAAGCCGCGCGTGAACCCGCGAGCGAGGCGGACCCTGGCGTGCGCGTGCTTTGCGTGGACGACCACGCCGTGCTGGTCGAGGGCCTCAAGGCGCAGTTTGCGATCGACGGCCGGATCACGGTTGTCGGCCGGCTGCCATCGGCCGAGAAGCTGCTGGATGAGGTGGCGCGGCTCAAGCCCGACGTCGTGCTGCTGGATATCGAGATGCCCGGTCCGGATGTCTTCGAGATGGCCGACCGGCTGCGGCACATGCACCCGAACCTCCGATTCGTGTTCCTGAGCGCCCACATCCGCGATGGGTATCTCACCGCCGCCTACAAGTGCGGCGCCTGGGGCTATTTTGGCAAGGGAGATGAACTCGAGGACATCGTCGCCGGCATCAAGGAGCTGGCACGCAGCACGACCGGCACGTTCGTGATGGGCCCCAAGGTTCGGCAACGCTGCGGCGCGGTGCATACCGGGGGTGCGCGCCAGATCGCCGGGGGCGCCGACCGTCCGAGCACTCCGCTCGAGGCCCTGAGCGATCGTGAGATTGAGATCCTCCGCCTGATCGGCAAGGGCCTCTCGCGCGTCGAGATCGCCAAGGAACTGTCGCGCAGCGCCAAGACGATCGACGGTCATCAGGAGCGCATGATGAAGAAGCTGGGGATCGCCTCCCGGGCGGAGCTCATGCGGTTTGCGATCCGTGAAGGCCTGGCAGTGGCCTGAGCATGCACTGCGGGGCGCGAGCCTGGCAGGCGTGGCAGCCCGGTTCACGTGTACGATCCCCCGATGAGCTTCTCCCCGATCACGCGGCGCATCCAGCACGTCCAGCGGTATGCACAGGTGCTCGAGGTGCTCGCGCGCCACGGCTTTGCCGATCTCAGCCAGCAGCTCGGGCTCGATTCGCTCATCGATCGCGGCCGTGCCATCATCGGCGCTGCCCCGAAGGCACCGGTCGATCATGTCCCACTGGCGCGGCGGCTTCGCCAGGTGCTTGAAGAGCTCGGCCCGACGTATGTGAAACTCGGGCAGGTGATGAGCACGCGACCCGACCTGGTGCCCCCCGACTGGGTCGAGGAGTTCCGGAAGCTGCAGAACAACGTGCCGGGCGTCGAGTACGGCGTCATCCAGAAGATGCTCGATGAGGAATTCCCCGACGGCGTCAAGAAGCTCTTCCGTTCCATCGAGCCCGAACCGCTGGCCGCCGGTTCGGTGGCACAGGTCCACCGCGCCCGCCTCCGTGATGGGACCAAGATTGTTCTCAAGTTCCTGAGGCCCGGGATCAAGGAAGTCACCGCGACCGACATGGAGATCCTCCAGTCGATCGCCGAGTTCATCGAAGCGCATTTCGCCAATCTGGGTTACAGCCCCTCCGAGGTCGTGCGGGAGTATGCCAAGGTCCTGGCGCGCGAGGTGGACCTGATGAACGAGGGACGGTCCACCGAGCGCCTGCGGGCCCTGTTCGATGACGACCCCGACATCGTGTTCCCGCAGGTCTACTGGGAGGCGACGACCCACAACGTGCTGGCCATGGATGAGATCGAGGGGCTGGTCCTGTCGAGCCTGACTTCCGACTCGATCAGTCCCGAGGAGCGCCGCACCCTGGTTGAGAACGGGGCCCGGGCCGTGTTCATGCAGTGCCTTGAATACGGCTACTTTCATGCCGATCCGCATCCTGGCAACCTGATCGCACTGCCCGGGGGACGGATCGCCTTCATCGACTGCGGCATGACCGGGCAGGTCGATGCTCGCACCGCGCGCCAGCTGGCGGATCTGGTCACGGGCGTCGTCTCCGGGGATCTGGACCGCGTGATCGCGGTGGCAGGGACCATCGTGGATGCGGGCCAGGACAAGCTTGACGACCGGGCACTCCGGGCGGATGTCCACGGGATCGTCTCGGAGTTCCAGGGAACGCCGCTGGAGCGACTGAACCTCGGCGGGGTGCTTCAGGGTTTCTTCGGGACGCTCCGCAGGCACCGGGTCCGCTGCCCGGCCGACATCATCCTGCTCATCAAGGCGCTGACCACGATCGAATCGGTCGCTCGCGAGCTCGATCCGTCCTTCGAGATGGTGAGGTTCGTCCGCCCCTATCTTGAGGCCCTGGTCAGCAAGCGCTACAGCGCCACGGCATTGAAGGGGCGGTTCGGCCGCAGCATGCTCGCGTACCTGGAGCTGATCGAGGATCTGCCCGGGGAGCTGCGTCCCATCTTCACGCAGCTCCGGAAGAACAAGTTCGGCGTGAATATCGAGCATCGCGGGCTGGATCGTCTCACCCGCACCATCGAGCACGCGAGCCGCAACATCTCGTTTGCGCTCATCATCGCGGCGATCTTCGTGGGGTCATCCATCCTGATCCTGGCGGCCCGCAACCCGGGGCTGACCGCGCTCACGACCATAGGTATCGCGGGATTCGCGGCGTGCGCGATCCTGGTCGTGCTCATTGTGATCTCCAACCGACGCAATACCGGAGGCTAGTCGCGGCGCGAGGCACGCCGACCCCCGGCGCGCCTCTGCTTCTTTGCGCGGACAGTCTGCGGCTTGCGCTTGCCTGCGCGAGATGCCGACCGCTTGGTGCGCTTGGTTGTCCTGGTGGCCGCGGGTGCCCGCGAACGGGGGCTGAGGGCCTCGGCGAGTCCCTCGAGAAAGCCCCCGGCGGTCATCATCGCGGCGCTTGCCGTGCGGCGAGCGACGCGAACGCCCGCCTCTGCGGTCTCCCCGGCCAAGTCGATCACCCGGCCGTCGGCCGCCTTGGCTGCATTGCGTGCGGCAGCGGTTACCTTTGGTGCGGTGCGCTCGGCCCGGGCGGTGAGCGCATCAAGCTCTTCGCGCACCTGCAGTGATGAACTTCGCGCAAAGCTCCTGACCGCGGCGAGAAGCTCGTCGTTTGCCGCCTGGATCCGCTTGGCGGCGTTCGGTGCGATCTTGTTCGCGACGGACCTGCTCCGCTCGCGAACTTCGCGTGCGGCGGCCGATCCCGCGAGCGCGGCCGCGTGCGCTCCGTCGCGCAGGCCGTCGAAGACCTCGCGCAACACGTTTCGCCTCGACTTTGGAATGCTCTCATCGATGCACTCGACCGCCGCATTCAGCACATTATGCACGAGTTTCGGAAGGGATGTTGAGAGCGCGCGTGTGTGGAGGGCCCGCACGGTCCATTGGCGAACGTGATCGCTTGTCTTTGGCGTCGATCTGGTCCGGCGTCGTGTGGGTTTCGCGGCGGCCATGGGCTGATCTCCCAGTACGTTCGGCGGCGAGCTTGCCGCGGCACTATACAGCGCTGATGGGCGTGTCGGGACTGAACAAGGAGCGAGAATGGCCCGGTGAGGCGCTGGGCCGTGGGTGTGCGATTCAACTTCTGCAAGACGAACGAATCCATCGCGGCCGGTCCGACGCGGCGCCCGAGCGGATCGCTCGCCGGGCGGTCGTAGCGGGGCGAGAGTCAGCGCAGTCGCCCGTGCAGGATGCCCGCCATTCCAAGCCCCATCGCGAACGCACCTCCCGGGCTGGGCACGACGCGGAGATCAAACTCCATGAAATCCGAGAATTGTCCGCTTCGTCCCGCGCCCCAGAAGTTGTAGTTGTCCGCGAGCACGGTGTACGTGCCGGCGGGGAGCGTCATCCCCGTCGGGGGAAGAAACGCCTGATAGTTCTGGTCCGATCCGTCGTATTGAAAATCGATGAGCGGAGCATCGCCGATGCGGCCGAAATGAAGGGAGAAGGGCTTTGGGGTGGGCCAGCCACCGGTGTTGCGGGCGATCTGCGCATAGAGCGTGACATCGGTTGGCGCGTCGAGCGTGAACGAGAGATGAAAAACATGGTTGTATTCACACTCGGCCCCGGCGGTGAAAGGTTCGCTCGTAAGGGCCGCCGCGGTGACCGCCGTCACGAGCGAGACGCGATCGAACAGGATCGTGCTTGCGAATGTTGAATCGACGTAACCCTGGGCCCAGCGATCGCCCTCGGTAAGCGTCCGGTCCACGTGCTGATCGACCGGGGACCACGAAGCCATTGGGTCGGGAGCCTGGATCGAATAGGAACCTTCGACCGGTTCGCCCGGCGGCAACACGGCTAGCACTCGTCCTGTGCCTGATTGCGTTCCCGATACCGGCATCACACCGGCGATCGCCGGCGACGCCGGCGGCAGGACCAACATGACCGTGGCGACGAAAGATCGAGTGTTCATTCCAATTCTTCTTCCGTGGCGGCTCCTGCTCAATGGCCGCAGCGAACTGCCTTGGAGGGGCATCAACCTCTCCTCGCGTGAGCGGACGGTAGTTGGTGATGGATTCGGTGCCCGCAAGAAGATTTCCCTGATCCTGCAGGAGCGCTCGTGCGGCAAGTGATGTCGCTGGCTATCGACGACAGGTGCTGCTGCCGGCGCGCGGAAGAGTCGAGAGAGGCTTTGGGAACTTGGCTGTATTGCCAGCACGAGGCTTGCCAGCCCACGAATCGGGGATGGATCGGCTACGCTTGAATCTGGTCCTACGACATGGTCTTGGCCTCCGGGACCGCGAAAGCCGTAACAGCGGCCCGAGCGGTTTTGAGCGTATCAGAGCGTGTGTGAAGGCCAGCCTGGGCGGATAGATCAGATCCGCTCGTGAAAACTCGGTACTTTGCCCGGGTAGCTCAGCTGGATAGAGCAGCGCTTTCCTAAAGCGCAGGTCGGACGTTCGAATCGTCTCCCGGGTGTTTAGGCGGGGTGCCGGTGTGGCCGGCGATTGGGGTGGATTGTTCACAAGGCGGCTGTGGATCTTGGATCGCTTTTGGTGCGACCGTAGGCTTCATTTTTGCGCAAATTGGTTTGACTAAATCGAAAGTCGTGGTTACGTTTTGTTCAATCGTGCCTTCGATTGATTCAAATCTCGCCGATCATCCCTTGGGAAAGCTTCCGCGAGAGGATCTGGACCTCATCACGAAATTGGTGCTGCGATCCGGTTCGCTCAAGGATCTGGCCCAGGTCTACGGCGTCAGCTACCCGACGATCCGCGGACGGCTGGATCGCGTCATCGAGCGGCTGGAACAGGCGGTCAAGGGCCGTCAGCCGGATCCGCTGATGGAGCTGATGGCGCGGCTGGTCGAGCGCGGGGAGCTGTCGATCGGCGGTGCGCACGCGATCCGGCGATCGGTCCGGGAGATGGTGAACGGTGCGGCTTCATCCGCGGAGCACTCTGGACCAGTCGTCGACCGTCCGTGACGGCCGGCACCCGGGCCAAATCTGGGAGGTGACTCATGGAATGGTGGTCCGAACAGACGGGTAACCTGATCGGCGCGTTCGGCGGTGCGGCCGTGGGGGTCATCGGCGGCATTCACGGCTCGATGGCCGGGATGCTGGCTCCGCGCGGCAAGGCTCGCAGCCTTGTGGTGGGTATCCATATCGCGCTCATTGTGATTGGGGTGGCGGCGTTGATCACCGGCGCCACGGCGTGGCTCATCGGGCAGCCTTGGCACGTCTATTACCCGTTCCTGCTCCCTGGCCTCATTCTGACGATGGTGATGGGTTCGCTCTACCCGGTGGTGGTGATGCGGTATCGGCAGGGGGAGCAGCGGCGCATGGATGCCAAGCTGTTGCGGGATGGATGAGTTGGCAGGCAGCAGGCGGTAGCTGACTACGGCGTGATGCGGGGTGCGATGCGTTCAGCGCCGCTGGAGCCGCCGGCGAGCTTGGGGAGTTCGGGGAGGGCGATCACCTGCGTGATGGCGTCGGTGGTGAGAATGAGCTTGCCATCGACGATCGCGGTGTTGACGATCTCTGGCTCTCCATGGAGGATGACCGAGAGCGTCCGCAGGAGCTTGGCGCTGTCGGCGCTGACGAGCATGATACGTACAGAGAGACGGCCATCGGCCAGTTCATCGGTCCGGTGATCGACCATGGCGATCACGTGCTCGGAGACGGTCGCGGGCCTGAAGGACTGGCGGGCGGGGACGGTGTTGGCGCCGACGAGCTTGCCTTCGGGGCTGAAGAGCATGACGCCCTGCTGGGTCGAGAAGGCGATGTTGGGTCCGACCTTGCCGGCGATGATCTTCCCGCCGGCATCGGGCATGCGTTCGCTGGCGCGGAGGTCAAGAGGTGCATGCTCCCCGGTGCGGAGCGAGACCTGGTAGAGGCCGTGGAGGCGAGAAAGGACGTAAAGGCGATCGTCGAAGACCCAGCCTTCGACGGACTGAGCTGCCCACATCACCTCGGCGACATCGTCGGCGACGATGTCGGGCCAGAGGGGCTTGCCGGTCGCGAGTTCGAGCCCGCGGATGCGGTCGGCCTGTCCGATTGCCAGCACATCGCGTGTCGCGCGGATCCAGCGGACATCGGACTCGATGCCCGCGGCTTCATAGAGCGTGCGGCCGGTGTGTGCATCGAGCGCCAGCACGACCGGGCGCGGGGCGACCCTGGGCTCGCGGCGATCGGGGGCAATATCGGGCTCGATGGTGTCGCGCGGGTCCGTGGCGCCGGCGAACACAAGGGTCGTGCCCGAGAGCGCGACGTCGTAGACGCGGGTGAGCGGCGTCCGGAGTGTGAACAGGATGTTACCGGTGGTGGTGTCGTAAGCGGCGGTGGCGCCGTCGTGCTGGGTGAGAACAAGGACACGATCCCTGAGCGCGGCGATGATCTCGATGGAGCGGACGGGGCCATCCAGCGGCGTATCGATCATGCGGATGCCGGTCGCCGGTCCGGGGGGCACCGTCTTGGTGAACGGCGCGGATTTCCAGACGGTTTCACCGCTGGCCGGGTCGATCCGTTCGACCGTGGTGTCCTCGTTCCAGTAGACATAGATCGCATCGGTTCCCGAGAGCAGGATGGTGGGGGGGTCGGCGGGGAAGGAACGAGTCCAGGCCGCGGAGAGCTTTCCGTTCCCGGCATCGGCAAACACGCCGAGCTGGCGGGTCGCGAAGTTCTGCATCAGCACCCACTCATGCGAGGTGGGCGGGGATGACAGGCCCTCGCGCAGGATGTCGGTGGTGAGCATCCACCCGGTGATGACATCGACCTCGCGCCTGGGTTCGGAGCCGATCCGGGGAAGGCGAGCGGCGGTGATCGCGGACTGGCGGAACTCGGCAGCGCGGGCGGTGGGGTTGATGGGTGTTCCACCGCAGGTGATGGGCATTCCCGAGCGCGACTTGGCGGATCGCATCAGGATTTGGGTGGCGGTCATTGGACGACCGAGCGCGGCGAGCGTCTCGACCTGGCAGCCGATGACTTCACCGAGCCTGACCTGATCGGGCGAAATGCCCACGGTGACGAGCCAGTTGCCGACATCGGCGCTGCGGGCCAGGGCCGAGGCGGCGGCGAGAATATCTCCGCGGGCGCGGTGGCTTGCCGCGGCACGGAGCCAGAGTTCGGGAGTGCGGGTTGCGACGGGGTATCGCGAGGCGAGCGCTTCGAGCTCTTCAGCGCTGAGGCCCTCGGGCAGGGCGGCAAATTCTGCATCGAGTTCCGCGCTGAAGCGGGCGTAGGCGGCGATACCCATTGAACCGATGACGCGTCGCAGGCTGGTGATCGCCAGTTGGCGGCCGCGGATGGGCGGGCTGGCTTGTCGCCAGGGGTTCTCGGCGAGCCGTGGATCTTCGATGATGCGCTGGTAGGCAGCGCAGGCATCGGAGGGCTTGCCCTCGATCTCCCGGAGCGCACCCAGGCTCACAAGCCATTGCAGGGTCTCTGTTGGTGTCTCGGCGACCCGCTCGAGGCGGGTGACCAGGGCGTCGACGAGCGTGAGGTCGTTGATGCGGGGTTCCGGGCGCGCCTGGGCGGGGTTGGGAAGCGGCGCCGAGGTCGCGGCGCGGACCATGTCGAGCAGGCTTGTAAACAGGCGGGGCTTGACCTGCTGCGTGATCGCGGACTGGGGAGACGCGATCAGCGCGGAGAGTGCATGATCGGCGGCGGGGAGGAGGCGATCAAAGTGCTGGGCGCGGTAGGCGAGTTCGGCCAATGCCAGGGCGGGCCTGGGATCGGCGGGGTCTGCCTTCATGCGGGCGCTGAGGAGCGCATCGGCATCATCCCACGAGAGGAAGGAGTGGAGGCGCCAGGTGTCGGCGACCAGGAGGTTGCTGCCGCTGGAGACTAGATTGCCGGTGTGCGCGAGGGGCCGAAACTGCGGCTCACGCGGCGCTGCGGCCTTGGCGAGCAGGAGTCCGCCGGGGATTGGCGCGGCGAGCGTGTCATCCATGACGACGATACGTCCGAGGAAGCCGGGCTCTCCGACCGCGGGAACCAGAGCGCCGCGGGAGGAATCGGTCAGAGGCAGGGGCAGCATCGCCATCTGGTTGTTCGAGACGACGACCAGGCGCCGGCCGGCGCCCGAGCCGGCGCTGAGCAGGTAATGGATGGGCAGCGGCAGGCCGGCCATGTCGCGTGTCGCGACGATCTTGCCATCCTGCATGGAGAGGGCGCAGAGCCCCCTCTGGGCGGGAGCGAGCACGATGATCGAATCCCCATCGATCACGGGGGCCTGCGAGGCGAAGGGCGGGCTGGAATCCCCTGCGCGGAGGACCGCCTCTCCCTTGAGGATGCGGATCCAGCGCACGCGGCCGGTGGCGGCCTCGATGGCGCACACAAGGCCGGCATCGTCGCCGCGATAGATGATGCCCTCGTGGATGATGGGAGTCTCACCGGGGCGTGTGCTGAAAGAGCCGAGAGAGCCGGCGCTTCCGATGAGGCGGAGCCAACGCGTCTTGCCGCTCCAGAGATCCACACCCGCCATATAGGTGCTCAGAAGCCGGCGAGCGGCGGAGTCCTTGCGCAGGGTGATGATCGCGGTGGTCTGGTCGATGACGACGGGACCGCGTGTCTCGGCGAGGCGGAGGGTGTCGGCGATGTCTCCGGGATAAATGGACCAGAGCGGACGGCCGGTGGCGATCTCGACGCCGTGGATCTGGTTGTTACCTTCGCGGCTCTGCTGGGAGAGGATCCCCATCGCCGCGACGGCGACACCTTCGGCGGCGGCGACCGTGTTGGCTTCCTCGACGCGCATGTAGCCCGCGGAGCGCGGGTCCGGCTCTGCATCGAGGTCCGAATCCCTGGCGGACTCGCTGAAATCCTTGCGCCAGAGGGCCGAGAGGGTGAAGCGATCAAAGGCGGTAACGGCGCGGCCATCGTTGACCACGACATCGTCCCCGACGATCATGGGGAAGGCCCAAGGGGTGCGGCCGGAACTCATGATGTCGTCGCGCGGCTGGTCCTGGGCAGCGCGGAAGTCCGCTGAAGCATCCGAGGAGAGGTAGGCGGACTGGAGCGGTCCCTCCACCAGGCCATCGATCGCCGGTGCCGGTCCCCTGCCGGTGCTGTCGCGTCCGATCGATTCCTTCCACGCGGCGGGCCACGGAACGGGAGTCAGATCCCCAGGCGGGACCTTGGCCTCATCGGCCCAGCGCTGTGCGAGAGCCTGCACTGCCGGGCGAGGGAGATAGCGGGCGATCTCGCGAGCGAGCTGCGCGGCCAAGGGGGAAAGTTCCGGATCCTTGCGATCGGGGTGCTGATCGAGCTGCTCGAGGAGGAGTCGGGCGGCCTCGAAGCGTGCGAACTCGATGTGCTCCTGGGTGAGACGGAGGGCCGACTCAAATCCGCTGCGGGTAAGCAGGCGCGAGCGCTCGACCTCGGCGAGGCGACCTTCAGCGAGCAGGGCTTCGGCGATCGGCTCTTCGTTTCGGCGGTAGCGTTCGAGCAGGTCGGGTCGGGCGAGCAGTTCGGCGTGGATGGCGGTCCGGACCCCGATGTACAGATTTGCATCGCCGGCGGTTTCGATGACGCGATCGGTCTCGGTGTCGAGCACGGCCTGTATGACGCGAGCGGCTTCTCCGATGTTGCCGGCGGCCATGAGATCGGCCAGGCGCGAGAGGGATTCGCGGGCGAGCACGGAGTCATCGACGTAGCTGGTGGTGATCTGTGCGGTGGCGGATGGGGCAACGCAGGCCAGACCGGCCGCGGAGAACATCAGCAACAGCCACCAACGGACGGGTCGTTGCATCGTCTTTGTCCATGCCGCACGCGCGGCGCCGGCTGCGGGTCCGGCTCGCAGGGGGGTTCCACCGGCTCCCGGCATCCACAGCGTATGGGACGTACCGAGAACGTGCCCCATCCCGCCCCGATTGCGGGAATGGTGATAGCTGGGGCGACTATCGGCCCGAGTTCCAGACATCGCCAGCCGGGCCACCCTTAGAACGGTAACTCGATGGGTTCGACACGGTAAACATCGCTCAGGTTGCATTCCTATAAGGCCGATGCCCCAGGAATGCCGATCGCCAGCCCGACCGTCGGTCTGTCCAGATCCCTGGTCCGACCCCAGCACCAACCCCCCCGGGGAGTGCTTGCCCCCTGGATTTCGGTCTGCGCTCCGGAATGCCGGCATGTCAGGGTCGCCGGGCTCCTCTTCGCGGGCATCTGCATGAGCCTGGCGGACCTGGCGATGACCCTCACGCACGCCAGCACCATCGGGTTCGCCGAGGCCAATCCGATCGCCAGGGCACTGATGGATACGGGATCGGCAACGCCGGTGACGCTCTGGAAACTGGGATCGCTGGTGGTGGCGTTCGGGATCCTGTTCTACCTCCGCCGCACCCGGATCGCGGAATTGGCGGCCTGGCTGGCGGTGGCGATCCTGGGATGGCTGATGTTGCGGTGGTCGGTCTACAACGACCACATGCAACTGCTGTCGGCGGAGCTGTCGACGGCGACCACTTCCAACGTGTGCTGGGTGCAGGTCGAGTAAGACCGGCAGTTTGCGACGGGGGCGATGCACGAACGGGGCACGCGGATCCGTTACAATCGCGGCATGAGAAACCGGGTGTGTGCGTTGCGCGGGGGTTGGGGAGCCTTGGCGCTGCTCTTTGTCGCCGCGATCTGTTCCCCCAGCGGTGTGGTTGCCCAGCCTCCGGCCGCGCCTGCGGCGATCATCGCATCGGCGCCCCGACTGGTGATAGAGCCATCGTTGCAAGCCGAGCCCTTTTCGGGGCGGGTGTACATCGTGCTCATGGAGGGGAAGGGTGAGCCGCGTCGGCGCATGAACGACTGGTTCCGTCCACCGTTGATCTTCTCCAAGGATGTCTCGGGACTTGAGGGCGGAGTTGAGGTCGCGCTGGATGAATCGTGGCTGGCGTATCCCAAGGCGTGGAAGGATGTGCCGCCGGGGGAGTATGCAGCGCAGGCGATCGTTCGGCGCGGGGAACTGGCTCCCAACCCCGGGTACGGCCCCGATGACCTGGTGAGCGATGCAGTGTCGCTCATCCTGCCGCTGGAAGGGGATGACGAAGTCGGGCTCTTGCGGGTGAAGGGGCGGGCCACGCAGCGTCCGTTCAAGGAAACGGATCGCGTCAAGCTGGTTGAGTTCTCCAGTCCCCTGTTGAGCGCGTTCCATGGCCGGGACTACAAGGTGCGGGCGGGCGTGCTTCTTCCCGAGGGATATAAGGACGATGGCACGGTTTCGTACCCGGTGGTGTACTCGATTACTGGATTCGGCGGGGATCACATCGGTGCGCACGGGATCGGACGTTTGGTCCCGCCCGAGGCGGCAGCGCACGTGATCATGGTGGTGCCGGATCCTCTCTGCTATCGCGGGCACAGCGTGTTCGCGGATTCGGCGAACAACGGGCCCTGGGGGCGGATGCTGGTGAAGGAACTGGCGCCCACGATCGAGAAGCGGTACAACGGTGCGGGGCCCGGGCAGCGGTATGTGACGGGTGTGTCATCGGGCGGGTGGAGCAGCCTCTGGCTGCAGGTGACCTATCCCAGGGAGTTCGCGGGGTGCTGGTCGCACTGCCCGGATCCGGTCGATTTCCGGGACTTCCAGCAGATCAACCTGTATCGTGACGGGGAGAACATGTACAAGGATCCGGCCGGGGAGCGGCGTCCGCTGGCCCGGCGCGGGGATGGTGTGGCGCTGTGGTACGACGATTTCTGCCGGCGCGAATGGGTGCTGGGGCCCGGGGGCCAGATCCACTCGTTTGAGGCGGTCTTCAGCCCGAGAGCGGCGGATGGCACGCCGGAGCTTCTGTTTGATCGCGCCACCGGCGAGGTCAATGCACAGGTTGCCAAATATTGGGAGAGATACGACATCAGGCTGGTCCTGGAGCGGAGCTGGCCATCGATTGGCCCCAGGCTTGCCGGCAAGCTGCACATCTACGCCGGGGGTGTGGATACGTTCTACCTGGAAGGCGCGGTCAAGCTGCTCAAGGAATCGCTCGCAGGCCTGCAGAGCGATGCCGTGGTCGAGATCATCGATGGGATGCCGCACACGCTCCATCGCGAGGGGAATGCCGCGATGTTCAAGGCGATCCTCGAGAAGGCGGAGATCAAGCCCGCCGAGCAGCCGGCCCCGACTCACGTGACCGGAGATGGGGAGCAGCCGAAGGAACCAAACCGCTGATGCACCGCCGGATCAGTCCTTCAGGCTGAACGGCGTGAAGTTCGTCTGGCGGTCGTAGTAGTCTTCGTTCTCGGCGCGTTTGAGGAAGTTGCAGATCGCGTACGTGAAGGGCGTCATCACCACCTCGACGCCGACCTTGAAGATCCAGTTGAAGGTGGCGACCGCCATGATCGTGCCCATCGTCCATCCTCCTTGCAGGAAGGCAGGCAGGTTCTCCTTGCCGAACAGGGGCTCGATGGAGGCGAAGGCGAGCGGATAGAAAACGATCGAGTCGACACCCTGTCCGACCATCGTCGAGCCGATGGTGCGCATCCACAGGAATCGCCCGTGGCTCCAGACCTTCATCTTGGCCATCACGTACGAGTTGGTGAAGTCGCCGAGCCAGAAGGCAAGGATCGACGCCGCCACGATGCGGGGCCCCGCGCCGAAGACCACCTCGATCGCCGGCTGCATCACCTGGTTGAACGGTTCGGCCGGGTTCACAGGCAAGTGGATGACCACCTGACTCATGAGCACGTAGAAGAGCATCGCCCCGAACCCCGCCCAGATGACCTTCCGCGTGCGGGCGTAGCCGTACACCTCGGTGAGGATGTCACCGAAGATGTAGCTGATCGGGAAAAAGATGTTGCCAGCGCCGAAGGCGATCGTGGTGCCCCAAAGCGTGACCGCGCACGACTTGCCGGGGCCGATGATGTTCGAGCACAGCAGCACGGTGACGAATCCGGCCATCACCAGATCGTAATAGCGGTATGAGCGGCGGGGCTGGATGAGCGGGTCGGGGAGGGGCGGGGGAGTTGTGGGGGGCGTGGGGGGGTGGGGGGTAGTGCTCATGGTCTGGCGGCTCGAAGGGTGGGGCAAGGTCCGATAGAAAACCGGACACATGTGATCTGGGAGGGTGGTTGGAATGACCCCGGCAGGTCACAGTCTACCTTCGCCGCTCTATCATGCCCGGATGACCACCGCACTCCACGTCCCGACCACCGAGTTTGAGAAAGTCGACCGCTGCGCTGAGCTTGACCACAGGCCCAGGGTCCTCCTGGGCAAGATGGGCCTGGATGGCCACGATCGCGGCGTCAAGGTGATCGCCCGCGCCCTGCGGGATTCGGGGATCCACGTGATCTACTCGGGGTTGTGGCAGACACCCCGCTCCCTGGCGATCTCGGCGAGGGATGAAGATTGCGATGTCATCTGCGCTTCGATGATGTCCAACTCGCACCTGGTGCTGGGTCCGAGATTGGTGGGGGAGCTCAAGGCCCTGGGCCGCGCGGACCTGCCGGTGTACATGGGTGGGATCCTGCCGCAGGAAGACCTGCCCACGCTCATGGCGGGCGGGATCGCCAAGTGCTTCACGACGGGTGTGGGCCTTTTGGATATCGTGGCCGCGGTCAAGGAAGCGGTGAAGCCGCGGGTTCAGTCGGTGCCGGCGAGCGATACGCCATCCGGGCGGACCGCGCAGCTCGCCCGTGATATCTCGCTGGTGCATGATGGCAAGGCGATGCGGAGCGGGGCCGCGAAGCGCAAGCCCGTGAGAGTCATCGGCATTACGGGCTCGCCGGGCGCGGGTAAGAGCACGCTGGTCGCCCAGCTCGCCGGTGAATTCACGCGCCGCGCCAAGGCCCATGCCGCCGGGACCGCCGACCCGGCGAGCAAGCCCTGCAGCGGGCGCTGCGCGGTGATCGCTTTCGACCCGATGAGCCCCATCACGTCGGGAGCGCTGCTGGGTGATCGACTACGCGTCGATTTCAACAACCTCGATGAATCGGTGTACTACCGGAGCCTGGCGATCAGCGGGGAGGATTACCACGGAATACAGGAGATCATCGAGCTGATCGGCGGCGCGTTCGGGAGCGATGCGCCGGAGGGCGCGTTCGATACGGTCTTCGTGGAGACGGTGGGCGCGGGGCAGAACGAGACCAAGATCCGTAAGCACGTGGATCGCACCGTCGTGGTCCTGACACCGGGCATGGGGGATGCGGTGCAGATGGACAAGGCCGGCATCCTCGAGATCGCCGACATCTTCGTCTGCAACAAGGCGGATCATCCGGGGGAGAATGAGTTGGTGCGGGATTTGCGCGATATCGCTGGTCGGAGGCCGATCCTGGAGACTGTCGCGACGAGGGGGCAGGGGATTTCGGAGTTGCTCGATTCGGTTCTGGGCTGAGCGACGGATAAAGGGCAACATGGCCATATAGCCATAGTGCCAAATAGAGGCAGTGGCGGGGGCCGTGTGAATCCGAGCATGCGTGATCGGCATCCAAGCGGACAAGCCGTCCGATGGCTGCTTTGATTGGCTGCCTTGATGTGGCGATGTGGCCTTTTGGCCACTTGGCCCTTTGCGATGTCCTCCATCACTTCCCAACCCCACTCGGCCACCCCCGGTCCGCACACCATGCAATGCATGGAGGTTTGGGGCGGCAATCGCTCCATCAACGCCGGGATCACGATGTCGGGTCTGGATGCGTGGGTGTTTTCGCGGCCGTTTCAGAGCCAGGGGAGCGCTGAGGCCGGCGGCGGGGACATCCACTACCTATCGAGCTGCATGACCGGGCGCATCTCGCGCATGCTGGTTGCCGATGTCTCGGGTCATGGCGCTGCGGTGGACAGCATCGCCATCACCCTCCGCGACCTGATGCGCAAGTACGTCAACTTCCTTGACCAGTCCAAGTTCGTCGAGAGCCTTAACGTTCAGTTCGGATCGCTCGCCCGCGCGGGATCGTTCGCGACCGCGCTGGTGGCGACGTACTGGGCGCCGACGGAATACCTGGTCGCCACCAATGCCGGCCATCCCCGGCCGCTGCTGTACCGCGCGGCGAGAGGGAAATGGGAGTTCCTGGATTCATCTTCGGCCGGTGAGCAGCCGGTCGCGGTGAGCAAGACCAAGGCCGACGCGGACGGTCCGGCGAACCTGCCGTTGGGGATCCTCGAACCCACTAGCTACGACCAGTTCTCCGTGCAACTCCGCGAGGGGGATCTGGTGCTGATCTACACCGATTCGCTGGTTGAATCCCGCGGCGCGGATGGCAAGCTGTTGGGGGATCGCGGGCTCTTGGCGCTGCTCGGCAGGCTCGACACATCCCGTCCGGCTGAGCTGGTCGGGGAATTGGTCCGCACGATCGCCGCGAACCAGGGCAGCGATGAGTTCAACGATGATGTCACGTGCCTGCTCCTGCGCCGCAACGGAGTCGCGCCGAAGCTTGGGGTTGGCGACCTGGTCAAGGGGATGTCCGGGTTCGTGAAACAAGCGATCGACAGGCTCCGCGGGAGCACAAAGGCGTTCCCATGGCCGGAGATTCGGTTGGACAACATCGGCGGGGTGCTGTTCAAGGGCCTGAATCGCCGGTGGAAGGGCTGAGCCTGTCGTTTGTCGAGTTTGCCGAGAAAACGGCCTCAGGTCGAAGTCCTTGGCTGGTGCGCCGGGCGTAGCATTCGGCGATGACCGCCCATACCGAAGACTCCCCGACAGAAACTTCCTCGCCCAGTGCGTCGGCCGGCCGCTCTGGCCCGCTTCCCGAGTCCGAAGCGATCGCCGGGGATATCGAGGCGATGCTGCTGTCATCGGGGAAGGCGATCAGCTCGACGAAGCTCGCGGTCGCGTTGGGGCTGATCCCCGAGGAGGATCCTGAGGCAGCCAAGGCCGATGCGCCGGCTCCGAAGGTCGTGGTGCAGCCGATGCAGGCCGGGCCGGCATCGGAGGATGAATCAGGGCCCGAGGCGGAGCCCGCCGCCGAACCCGCGGCCAAGCCCAAGCGCAAGCCGCGATCCAAGACGCGGCCCATCGATGCCGACTCCCTGATCGCCAAGGCCGTCGGTCTGCTCAACACTCAGTACACGCAGACCGATCGCTCCTTCCGCATCGAGCAGATCGCCGGCGGCTACAGGTTCATGACGCTGGCCCGGCACGCGCCGGCGATCGCCGCCCTGCACAAGGATCGGGATTCGATGAAGCTCTCGCGGCAGGCGATCGAGACGCTGGCGATCATCGCGTATCGCCAGCCGATCACGCGTGCGGAGCTTGAGGCGATCCGCGGTGTGGCGTGCGGCGAGGTGCTGCGTTCGCTGATGGAGCGGCGGCTGGTGGCGATCGTGGGTAGGTCCGAGGAGCTGGGCCGGCCGATGCTGTACGGGACGAGCAAGCACTTCCTGGATGCGTTCGGCCTGTCATCGCTGAAGGATCTGCCCTCGGCGGCGGAACTGAAGACAGCGATGTAGGCTGATCCTGTCGGACGATTTCGTGCCACCGACTTGGGTGTCGTGCCACCGACTTTGGCTGTCTTCAGCCAAAGTCGGTGCGATCAATCACGGGCAATCGCACTGTCTACTGCATCCGATCAACGTCGCCGCCGATGCACAAGCAACGCGGCGAGCGGGGCGAGGATCGCCGTTGCGGGCGCGGGCATGGGGACGAGTTGGACTCCGTTGACGCCCACGACGCTGTGGTGCGACAAGGGGTACGACAGCGAGGCGTTCCACGAGCACTGCTGGGATCGTTGGGGGACGATCAGCTTCGCGCCGGCGCGGATGAGAGAGGGTCAGACGGTGGTGAGCGGTGACCACCGGTGGATGATGAAAGTGAAGTGGCCGGGGTACGGGAGGCGCTGGCACGTCGAGAGCGTGAACTCGGGGATGAAACGCACGGTGGGCTCGACGCTGGCGGCCCGCAAGGAGCGCACGCTCTTCCACGAAGCCGCCCTCTAGTGGTCTGAGTCAGAAGTATGCAGACAGAATCTCTTGACAGAAGCGATGATGTCGTCGGCGGACTTGGTCCATTGGAAGGGCGTGGGCGTATCGTTGGCGGCGTCGAGGTATGCGGTGACCGC
>JADLBU010000124.1 GCA_020847535.1 Phycisphaerales bacterium
ATGGACCTCAACGCGCCCGAGGTCATCATCCGCAACGAGAAGCGGATGCTGCAGCAGGCGGTCGATGCCCTCTTCGACAACAACCGCTGCCGCCGGCCGGTGCTGGGGTCGTCCAACCGCCCGCTCAAGTCGCTGACGGACATGATCAAGGGCAAGCAGGGCCGCTTCCGCGAGAACCTGCTGGGCAAGCGCGTCGATTACTCGGCTCGCTCGGTCATCGTCGTCGGTCCCGAGCTCAAGCTGCACCAGTGCGGCCTCCCCAAGAAGATCGCCCTGGAGCTCTTCCAGCCGTTCATCATCCGCAAGCTCAAGGAGCACGGGCTGGCGGACACGATCAAGAGCGCCAAGCGCATGCTCGAGCGGCGCGACCCGGCGGTGTGGGACATCCTCGAAGAGGTGATCTACCAGCACCCGGTGCTGCTCAACCGCGCCCCCACGCTCCACCGAATGGGCATCCAGGCCTTCGAGCCGGTGCTGGTGGAAGGCAACGCGATCCGTCTGCACCCGCTGGTCTGCACGGGCTTCAACGCCGACTTCGACGGTGACCAGATGGCGGTGCACCTGCCGCTGTCGGTCGAGGCGCAGGCCGAAGCGCACGTGCTGATGATGTCGACGCACAACATCTTCTCGCCGGCGAACGGCAAGCCCATCATCTCGGCATCGCAGGACATCGTGATGGGTGTCTACTTCATCACGACGATGGTCGCCGATGAGCTTCCCGAGCACAAGCTGCCCTCGTTCCGGAGCCGGATCGAGGCGATCCTGGCCTACGAGATGGGCGTGGTCGGTCCGCACGACCGGATCGTGGTTCGCCTCAGCGAGTTCGACGAGTACGTGGACAACCAGACCGCGCCGCCCAAGGAGATGGGCGCGAACAAGCGGCTCATCACGACGGCGGGCCGCTGCCTGTTCGCCGACATCCTCGAGCGGGGGATGCCCTTCTACAACTGCTCCCTGGGCAAGAAGGGGTGCGCCCGCGTCATCGACGATGTGTATCTCTACAACGGACGGGCGGCGACCATCGCGCTGCTGGACCGCATGAAGGAGATCGGGTTCAAGCAGTCGACGCTCGCGGGCCTGTCGTTCGGCATCACCGACCTGCGTATCCCCAAGGAAAAGCAGGCGCTGCTGGATGAATCGCAGAAGCGCGTCGATCGCGTCGAGAAGAACTTCGATCGCGGCATCATCACGCCCCGCGAGCGTTACAACCAGCTGCTGGACATCTGGTCGCACTGCCGCGAGCAGGTGACCAAGGCGCTGCAGGCGACCCTCAAGACCGATCGCCGCGATGAGGATGGCAACGAGATGCCGGTCGAGGACAAGAAGTCCCCGCTGTATCTGAACCCGGTGTACCTGATGTCGGACTCGGGCGCCCGCGGCAACATCAGCCAGCTCCAGCAGCTTGCCGGGATGCGCGGCCTGATGGCCAAGCCCTCGGGCGAGATCATCGAGACGCCCATCCGGTCGAACTTCCGCGAGGGGCTGACGATCCTGGAGTACTTCTCCTCGACGCACGGCGCGCGTAAGGGCCTGGCGGACACCGCCCTCAAGACCGCCGACTCGGGATACCTGACGCGCAAGCTGTGCGATGTCGCCCAGTCGGTGATCATCGGCGAGATCAACTGCGGGTCGAAGCGCGGCATCCGCAAGCGGGCGATCTACAAGGGTGAGCAGGTCGATGTGCCGCTGCGTGACCAGATCTTCGGCCGCGTGAGCGTCAACCGGATCACGCACCCCAAGACCGGGGAGATCGTGATCGACGAGAACCAGGTCATCCACGCCGAGGCGGCGCAGCGGATCGAGGAGATGGGCATCGACGAGGTGCATGTCCGCTCCCCGCTGACCAGCGAGTCGCGCACCGGCTGCTCGGTGCTGGATTACGGCATGGACATGTCCACCGGCAAGTCGGTCGAGCCGGGGATGGCGGTGGGCATCATCGCCGCGCAGTCGATCGGCGAGCCGGGAACGCAGCTGACGATGCGTACGTTCCACACCGGCGGCATCGGTCAGCGCTCCGCTCAGGAGACCGAGTACCGCGCCCAGCAGGCCGGAAAGGTCGACATCCGGGACTGCGCCCAGGTGCAGTCGAAGGATGACGAAGGCCACGATGTGTGGGTGTCGCTGAAGCGTAACGGTGAGATGGCGATCCTGGATGCCAACGGGCGCGAGCTCGAGAAGTACAAGATCCCCTACGGCGGGTACCTGCTCGCCAAGCAGAACGATGAGGTCAAGCGCGGCACCCCGCTGGTGAAGTGGGATCCGCACCGCATCCCGATCCTGGCGGAGAAGGACGGCATCGTGAAGTTCGTCGATCTCGAGGTCGATGAGACGTATCGCGAAGAGGATGCCGGCGGCGGCCGCAAGGCGCTGGTCGTCGTCGAGCACAAGGGCGATCTGCACCCGCAGATCAACATCGTCGACAAGGATGGCAACGTCCAGGACTTCCACTACCTGCCCGCCAAGGCCCGCCTTGAAGTGCAGGACGGCCAGAAGATCATCGCCGGCCAGATGCTCGCCCGCCAGCCGCGCGCCGCGGCCGGCAGCCAGGACATCGTCGGTGGTCTGCCCCGCGTCACCGAGATCTTCGAGGCCCGCAAGCCCAAGGATCCGGCGACCATGGCGGAGATCTCCGGCCGGGTCGAGATCCTGACCGAGAAGCGCCGCGGATCGAAGATCACCATCAAGGTGGTCGGCGATTCGGGCATCGAGAAGGAACACCAGGTCCCGGCGGACAAGACGCTGCTGGTGCATACCGGCGACTTCGTGCAGGCCGGTGACCCGCTGACCGAAGGCCCCCTGGTTCCGCACGACATCCTGCGGATCAAGGGCGAGGAGTCCTTGTGGGAATACATGCTCGATGAGGTGCAGAACGTGTACCGCGCCCAGGGTGTGGGTATCAACGACAAGCACATCGAGCTGATCCTCTCGCAGATGCTCCGCAAGGTGAAGATCGAGGATCCGGGCGACAGCGACCTGTTGCCGCAGGAGGTCGTGGACAAGTTCACCTTCCGCCAGAAAAACAAGCAGATCGAGACGATGGCACGGATCACCGATGCCGGCGGCACCGATCTGCCCATCGGCGGGCTGGTGACCAAGCGCGAGATCAAGGAAGCCAACGCCCGGGCCGAGGGCCAGGGTCGGGATGGCGCCAAGGCCAAGCGTGCACGGCCGGCTCGCGGACGCACGCTGCTCCTGGGCATCACCAAGGCGGCCCTCTCGAGCGAATCGTTCCTCTCGGGCGCTTCGTTCCAGGAGTCGACCAAGGTGCTCACCGAGGCCGCCCTCCGCGGGGCCGAGGACACGCTGGTGGGCCTCAAGGAGAACGTGCTCTTGGGTCACCTGATCCCGGCAGGCACGGGCTTCCGTCCCTACCAGGACATCAAGGTCCGCCCGCTGGTCGAGCTGCCCCCCGAGGAGCCCGACGAGGAGGCGATGCTCGCCGAGGCGACCGCCGCGGCCGAGGTCGTGGGCGCCGAGCGCAACGATGTGCTGGGTGTGCCGCGGGTCGAGGTGCGGGAGCTTGGCGGGCAGCAGGTGACGCCGACGCAGGGGTGATCGGCGAGCTGACCTGAAGACACTACGAACCCCGGCTGTGAGGCCGGGGTTTTTCTTGCGCGTGATCACCCGGCGGTCTGCGCGATGTGTGCTCGCCGCAGCATGGCTGGCTCTGTGCCGCTTTCAGCGGCGAAAGCCGCACGGCCAAGCTCGGGCTGTCAAGGTCATGCGTCTGACGCCAAACGCAGCGCGGGCCGGACGTGTTGTCCGGCCCGCGTACAAGGAGATGTACTGGTTCGTCCTGCGGGGGGGCGGGACACGATTGGTTTGCATCACCTGCGGCGGCGGATCGCGGCGAGCGCTCCGAGGCCCAGGAGGGCGGCGGATCCGGGGGCGGGGGTGATGACGCCGATGTTGACATCGACGGCGCGTCCGGCCTGCACACGGACTTGCCACGAGCGGTCGGGACCTTGCTGGGGTTATGAAGTTTTTTCGAGCGCGGGACGAGTAGCGAGCCCGCGCAAGAGCAAGGCCGGCCGGCGGCAACGTACTGCGGATCCCGGTGTGAGAGCGTGAGGGCCAGAGGGGCAAATCAATCGGCCGGCGGCAGGTGGCAGGTGTTCTCGAGGCCGTGCTTGGCGAAGTACTGCTGGTGGTATTCCTCTGCGCGGTAGAAGGTCTGTGCGGGCTCGATGACAGTGGCGATCGGACGCTTGAAGCGGCCGCTGGCCGTGAAGCGTGCCTTGACGGCCTCGGCGATCTTCTGCTGCTCGGGTGAGTGGTAGAAGATGACCGAGCGGTACTGATCCCCGATGTCAGGGCCTTGGCGATTCACCTGGGTGGGATCGTGCATCTTGAAGAAGACATCGACGATCTTCTCGTAGGAGACCTTGGAGGGGTCGAACTTGACCTGGACGACCTCGGCGTGGCCGGTGTCTTCGTAGCAGACTTCCTTGTAGGTCGGATCCTTGGTCTTGCCGCCCTCATAGCCGACGGCGGCATCGATGACGCCGGGGAGGAGGCGGAAGGTGGCCTCGACGCCCCAGAAGCACCCCGCACCGAAGGTTGCGAGCTCGTGCTGCATTGGAACGGACTCCTTGTTCTCGGTGTTGTCGGGCGAGTTGGCGGCGAGCACGGTCGGGGATGCGGTCTGGCTGGCCGATGTGGTGGCCGGGGTTGTAGTGGCGGCGGGAGCGGTGGTGGTGTGGGAGGCGGGCGGCTGCGGGGTTTGCGCGGTCCCCTGGCGCGGTTCCCCGCCGGAGCATCCGATGATGAGCAGGAGGGCCGAGGCGAGCGCACAGCGGGTTGTGAGCGATTTCATGGGATTCTCCCTCGACATTGGATGCCGGCTGGGTGAAAGTGTCACTGGTGCCTGACCCTGTGCGAACACCGCGCTGCCCCTGATCGACACAAGTTCCTTCGGCTGCCGCGACCCCTGGAGCCAGAATCCATGAGAAAAGGGAATTGTAAGGCCTGTCTGGCGATCCTGGCGGGGGGGGTCTCGATCTGGCTGGCGGGGTGTGCAACCCCGGCCCGGCCGGAGTTTGACGAGTTCGGGGAGGCGCCTGCCTGCAAGGCGCTCAACGGGGAATACATCGCGACATTTCACACGCGCTGGTTCGGGCCGCTCAAGGCGAAGATGACAGCGCAGCAGACCGATGGCGGGTTCAAGGCCAACACGCAGCCCGGAGTCGCCTGGTCGCTGGTGGGCGGTGTGGAGAAGGTGCTGGGGCAGTTGCTGGCGCCGTTCATGTTCCCCAACGGGATGCTGCTGGTGTGGGAATCTTCGATGCCTGATGAGGAGGTTGGTGAGCCGGGCGAGGGGTGGATCGGGCCGGGGGTGTTTGATCCGTGGCGAGCGGCGACGCGGATGAAATCGGTGGATGGGCCCGTGGAGATTCGGTACCGGGATGGGCGGGTGCTGGCGATCATGACGATCGAGCGTTCACCGCCCGTGAGCATGCCCGAAACGGACTATGGAGCGCTGACCGACAGCCTGGAATCGGCGATGCGATCCCGGCTGTTTGATCCCGAGCTCGGTGGATCGGGGGCGAGCACGGCGTTCTTCCGTGATGTTCACGGGGCTGTCCCCCGGGTGACCGACGATGTGTCGTACGTGGCCGCGTTGGCGCTGGCGTGGCGGAAGCGGACGGATCTGGCGCTTCCCATCCCGTATCGCCAGCGCGAGGCGGGGGTCAGCGATCCGCTGCTGGCGGCGGCGGAGAACCAGGTGGCGCCGATCTCGATGACGATGAACGACAAGACGGGGATCGCGACCGTGGAGGCGGTCGTGTTTCAGAATGCAGCGCAGGTGGATGCGGTGATGCGGGAGGTGGTGTCGAAGGTGCCGCGTGGGTTGATCGTGGATCTGCGGAACTGCACGGGCCTGGAGCTGGCGGGGCTGCGGATGGTGTCGTGGCTGAGCGATCGGCCGGTGGAGGCGGGGGCGATGATCGGGGGTGCTCGCCGGGCCGACCTGATCGATGACACACCGGCGGCGGACCAGGCTGTGCAGGCGCGGCTGGCCGCGATCGAGCTGGGGAGCATGGGCGATTTCGAACTGGCCGATGCGGAGCTGGATCGGCAGGGGGCTGCGCGGCTGCGGGTCTTGCCGGTGGAGAATCGGTACGAGGGGCCGGTGGTGGTGCTGACCTCATCCCGGACGCGATCCACGGGGGAGATGCTCGCGTGGCTGCTGGAGCACACGGGGCGGGCGCGGACCGTGGGCGAGCGGACGGCGGGCCGGCCCCGGCTGTCGCGTGAACGCGAGCTGGGGCAGGGGTTCATGCTGCGGCTGGATGAGTTCGAGTGGGTGGGACCGGCGGGGGAGAGGCTGGATGTGAGCAAAGGGATCGAGCCGGATGTGAAGAGCAGCAGGCAGAGAGCGCCGGCGCGGGCGGCGCAGCTTTTGGATGAGAAGCCTGCGGAGTAGGGCGGCCGTATCACGGGCGTTTCACGGGTCGGCACCCGATCGCATATTGTTGACGCGTGGGGGATTGACTGCTGTGTCCCGGTAGCTCAGTTGGATAGAGCAGCCGCCTTCTAAGCGGCAGGTCGGGCGTTCGAATCGCCCCCGGGACGTTTCTGAGTCTCTTGTTCGGGCATTGAAATCGCGTAGCCCCAGGGCACAAACAACAACACGATTGGCAGCGCTACAACCATCGTCAGCATGAACCAAAGGGTCTTACCGCCGGGAGCGATTACACCGATCGCCACCATGCCTGCCGCGATGAACACCACCGACAGGAGATTCGATCCCAGGTTTGAATCCGGCCGCGACTTGGCCGACTGCCCAAAGAGCGAGAACTTCTGAAGCAGCGGCAACTGATGGCTCGCGATGGTTGGACGAAGCAGCCGCTCGAGCTCCGTGCCGATTTGCGCGATGTACTTCTGCCTTGGGAGAATCTTGTGCTGCAGATGGAGCGTGTGTACGACAACCATGACAATGATGGCGGCACACACCAGAATGGCGCTCATGCTCTGAATGCTGTTGTTGGCAGCGACGATCCCGGCCATCGCGGCCACGCCCAAGATCGTGCTCGTTCGGGCATGATCACGGAGGCGAGCGTACTCCTCAAGCAGCGCCTTCCACAACTCGAACGGCGTCGGATCTTTGCCCAGCTCCCCGCAGGTCCTCCGAGTCATGAGTGCTCCGAGGATTCTAGATTCCGGTTAGGCGATACGGTGTCCTAGCAATCAATGCTCCAGGGCCGTGCGGCCCATGGGCATCTCGAAGCGATCTCTTGTGGTGCAATAACCCAAGCCCCCCATGCGGCCGATCGCGTCGAGCTTGGCGGGGTCGGTGTGATGGCGATCGTTCAGGAGGTCATCGCGGATCCAGATGTGGATGACCTGGCCGATGACGATGTTGCCGCCGGCGGGAGCGCCGGGGTTGGTGCGGATGACCTGGTGCGTGCGACACTCGAAGCTGACGGGGGATTCGAGGACTCGGGGCGCGCGAACGAAGCGCGCGGGGGCTTGGGTGAGGCCGGCGAGGTCGAACTCGGATTCGCCGTAGGCAAGGGGCTCGGCGGTCGCGGCCATCTGGAGGGCGAGCGGTTGGGCAACGATGTTGACGATGAACTCCCCCACTCCTCCCTCTGTAGCCGATTTGGCGTTGCGGAGGGAGTCTTTCTCAGAGCCATCGGTCTTGTTCGCTGGGCAGAAAAGCAGCATCATCGGATCGGAGCCGACACCGTTGAAGAAGGAGAAGGGGGCGAGGTTGGGTTGGCCATCGGGGGAGATGGTGGAAACCCACGCGATCGGGCGAGGGACGATGCAGCCGATAAGGAGTTTGTAGCGGTCGGGCTGTGGGAGGTTCGCGGGGTTGAGCTCCATGCGATGAGGGTAGAGACGGAGAGAGGAAGAGACTGGGAGACTGTGAGACGCGGAATGCATACACCCTGCGCACCTCACGACTTTCATCATGCTCAAAAAAGAAACCGGACGCTCGCGGGCGCGTCCGGGGTCGAATCACACGTTGTTGAGTGGGGGCTTACTGGGCGAGCCGGGGACCGCCGGGACCGCCCTGGGCGTTCTGGCCGCGGTTGAGCTGGATCTCGCCGTTGCGCTCCTCGTACTGGCGGACGACCTGGCCGAGGTTGATCGCCAGGCGCTTGATGCCGGCCCAGTTCATGACGACGCGGCTGCCGACGCTGAAGAGCATCGCGGGCTGGTTCTCCGGGCTGGGGACGGGCATGTTCATGCCGAAGTCCAGCACCACCTCATCGGGGGTGGTCGAGGTCCGGATGGTGTTGGAATAGGTCGTGTGCATCTTGGACTCGTCGATGCGGAGCTGGACCTGCTGCTGTTGAGGCGTGTTCTCGGCCATGGCTGTTTCCACCCTTGTTGCGGATGCGATACATCGGTCAACCGCGTCGGCCGCGGCGTGCCGCCGGCTATCACTTTGATGTCCGGCCCTTTCCCCCGAATCCCCCCTGCCCGAATATCCCTTCGGTACATCCACCAAGAGGACTTCCGGGGGGTGGCGGGCGGTTGCCCGTCCGTTTCCCGCGTTTCGGCGGGGGGATCAGTGTAGTCGAATCGACGACCCCGGACCAACCTGTGCGGGGGGTTCATGCGGCCTGAATACCGCCCTTTCGTGGGGATCGTGCGCAGGAGGGCCGCTGGTTTCGGCCCGGAAGGGGCTCTGTGGGGCCGGTTGGCAAGCCTCCCCGCACCGAAGCTGAAACGGTTGTTCTGAAAGACCGAATATGGGATCATCGGCCGCGCGGCTTCTCCGTTGATTCAGGGACTCCGCGCGGGATCGGGTCTGATCCGTTCTTACTGCACACATGCTCATAGAGAGGTGGCCGATGGGGACCAACAGGCAGCGCGCGTGGGTTGCGGCGGCGGCGGCAGCGCTCGTGATCGTCGGGGCGGTCTTTTCGCCCGGTCTGGCGGCCCGGCCTGACGAGCCGCGGCAGACCGTGGCGGCGTTGATCGTGCAGGAGAAGCCGACCGCTCCCCCGACGCTGGCGGCGGCCAGGTGGGCGCCGGCCCATTCGCTCGCGGCGATCCGGTTGATCGAGCCGGACAAGCACGCAAGCAAGTTCCGGGAGTACCTGACCAGCGCGGGGTTCTTTGAATCCCCGGCGTACCAGATCATGCAGAGCAACCCGGGATTGATGCAGGCGCAGATCGGGCTATTGGGGCTCGCGGCGAGCGTGGGGATGGATGGATGGACGGCGATCGGGCACGTGCTGGGGCAGGATGCGGTGCTGGCGCTGTATCCGGGTGATGGTGAGGGAGCGCAGCCCAAGTCGCTGATCGTGGCGATCGCCAGGGATGCGGCAGCGCGGCAGAAGTTCCTGGATGGGGTCGCCAACGTCGCGGGGCTGATGAAGGGCGGCAAGCCCGATCCAGACAAGACGACGATGATCGGGGATCATGCGGTGTTCACGCTGGGGGATCTGAAGTACGCGATCATCGGGGATGCACTGGTGATGGGGAGTTCGATCGATGTGATCGAGCGTTCGATCAAGACGCACGCCGATGGAAGGACATCGATCGCCGATTCGGGTGAACTGGATGCGGTGGAGGATGCCGCGCCCGCGGATGCGATGATGTGGGCGACGGTCGATGCCAAGACGATCCTGGCCGCGGCGAACGCGAGCGGCGGGGATACATCGGGGCTGATCGAGAACCCGCTGGGTGGATTCCTGTTCGGCGGCTGGGTGAAGTCGCTGGTGGATGCCAAGAGCGCGGTGGGGTGGATGAGCGAGGTCACCGATGGGCTGTCGCTGACAGCGCTCGTGGAGCGCAACGGGGCGATGCCTGCGTCGCACGAGGGGTTCGCGGTCAAGTTCCCAGCGCTGTCGGTGGACTGGGATGCGATCACGCTGCCGCGGCAGATGCTCTCGATGTCGATCGCCCGTGACTGGGCGGATCTGTTCTCGGAGCGCGAGTCGATCCTGACGCTGCCGGGTGCTTCGCAGGCGACGGCGTTCGCGACCACGATGACGACGCTGATGGGGAACATGGATTTCATGGAGGATCTGCTCCCGCGCATCAACGGACCGGTGCGGTTCATGCTGGAGCGGCAGGATTTCTCGAAGGTGGGATATGAGCCGACGCCCAAGCTGCCGGCATTCGTGCTGGTGGCCCCGATCAAGGGCGGCAGCGAGGACATGCTCAAGCAGCGGCTGATGTCCAGCAGCCAGATGGCGATGTCGTTCATCAACCTGGATGCAGCGCGGAAGCAGCAGCCGGGGTACCTGATGGGCATGGCCGAGCATCGCGGGGTGACGATCCTGAAGGGGACATACCCACCGCCGGGGACGCCGGGAGCAGGGGCGATGATGAAGGATGAGGGGAGGAAGGACAAGGCAGGCGATGGGGATGATGAAGAGATGAAGCCGGCGGGGGAGAACGATGGGATGATGGCCGGTGGCGATGGTGTGAACGTGCGGTACAACTTTGAGCCGATGGTCGCGGTCGTGAAGGATCACTACATCTCGGCGACATCGATGGCGAGCATGAGGGCCCTGATCGATGCGGTGCTGGATGGCTCGCCGCAGAATGCCGGATCGGAGACACCCGAGCCGGATGTGATGCGGATCGAAGGGGAACAGACCACGGAGATCCTGCGCGAGAACCGCGAGGAGCTGGTCGTGCAGCGGATGCTCGAGCAGGATGAGGACCGGGCCCAGGCGGAGAAGATCATCGATGCGCTGATCGCGATGAGCGGGATGGTGGATTCGCTCAACCTGACCTCGCAGCCGACGCCCAAGGGGGGGCAGGCGACCATCAGGCTGACGATGAAGCCGCGGGCTGAGATGGGGGCGAAGAAGTAAGAGCTGAAGAGAACACCGAGGCGCGGAGCGAACAGAGCGACGCAGAGAGAGAACCGTGATGAACACCAATTGAATCGGCTCTGTGTTTCTGCGTTCTCTCAGTGCCCTCTGTGTTTTCTTTGATTCTGCGAGACCTTCAGATGCCACGCTTTGAGAACATCCTCGCCGAGTACAAGCCCAGGGCCGATCGGCCGTGGGATACGGCGGCGGCGGCTCACCTGCTGCGGCGGGCGGGGTTCCAGGCGGGGCTGGCCGAGGTGAAGGGGGCGGTCGAGCGAGGCCCAAAGGCGACGGTCGATCTGCTGGTCGATGGCGGCCCCGAGACTTCGCGAGCCAGGGAGCTTGATGACATCGAGCGGGCGGTGGGCCGGACCGAGGATCTGGATGCCGCGCGGGGGTGGTGGCTGGCGAGGATGGTGCGGACCGCACGGCCGCTGCGGGCCCGGATGGCGGTCTTCTGGCACAACCACTTCGCGACCAGCAATCAGAAGGTGATGTCGGCCCCCTTGATGATGAAGCAACTGGAGACGATCGAGGCCCGCTCGCTGGGGCGGTTCGAGGATCTGCTTCTGGCAATGAGCCGGGATCCGGCGATGATCGTGTGGCTGGATGGGGATTCGAACATCAAGGGCCGGCCCAACGAGAACTACGCGCGGGAGCTGTTCGAGCTCTTTGCGCTGGGTGTGGGGAACTACACCGAGCGGGACATCAAGGAGGCAGCGCGGGCGTTCACGGGTTGGCACCAGCGGCAGGGTGAGTTCCGCTTCTTCGAGCGCGACCACGACACCACGAGCAAGACGGTGTTCGGCACAAGCGGGAACTTCGGGGGTGAGGACATCGTGAAGATGGCGATCGCCCAGCCGGCGTGCTCCCGCTTCATCGCCGGCAAGCTGCTCGCCGAGTTCCTGTGCTCCGATCCGGACAAGGAGCTGGTGGAGGCCCTGGCGAGCCGGTTGCGGGAGGCGGATTTCAACATCGGTGAGACGCTGCGGACGCTGCTTGCGAGCGAGGCGATGTTTGATCCGAGGTGGCGGCGAGCACGGATCAAATCGCCGGTCGAGTTTGTCGTGGGTGTGTGCCGGTCGCTGGAGACCAAAGCGCCAGCGCGGTCGCTGATCGATTCGACCAACCAGATGGGCCAGCGACTGCTCGAGCCGCCATCGGTAAAGGGGTGGAGCGGGCACCGGGCGTGGCTGAATTCATCGACGGTGCTCCTGCGGCTGGCGGGGATCGAGCGGTTGACCGCGCCCGATGGCGGTGGGATGCTCTCGGTCACGGAGCTGCGCTCCCGGCACGGGTTGGACAACCGGGAAGAGGTGCTCGCCTACTGCTCGGAGATCACGCTGGATGGCTGCCTGCCGGCCGAGGTCGAATCGAAGCTCGCAGCGCTCACCGGAAAACTGGATGTTCAGATGCGGATGGCGCTTCGGATATTGATGAGTACGCCGGAGTATCAGATGGCTTAGGAAGAGCCCAAAGGGCAAAGGGCAAAGGGCAAAGGGCAAACAAGACGGTTGAAGCGTCAGAGATTTGGCCCCTTGGAACTTTTGATTCAGTGAGGATCCCATGACCAGCATTCATCCCAGCCGTCGAGAGTTTCTGGGGAGCGGTTTGGCGGCGACCACGCTGCTGGCGAGCGGGTTGTCGCTGCCGGGGTTCCTGGCCCGCACCGCGCGGGCAGCGCTCGCGAGCCCTGGTGAGCGGATCCTGGTTGTCATCCAGCTCACGGGTGGCAATGACGGGCTCAACACGGTGATCCCGTACGGGGATGACAGGTATCACAAGGCCCGGCCGACGCTGCGCATCACGCCCGATCGCGTGCTCAAGCTGGGCGATCGCGAGGGTGGAGATGGGCTGGGGTTGCACCCGGCGATGACGGGGATGAAGGATCTGTACGATCGCGGGCTGCTGTCGGTGGTCAACAACGTCGGGTATCCCAACCCCGATCGCTCGCACTTCCGCTCGATGGACATCTGGCATACGGCATCGATGGCGCCCGAGGGGCGCGATGATGGGTGGTTAGGACGGGTCGTGGATTTGACAGCGCGGGAGGGGCAGGCGCCGCCGGCCTTGGTGCTGGATGACACCGCGCTGCCGCTGGCGCTGAAGGCAAAGACCCAGTCGGTGCCGACAGTCGGAAGCATCGATGCGTTCCGGCTGCAGGATCCGGGTGGCAACGTCACGGGGGCGATCGCTGCCAAGCGCGCGGCGGCGAGCGATGACCTGCTCTTCGTGCAGCGGACGCTGATCGATGGGATCGACAACGCCAAGCGGATCGAGGCGGTGTCGAAGGATCGGCGGAGCGGCACGAAGTATCCGAATTACGGGCTGGCGAACCGGCTGGGGCAGATCGAGCAGCTCATCAGCGCGGGGTTCGGGGCCAGGATCTACTACACATCGCTGGGCGGTTTTGATACGCACTCCAAGCAGGGGTTGACGCACGAGCCGCTGCTCCGCGAGCTGTCGGATTCGCTGGCGGCGTTCATGGCGGGCCTGAAGGAGCGCGGGCTCGAGGATCGCGTGATGGTGCTGACGTACAGCGAGTTCGGACGGCGCGTGAAGGAGAACGGGAGCCAGGGGACCGATCACGGGGCGGCTGCGCCGATGTTCATCGCCGGCGCGGGCTGCAAGCCGGGTGTGCTGGGCGGGGGGATCGACCTAGCGGATCTGGATGAAGGGGATGTAAAACACCGGATCGACTTCCGGCGGGTGTATGCGGGCGTGCTGGGGTCGTGGTTGGCGATCGATCCGGGGAGAGTGCTGGAGGGGCGGTTTGAGCCGGTGGGGGTGGTTGGTTAGGCGAGCGGGAGCGGCACAGTGGCTGACGATGCGACTGACGGGTGAGCAACTCGACTGGCTGGTGGAGCGGGTGCCCGATGCGCCGGTATCGCCCAAGGGCAGGCGGTCCGCGATCGACAAGCGGCTGGCGCTGCGGGGCATCTTCTGGATCCTTGGCAACGGCGCCAAGTGGAAGGACCTGCCGCGTCGGTTCGGGTCCAAGAGCGTCGTGCATCGCTGGTTCACCCTGTGGGTGCGGGAGGGGGTCTTTGAGAACATCATGCGCGACGCCGGCGAGCTGGTGGAAGAACGCAACGGCTACCGGCCCTACGAGTGATACATCGACGCGACGTTCAGCAGGGCGCGTGGCGGCGGCGACGGGGTCGGGAAGCCCGGCAAGTCGCGGTAAAGGTCATCAATCACTTCGGGGACGAGGTGATGAATGTGTATCCCGTGAAGTAGTTCGGAACGGTTACGTTCGCCCCACAAACTCGTAGCTCGCTCGGACGACAGTCTGGCGAGTTCGCGACGTGCTCTTGCTGCGATCTCGGTGGATGCGCATCGGGGGTTGCCGGACTATACCCTCTCGCCGGAGATCCTGAACGTTGGCCCGATTTCTGGAGCCTTGTTACACACCGGTCCAAGCTCCAAGGTGGTTCAGTGCCTTTCGCATCGGGGCGCTGGACAGGCGAAGCACACCGTCGAAAGGCATGTCGAGCTCCAGGATCAGGAAAATGGCGCCGGCTGCGGATAGCGCAGAGAGCACAATGGTGCCGACGACGGTCGGGTTTGAAGGCGCGAACATGCCGATGCTGAGGAAGGTGATGATCAGCCAGGCAATGACGACAACAAGCATGGGGACCGAGATCGAACTCTCGGATTCCTCGAAGAGGAGCCACCTCAACTCGCCCAGTTCGCTTGCGAGATCTGCCGCCTGAGTCTTGAGCGAGGACTGACGCTCATCTACGGGGGCTAGCCTCTGGATGAGGTTCGGGAGTCCTTCGCTCCACGACAGGGCAGGATCGAGCTCAGGTGAGCGCCCGTGATCGTCCGGCCATATGCGGGCGATCGCCGACTCTGTGGCACGGCGAAGCTCTCCACGAGCATCCGCGGACTCGGGGCCGTAGTTGGCGAGCACACGATCCAGGAACACGATCTTCGCCGCCATCTGAGTGACTTGACTCTTCTCGGCGTCGTACGCATTGGCCGTGGAGGAGACCAGCAGCGCCAGCAGCAGCGCGGCCATCGATCCGACGAAGGCCATACCGACCTTTACCGAGTCCTTTGACTCCGCGGTCAAATGGTGGGCTGGCAGCGTCGCGCTCACTCGCACGCCGAGAAAGCCGGCGGCAGTGAGGAGCACGAACACCATCATGGTAATGAGAAATGGGGTCATCGATGTTCGCCAATCTGTATGGATGCGCCGACTCGCACTGTCAGTTGCTCGTGGTCAGTTCCTTGAGTGTCCTCTCAAAGTCACCTTCATCGAAATCCGGCGGGATCCGGCTCCATGCCTTGCCCGCAATCAGGTCCTGCTGGGCACGCTCAAAGAGTGGACGCATGTAGTTGGGGTCAAACGGCTCCTCGGGGACCACATTGAAGTCCTTCGGGATGTACGCGAGCCTGAAGGCGACTCCGTCGCGCCTGGTTGTCAGGTACATTCGATCCAGATCGCCCTGGCCTTCCGCGGCGATCAGTGCGGAGATGGCGCGTGCTGCGATCCGCAGGGTCTGGCGTTGCGTCGAGGCCCACTGCGGGTCGAGTCGCGCGTTGCGAATGACCCAGGCTCGGCGATCACGCTGGGCGTGGTGAAGGATGCTTTCGTGCTTGAGATGAAAATGTGGTGGATACAGAAAGGACTGACACACGGCGCCGCCGTCCACGTGCAATTCCTGATACTTCTTGCCATCGACCTCGACATCGAAGAAGACCGGCGGAAAGGCGGCTGGAATCGCGGCTGATGCGACAAGGATCTTCCTGACGACATCGAGCGCCTTGGGATCGCCGCTGCTGGCGATTGCGCCAATATCCCAGATAACCGGCCGCATCGCATCCAGGTTGGTGGTGCCGATGAGGAGCAGACGCCCCTTGGCGTACTCAGCGGCGATCGCCTTCAACATCTCCTCGTTCACGTACTTGTCAAGCAATTTGCGGAGCGGGGCTGTGTCCTCCAGGGCATCGTCGAAGATCGCCGCCATGATCCCGCGAGAAGTTGCGATCCCATCCGTGCGCACGTTGGTGTACACCTCGCGCAGCACGTGGTCGTAGGCGGACCCAAGGTAGGCGAACGGCGCTGTGAGCGCTCCAGTGGAAATGCCCGTGACAACCTTGAATTCCGGCCGCTGGCCGGTGTCAGTCCAGGCGCAGATAAGCCCCGCGCCGTACGCGCCATCCGGGCCGCCTCCAGAGATCACGAGGAAATCTGCGGGCGGAAGTGGGCCATCCTGGGTCTTCAGGAAGGCTCTCTCACGCGCGATTGAGTTGGCCCACAGTGTCTCGAGTTCCGGCTGCCGGTGCGAATCAGCCCAGAAGCGGCAGTTGGGTATGCCGGGCACCACAGCGGCGTTGGTCGAGTCCGAAGGGACTGCTTCTCCGCGTGAGAGTGAACATCCCTGCAATGCCATGGCCAACACTGCAAGCACGAACATCAGGCCGCTGGTCCGATTCATCAGCATCATCCCTTGAAATGGCAGCACAGTCGCTGCGGAGCACGCATACTTGTCAGACGCCTCGCTCGCCGAAAAACATTCTGACCATCTTCTCGCGCCCGAGTGCCCGTGCGAGTTCGCGGGCGGCACAGAACACGAGGAGCAGAATCAGCAGCCAGAGTTGCACTCCGCAGAAGTGTGGCCAGACAACCTCGTCAAGGAGCCTCCGGTTCGCTTCGTCGAAGTCGGATGCTTTGCGCCAGAAGTGAATCAGATGCTCCAGATAGCGCAACACGAAGGAGGCGGCGAAGTAGATCGCTGTCTTCCACACAATGTTGTAGACGAGCGGCTTGTCGGGGAACCGGTTGAGGAACGGCACGTGGTCGGCGATCAGGACGACCTTTGCGACGACCAGAGCCGTGATGGTCGCAGCGGCGAACGATGAAGCCTTGATACCCCAGGACTCCAGCATCAGCTGCTGTGTAAGCGCCAGCAGCTGGAACGAAATGAAGAAGTACAGGGACACGGGAACCAGTTCCCGTGCCTCGTGCTTGAGTTTGTGTCCGAGAGATGTCATGTGTGCTCTGCGCGTGGAAGCGGGTTCTCTTCACTTGGGCTGTACGGCCATTCGATCGCCAAGCTGGTAGGAGAGCCGCTTGATCGTACCGGTGAAGCGGAAGGGCGATTCGTAGCGGTACTCGGCGATTGGCACACCCGTCCGTGTGTCCATGCCTACATCGAAGCTCTCATCCTCCGGGAACATCACCGGCGTGGTGTGCTCGATGGCCTTTGTCGCGGCGGCAACACCATCGACGGTCAAGGTTCCCGTGCCGCCCTTGCCGAAGCCCGGGCCGTCGTACTTGAAGTCGAACACGATCGTGTGCGCGCCCGGCGCCAGCTCCGGATCCTCCCATGTGATCTGCCGCATGCCCAGGAGGTTGAAAATGAGCGCCGGGCGCGGGCGCCCGCCGTCTCTTCGCGGCGTTCCCACGATGAGCGCATAGCCTCCGAACCGTCCGCCCTCGGCGGCGATCGCGCCCTGGGCGCCGCCTTCGGGCACATCAATCTGGGCCTCGACGCGGAAGGACCGTCCGATGATGCTCGGCGCGGCGGCCGCGGGGATGCCGGCGATCGCGCCGGAGTATTCGAACTGGGTTTTTCCCGCGGTCGGGCTGGGACGCGGGGTCAGGAACCGCAGCAACGTCGAGTTGTCAAGCGGCAGGACATCGTGCTTCCTGGCCTCGCCATAGAACAGGTTCTGCATCTGCTTGAGCTTGTCGGGCACGGAGGACCGCACCACCGCGGCGAGCTGCTCCCCCGTCACCGAGTCGATCAGCTCACCCTCCATCGCCGCGCCCCCGGTTCCCGTGCCCGTTGCGCGAGAGACCGGATGGAGCTTCTCCCACCAGACGCTCTGGGCAATATCCGTGAGCGCGAACCGGAACCTGGCAACGCCCTGCCCTGCTTCATCGGTGACCGAGTACCCGGCCTGGGTGACCGCACGCTTGCACGTCGCTCGCATGTAACGCAAGGCCTCATCGCGATCCGAGGGGCTGAGCACGCCGCCGCTCAGCCGCGATTGGACCGGATCCACGATGAACTTCGAGTATTCAGAGATGCGGGGGGAGACATACCGGGTGGTGTTTCTGTTCACCGCCGTGATGCGGGTATAGTCGCTGATGAACCCGGTGTAGCGAGCAACCGGCTGCTGCGCATCGCCGCCAAGGAATGCAGCGAAAAAGACCACTGGGACTAGACGCAGAGGCAGTCGCATGATGGAAACACCCCTGGAGAAATCTCGGGCTGTCCCCCATCATATCTAGATTAGCCCGTCCGTTATTGCTGCGCGCAAAATTGACAGGTTGTCTCCGTACTTCAACAACCCCACGACGCCACCCGCGAATCCAGCCACGCCCGTTCGCTCGCCGCTCCACCAATCCGTCTGAATCCGGCCATCCGGCCTTCTGCCATCTGGCCCTCTGAACCGCCCTCTACTCCACCGTCACCACGATCTCCTGCGCCTTCCCCCCACGCACCACCGTCAGCCGGATCTGCTCCCCGCTCGCGCGCGAACGGATCGCCTCGCGCAGCGAGCTCTCGGTCGCGTAGTCACGGCCATCGATCCCCGTCACGATGTCATACTTCTGGAGCCCCGCACGCTCCGCTCCGCAGTTGGAATACACCTTCGTGATGATGCACGCCCGAGAGCGATCCACCCCCGCCTGGCTCGCGGTCGCCGCCGATACATCCGTCAGCTCCACCCCCATCCGCGGGGACTGGTGCTCATCCCAGTTCTCCTGCACATCCACCTCGTGGTCCACTACCACGATGCACCCGGAAAGGACGAAGGACAACCCGGTGATCACAGCGCAGGCGAGCAGTCGCATGGTTCTCTCCCGAAAGTGCGGCATCGCCGGCTTTCCCCGACCCCCGCTGTCACAATCACCGGCCCCGCCGCGATCCAAACTATAACCCCCGCGCACGCTGCGCGGTCCCGCTTACTGAGCTTCCAGAGCCGCCCGTTTCACCGCCCCACCACCACCCCTACGGCTACCCACACCACCCCACTCGCCTTCCACTATCCTCTCCCCATGCCCGATCAGCCCACCCCCAACCCAACCCCAGCCTCCAGCTCCATCCCCGAAGATGAACTCAAGCGAGCCCTGGGCGCCTTCAGGAAGCGTCTGAAGCTCACCAAGCTCGACCAGGAATCCAAGCTCGGCGGCGGCCGGCCCATGACCTCTGGAAAGAAGTCCGACATCATGGCGATCATGCCGCCTAACCAGTTCCCGCGAGCGGTCTGGGATGAACTGGCTCGCCAAGGCCGCCTCAAAGATGCCGGCGGCGGCTTCTTCGCACTGCCCTAAGAGACTGTTTCAGAATGAGGTAGCAGAGCAGTAGAACACAGGCAGGATGCCTGTGCCACGAGATCGGGTAGGATTCTGAAACAGTCTCTAAGCCGGAGCACCCATGTCCCTACGCGCCCTCGTGGCTCATTCCCTGCTCCCGGCGATCTGCTGCGGCCTCTTCCTCGGCTGCTCAACCTCCCATCACAGCCGGCCGAGCGAGCAGCCCTGCGCGGTCAATCGCGTCCCCATCGTGCTGACCACGCCCGCCGAGCCGGAGACCGGCGAGATTGGGGGCATGGTCGTCCCGGTGGAACGCGATGGCCGGCTCGGGAGCCTGGCGATCGACACCGGCTCGGCATTGACATTCCTTTACCTGGGTCGCGATGGCGCGGAGTACATCCCGCTTGCCGGCCGCATCAGGATCGGCTGCGAGATGCTCGACCTCCCCGGCCGCAACTTCGAGGCCGATCCGCCCGAACCCGGGGAGCGCCCCGCGCCGCCGATCATCGGAGTCCTCGGCGCGGACTTCCTGATCGACGCCTTGACCGACTTCGATCCCGTTCGGCAGACCATCACGCGATACAACCAGGGTAAGCCGGTAGATGCTGACTGGGATCGCTGGACGGCCGTTCCCTACGACAACGTACGGGACCACATCCTGATCCACATCGCCATCGACGGCAAACCCAAGCGGCTGATGTGGGACACAGGCGCACCGCACGTGCTGTTGATCGGTGAGCAGGGCCAGCCGGGGGATCAGAAGAGCGAAGCGCAGGATGTCATGGGCGGCAGGTTCCCGATGTTCCTGGGAGCTGCGCTCGTGGGAATCGGGGATGAGCCCGCTGCGAGTAAGCCTGTGCTGCGTGCTCCGCGATTCCCGTATTTCGAGGGGACGGTCGAGGCCCTGGGCGGCAACATCGATGGACTCGCCGGCCAATCGCTCTTCGGACACCGACGCATCGTCTTCGATCCGGCGAGCGGGATGCTGCGGATCGCCCCGGCACGCTAACAATCCGCGTTGTGCGTGTCAACGCGGCGCGGTAGCCTGCACGGATGCAATCGAACTCCATGCGGAAGCTGTCGCTCGCCATCTCCGGCTTCGTGCTGTTCACAGGCGCCATCGGCGCGGGTGTACTGCCCGCCGAACCGGCGACCGGCCAGCCGCCGGTCATCGAGATGGAAGAGATCGGCTCGCTCCGCAATGCCCGGATCGCCCACGCGATGCCGACGGACCCGGCGGATCGCGCCAAGGTTCAGTTGACGTTCCTGACCGGAGAGCTGACCAGCACTCAGCAGGCGATGATGAAGCAACTGGCGCCGAACGTGAAGTTCATCTCGGTGACCCGACAATCGGCGATCACACACGCGGCGGAGGCCGATGGTGTCGATGCCCGCCTGCTCTCACCTGAGTTCCTGGAGAAGGCGACCCGATTGACATGGGTGCATGCGGGCAGCGCGGGGGTTGACTCGCTGATGTCGAACAAGGCGCTCGTCGGGAACGAGAAGATCGTGCTGACCAACGCCCGCGGAGTGCATGGCCCGGCGATCGCGGACCACGCGATCGGCATGCTGCTGCAACTGACGCGGCAGCTTGGTTACTACGCCAACGAGCAGGAACGCGGGACGTGGTCGCGCGGGGACACGCCCGAGCGATCGATAGCACTCGCCGGCAAGACCATGCTGGTGGTGGGGATCGGCGGGATCGGGACGGAGGTCGCCAAGCGGGCCCACGGCTTCGGGATGCGCGTGATCGCCACCCGCCGCAGCGACACCCCCGCGCCCGACTACGTCGAGCATGTCGGCAAGCCCGACACGCTCAAGGAGATGCTCCCCGAGGCGGATGTCGTGGCGATCTGCACCCCGCTGACGCCCGAGACGCAGGGGATCTTCAACGCGGACATGATCGCCGCAATGAAGAAGGGCTCGTACCTGATCAACATCGGCCGCGGGAAGATCGTCGATTCCGATGCGCTCGCCGCCGCCCTGAACGATGGCCGGCTGGGTGGCGCATGCTTGGATGTCACCGATCCCGAACCCCTGCCCTCGGGCCACGCGCTGTGGAAGGCCAGGAACATCGTGATCACACCGCACGTGTCGGCCGACAGCGAGCTGACGGATGCGCGGCGGGTCAGGCTGTTCAACGAGAACGTGCGGCGATTTGGCGCTGGTGAACCGTTGTTGAATTGCGTTGATGTGAAGGCGGGGTATTGACAAGCAGAAGGCATCGGGCACTGGGCATCAGGCATCGGTGAAAGGCACGTAGATCGGAGATAGTCATGCTGGTCATCGCAATGGTCGCGTGTGTGGTGGCGGCTGAGCCCGGAACGCCCGTGCTGAAATGGACCGTGCCGATCAAGTCTGCCTCGTTCGGGGGTGGGGCGATCGCCGATGCGGATGGGGACGGCGCTATGGATGTCGCGTTCGCGACGTATTTCGGAGATGCTCGCGTGCGTGTGCTTCGCGGCAAGGATGGCTCGGAGCTGTGGTCGTACCACGATCCGGATGCCAACCGGGATGACTGCTACGACGCGTCGTGCCGCTTCGCGGTGCTGGATGGTGCAAAAGGGAACGGCTCGCTCTCGCTGGTGGTGCCGTGTTCGAGCGGCTGCCGGGTGCTGGCGCTTGATGCCAAGAGCGGCACGGTGCTCTGGAACACGTACCTGGGCGATGGGGAGTGCATCGATACTCCGCCGTTCATCGGACCCGTGGATTCGGCGGGCACGCTCGGCATCGTCGTCGGCACGTTCAAGGGCAAGCTGCACGTGCTCAAGGGCGCGGATGGATCGGTGATCCGATCGCTCAAGATCGCCCCGGGCGCGGTGCAATCGTGCCCGATCGTGATGGATCTCAACAACGATGGGACGCCCGACTTCATCGGCGGCAACTTCCGCGGTGATCACGCGATGCATGCGGTGGATGGGACCGATGGGCATGAGCTGTGGTCTGTCAAGACCGGCAGTCACATCTACCACGGGCCATCGATCTGGCATCCGACTGGGGATGGGTCGATTCACTTTGCCTTCGGCAGCTACGACGGCAAGGTGTACAGCGTGGATTCTGCCGGCAAGCCCGACTTCATCGCCGAGCCGGGCGAGCGCTACATCATGGCACCGACGGCGATCGTCGATATTGATGGGGATGGCCGGGATGAGTGTATCGCGACATGCGAGCACGTGACGGCGATCAACGGGAAGGGTGAGATTGTGTGGAAGGGCGATGTCACGCCCAAGCAGGGATGGGATTCGGTGACGCGGGGCGTGGCGATCGCGGATCTCTCGGGGGATGGCAACAACGACCTTGCGTACGTGACGGGCGATGGGCTTTTCCGCGTGCTGGATGCCCGAGATGGATCCAAGCTGTACGCGTTCGATGCGGGCGGGGTGTGCGGTGAGGGGAAGAAGGTCACACAATCATCGCACGGGGTGATCCTCGGGGATCTGGATGGTGATGGGCTGCTGGATGCGTTTTTCGTGCTGGGCGGTATGGAGGAACGGAAGGATGGCGTGCCGACCAAGCGGTACGGAGCGGCGGTGTGCCTGACGGGATTCAAGGGGAAGGCATCGGAGACGAACCAGTGGCCGATGTTCAGGCATGATGCGGGAAACAGCGGAAATGCTCGGATGCAGGTGATGCGGGTGGAGAAATAGCAGAGGGCGAAGGGCAAACAGAAGAAGGTGAGCGAAGAGCGGCGAAGAAGAAGGCATCGAGGCAGGAGGCATCAAGGCATCGAGTGAAGGCGGAGCTACTCCCACTCTTCCACGGTCGCCGGCCAGTCATCCTTCAGCAGGCGTGAGAGGGAGCGGTCGGCGAGCACCTTGCCGTTGGTCTGGCATGTGGGGCAGTAGTTGCACTCGTTCTCGGCGTAGATGATGCGCTGGACCTTGGTTCCGCAAATGGGGCAGCGCTTGCCGAACTTGCCGTGGACGGCGAATTCCGGGCGAAAGGCGGTGATCTCGCCGGGGGCGGGGAAGCGGTCATGAGGTGTGTCGAGGGCGAAGTCGGCTCGCAGGCGAGCGATCCAGTTGGTCAGCGTGCCGCGGGCGGCGTGGTGGAGGCGGCTTGCTTCTTCATCATCGAGGTTGCGGGTGAGCTGCGTGGGTGAGAGTTTGGCGGCGTGCAGGATCTCATCCCCGTAGGCGTTGCCGATTCCATCGAAACGCTTGGGGCTGGCGAGCGCTCGCTTGAGGGTGTGGTTCTCGGAGCGGAGTCGCTCGATGAAGGCGGGTGTCGAGCAGGTGAGGACATCAAGGCCGCCGCGGGTGTGCTCGATGAGCTGCTCGCGGCTTGCAACCATGTGCAGCGAGGCTCGTTTCTTCTTGCTGGCTTCGGTGAGAATGAGCGTGCCGGTATCGAACTCGAAGCGGGCAAGTTCAATCTTGCTCGTGGCGGCGGGCTTGGCTTCGTGGGGGTCGTGGGGGTTGGGGGGGTTGTGGGGGTTGAGCCAGCGGAAGCGGCCGGCGATCATGAGGTGGATGATCGCGAACAGGCCGTTGTCGAACTCGATGGCGATCCGTTTGCCGAGGCGCGAGATCGCGGTCACAGCGCGGCCTTCGACGGCTTCGGTGGGCGGGTCGAAAGTGCGGAGGAGGAACGGGCTCTTGATGCGGAGGCGCTTGAGGGTGGCGCCCTGGAGCCGGCGCTGGAGGGATTCGATGTAGATGGTGACATCGGGAAGCTCGGGCACGGGAGGAATGGTACAGGATGACACGAAGTCGGAGCCGTCGGCTTCCAACCGGCGGTCAATGGGCGCAGAACCCACATTGAGCCTCCGTTTCCCACTGAGCCCGGCGCGGGAAAGATCACTACCGATTGGTGAGACTCGAGGGCGATCCGACCGCCGGCCGAAGCCGCGGCTCCGAGAAAGCTATCCTGCCCCATGCGATACCGCGATATCCCCGGCACGAACATCAAAGTCTCCGTGATCGGCTTCGGCTGCTGGACGATGGGCGGGCCGAACTGGTCTACATCGAACGGCCAACCCATCGGGTGGGCGGATGTCAACGAAGCCGATGTGCTCGCCGGCATCAAGGCCGGGCTCGATGGCGGGGTCAATCACTGGGACAACGCTGACATCTACGGCAACGGGCGGGCCGAGCGCACGCTCGCGGAGTGTTTCCGCAAGCTGGGTGTGAAGCGTGATTCGCAGGTGATCGCCACCAAGGTCGGGCACTTCAAGGGGACGGCGATCCATGCGTTTGAGCCGCGGCACATCCGCAACCAGTGCGAGCAGTCGCTGAGGAACCTGCGGACCGAGCACATCGACATCTACTACTTCCATCACGGGTCGTACGTCGGGCAGGGGTACGACGCTGGCGGCAATATCGTCGCCGATCACGATTATCTCGCCGAGGCTGCGGGGACGATGCACGCGCTGGTGAAGGAGGGGAAGGTGCGCGCGGTCGGGCAGTCGGCGTACGCCGTGGAGGATTTCGAGCGGGCGTTGCCGGTTCTGAAGCCCCAGGTGCTGCAGAACAAGGCGAACCTGCGGTATGACGAGTTCATCAGGCTCGGCGGGAAGATGCAGGAGCTGATGAAGAAGCACAACTGCGTGTTTGTGGCGTTCGGGCCGCTGGACCAGGGGATCCTGCTCGACAAGTTCGACCCCGAGAACCCGCCGAAGTTCGAAGAAGGTGACTATCGCGGGAGCCGCAAGGATTTCAATCCGCAGACGCTGTCGGCGGTTCGCGGCAAGCTGGCGAAGGCTGTCGAGCGGTTCACGGGTAAGTCTGGGATGGCGGAGCGGATTGCGCTGCTGTCGAGCGTGGCATCGAGGTGGGTGCTGTCGCACGAGCGGGTGTGCTCGGCGATCCCGGGGTTCAGGAATGAGCGGCAGGCCAGGTGCAATCTTCAGGCGGCGGTGGATGGGGCGATGGGGCAGGAGGATGCGGGGTGGCTGCGGGAACTGTTCAGGGCATGACAACCGCTTGACAGGCAAACCGATGACCATCGAGCAGCTTGCCAGACAGCTTCATGCCGACTTTCCAGCCGACTCCGCGCCAGAAATGCTCTTTGCTGACGCGGCGCCGCCGGTACAAGTGATCGACTGTGTTCTCTCTCTCCGCAAAAAGTACGACCGTGTTGTCGTACCTCGTGTCAACCGCTTCCTGCGAGCTTACCCCGAGGTTGACAGCTGCAAGAAGCTGCTCGACCTTATCCATGTGTTCAGATCCCCGCTTGACTTCATGCAGTCGGTACTGGATCTCAACTCGCCCACCAAGGCACATTCTCTACTTGGTGTTACGTCATGGCTTGATCGCATACAGCACGACTTCGCCGGCGAGACAGAAACCCATCGACTTCAAGCGTGGGCAGCCGCGGCGAAGCCACAAGATCATCTGACCGTTGGGGTCAAGCACTTTGCAATTGCAGGCTTCCAGTACCTTCGCATGCGCTTTGGAGCCGATACTGTCAAGCCGGATGCCCACATACTCGGTTACATCGCGGCGGTAATCGGGCGACCTGTGAGCGAAATTGAAGGCGTCACTATGCTGGAAGATGCATCGAAGCTCGCCGGCGTCTCTGCGCGACGTATCGACGGGTTGATCTGGGAACGGCAAGCAGATTGGAAAGCTTGCAAATAACGGCAGATTTGTCGCATGCCAAACGATGCCATCGCCCACACCTACAGGGTCACCGCGAGCTCTTCATCTTGCGCTCACGATCCGCGGCAAACGCGAGACACGCACGGATATCAACGGCGGTGAGGTCGGGGAAATCGGCAAGAATCTCATCAACGGATATGCCCGAGGCGAGATTGTCGAGCACATCGGAGACCGTGATGCGCAAACAGCGGATACACGGGTTGCCACCCCGCTTGTCAGGCTCGATGGTGATAATTCGAGTGTAGTCCATCAGAGGACATTCTGTGGTAGTCGTGGCGGTCTGCAGAGCGGCTAGTCCACGCCCTTGGCCGTGAGCCAGCGCTCCGCATCAAGCGCTGCCATGCACCCCATCCCCGCCGCCGTGACCGCCTGGCGATAGTGCTTGTCGGCGACATCGCCGGCGGCGAACACACCCTCGAGGTTGGTGTAGCTGTTGTGGTGCTTGAGGGCGATGTAGCCGTCCTCATCGAGCTCGACGCCGGAGTCCTTGAGGAACTTGGTCGCGGGCGTGTGGCCGATCGCCACGAACATGCCCTTGACCTCGATAGTCGAGAGTTCCCCGGTCACAGTGTCCTTGAGGCGGATACCGCTGATCCGATTCTCACCCAGAACTTCCTCGACAGCCTTATTCCAGAGAACCTTGGCGTTCGGTCGCGAGAGGAACCGCTGCTGCATGATCTTGCTGGCTCGCAGTGAGTCGCGGCGATGGATCACGTAGACGACCGACCCGAACTTGGTCAGGTAGGTCGCCTCCTCCATCGCGGTATCGCCGCCGCCGATGACGGCGAGCGGCTGGTTGCGGAAGGGGGGAAGGGCGCCATCGCAGACCGCGCACGCGGAGACACCGCCGCCCTCGGTTGCCAGCTTCATCTCGCTGGGGATGCCCAGCCAGTTAGCGGTGGCGCCGGTGGCGATGATGACCGTCCGGGCGAGCACCGTTCCGCCGCCGGAGGTGTGCAGGATGTGGGGCTTCTCGATCGGGTTCTTCGAGAACTCGCAGCGGGTGATCTCTTCGCCGATGACCTTGGTGCCGAAGTGCTCGGCCTGCTCCTGGAAGAGCTTCATCATCTCGGGGCCGCGAACCCCCTTGGGGAAGCCGGGGTAGTTCTCGACCTCCGTGGTGAGCATGAGCTGACCGCCGGGGATGATCGGGCCGGGATCGACCTTGTAGTAGCCGATGTAGCAGACGGGCTGGAGATTGGCGCGGGCGGCGTAGATCGCCGCCGTCCAACCCGCGGGCCCCGAACCGATGATGACGAGCTTGTGAACGGTCATGAGTGAATTCGCGGCGTGTTTGAGTGTCGGAATACAGGACTCACCACAGAGGCACGGGGGGCACGGAGAAAGGCAAGTATTGGCTTAGAGACTGTTTCAGAACTTCGTAGCAGAGCGGTAGAACACAGGCAGGATGCCTGTGCCACGAGATGGGGTAGGGTTCTGAAACAGTCTCTTAGCGTCGCTGCGCTCCGCTGAAACTCGTGCAAATCCCGCAGCGCACACCTGGCTCGGCACCGCTTTGTCTTTTTCTCTGAGTTCTCTGTGCCTCTGTGGTGAGTGTCTTTGCTCTTGCTCGACAGCTTCATAGTTGACGCTCACTTCAGCGGCCCCGCATCTCTTTGATGCTGGCGCCAGAGGGAAGATACAGGAGGCCAGACGAGCAGATCGGTGTCGCGCACGACGGTCCAGACGTTCTGAATGCGTTCGGCGCGGTTCTTGCCGCCGTCGGGGCCGGTCGAATAGAGCACGAACGTGTCATCGCGCAGGCGGAGGATGAAGTTGGATCCATCCGGCACGAAGACGGTCATCTCGTGCGGCTGCTTCTCGGTGCGGATGTTCGCCTGGACCGCATCGCGGATCGGTACGAAATACTCGAACGTCGGCTGCTGGCCGTGGGCGCGGTTGGGATTGAACGGATCGGCCGTCAACGCCTTGATGAAATTGGGGCGGACCGAGGCGAGCTGGGGCGGCCAGCCCTTGTTGACGTAGAAGAAGCCCAGGACCGCCAGGGCGTGACGGGTGCCGGCGATCTGCGTGCGGATGAACTGCCGCATGGGGAAGAGCTCCCCGATCGCCGGGGCCGATGCATCGAGCACGGCGTACAAGCGCTTGTTCATGTTCTGCGCGTAGAAAGGCTGGAGCATGCGAGCATCGAACGGATCCAACCTCCACTTGGACTGCCAGTCGTTGTAGAGCTTTTCGAGCTGCTCGGTTGTCGCGTACCAGTCGCCGTGTTGGGACATCGCGAGCTGCCAGCGGCCTGCCTCTCCGAAGAGCTTCAGGGGGCGCCCGCCGGTCTTGATTCGGGCCATGGTGGTCGCGAAGGTGTCCTTGTTGGGGCCGCCCTTCTCCTGCATCACGCGGGCGACCAGTTGCTCGGCGGCAGCGCGGTCCCCGATCGGGAACGGAAGGCGCTCGAGGGCGAAGACCCCCTTGTCATCCTCCTGGCGGTTGATGATGTCGGGCAGCTTGGAGATCTGCGCCTGGCTCTGGAGCGATTTCTTGCCGCGGTAGTCCATGTAGGCGATGTCGCGCATGCGCTCCATCGCCTGCCAGATCATGGTGTATCCGAGTTTGACCTCGTTGTGCAGCGGGCGCTCGGCGAGCTGTCGGCCGAAGAAGGCCAGCCGGACGAGCATCTCCAGGCCTCCGATGGTGTCGCCCTCGGAGCTGCGCCGGATCGCTTCGAGCTGTGCGAGCCGGTGGAGGCGCTTGAGGCCGGGGAGATACTGGATATTGGCGGCGGCGAGCAGGGGCGGATCGCCGAGCTCGACGTACATGCGTGCCTGGACCAGTTCGGGCGAGACACCCTCGACGCCGTAGGGCAGGGCGAAGACCATGGAGTCCTTGGAGTCCTTGGCCTCGGTGATCTTGTAGATGGCATCGATGAGGGCCTTCTGGTTGGCTCCTTCGATCCATGTCTTGACATCGGCCCAGGCGGACTGGTCGGGAGCGATCAGGAGAAGGGGGTCGGCCTCATCGACGGCTCGCGGCGGGGGATCCATTTTGGCGAGCAGGGGGAGGATGACCAGGTCGCTGCGCTTCTCAGTTTTCGTCGATGCGTAGAGCGCGTTGACGCGATCCACGTATTCATCGGCACGTGCGATGGATGCCGGGAAAGCGGCGAGCGAACAGGCAAAAAGGGCAGCGGCGGCGATCGAGCGGGACCAGCGGCCCACCGCACCAGGGATGGCTTGATTCATGGCGGCGGATGGTAGCAGTTTCCACGGCGGATGCAGGCTGCTGATGGGTCCATGGGCGGGCGCTACATCCATCAGACCAAAAAAAATTCTTCCGGCATATGCGGTAGCGTGGTCGATTCGATGATGAAGCATCGTTCCGCTCTGCGATGCGGGATGCTATTTGCGGTTGTGATTCACGAGCGTTGGAGAAGTGGTAGAGGAGGAAGCCCCCTCGCCTCGCAGACGCGGCACCTCCCCCGGGGTACCGGGTGAGGAAGCCAAGCAAAAACAGGGCCCGATCGGCAAGCCGACCGGGCCTGTGGTCCCGCCCCCCGAGTGGGAATCAAAGAGTGAACCAAGCGCGGATCGGCGAGCCGATCCGGTCAATTGCGTGCGCCCCTTCAGGCCTGGGTATCGGCTTCACCGGAGGCGACTTCCTCGCCGTCATCTCCGAAGAAGCGCGTCGGACGCTCATCGTTGAGCCGTTCGTTGAGCTTGGTCAGGGCCTCATCGACGATCTGGCGGACGCGCTCGCGGCTGATCCCGACCTCATCGGCGATCTGCTTGAGGGTCAGGGGTTCCCCATCGAGGCCGAACCGCAAGCGGAGGATCTTGGCCTCGCGCTCGTCGATCGAGTCCAGGAGCTTCTGGAGGACGTTGAGTTCCTCGAAGCGGAGCACCGAGTCATCGGGAGCGCCGTGACGGGTGTCGGCAAGCATGTCGGCGAGCCCAGACATGCCGGAGGAGGAACTGCTTGCTTCCTGGGCGGGGGTCTGGAAGGCCTTGACCGCACGGCGGATGATCCGGACCTTGCGGAGGGGCAGGTCCATCTCCTTGGCCATGTCCTGGAGGGAGGGGGCCGTGCCCAGCGAGAGCTCGAGCTTGCGGGCGGCGACCTTCCACTTGGCGACCAGTTCGACCATGTAGGCGGGGATGTGGACAGGCTGGCTGGCGTTAATCAGGGCCCGCTTGATCGCCTGCTTGATCCACCACGACGCATAGGTGGAGAACCGGGCGCCCTGGGCGGGATCGAACCCCTCGACGGCCCGGAGAAGTCCGATATTTCCCTCTTCGATGAGATCCTGAAGGGGAAGGCCCCTGTTCGTGTAGTTCTTGGCGATCGCGACCACCAGGCGGAGGTTGGCTCGAACCATGCGATCCCGTGCAGCGGGACAATTATCGTTGATAATCGCCCATCCCAACTGCTTCTCTTCATCTGCCGAGAGCAGTGCGGTCTGGTTGATTTCGCGCAGGTAGAGCTGAAGGTCCGATTGGACATTCCTGGGGGCCGTACGGGCCTCACTGAGACGACTCACGCTTACCCGCCTTCCGCGGCGCAAGGCCGCAACTGGACCACGAGCGTGGCCAATTTTCCATCTATCCGCTCGAACCCGTCCTTGGGTTCCATCGTCTGCGAGACCTTGTCTCTTGAAGGGGGACTCTCGCACTATCCTCCACTCTGCAAGGTGCCACGGCTTGGTGGAAGTGCAAGGAAAGTGTCGGATTTTTCTTTTGCACCGTCTGGATGGCCGGTGAGGCGGATTCCCAGGGGCTCTGTCAATTGACACCTCCCGCGCTCCGATGCGACTCGTGGCAATCTCAAGCACACGGGATCGCCGCCTGAACCGCACTTCCCACGCAGCCACACGTACACTTCTGAGTCGATGAAGTCCGAACCTCCACGCCCTCCGAATCCCCCTTCACCGCACTCGCCCACGCCCGGAGAGCCCGAGCCTCGGCGAGAGGTGAAGCCTGATCAGCCCCTCGGCGAAGGGCAATCCTCTGAATCCGAGGGTCAGGCGCAGGGGAATCCACCCCAGGAGTCTTCGGACGTTCCGGCTGAGCCGATCCGTGGGGTCGATATCTCGGGGATCCTCGCCGGATGGACTTATAACGCCGACCAGATCAACGCCCGCCGGGTGATCGCCGACGATGGCGAGGAACGCATCCAGGTCCGTCTTGACCTGGGCATCCTCCAAATGCACACCACCGGCCGGCCCGATGGCTCCCGTCCCATGGGTTATGAGAGCCTGCTGGAGTACTTCGAGGACCAGCTCGACAACTCCGAGGAGGATCGCCGGCCTGAAGGCGGACCCGGGGATCGCGGAGAAGAACGCGGGCCCCGGGGCGGCGATCGTGGGGGTGATCGCGGGAGCGAGCGTGAGGGTGGCCCGGCCGGCGGCAAGGGGGAAGAGGGCAAGGGTGACGAGGGCAAAGCCGGAGAGGATGGCAAGCCGGCGGAGTTCAAGCTCAGCTCGGATGACTGCCAGGGGCTGCGTGAAGAGGCGGTGCAGTACTACCACCGCTACGTGGCGATGATGGCGCTGGAAGATTTCTACGGCGTCATCCGGGACACCACGCGGAACCTGCGGGTGCTGGATCTGTGCCGGGACCACGCGGCGGAGGATTCCGATCAGGAGTTCCTGGAGCAATTCCGGCCGTACATCTTGATGGTGCGGGCGCGGGCGCTGGCGAGCCAGGCGATCAACAACAGCGAGCCCAAGGCAGCGCTGCACGCGATCGATGAGGCGCTGGATGCCCTCAAGCAGCACTTCGACATGGCGGATGAGCCGAATGCGTTCGACATGTCGGGCGAGGTGCAGATGCTGCGCTCGATGCGGGATTCGCTGGTGCCCAAGCTGCCGATCAGCCCGATGGCGGAGCTGAAGGCGAGATTGGCGAAGGCGATCGAGCAGGAGAATTATGAGCTGGCGGCGATCTTGAGAGATGAGCTCAAGCAGATGAAGGAATGAGGCATCGCACAGGGCGCGCAGTTGCTTGCTCAGAAGTGCTTGACCGCCTCATCGACCTTGAACCGGATCTTGGCACGGGGAGCGGCCGGATCATCGGCCGCGCGACATCTTGCGGTCTATTCCGATTCCGCAGGCCACTCATTCAGCGCTGCTTCCATCGCGGAAATGAGAGCCGGCAGATCGTCACGCGTTGTCTTTACCAGTTCGGCAGCATCGATGCCCCAGTAGACATGAACAATGATGTTGCGCATGCCCACGATCTGGCGCCACGGTGCTGCTGAAACACGGGCTCGAGCGGTGGAACTCAGGCGGGCGGCGGCCTCGCCGATCTCGGTGAAGCAGTTTACCAGCGCTCGAACTCGGATCATGTCGGATGAGATCGATCCGTGGTCATCGCTCCCGACAATCAGCACGGCATCCTTCGCCGTTTTCAGCATGTGCTCGAGTCGGAGTCGATCTTCTCTGGTCGATTCCATGAAGGATGTCACGCAGCGCTGAGCATCTGCGCCTTGGCGAGAATACCTGCTCGGTGCTGCACTGGAACGCCGCCGAGCAGAGTCAGATGCACATGGCGTCCGAGCAGCTCGGTCAAGTCCATCTGCAGACCGCCGAGCTTGAGTACGCCGGGGGGGTGCTTGGTATCCGTCTCTACCATCAGATCAATGTCGCTTTGCAGGCTGAACTGATCGGTCAGAATAGAACCGAAAAGCCACGCGCGCGTGACGCCAGCGGCCTTGCAGAGCATACCGATACGAACTAGATCGAAATCAATTCCGTTCAGCCGCATGTCGGCCCATTGTACGGAGTTTCCGCCTTCGGCACGGGAGGCCGGCCGCAGATTGAGACATCACTCATCATCGGAATCGAGCCGGCTCACTTTGACGACGGATCAATCAGATGTGTCTGATAACGTCTGGCGCCTTGAACCGCACCTTCGCACGGCCTGCCGCCGGATCGTCCGCCGCCCGATACCCCGCGGTTGCGACCGCGGTCGCCTGGTAGCCGTCCTTGTCCAGCCCGAGGTTGTGGTCGTGCTTGGGGCCTTCGAAGCCTTCCATGGGGGCAGGCATCGATGCTGGCGATGCCGCGACCTCCTTGAAACTCGGATGAACCAAAAAACGAACCGGGGCACAAAGCACCCCGGTTCGCGAAGACTTCTCTTGCACTCGATGGTCGCTGGATCAGCGACGACGGCGGGCGAGGGCAAGGCCCGCGATCGCGGCGGCGGCGAACCCGGCGGGAGCCGGGGCGACATCACCGGTGAGGACGTAGGACATATCCGCGGCCACGCCAAAGAGGGAAGAGCCGGGCATCATCGGGGGGAAGTCCTGGTAGTTCACCCAGGCTTCGCTGCCGGTGACAGCGCTGCGGACCATGTGGAACGTGTTGTCGGGGGAGATGTTCTGCATCTCGATCCAGTAGCGACCCGGCCCAAGGAAGATGGGGTTAAAGGTCACGTCGATCCGGGTCTCCTGGATGCCGAACCAGTTGCGGCCCGTGACGGTCTGGGTGTAGCTGGTGTTCGTGGTGGGGCCGAGGACTGCGCCGGGAGTGCCGCCCGCATCGGCGCGGAAGGTGAGGTTGTAGCCGACGCCCGCGAGGGGATTGCCGCTGGGGTAGAGGACCAGGTCATGGAAATCGCTGATGTTCCAGCCGGCCGGATCGGTGATGACAAAGTCATCGAGCGTGCTGCGGCTGATGCCGAAGAACCCCACGTCAAGCTCGCTGTAGCCGTTGCTGCCGTCGGTGTCGCCGTTGTCCCAGAGGACGCTGCGGGTGCCGTACGAGCTGCCACCGGGGTTGGTGGGCGAGCCGGGGCCGACCTGGGTTTCCAAACCGGCGGAGGCGAGACCAGCGATCGCGAGAACCGATGATGCTCCCAACACACAAATCTTCATGTCCAACTCCTTATCCCTATACGAACCCGACGAAGTCTCCCCCTATCAAGGGGAATGCGCCGGACGCACGCCAACACAGCGCCGCCCGAAGTAATGCCAACTTTGAAAGAGTTCACCCTCTCAGCTCAGACCCACGGGGCCGCGGCTCCTATTTTCCGCTGGCCATCAGAAGCCTCAGCATACAAGAATGTGCAAGGGATTACACCAGAGATTTGGACTGTATTCCTACATAATTTTCCAGCCAATCCTCGCCTCTGCGGGATTTTATAGATAAAACAGATGTTGAGTCATAGATTTTGTACACAAATCGCGGAGGCGGCACGGAGTGGGGAAGTCCGGCCAGTTCGACTGGTCGACCATGGAGGCCTCAATCGATTCTCGAAACAGAGTACGTGGAGTTCACACGTGCCGGATGCTGTCCTCTTGACCGAATCTCACCTTTGCCTTGCCAGCGAACGCATCATCCGCCGCGCGATAGCCCGCGGTCGCAACCGCGGTGGCCTGGTAGCCCTCCCTGTCCAGCCTGAGGATCTGATCGTACTTGGGGCTTTCGAAGCCTTCCATGGGGCAGGCATCGATGCCGGCGAGGGCGGCGGCGGAGAGGAAGAAGCCCAGGGCGATGTAGAGCTGGCGGCCGGCCCAGGCGTTCAGATCGGCATCGGCACGGGAGGTCATGGAGCCGACCATCATGGTGCGGGTGGATTCGAGGGATGCGAGCGGGATGTTCTGGACCTCGGCGATCCGTGCGATGTGGCGGCCGATGTCGTCGGCGTTGAGCTTTGTGCGGCGAGCGAAGACGACCATGTGGGAGGCATCGGTGATCTGGGGCTGGCCGTACGAAACCTCCCGCAGCTTCGCGCGCACCTGCGGATCGTTGACGACAACGAATCGCCAGGGCTGGAGCCCGAACGAGGATGGGGCGAGCGTCATCGCCTGCTCGAGAGCCGACCAGTTCGCCGCGGGGATCTTGCGCGATGGATCGAACTTCTTGGTCGCGTATCGCCAGTTGAAGGCTGCGAGCACGGTGTCGAGGGAGGTCGGCTGCATGATGAGTTTCACTCCGGGATTGCGAGCCGTGAGTTTGGATGCCGGGGGAGCGTAGACGTGACGGGGGCGCCCGGGAAGTTCGGATATTGATCTGTGTCGATATACTCGCGAGGGAAGCTACAACGCACGGGATTCATCGCACCGACCCGAGCTGAAGACAGCTCGGGTCGGTGGCACGCCGATCACTCTTCTTCGAATCCCGCATCGACGAGGGCCTTGAGCGCCTTGCAGGCGGCCTCGGCGTCGGGCCCCTCGGCGATGATGGTGAGTTCGGTGCCCTGGCCGGCGGCGAGCATCATCATCTGCATGATCGACTTGCCATCGACCTCGGTGTCCTCGCGGCAGACCTTGACCTCGCTCTTGAAGACGCTCGCCGCATCGACGAACGACATCGCCGGCCGGGCGTGCAGGCCCAGGCGGTTGATGATCGTGACTTTGACTTCGTGGCGGGTGGACATTGCTGGGGCCGGAACGAGGGAGGTGCTGAAAGGATCGCGGAAAGGTCAAGGAAGGGGAACGTGCTCTGAACTGAACGGGTCGCCGCACGCTGTGACGCACGAGCCTGGTGGGTGCGGGCGGCTTGGAGAGATCCCGGGCCAGACTCAGGCGTTGTGTTTCTGGGCGTCGGCCTCCAGCAGCAGCGACCAGACCTGGGCCGGGTCCTGGCACTGTCGGAGCAGCCGGCGGAACACATCGCTGCCTACGTGCTTGAAGATCGCTTCCATGGCTCGGAGGTGCTCGTTGGGCTGGTCGTCCGGTGAGATGAGCAGGACGACCGAGTAGACCGGCTGGCGATCCAGGCTGTTGAACTCAACCCCTGACTGGCTCAGCCCGATCGCCGCGCTGATCCGTTTCATGCGCGGATCCTTGGCGTGCGGGACGGCGACCCCCTTGCCGAAGCCGGTGGTGCTCTTGAGCTCACGGTCCAGGACGCGGAGGTAGAGATGCTCGGCGGCCTCGCGATCGATGATGGCCGAGGCGACCATGGATTCGATCAACTCACGGATGACCTGATCGCGTTGCTTTCCCTTGAGCGGCGCGACGATGGCCCCTCTGGCGACGATGTCCGTGAGCTTGAGCAACGCGAAGCTCCTTGCGATCCGGAGGGCGGGAATCCCCGGGGCAGAAAGCGGTTCGAAAGTGCCGGGGATACTGGGGTGGTGCGCGTGGGTACGGAGGGTCAGTGATTCTTGAGCTGTTCCTTGAAGTCCTTGAGCTGCCTGGCGCACTTCTCGGTGGTCTGGTCGAGGACGGCGTAGAGGTCGGGACCGGTGTCGTGGGCGATGAAGTCCTTGTGCTTCTCGACATCGGCCACCAGCTCGACGGTGAATTCCTGGGTGTGATGGGAGTGATGAGCCCGGTGGATGGTGACGGTGATCTGCTGGATGCCGTCGAAGTAGCGGGTGAGCTTGGACACCTTCTGCTCGGCGTACTGACGGATCGCCGGGGTGATCTCGATGTCCCTGCCCACGATGTCGATGCGCATGCGTGATTCCTTGCCTGAGACGGGCCTGAGCCGTGCCCGACACGGGCCGTTCCCGCAGCCCTTGAGGCCGCGGCAACCCGTGGGCGGGATCATAACCCGCGATGAAACACCCGCGCCCGGTTTCCCGGGCGTTACCCCGCGAGGCTGGCGGTTTGCCTGAAAAAAAACGGGGCATCCTGCCGGATACCCCGCCGTCAGTGGGCCTGATTGGACTCGAACCAACGACCTCGCCCTTATCAGGGGCGCGCTCTAGCCAACTGAGCTACAAGCCCGACGTTTTGGGCGGGAAGTGTAGGCGATGAGGGGTGGAGTGTCACCAATCCAGCGTCTTTGGGGGGAACCCGAACAAAATACAAGTGGCCTTCTGAGTGTCAAGATACGGAGAATAGGCAACAGTAATCGCACAAAGTTAGGGTTGGTCGAATCTGGTATTCGGACTATACTCGCCGCGTGGATGAGGAAGGGAAGCAGGAAGCGACTCTCCATATCCGTGAGTCTGGCGATCCATCGTGGCCGGATCGTTCGCAGGAGAGAATCAGGGGGTTGGGTTGATTGGGCCGAGGTCTTGGCTCAGCACGTAAGGCCGCATCAGACAACAAGTTATAGAAATCGACGTGAGTGAGCGGCCCCCGGTGCGTTCTCGGAGTCAGTGCCGAGCGATCGGTGGTTGGGAGAGGGTGCGCCAAAAACGCCCTTCGGGCTTCAAAAACCGAGTTTCTGTCGTGATCGAAGGGAGTCGGGGCAACGCAAGCCTGGGGGAACTACGTACATATCAGGTGGACCCGCAGGAGGGACAAGGGAAGGGAAGGGTTGAGCTGAAGAGAGGGTGTTCTGGCAGGTTCGCCAGATTCTCCGCTGCAGAACACATTTCCGGTCGGGGTTGACCGGATGGTGATACCCAGTCGCTGCTGGTTGCGCGCATTGGGTGAATGGTTTGGTTCCGAGTGCGGGATACAGGACCCGCCAAGAGGAGTATCACGAGATGAGCAAGAGGACTCTGACCGCGCTGATCGCGCTCGCAGGAATCGCGTCGGGCGCCAACGCCGCGGCGGTTGGCAACATCGTCTTCACGTCGAAGACCAACGACGCTGTCATGTACTACAACAACGGCGTCACATCGACGCTGGTTTCGTTTGCCGACCCCGATGTGCGGCTCGCCGAGGTGTTCCGGGCGCCCACGGGCGACTGGTACGTCGACAGCGGTCCGTTCCCGGTTGACACCAGCAACAACAAGTCGGCCCTGTACAAGATTGACAACGTGTTCGCGGCCGTCCCCGTGGTTTCCACGGTGAAGCAGGGCTTCGACATGGCCAACCCCGAGGGCATGGTCTGGTACAACGGCCAGAACAACATCCTCTACGCCAACAACGCCCAGTCCGAGTACGGCAACGACTCGGCGGTGCATCGCGGCGTGCGCTCGGTCAACGTGACCTCCGGCGTGGATGTCAACTCGTATCAGCAGACGTTCATCTCGACGCCGACGGTTCGGACGGCCAACGACATCCTGCAGAACCCCTACGGCGGGAACGATGACTTCTATCTGGTCGCGATCAACGGCGGCAACGTGGACTTCTCATCTGCTGATGCGGCGTGGAGCACGCTGTGGCACTACAGCGTGGATTCCGGGACCAAGGCCGGCACGCCGAGTCTGATGGTGAACCTGGGTGACACGTCGGCAACCGGGCTTGCCAAGCCGCTGACCTTCGTGCGTCACGCGACCATCAAGACTGCGAGCAACGAGATGTTCGTCGTGAACGCGGCCCTGGACATCCAGGATCAGTCGATGAACGGGATCTTCAAGATCACGCTGAACCCCGACGGCACGTTCGGCGGGATCTCGATGATCTTCCAGGACCTGGTCAACGCGCTGCGTCCCGACAACGTCGAGTACAACCCCTTCACAGACAAGGTCGTATTCTCGGATGAGCCCACGGGCGCGATCTACCAGATCAACCCCGACGGCTCGGGCTTCGAGCTGGTCGTCGCCGGCGTCGGCTCCCGCGGCTTTTACTTCGTCCCGGCCCCTGGCGCAGCCGCGCTGGTCGGCCTGGCGGGCCTGGCCGCTCTGCGTCGCCGCCGCTGATCCTGGCTGATCGATCGATCCACCGCTGGGCGGCGGCAGCGCCGCCCAGCGGATTTTGTCCGGCTGGAGCCGGGCAAGGTGTATGTGAGTAGGACAAGGGGGTCCATCTGGACTCCGACGCAGATGGGTTCTCATAGTCGAGGAGATATTGACATGTGCAACGCTCTGACTTGCCTGGCACTGGTTGCCGGCGCCGCGTCGATCGCCAACGCCGCCGCGGTCGGAAACATCGTGTTCACTTCCAAGAACACCGATGCAGTGATGTACTACAACAACGGCGTCGTCTCGACGCTTGTCAGCGGTTTCGGCTCTGCCGACGACATCCGCCTGTCCGAGATCCTCCGAGCCCCCTCCGGCGAGTACTACGTCGGCAACGGGCCCTTCCCGATCAACCCCAACGGCGTCAACACGTCGGCGGTCTTCCGGATCGACAACGTGTTCGCCGCGGTCCCCGCGGTCAACACCGTCAAGTCGGGCTTCGACATGGCCAACGTGTCGGGCATGGCCTGGCACAACTCGACCCGCAACGTGGTCTACGCCAACAACGCCCAGTCCGAGTACGGCAACGACTCGCAGGTGCATCGCGGCGTCCGCGCTGTCCACGGGGACACCGGCGTCGATGTGAACTCCTTCCAGCAGACCGTGCCCAACTCCTACCCGGCGGTCTACACGACCAACGACGTCACCGCCAATCCCTACGCCAGCGCCAACGACTACTACCTGACCTGCATCAACGGCGGCAACGCCGACTTCTCCTCGAGCGATGCCTCGTGGAGCTCCCTGTGGCACTACAACGTCAATCCCGGCGATATGACCGGCACCCCCTCCCTGATGGTCAACCTCGGAGATACCAGCGCCACCGGCCTGTCGGCCCCCGTGACGTTCGCTCGCTCCACGACACTCAAGACCTCGACCAACGAGATGTTCATCACCAACGCGGCCCTCTCGATCCAGAACCAGTCCCTCAACGGGATCCTCCGCGTCAAGCTCAACAACGACGGCACCTTCAACAGCATCTCCCTGCTCTTCCAGGACATGGTCAACTGCCCCCGTCCCGACGCGATCGAGTACAACCCCTTCACCGACAAGATCGTCTTCTCGGATGAAGTGACCGACGCGATCTACCAGATCAACCCCGACGGCACCGGCTTCGAGCTGGTCGCCGCCAACACCGGCGCCCGTGGGTTCTACTTCGTCCCGGCTCCCGGCGCTGCGGCGCTGGCCGGCCTGGCCGGCCTGGCCGCGGCTCGCCGCCGCCGCGCCTGAGTGTGCGGGACTCGTGCGGGTGACCCGGCGGAAAGGGGCCAGCTCCCTCTGATTTGTCGCGGGCGCGGTCCGAAGGGATCGCGCCCGTTTTTCGGCCATCTCGCGTGCGTGCCTCCGCGTGGCTTATAGTTCGGACACAGGGGTCTTGAGAGAACGGCCACGCGCTTCGGCACGGGCCCATTCGAGGAGAGCACATACATGAATCGCATGCACACGAACGCGCTGGCCGCCGGCGTCGCAGTGATCGCCGCCATGGCCGGCAGCGCGGGCGCCGCCGTCGGCAACATCGTCTACACCACAGGCAACATGGGGATCAAGTACTACAACAACGGCGCGATCTCGACGCTGTATAACATCCCTGCATCGGCCTCCGAGGGGCTGGGGGGGATCGACCGGGGGCCCAACGGCGAGTTCTACGTAACCGCCGGCCAGTACCCGGTGGATCTGAACAACAACAAGTCGGCGATCTACCGCGTCGACAACCTGTTCACCGTTCCATCGCACTCGGTCGTCAAGCAGGGGTTCCCGCTCGCCAACCCCACGACGCTGAAGTACAACTTCAACAACAACAAGCTGCTGACAGTGCAGAGCCCGCAAAGCGAGTACAATCCTGTGAACCCGGTTCGCGGGCTGGTGTCGGTTGATGCGGTCACCGGCAACGTGGTGACGTCGTTCAACCAGAACAACTCCAACCCACCCCCACAGCCGTTCACGGCCAACGACATCGTCAACAGCCCCTACGCGGCCAACCAGTACCTTGTCGCGTGCAATAACGGCGGTGATAGCGATTTCTCCTTCCCCGACTCGTCGGCGAGCACGCTCTGGAAGTTCGACTACGACACCGGGACGGAGATCTCGACTCCCACGCTCTTGGTCAACTTCGCCGACCTGGTCGCGACCGGGCTGGGCTCCAAGCTCAGCTTCGTCCGCACGGTCGACATCAAGCCCTCGACCAACGAGGTCTTCTTCGTCGATGCCAAGACCGGCGTCTACAAGGCCCAGCTCGACGGCTCGGGCAACTGGATCAACGGCAGCGTCCAGCTCCTGCTTGCCCAGGACAACACCGACTTCGTCCACCTCGGCGGCGCCAAGTGGAACCCCTACACCGACAAGCTGGTATTCACCGTCGAGTCCAGCAAGGCGTTCTACCAGATGAACACCGACGGGAGCGGCCTCGAGCTGCTCGCCGGCCCCGGCGAGGATGTCTTCGGCGTGTACTTCATCCCATCGCCCGGCGCGGCCGGCCTTGCCGGGCTCGCGGGCCTGATGATCACCCGCCGTCGGCGCTGACTCCGCGGCTCGTTTGAACCCACCGATCGCCCCGGCCACGCCGGGGCGATTTTCATTGGCGATCGCGTGCAGGGCTACTTGGCGCTCGATTCCGCGGGCGATGTGTAGGCGCCCGGGTTGGATTCGAACGCGCCGATCATGCCTTGCATTTCGACCGGGATCGGCAGGCCGGGGACGGTGGGCTCGTACGGCGCTGCGCCGAGGTAGCGCTGCCACTCGTTCGCCGTCAGGTTGCGCCGGAGGCGATGCGACAATTCGGCGATCAGGTCTTCGCGGCGCAGGAGGTAGATGCGCGTGTACCCGTCATCGCAGCAAGCGGCGAGATGCGAGCCGTCGGGGCTGAAGGCGATCCCGGCGATCCCGAATGTGGAGATGGGCAGATGGATGCGCTGCTGACGGCCGGGGAGTTCGTGTGCCTGCAAGAGGCATCCATGGCGGATGGGATCGATGGAAGTTGAGACAAAGAGGGCCGAGTCCGGAGAGAAGGCCACGACGCCGGGGGTGTTGGCTTCGTGCGTGACCGCGAGGATGCATGCTCCGCGTTCCTGGGCGTCGAACACTTCCACGCGGAAGGCCGGAGTGGGGACTGCGAGGTAGCGGTTGTCGGGGCTGGCGGCGATGTACTCGTGGTATTCGCGGTCGAGCGTGATCCCCAGGTCGGGTTTCACAGGCCCCGTGTTGGCGGCCCAGCGATCGAACTCGGCCGTGTTGTGTGCGAGGATCTCCCGGTACATCCGCTGACGGCCTTCGTAGTCGCTGGCGGGCTTGGACGTGCGGCCGGTGATCTGCCCGGCGGGCCAGGCGATCGTGAGTTCTCCGGTGTCGTGTGCAATACGGATCTGGCTGCCATCCTCGCTCCACGACACCCTGGGGAAGTCGAGCTTGCCGTGGGGGATGATGCCGTCCTCTGACCCATCGACCACGATATCGACGAAGATGCCCAGTCCATCGTTGGACATGTTCATGCCCGAGAGCATGGTGGAGCCATCGGGAGAAAGCCCGACCGCCGAGACGTAATCGCCGTGCGTCTGCCGGACGAGCTCGTGCCCGTCATGGGTGTTCCAGACCCGAGCGGTGTCGTCATACCCGCCGGTGGCGATCCGGGCGCCGTCGCTGCTCAGCGCGATCGCACCAAGGGCCTCCACTTGTGGGATGATGAGCCGTTCAAAGAGAGTCGCGGTGTCGATGATGTGGACACACTCGTCGAGCGCGACCAGGGCCAGCGTGCTCGAATCGGCGCTGAACATGGCTCGCACCGGGCAGTTTCGTGACAGGGGGATCAGAGAGATCGCGATCCTCGATTCCTTGGTATCCCAGAGCTGCGCGGGCTTGTCATCGAACGCGGCCCGCACGGCATGGCGGCCGTCGGGGCTGACGGCGAGCCACTCCCCCACTCCTTCGCAGCGCGTGACGCGGGCCTGCTCTCCGCCGGGAACGGTATAGACCGCAAGCATCGCCGGGGCGTTGCTCCGGCGATCCTCGGGGATCGCCGCCACGATGGAACGGCCGATGCCGTACTCGGCGACCATAGTGGGGGGAATCGCGCAGGAAATGCTGGCCAGCCGGCGCCAGGTGGCGGTTTCAAGGACGCTCATGCCTTCGGCGGTGATGAGCATGAGGCGATCCCCCTTGGGGGAGAAGGCAGCGCTGGAAGTATCGGGGAGTGCCTCGGGGATCGGCTTCCAGGTGGCGGTGTCGTAGATCTGCGTCGCGCGGCCGGGTGAGATGAGCCACTTTCCATCGGGGCTGAAAATCCCCGGGCCGCGTGCCTCACGATCCCGGATCGTTGTCAGCTTCACGCCAGTAGAGGCATCGAAGACGATCACAGCGCCGGATCCGGTGAGGACGGACACAATGCCGCCATCGGGAGTCGTGTGCATGGAGCGGGCCACATCCGAGTTGTCCAGGTGGATGAGGCTCCTGGTGCGCGGGAGGATCGCGAGGATGTGGCGCGCTGCGCGGTCGGCATCCGAGGAGGAATCTCGGCGCAGCCCTTCGATCGCGAGCAGAGCAGCGCGCGGGAGCGTCTTGGGACCAGTGGCCGGCAGAAACTCGGCCTGCACCGCGAGCTTGGCGCCGAGCATCTGGCGAGCCGAACTGACGGCACTCTTGAGCGCGGTGGTGGCGCGTTGGTTTTCTATCATTGCGCTCTGCGCCTGGACGACCGCATCCTCGCGCTTCAGGAACGCGAACACCGCAAGCACGATGGAGATCGCCAGCGCGATCATCGAGCTGTAGGCCAGCACCCGCAGTCGCCGGCCTTGCCGCGCCCGCGAGCCGTGGATGTACTGCGTGTGCAGGTCCGTGGCGGATGGAGTCTTCCCGCCCGCCTGGGCAAGCCATTGCTCGGCCTCCCTCAGATCGGACCCCCGCAGGAGAAAGCTGGGATCCCGCCCGCGAGCCTCCCATTCAACCGCGCGCACGAGGATGCGCGTGTGGGCATCGACGTGGGCGAGGTCGGTATCGAGCGTCTCGACGATGCGCGACACCATCGCCTCGAACGCATCTTCACCGCCGGCGATGATCCAGTTGAGCCGCCGCAGGGGTTCGGGGACCGCGGCGTCAGAGGCAAGCCCGAGGGAGACGGGCACCAGCCGCTTCTGGCGGCTGGCGGCGTGGGCGATCTCCTCTCCGCAGATTGCCGAGCTCACCGAGTGATCGCTGAGGAGCACGACGATGGTGCTGGACCCATCGATCGCCGCGCGGATCCGCTGCATCCACTCCGCGCTTGGGGGGATGTCCTCCAGATCGATCCAGATATCCTTGCCGCGATCGGCCAGCGCCTGGTTGAGGCGCTGCGCGAGCGGACCGTCCTTGCGGGAGTACGAGATGAAGACATCGGCCATGGAGACCCCCCGCCGGGGATCGGATGCCCGCCCGGCGACATGACATTACCCCGTTCAGACGGGGCATGCAGGCAAGATTTCCGGTCGGTGTTCGGCATCGATCGACGGGATTTCTGGCACGGCCGAAAACCGGTGGTATGGTGTCGTCAGAGAACGGCGTTGTCGTATTTTTGACGGAGCGCTTGATGGTTCCCGGATCGCGGGTCATGTGTGTGCTCACGTGTCTGCTCGCCGTTTCGGCGAGCCCGGCGGCGGCTCAGTCCACGCTGCGCGAGCGTGATCGCACGGGCATGCACGGCATGCCGGCGGACCCTCCCTCACCCCGCTCGCACAAGCTGGAGGGCTTCGCAACGGGGCTCTACGCCCCGCGCGGGCAGGCAGTGCTTCAGGTCATCGGGGATTCCCTCAACGCGACCAACCGGGCCGTGTCCATGCAGATCGGCTACCGGGACCAACTGGAGATTCCGTTCAACGGCTGGGTGGTGCATGCCGACAACGGGAACGCGGATGTCGGGTACATGAACGCCCAGGGTTCGCTGGCTGTGAACCTCGTCCGCGATCCCGGGGAGATCTTCACCAACGGCCTGAGCGGTATCTCTCCGCTGCGGGTGCGCGAGGTGGTGTGGGCGGAGGATGTTTCGTGGGGGAACTCGCTGAGCGATTGCTACATCGTCAATTCTCACCTCAACCACATGAAGCTCGGCAACCCGTTCGCCGGCATCACCCCGGTTGATGTGCGCCTGATGATGTTTGAGAGCGGCAACCAGCTCGGCGGCTTCGAGGCCCTTGGGATGCGCAGCACCGCCGGCATCTCGGCGGGGATGTACGCCCGCCCGGACATCGTCGCGGGCGGAATCGTGTGGATCGATCGGTTCGCTGGTTCAGGTTTTTCCAGCCCCGGCGTGCAGCTTCGATCGGATGCCATCACCGCCGAATCGAAAGCCGGCGCCGACACGCTGATGCTCCTGGGAGCTCGCTTCCGCGCACGAACACCCGACGGCGTGCAGATCCAGTTCATCTCGCACGGGGGCTGGACGACCATCGATCACCTTGACCAGGCCCGATTCACGGATGAGGCCCTGCGGCAGTATTACGCGGCGACCGACGCACCGACGCACGCGCTCCTGTGGCTGGGACAGAACCAGGACGGGCTGGAAGCGACTGCGCTCGCCGCCGGCAATCCCGGCCGGTACAAGGCCAACATCAAGAGAGTGATCGCCCGCCACGAGGCGGTGATCGCAACCTTGGGAGCACCCGCGCCGCGCTGGCTGCTGGTGTCGCAGTACAAGACCGGCTATGCGCAGCAGACCCACGAGCTGATCGCCTTTGCCCTCTACCAGATATCGATGGAGCTCCCCAACGTCTCGTTCCTCAATCTCTACCGGATCGCCGGCGGTGAGGATTTCAACAGTGACTACCTGGAGGATGACATCCATCCCAACGCCGCCGGCGCTGCGCACCTGGCGGGCCTGATGAACGCCGAGATGAAGTCGTCCATCTTCTGCACGGCCGACTTTGACCACAGCGGGTTCGTAGACGGGGATGACTTTGACTCCTTCGTCAGCGCCTTTGGCGCGGGCGAACCGGAGGCCGACATCGACTGGTCGGGATTCGTGGATATCGATGACTTGAGCACGTTCATCGCGGCATTCGAGCTTGGTTGCTGAGCCGGGATTGGCCTGAATCTCCGGTGATACAAAGTAGGACTCTGTTCGCAACGCGGCGGGAAATACCCCTTTTGGCTCTTCACACCGCTTGGCGGTGGATCCTCGCGAGACAGACTTGTGTATGGTTGAATATCGCGCACAATGACGTGGCGGCATTTTCACGGAAGCGAGGTTCGGGTTGAAATCAACGGATGGGGCGGGGAGGGCGGGATTCCTTATCCACCGTTCGGGAGTCGGGCGTTCGACGATTGCGGCGATTGCCATGTGCCTGTGCGTGAGCGGGTTCGCCGGCGCGCAGTCCACGTACGCAACCCCGCGCAGTCACAAGCTCAAGCAGTTCGCCAAGCGGCTGTACGAGCCGCAGGGCCAGCAGGTCCTGACGGTGATCGGAGACTCGATCAACGCGACCTGCAACGCCATGGCGATGCAGGTGGGGTACCGGGACCAGTTCGAGATGCCCTTCAACGGCTGGGTGATCCACGCCGACAACGGCAATTCGGAGATCGGGTACACCAACACGCAGGGGGTCCGTCTTCTGGATGTGGTGCGCGATCCCGGGGACACGTTCTCCAGCGGGGTGCGCGGCATCTCTCCCGTGCGCGGGCGCGACACCATCTGGGCACTCGACAGGCCTCCGGGCTTCAACCTCTCCGACTCGTACATCATGAACAGCAACCTGGTGAACATGAAGCTGGGCAACCCCTTTACATCGGCCAGCGGAGTCGATGGCCGGCTGATCATGTACGAGGGGCTGACGCAGGTTGCGCAGTTCGAGGCCGCCGGGATGCGAGCGCTGTCGACCATCTCCAGCGGGATCTATCAGCGGGGCCTCCCCCCCGCGGGCGCCATCGTGTGGCTGGATCGCTACGCGAGCACGGGGCCGGACAACCCGGGCATCCGTCTGCGATCGGACGCTACGACCAACGAGTCGCTTCCGGGATTCAACACGCTCATTCTGCTGGGCAGCCGCATCCGCAACCGCAACCCCGACGGGGTGCAGATGCAGTTCATCGCCCACGGGGGCTGGACCACCGTCGACCACGTCGATCGCGGCAAATTCACCGATGCCGCACTTGGCCAGTACTACGCCGCGACCGACCCGCCGACGCACGTGATCCTGTGGCTGGGGCAGAACCAGACGCTCGAGGAGTCCAACAACTTCGCGATCAGCAGCTACCAGCTCTACAAGTCCAACATCGCCGCGGTGATCGACCGGCACGAGCAGGCGATCGCCATGCTCGGCAAGCCGGCGCCCAAGTGGCTGCTGGTGTCGCAGTACGCGACCGGCTACAGCGATGAGTACAACCAGCTGATGTGCATGGGGCTGTACTCGCTGTCGAACGACCGCGCCAACGTCTCGTACCTTGATCTGTACCAGCTCGCGGGCGGGCGGAGTTTCGACACCGCCGCGATGCTCTCCGACGGGGTGCATCCCAACCTCGCCGGTGTCACGCTGTTGGCCGAGATCATGAACTGGGAGATGAAATCCTCGCTGTGCATCTCGGATTTCAACCAGGATGCGTTCGTCGACCTGACGGACTACAACGCGTTCATCCATCAGTTCGAAGCCGGGGACATCTCTGCGGATGCGGATGAGAGTGGGTTCGTCGATTTCAACGACTTTGACTTCTTCGTGCAGCGGTTTGAGGCGGGGTGCTGAGAGTCAGCCCACTCGCCGCGCCCGGTGCTTCTTTCGGGAGCGTTTCCCGGGGGCGGTCTGCCTGTAAAGCGCCGAGGTACGATCCGCGAGTTCACGCACGCGCCGAGCCAGGGCCGTCGGCTTCACGACCTTGCAGTGGTCTCCCATCGAGAGAACCCACCACACTACCTCGTCGAGGCCTGAGACGATGCACCGCATCGTCAGTGAACCATCCTCGTGAGGCTCCATCTCCTGAGACTGATGCCAGACGGTGTCACCGATGGTCGGTGCAAAGTGCGCATCGAACCAAAGCTCAACACGGGTGTCGACGCCACGCATCATTCTCCAGGCGTTGCCCAGGTACTCGTCGACACTGAAATCCGCGGGCCGCTGGAAGTGACGCCCCGCGGGCTTTGCGCTGATGAAGCGGCAGAGCTTGAGCGTCCGCATATCGCCATGGCGCAGGTGCCGGCCGATCACGTACCACGCCCGGACACTAAAGAACAGCGCTGCTGGGTGGAACTCGAACTCGCCGCAATCCCCGGCCAGAGGTGAGTCATAGCGGCACAGTAGAACCTCCCTGTCCTGGATGGCACGGGAAAATCGCGCGTAGACATCAGCGGCATGGGACGGATCCTCGGCTGCGGCGGTCCGAATCGAGATCGACGCGAGCATCGAATCAACATCGGAACGGATGTGCATGGGCAGCACGCCGCGAAGCTTGGCAATGGCGCGGCAGGCGGCACCGAGATACGGGATCTGCCTGCCCGCGACCTGCTCGCATAGGGCCGCCAGAGCGAGCGCCTCCTCGGCGGTGACTTGCACCGGGGGAAGAAAGACACCATCGGCGACCTTGTAGCAGCGCTGTCTTGAGTCGTAGACGCAGCCGAGGCCCGATCGCTCAAGCACTCGCATGTCGCGATGGATCGACCTTGACGAGATACCAAATTCCGCGGCGAGCTTTTCGGCAGTCCAGCCGGCGCCCGACTGGATGAGTGACAGTGCGCGAAGCAGCCGGTGAATGCGTGTGTTCTTCATGGTCCTCCCGAGACGGTCAGCGGAGCAGAGCGGTCGGATTTCATCGGCTGTCGCGGGACGGGGCTTGACTGACAACACGGTGTCAGAGTGGACGGCGAACCCAGCGACAACATGCTGTCGCCGGGTTCTCGCATCTGCCGCCGTGCGCGCAGACGCCGGCTGAATCACGGTCGAGAGTGCCTCCGATGGCAATTACGCCCTCTGGAGGTGCGAACATGAGATCGACGACTTGGCGGTGTGCGTGTGTGGGGGCATGGACGGGAGCGGCCCTGGCCGGTAGCGCGGATGCACGGCAGGAATGGTCGGCACCCAGGTCTGCTCGCCTGGCTGACTTTGCTCAGGATCTGTACTTCCCTGAGGGACAGCAGGTGTTGGGGATCATCGGGGACTCCATCAACGCGACCAACAGCACGATGGGGATGCAGGTCGGCTACAGGGATCAACTGGAGATCCCGTTCAATGGGTGGGTCGTACACGCCGACAGCGGAAACTCTGACATCGGGTATATGAACGCTCAAGGTACGCTGGGAACCAACGCGATTCGGATTCCCGGGGACATGTTCTCCAACGGGCTGAGCGCGATATCCCCAGTTCGGACGCGAGATGCGGTGTGGAGCGGGAATGTCGCCTGGGGCGGCACGCTGGCGGACTGCTTCGTGGTCAACGGCAACCTCGCTGGCATGAAGCTGGGCAATCCGTTCGCGGGCAGCGCGGCGGTTGCCGCGCGGTTGATCATGTTCGAAGGCGCCACGCAGCTCGCGGGCTTCGAGGCAGCCGGAGTCCGTGGAAGCACCAACATCTCGCTCGCGGAGTACGACCGGCCGGATCCGGTCGCCGGTGAGATTGTGTGGCTGGATCGCGACTGCGGAACCGGATCATCGAGCCCGGGACTGCGGCTGCGCTCGGACGCGACCACTTCGGAATCAACTACGGGGGCAAACACGCTCATCCTGCTGGGAGCGCGGCTCCGGGCGGGGATCGAAGACGGAGTGCAGGTGCAGTTCATAGCGCATGGCGGGTGGACAACGGTTGACCACGCGAGCTTGGCACGGTTCACGGATGCAGCGCTGTCCCAGTACTACGCCGCGACCGACCCCCCGACGCACATCATCCTGTGGATCGGGCAGAACCAGACGCCGCAGGAATCGGCGGATTTCTACTCACTCAGCTACGATCTGTACAAAGATCACGTGGAGGCAATCATCGATCGGCACGAAGCGGCGATCGACAGCCTGGAGGCTCCTGCGCCGCGATGGCTGCTGGTTTCCCAGTACAAGACCGGGTACGACGAGTTTCATCATCAGCTTCTTGCCGAGGGCCTTCACGCGATCTCGCAGGAGCGGGAGAACGTGTCGTTCCTCAACCTGTATCGCATCGCGGGCGGCGAAGCATTCAACCAGTCGGCATACCTGTCCGACGGTGTGCATCCCAACGAGACCGGGGTGCAGCACCTGGCCGCGCTGATGAACGCGGAAATGAAGTCCTCGGTCGTCTGCTTGGCGGATTTCGATGAGAGCGGATTCGTGGACACCGAGGATTACGATGCGTTCGTCGAGGCGTTCACATTGGGAGATCCTTCGTGCGACATCAACGGAACGGGCTTCGTGGATCTCGAGGACTTTGACTTTTTCGTGATGCTGTTCGAGGCTGGGTGCTGAGGCAGAGCCCCCGCCTGAGCGCTCGGGTCAAAAACAACACCGGGATCGCACATGCGATCCCGGTGATTTGGTTGACGCGGCATGTCGAACCTCAGCTATCCAGCTTCCGCAGCCCCAGCCCGAACTCGTGCAGCCGCTCCCGGATCTCCTTCAGGCTGGTCGCCCCGAAGTTCTTGACGCCCATGAGCTCGGCCTCGGTGTGGCTCGCCAGGTCGCCAAGTGTCTGGATCGTCAGGTACGAGAGCGCCTTGCGGGCTCGCACCGACAGCTGCAGATCCGAGACCGGCTTGCCCAGGACGGCCTCCTGCCCGGTGCCCTTGTACTGCTCGATGAGGGCGCGGCGGGCCTGGCGCTGGGCATCTTCCTGGCCCTGGCCGAGGCGCAGGCCGCGGGCCGAGAGCATCCGCTTGATCTCGAGCAGGCTGGTCTCGCCGAAGTTCTTGTAGCTCATGAGCTCGGCCTCGGTGATCCGCAGCAGATCGCCGAGTGAGCGGATGTTCATCTTCTTCAGGCAGGTACGCGCCCGCACGGACAGCTCGAAGTCCGTCACCGGCGTGTCCAGCATCGCCTTGCGCTTGAAGGCATCCCGGTCCTGCTCCTCCTCGACGATCATCTCCCGGCTCGCCTGGATGTCCTTCATATACAGCCGGGCGCGGGGGTGGTTGGGATGCGTATCGAGCACCTGCCGGAGGCAGCGCTCAGCGCGGACGAAGTCGTTGCGGTCCTCGTAGACGACCGCGAGGTTGATCAGGGCGTTGATGGGTGCGGGCGGGTGCTCGCAGGCCCGCTCGTAGAGGGCGAGCGCCTCATCCTCCTCGCCCACCAGGTCCAAGAGGTACGCCAAGTGGAAGAGGGTGTCGGGGGTTTCGGGGTCGGCGGCGACCGCGCGGCGATACTCGGCGATCGCGGCCCGCTTGTCGCCGGCGGCGTCAAACTTCTTGGCGGCTGCAACGTGCTTGGAGGCGGTCTGCGTGTCTCGGGGGGCGGCGTCGGTGACGCCGATCACGGTGTCGAGCGGATCGTGACCCATCGTGGGGAGGCTCCAGAAAGTCCACCCGGGAAACCGCGGTGGACAAGGCGGAAACTATAGGTCCGAACCCGGTTTCCAACCACTTTCAGCCGTTCGCGTCCTAACCTTTTCCTCCCATGGCCAGCCCCACCCCGAAGATTCACCCCACCGCCTCCGTTTCGCCCGAAGCCATCTTGGCGGATGATGTGGAAATCGGCCCCCGGTGCACGATCCTGGGCCCCGTGAAGCTCGGTACGGGGGTCCGGCTGATCGGGGATGTCTATATCCAGGGTCCTACCGAGGTCGGCGAGGGGACCACGGTGTACCCGTACACCACCCTGGGCTTCCCGGGCCAGGACTGGAAGTTCAAACCTGGGGATCCCACCCCAGGGGTCAAGGTCGGCAAGGGGTGCATTCTGCGGGAGCATGTGACCGTGCATGCGGCGACCAAGCCTGATCGCCCCACCACCATCGGGGACCGATGCATGCTGATGGTCAACACGCACCTGGGTCACGATTGCCGCATCGGCAACGATGTGGTGATGGTCAACAATTCCGGGCTCGCCGGGCACGCCGAGATGGGGGACAACGTGACCCTGTCGGGCATGGTCGCGATCCACCAGTTCGTTCGCGTGGGCCGCTTTGTCTTCATGGCCGCGGGGGTGGGTGTGTCGATGGATGTGCCACCCTTCTGCGTCGTCGTCGAACGACAGCGCCTCGAGGGGATCAATCGCGTCGGCCTGCGACGGGCGGGCATGCCGCGCGAACACATCACGGCGATCGATGAGGCATTCCGCAAGGTGTTCCGCCCCGGCAATCTGGGCCGGCCGGAGATGGTTGAGATGCTGAGTGAACTCGGCCGGGACTGCCCGCCGGTCATGGAGATGGCCGACTTCGTCCGGGGCACCAAGCGCGGCATTGTGCCCGGCTCGGGTCGGCCTCCCCGCCTAATCGCCCCGCTCATGCACCGCATGCGTCGCGGGCAGGGATACGTGCCGGCGGCGGATGATGGCATTGATTGAGAAGGCAACGGGCAACCGGGATTGGGTACTGGTGAAGAGGCTTGCGAATGACGGGATTGGTGGAGAGAGAAAGCTCAACCGGAACCACGCAAGGCGAGGCGGTGGTGACCGAGCCCTCCCTGTGCGTGCTCGCCAGCAGCTCATCGGGAAACTGCTCCGTCCTGCGCTGGCGCGAGAACGGCTCCCCGCGTGCGTGCCTCATCGATGCGGGCCTCTCCCCCAAGAAGACCAAGAACTGGCTGCGCGGCGTCGGCACCAACCTGGCCCAGGTCGATTCGATGATCCTGACGCACCTGGACCGGGACCACTGCCACATCGGCTGGTCCGGCGGCCGCATCCCGCCGCACATCACCCTCCGCATGCACCAGCGCCACCTCAACCGCGCCGGCTCAGAAGCCATGCACTTCCAGCGAACCGAGCCATTCAAGGACAGCTTCCGTCTCTCTCCGGGCGTCCAGGTTCGCGTCGAGATGATGTCGCACGATGAGCTGGGGGTCGCCTCCTTTCGCTTTGAGTTCGCCGGACCCGGCGGCACGCTCGCCGGATCACTGGGATTCGCGACCGACCTGGGGCGCATCACCGATGGACTCGTCGACTGCATGGCCGGCGTCGATGTGCTCGCCTTCGAGAGCAACTACTGTCCGCTGCTCCAGGCTGAATCCGATCGCCCTGCCTTCCTCAAGCGCCGCATCATGGGGGGGCGCGGGCACCTCTCCAACCAGGAGTGCCTGGAGGCAATCACCCGGATCGCCCCCCGCGAGCATGTGGTGCTCCTTCACCTTTCGCGCGAGTGCAACTGCCCCGATCTGGTCGCGGGGCTGCACACCGGCGCTGACTACTCCCTCACAATTGCCAAGCCTGATCGCCCCACCCGCTGGATCGGGATCGGGACGCTGCCGCGAACCGCGGACGATCCGCGATTTCCCATCGCCGCTTCTCTGACACCACCGATCATGGCGACGCCCGGCCTAAAGCCGGTCACCCTGTGGGACTCAGCGCCGACCCGCTAGCATTCGGACGATCTATGCCATCGGAGGGATCGCACAGCCCCCACGCCCACCCCCCCCACGCTCAGCCCAGCGCGGCGACCGTCGCCGCGAGTCGGGCGTACCAACCGCCGCTGACGGTCCGCGCGATACGCCGAACCGCTCGCATGATGAGCCAGATCCGCGCGGTGCTGGGCCTGCACCGCGTCCACACGGTCGCCGGGGTGCGCTACACCGAGACCACGGCCGAGACGCTGCGAAGAGCCCTCTCGCGCCGCGGCACCGGCAGCAAGGAGTTCATCGCCGAATTCCCTCCCGGCGTCGATAAGATGGCGATCCACTGCACACCCGGCCGCGTCTACGCCGACCTGATGGAGCCGCGGCTCATGGCGTGCTACGAGATGGCTCTGCAGTGCCTGCGGCCGGGGATGCGGATCCTGGATTTCGGGTGCGGAACCGGGTACGGCGCGGCCTGGCTGCTGGATGTCGTCGGCCCCTCGGGGGCGGTGGTCGCCGTCGAACGCGATGAGGAGAGCGCACGCTACGCCCAGCGCCGCTACGCAGCCCCCAACGCCGCATTCGAGATCGGCTGGCTGGGAGCGCTCGCCGGCGAGATCGACGGCGCGTTCGACCTGGTCGTTTCGCTGGATGCCCTGCGTGAGGGGGATGATCCGCACGCGGTCATCAAGGAACTCTGGCGGGTGCTCAAGCCCGGCGGCTGGCTCCTGATCGTCGCGCCCGCGCCCCTGGGGCCGGGCCAGCCGCGAACCACCGGCGCTCCGCTCACCTACGAGCCGCGCGAGCTGGCCGACATCGTCAAGCGAGCGTGCGAGATTCAGATGGTCGGACGCGATGAGGATGGCCAGGCAACCAACCGCATCACCTGGGATGAGCGTCCGATCGCCGCGACTCCGGGCCAAGGTGTGATGCCGCCTGGGATGGGATCTCAGTCACCCGAGCCGTCACCGGAAGTCGTTTCTAATTCATCCGCCCCCGATCATGCCGGGGTGCTCATTAATAAACCCGCGCGGTAGTTGATCGTGATGCAGGACCGGCGAACCCCGTCATTCGGCGGGGGTGTTCTCGATCATCTTGCTCAAATGGTCGTGCGGGATCTGCTTCGGCTGCTCGAGGCGCATCATGCGAAGCGTGCCGCACGAGGAGCAATGTCCGAGAATCCGCTTGCCGATGGATTTTGCCCCGATGCGGATGCCGCCGAGCTCGGCGAGCGGCTTCCAGCGGCCGCAGGTGGGGCAGGAGAGGAGCCAGGTGTCGTCGGTGATGGGGGTAGGGGCCGGAGTATTGGTGTTGGTGTTGGTTGAGTCGGGCATGACCAGTCTCCCATCCATTATTGGGGATCGAACGGCTCGTTTTCAGTTCCGACCCCGGCAGGTCCGGCGTGCGGTAGGATGCGGCCGATGGGCGATCAGGCACCTCGAGCGGCCCACCCGACCGACAGCCGCATGTCGGCGGATGCCCCATTGCTTGCAGTCCGCGGGCTTCAGAAGCGGTTCGGCGCGGTGCGGGCGCTCGCCGGTGTCGATCTGACCGTTCTCCACGGCCAGATCCACGTTCTGCTTGGAGAGAACGGCGCCGGAAAGAGCACGCTCATCAAGTGCCTCGGCGGGGTTCACTGGCCCGATGGAGGCTCGGTCGCGCTGGAAGGCCGCCCCATCGCCCCCGCCTCGCCGCGGGATGCCGAACGCATCGGGATCAGCACGGTCTTCCAGGAGATCAACCTGATCCCGCACATGTCGCTTGCAGAGAACATATCGCTGGGTCGCGAGCCCACGGGGCCTCTGGGCCGCATCCGCTGGCACGAAGTGCGCCGGCGAGCCGAGGTAGCGCTCGCGCGGTTGGGATTGCGGGTCGGCGTCGGCAGCGATCTGTCATCATGCTCGATCGCGATCCGTCAGCTCGTGGCGATCGCACGGGCGCTGGATGTCAGCGCCAAACTCCTGATTCTCGATGAACCCACCTCCAGCCTCGATCGCGGCGAGGTCGCCCAGCTCATGGGGGTCATGCGAAGGCTCCGCGCTGATGGACTGGGCATCATCTTCATCACTCACTTCCTCGACCAGGTCTACGAGATCGCGGACCGCATCACCATCCTGCGCGATGGTGCGCTGGTCGGTGAGTACGACCCGGCATCTCTGCCGCGAACACGGCTCGTGAGCCTGATGATCGGCCGCGAATACAGCCCCCCCATCGCCACCCCCACCCCCACCCCCACCCTCACGACGGCCCCCACGACCGCCACAACCACCACTCCCTCCTCGACCAACGGTGAAACGGCCGAAACCGTCGCAGAGCCCTCAATCGCTGTTGCCCACGCCCGGAACCTCGGTCGCCGAGGATCGGTTGAGGGAATCAACATCCAGATCGACAAGGGCCAAACCGTCGGGCTCGCGGGCCTGCTGGGCTCGGGACGCAGCGAGACCGCGCGACTCTTCTTCGGCGCAGACCGCGCCACCGAGGGCTCTCTGGAGATTGATGGAACGCCGGTCCGCCTGCGATCCCCCAGGCAGGCGATCCGCCGCAGGATCGCCATGACCGCCGAGGATCGCCGCTCCGAGGGGATCATCCCCAACCTCTCCGTGCGTGAGAACATCCTGCTGGCGCTCCAGGTTCATCGCGGCCTGGCCCGTCCCATTCCCAGCGCTGAGGCGAGCCGTCTCGTGCATGACTTCGTCCGCTCTCTGAACATCAAGACGCCATCATCGGAAGCGCCGGTTTCGAGCCTCTCCGGCGGCAACCAGCAGAAGGCTCTGCTCGCACGCTGGTTAGCGACCGATCCGCATCTGTTGATCCTCGATGAACCGACGCGCGGCATCGATGTCGGCGCCAAGGCCGAGATCGAGCGCTTGATCGGCACACTGCGTGAGCGGGGAATGGCCGTGCTGCTGGTGGGCTCTGATCTGGAAGAAGTCGTGCGGATCTGTCGCCGCGTCATCGTCCTCCGCGATCGGCGGCAGGTCGCTGAACTCCACGGGGGGCGCTGCAACGAACGCGAGATCATGGCGGCGATCGCCGAGCACACGCCCTCGCACATCGCGGTCGGTTCAACACCGCAGCCGCCCCTCGCCGGAGACAGCGGAGGCAGCCGGTGATGTCGACCAGGAGCGGCTCATCCTCGGCATCAAGCCTGCGGCGGCTGGCGCTGCCGATGGCAGCGTTGCTGCTGCTGCTGCTCTTCAACTTCCTCTTCACGCCCGGCTTTTTCGCGGTCGAAGTCCGGGATGGCCGGCTCTACGGCACGCTCATCGACATCCTCAATCACGGCTCCAAGATCGGCATCGTCGCGATCGGCATGACGCTGGTGATCGCGACAGGGGGTGTTGATCTCTCCGTCGGCGCGGTCGCAGCGATCGCAGGCGCTGCGGCTGCGCACCTGATCGTCTCGGGATCCAGCCCGCCGGTGGCGATCGCCTCGGGGCTGATCCTGGGCGTGCTCGCCGGCGCGTGGAACGGCATCCTGGTCACGATGCTGCGCCTCCAGCCCATCGTCGCGACCCTCATCCTCATGGTCGCCGGACGCGGGATCGCCCAGCTCATCACCAACGGCCTCATCATTACCTACGACAGCCCCACGCTCACCTTCATCGGCAACGGCTCGCTCGGTGGCCTGCCGTTCCCGGTGATGATGCTCGCGGTGGTGCTCGCAATAACGGCGATCCTGGCGCGGAGGACGGCGATCGGGCTCTTCGTCGAGTGCGTGGGTGACAACGCCGCGGCCGCACGCATGTCCGGCGTCCCCGACCGCGCGGTCAAGCTGCTCGCCTACGCCTCCTGCGGCCTGTGCGCAGGCCTGGCCGGACTCATCGAGTGCTCGTACATCCGCGCGGCCGATGCCAACAACGCGGGGATGCTCCTGGAGCTGGATGCGATCCTCGCCGTCGTCCTCGGCGGCACCGCCCTCACCGGCGGACGCTTCTCGCTCATCGGCTCGGTCCTGGGGGCCATGCTCATCCAGATCCTCACCAAGACGCTCTACATGCAGAACGTCAGCGCTGACATCGCGCCAGCGCCAAAGGCCCTGGTCGTGCTCGTCGTCTGCCTCTTGCACTCACCCGCGCTCCGCCAGCGGCTCGCGAACCTCGTGTCGCGGAGGGCAGGGGCATGAAGCTGATCCCATCTCCCCGGCATATCCCCATGCTCGCGACCGCGGTTGTGCTGGTCGGAGCGTTCTCTCTCGGATCGGCTCTCTATCCGAACTTCGCCTCGTGGGGCGTCATCCGAAACCTGCTTGTGGACAACGCGTTTCTGGGGATCGCCGCGATCGGCGCCACGTTCGTCATCATCTCCGGCGGCATCGATCTCTCCGTCGGATCCGTGATGGCCTTCACCAGCATCCTGATCGCATCACTGATCGAGCAGCACGGTGTGCATCCAATCCCGGCGAGCGGGTTGGCGCTGATTCTGGGCGCCGCTTTCGGGCTCGGGCAGGGTGCGCTGATCCAGGCATTCCGCCTGCCTCCATTCCTGATCACGCTTGCGGGCATGTTCCTGGCCCGCGGGCTGGCATTCGCGATCCACCCGCAATCGCTGGGGATCCGGGATCCCTTTATCGCCACGACCATCAATGAGAGCCTGACATTCTCTCTTCCGCTGGGCCCGCGCGGGATTCAGATCCCGCTCACGGTGGACCTCTTCATCGCGGCGGCGATCGTCGCCTGGCTGGTGCTGACAGGGATGCGATTCGGCCGAGCTGTCCACGCGATCGGTGACGATGAGCACGCGGCGAACCTCATGGGCCTGCCCGTTGCCCGCACCCGGATCGCCGTCTACGGCATCTCGGGCTTCATGTCCGCGTTCGCCGGGGTCGTGTTCGCGCTGTACCAACAATCCGGAGATCCGGCATCGTGCAAGGGCATGGAGCTGGATGCGATCGCCGCCGTCGTCATCGGCGGAACGCTGCTGCGCGGCGGCGTCGGATCGGTCATCGGCACCGTGATGGGTGTCATGGTCTTCGGCCTGATCCAGACGATGATCGCGTTCCAGGGAGATCTGAGCTCGTGGTGGACGAGGATTGTCGTGGGCGTGCTGGTGCTGACGTTCCTGGTGCTGCAGCGTGGGGTGGAGTGGGTGGGCCGCAGACGGAATTGATCGAGATGTGAGAACAGAAGATGAAGAACACTCTGGTCATCGACGGCGCGGAGCATTGTGCATTCCCGATCTGCTTGATCGATGATGACTTTGCAGTTGTTTTCCCGGATCCTGGCCAGAACGTTGAGTTCATCGAGGATCTTGTCAGACGCGTCGGAGAACAACGAACTGGCGAACTCGTCAGCAGGGGAGCGACGCACCGGATCCGAAAGGAGCACGCAGCCGGGGTTCACGGTACCCTGTTCTTCGGACTTTCAGCGAGGCAACGGTACTTTCCCAACAAGCGAGAGGACGACATCCCACATCCCCCGTTTGTTGAGTCGTAGGGGGATCAGCATTCATCTCAATCGCGCCACTGCGGCGGCGGCTTGATGCCGTGCTTCTTCATATCCGCCAGAGTCTTCTGACGCCAGTCCGCGGGTGGAATGTGCTCGCGCCGTCCCGCGGCAATGTCATCAACACCAAGTTGCAGGTCAAAGTCAGGCCATTCCACCGCTGTCGCCGGACCCCAGAAATCCCATTTCCTGCGCTGTGATTGTGACGCATTGAGGAGCGTCGGGTAGAAACTCAACGGCACCGAGATTCGACGGCCATCGGCGAGCACGAGCCGAAGTTCGGTTGAAGTGACCGTTATTGAAACCGCCTGCACCAAATCCGGGTACTCAGGGAAACGCAGCTCTCCACGTATTGAGGAGAAGACGGTGATTGTCCCTGATGATCTGACGGATCCGCGATCGTTCCGACTGGTTGTAGCCGACGCTGTAGTCCTCGCGGATCGGGTCGAGCCGCCACTTCGCTTCCGAGTCTGCTTTGAAGGCATGGATGCGCGGCGGCTCCCCCCTGTCGGCCGAGAAGAACTGGAACCGGAAGCCCTGCTCATACAGGATAGTTGGTATCGCTCACCGAGCGTACCACTTACGACCCATACGCCGCCACCGGCGGACACGAGCACACCAGATTCCGATCCCCGTACGGATTGTCAATCCGCCCGACGCTCGGCCAGAACTTGTTCTTCCGCAGCCACGGCAGCGGGAACGCAGCCTGCTCACGGGTGTACTTGCGGGTCCATTCGTTGCCCATCAGCACCTGCATCGTGTGCGGGGCGTTCTTCAAGGGGTTGTCGGCCTTGTCGAGTTTGCCCTGCTCGATCTGGGCGATCTCCTGGCGGATCGCGATCATCGCATCGCAGAAGCGGTCCAGCTCGGGCTTGGGCTCACTCTCGGTGGGCTCGATCATCAGCGTCCCGGGGACCGGGAAGCTCATCGTGGGGGCGTGGAAGCCGTAGTCCATCAGCCGCTTGGCGATGTCTTCGACCTTGATGCCCGTGGTCTTCTCGAACTGCCGGCAGTCCATGATGAACTCGTGAGCGCAGCGGCCGTGCTTGCCGCGATACAGGATCGGGTAGTGATCCTCGAGCCGCTTGGCCATGTAGTTGGCGCTTAAGATCGCCACCTGCGTCGCCCGCTTCAATCCCTCCGACCCCATCATCGCGATGTACATGTAGCTGATCGTCAGGATCGAGGGAGAGCCCCACGGCGCAGCCGAGACCGGCCCGATCGCCGCGGACCCCGAGTCTTGGGTCGTGGGTCCTGAGTCCTGAGTGGCGAACGGCGAGATCACGGGATGGCCAGGCAGGTACGGCGCCAGGTGCTTGGCGACCCCGATCGGTCCTATGCCCGGACCGCCGCCGCCGTGCGGGATGCAGAAGGTCTTGTGCAGGTTCAGGTGGCAGACATCGGCGCCGATGATCCCCGGCGCGGTGAGCCCGACCTGGGCGTTCATGTTCGCCCCATCCATGTAGACCTGCCCGCCGTTCTCGTGCGTGATCTGGCAGATCTCCTTGATCGATTCTTCGAACACGCCATGCGTCGAGGGGTATGTCACCATCAGGGCGGCGAGCGTGTCCTTGTGCTCGGCCGCCTTGGCGCGGAGGTCGGCGACGTCAATATTGCCCTTCTCATCGCAGGCGACCGCGACCACCTTCATGCCGGCGATCACCGCCGAGGCGGGGTTGGTGCCGTGCGCCGAATCGGGGATCAGGCACACATCGCGCTTGGCATCCCCGCGGGCGTGGTGGTACGCGCGGATCGCCATCAGCCCCGCGTACTCACCCTGCGAGCCCGCGTTGGGCTGGAGGCTGACGGCCGCGAACCCGGTGATGTCGGCGAGCCAGGCCTCGAGCCGGGCGAACATCCTGCGATAGCCGAGCGTCTGATCCGCCGGCGCGAAGGGATGAACCCGCCCGAACTCGGGCCAGGTCACCGGGATCATCTCGCTGGTCGCGTTGAGCTTCATCGTGCATGAGCCCAGCGAAATCATGGAATCGGCGAGCGACAGATCCCGGCCCTGGAGCTGCTTGATGTACCGCAGCATCTCCGTCTCGGAGTGGTACGTGTTGAAGACCGGGTGCGTCAGGTACCCGGACTGCCGGGCAATCCCCGCGCCCATCACCACCGCATCGCACGGCACGGGCTTGGAATCATCGATCCCGAATCCGCGGCCGCACCCGAAGCTCCCCAGGATCTGCCGGACATCTTCGACCGTCGTGGTCTCATCGAGCGTGACGCCCAGCGTGCCATCCCCGAAGGTGCGAAGGTTGTAGCCCCGCTCGATCGCGGCCTTGGCAACCCCCGCCGCATCGTTCTTGCAGTGCTCCCCGATCACCGGCCGGATGCGGATGGTGTCGAAGTAGGAATCCGTCAACACCTCGTGGCCCAGCCAGCGCATGCCGTTGGCAAGCACACGCGTCAGGGAGTGAACCCGCAGCGCGATCCGCCGCAGCCCCTCGGGCCCGTGATACACCGCGTAGAACCCCGCCATGATCGCCAGCAGCGCCTGCGCTGTGCAGATGTTGCTGGTCGCCTTCTCGCGCTTGATGTGCTGCTCGCGAGTCTGGATCGCCATCCGGTATGACGGGTTCCCCTGGGCATCGCGCGATACGCCGATGATCCGCCCCGGCATCCGCCGTGCATATTCCATCTTCGTCGAGATGTACGCCGCGTGAGGTCCGCCGAAACCCATCGGCACGCCGAACCGTTGCGCAGAGCCGATGGCGACATCCGCCCCCCACTCCCCCGGCGGCTTGATGAGCGTCAGCGCCAGCAGATCCGCCGCCATGACGACCAGCGCCCCGGCGCTGTGGGCCTTGGCGATCAGACCGGAGTAGTCGACGATGCGGCCATCGCTCGTTGGATACTGAACCAGAACCCCGTTGACGCCCGCCAAATCGACCTGCGCCAATCCGCGATCTGTTCCCGAGGGCACCACGCGCAGATCGATTCCCAGCCCCTCAGCCCGCGTCCGGCAGACGGCGATCGTCTGCGGGTGGCAGTCATCCATCACCAGGAACGTCTTCTTGGCCCCATCATGCCCATCGGCGACCGAGAAGCACATCGCCATCGCCTCGGCGGAGGCGGTCGCCTCATCCAAGAGCGAAGCGCCGGCGAGCGGCAGGCCCGTCAGGTCGCTGATCACCGTCTGGAAGTTCAGCAGCGCTTCAAGCCGTCCCTGGCTGATCTCGGCCTGGTACGGGGTGTACTGCGTGTACCAGTACGGGTTCTCCATCACGTTGCGGAGGATGACCCCCGGCGTGATGGTGTCGTGATACCCCATCCCGATGCACGAGCGCAGGATCTTGTTCTGCTCGGCGAGCTTCTTAAGCGCGCCCAGCGCCTCGAACTCACCCTGCGCAGCCCCGCAGTTGAGCGGCCTCCCCATCCGGATCGCCGCCGGCACCGTCTGGTCGATCAGCTGATCGAGAGAGGAGCATCCCAGGAGATCCAGCATCAGCCGCTGGTCGGGTTCATCCGGCCCGACATGCCGGTACAGGAACGTGTCCGAAGGCTGGAGGATCCCCGGATCGGAGATCTGGTCCGGACCATCCGCCTTGCCGCTGGCGGCGTGGCGGGAACCGGCGAAATGGGCATCGGAAGGGGTTTGCATGGTGGTCATGGTGAAGGGATCGCGGGCAGCCGCGTGAATATTGATGGATACCGGCGGGGGCAACAGCTCCCGACAGGGCGGTGCGGAGTCGGATCAACAAACACAGGTGCGAACGGCTTGAACCTCGGTTCCCTCGTGGCGATCCGCGTGGTTGAAACGGGAACGCAACGGGGGTGCTAAGGATAGCGCCCGAGTGGGCGGGTTCGGGTACTCTGCCCCTCACGAAATTGGGCTACCTGACCCAGGTGGCGATTCCGGGGATCCGCGGGACCGATCCCGGCCGGCTGTTTATCATCTTCTGGTAACACCACCAGCCCGGATGGGGATCCGGCCGCTGCCACACCGAAAGAGGCTCCCCGCATGACTCCGACCGCAGTTCATCATCATCCGCGCCGCTTGCGGTGGCTCGCCTGCCCCTTGGTGATCGCCGCGGCAAGCCTGGCGCTCGCCGCCGGTCCGCGCATCGCCGATGTCGATCCGGCACGCCCCACCGAGGCGATGCTCGCCGCCGATTCGGCGACTTTCCACAAGCATGCGACCACGCTCTCCAATCCTTTCTTCGAGGGCCGGGCACCTGGCTCCCGCGGCAACCAGATCGCCGCCGACTACATCGAGTTCTATTTCAAGAGGCTCGGACTCAAGCCCGCGTTCCCGAGCAACCCCGCGCCCGCGTCGGCCGACGAAAGCCCCGACGATGCAGCGGACAAGGCCGTGCCGGGCAACGAAACCAAGGAAGGCGATCAAGCCGCCGAGCCCGCCCCAGATGCAGCGCAGCCCGCGGCCGCTGATCCGAACACCAAGCCCTTCTCCTCCTATCGCCAGCCCTTCCCCTTCGGCTCCTCCGTCTCGATGAAGGATGCCGCCGTCACCATCGATGGTCCCGCGCCCACTTCGCTCACTCCGGGGACCGATTTCACCGTCCTCGGATTCTCCGGCGATGCCGAGGCGACCGGACCCCTGGTCTTCATCGGTTACGGCATCAACATCGGCAAGGATGGGTACAGCTCCTTCCCGGCGAACACCGACCTCAAGGGAAAGATCGCCGTCGTCTTTCGCTTCGAGCCCATGAGCGAGGCCGGTAAGAGCCAGTGGGATGATGGCGGCTGGTCCTGGAACGCCGCCCTCGAGCCCAAGATCACACAGGCCGCCAAATACGGCGCAGCGGGCGTCATCCTGGTTTGCCCCCCGGGCGCGGATGATGATCGCACCACCAAGCTCGAGACCATCGACAACACCAAGCCCGCCGGCAAGGCCGCGGAGATCCCCGTCATCCAGATGTCCATCGCGCAGGCCGAGAAGCTCATCGCGGCCGCCGATGAGCAGGGCCGCTCCCTGCTGGACCTCCGCAAGCTCGCCGATGATCTCGCCGCCGTCACCGAGAACGGCTCGGTCGTCGATCTGCCCAAGGCCACCGTCACGCTCAAGACCAAGGTCGCACGGGAGCCCATCATCACCGCCAACATCGGCGGCATCCTTCCCGGCGCCGGCCCGCTCGCCGACCAGTACATCGTGATCGGCGCACACTACGACCACGTCGGGTACGGCCTCTTCGGCTCGCGCGGCGGACCCGGGGATCGCGGAAAGATCCATCCCGGCGCTGATGACAACGCCTCGGGCACCTCCGGCCTGCTCATGGTCGCCGAGAAGCTCGTTGCCGAGTACGCCGCGATGCCCGCCGATGCCCCGCGCCGATCCATCCTCTTCATGGGCTTCACCGCCGAGGAATCCGGTCTCAACGGCTCACGCCACTACGTCAAGAACATGATCGTTCCCAAGGAGCAGCACGCGATCATGTTCAACATGGACATGATCGGCCGCTACCGGGGCGACGATGACAAGGGAATGCCCATGGAGCTCGGCGGGGTCGCGACCGCCAAGGGCCTGCTCGATCTGATCCAGCCGGCCATGGACTCGTCGGGCCTCAAGATTACACCCAAGCCCGGCGGCTACGGCCCCTCCGACCACGCCTCGTTCTTCGGCGCGGGCATCCCCGTGCTCTTTTGCTTCACGGGGCTGCATGAGCAATACCACTCCCCGGCCGACACCGCCGACACGCTCAACGCGCACGGCGCTGCACGCATCGTCAGCCTCGTCGACGAGTTTGCCATGCTTTGCGCCACCCGACCCGAGCGCTTCGAGTACAACGGCGAGGCCGAGTCCGAGCAGTCGGCCGCGACCGGGGATGAAGCCCCGCGCCAGCCCCGCAGCCGCATCCGCTTCGGCATCATGCCGGGGGACTACTCCGGCAACGATGGCATCCTGGTCGGGGATGTCACCGAAGGCACCAGCGCCGATGAGGCCGGCATCAAGAAGGGCGACAAGCTCACCAAGTGGAACGGGGAGGCGCTCTCCTCCGTCGAGTCCTGGATGCCCCTGCTCGCCAAGCACAGCCCTGGAGATGTCGTCGATGTCACCCTGTTGCGCGGCGAGGAAGAGATCGTGGTCAAGGTGACCCTCAAGGCCCGCCGCGGGTCCACCCAGTAACGAAGCCTGGAACGGCGTTACAGCAGTCACACGCGTGCGATCCGATCCCCCTCGTGCAGCCGTGCGCGATCGGCGATATGCTGCCCGCTTCTAGTGGTCTGAGTCAGAAGTATGCAGACAGAATCTCTTGACAGAAGCGATGATGTCGTCGGCGGACTTGGTCCATTGGAAGGGCGTGGGCGTATCGTTGGCGGCGTCGAGGTATGCGGTGACCGC
>JADLBU010000125.1 GCA_020847535.1 Phycisphaerales bacterium
CAACGAGCCCGAAGCCGCCCAAGTCGAGGATGCAAAAACGCCTCAAAACACTGGAGATTCCGTGCGTCGGCATGAGGCGCAGAGCGACGTAGAATCACCATCGGGCCCGTGGCGGAACGGCAGACGCGGCGGACTTAAAATCCGCTTCCGCGCAAGCGGAGTGTGGGTTCAATTCCCACCGGGCCCATTGATCACCAGAACATACCGCAGCGGACCCGGCTATTTCGAGTTTTCCGCGAGCACCAGTTCGGCCAGAGCGGCGGCGAGCTGCGTCGCCTGGGAATCTTCGAGGTTGCTCATCACCGCGATCGCCAGTTTCTCCTTCGGGAACAGGATGAGCGATGTCGAGACGCCCGGCTGGGCCCCGCTGTGATCGACCCGCTTGAGACCGCCGACTTCCGAGATCGACCATCCCAGCCCGTAGCCGGTCTTTGAACTATCCCGGAGCGGAACAGCGGTCCACATCATCTCGATGGTCTGGGGCTTGAGCAGCTCCCCGCGGGCCAGCGCGAGCGCGAAACGCACCAGATCCTGCGGCCGGGCGCACATGCCGCCGCCGGGGATCTTGTTGCTGGTGTCGGCGAGCCGGCAGTTCTCGATCGTTCCATCATCGGCCTTGGCATACCCGCGCGCCCGGTGCGGGATGATCGCCAGCGAATCATCCGCGCGCAGCCCATCGGCCCCGCAGGGGATCGCGATCCGTTCCCGCACTTGCTCCATGAATGGCTTGGCGCCGGCCCTTTCAACCGCAGCGCCGGCGAGCACATAGCCGAACGTCGAGTACGTGTACTTCGTGCCCGGCTCGGAGAGCAGATCATCATCCTTGAACTGATCGATCGCCGACATCACATTGACGTATCGCCGAGTGCTGTTAATCTCCCCGGGTCTGCGATAGTGTCGGACTCCACCCTGATGGCAGAGCAGTTGCCGCACCGTCACGATGTGCGCCTTCTCGGGGAACTCCGGGACATAGGTTCGCACGGAGGCGTCAATATCGAGCGTGCCCGCTTCCATCAACTGCAGCGCTGCCACGGCGGCGATCGGCTTGGAGATTGAAGCCAGGCGATACACGGTGTCTGGACTCGCCGGCACCGAATTCTCGACATCAGCGAACCCAAAGCCGGCGGTCCATGCGAGTTCACCGTTGATGCCGATCGCCAACGACAGGCCGGGTATCCCGCGCTCCGTCATCGCCTTGGAGATCCGCTCCTCGATGCGAGCCCGCAGCTCCGAAGTCAGCCCGTTCTGCGACGGTTGCGGGGTTGCCGTCGTCGCCGGCTGCGCGACATCCACAGGCGCCGCAACGGCCAGCGTGAGGAATACAAAGGTGGCAAGCACGCGGCGAGTAAAGAGCATCGGTGAGATCCTCCTCCGCAGGACAGGCAATCACGCGGCGGCATCAGCATCCCCGGCATCGGTCGTGCCTGCGGCTCGCTGACGCTTCACATGCACCGCAAGCAATGTCAGGTCGGCGGGAGTGATTCCCTCCAGGCGACCCGCCTGACCGAACGTGCGCGGACGGAACCGCGCCAGCGCGAGCTTGGCCTCGGTCCGCAGGCCATCCATCGCCGCAAAGTCTGCCGATTCCGGGATGCGGCGCTGCTCGAGCTCTGCATGGCGACGAATCTCCGCTCGCTGGCGAACCAGGTACGTCTCATACCTGCGATCGGCGTACACGTTGCTCCACACGGCCTCATCGAAGTTCGCTCCGGGCGCAACCGCCATGACCGCATTTCGGAACTCGGCCGGCTCGGCATCGTGCGCGCGAAGAAGGCGGGCGATCCCCGAGCTCGGAGCATCGATGATCCCGTTGAGTTCTGCGACCTGCTCACGACGGGCAGAAAAGACCAACTGGCGCCGGGCGCCAAGGTCGGTGCCGGAAAGCAGACCCAAACTCCGGGCAATCGGCGTCAGTCGCTCGCCCGCGTTGTCGGCTCGCAGGAGCAGGCGGTGCTCCGCACGGCTGGTGAACATGCGGTATGGCTCGACCGGCGTCTTGGTGACCAGGTCATCCATCAGCACGCCGATGTACGCCTGATCCCGGCCGAGGATGAACTCGGGGCGGTTCAGGGCGTGATGGGCGGCGTTGATGCCGGCGAGCAGACCCTGGGCGGCGGCCTCCTCGTACCCGCTGGTGCCGTTGATCTGGCCGGCGAGGAAAAGCCCATCGACCAGCCGCGTCATCCCGCTCGCTAGGATCTGGTGTGGCCGGACCATGTCGTACTCGACCGCGTAGCCGTAGCGGTAGATCTCGGCATTCTCGCAGCCGGGCATGGATCGCACGATCTGGTCCTGCACATCCATCGGCAGCGAGGTCGAGATCCCGTTGCAGTAGATCCAGTCGTCGCGCAGCGATTCGGGCTCGAGGAAGACCCCGTGCTTCTCGCGCTGGGCGAACCGTACGACCTTGTCCTCGATGCTGGGGCAGTATCGCGGACCCGTCGATTCGATCTGCCCGGAGTACATCGGGGCACGGTGCAGGTTGGCCCGGATCAACTCGTGCGCGGCGGCGTTGGTTGAGGTCTGGCGACACGCGACCTGCGGCAAGAGCGGGAAGCGATCAAAGACAAACCCGCGATCACGCCAGGCGTGAAGGTCCGCACCAACGTGATCATGCAAGCGATCAGAGCCGCCGGCTTCAGCCGGCGGTCGGGAAACGCTCTTCAACCCATCGCTCACATCCATCGCACCGCACGTCAGATCGCTGAACGGCGTCGGCGGCTCATCCCCCCACTGCGGATCCAGTTCATCCCACCGGATACTCCCACGCTTGAGCCGCGGCGGAGTCCCCGTCTTGAGTCGGCCAAGCTCGAAACCCAGCTCCCGCAGCGCTCCCGAGATCCCAACCGCCGCCGCCTCGCCATGCCGCCCACCTTCGCTCCGCTGCTCACCGGTATGCATGAGCCCGCGCATGAACGTGCCGGTCGTCAGCACGATCGCCGACGCCGCGCACTCGATATCCACCACCCCGTCATCGCCAAGCCTGCGAACAACCACACCCCTGGCCCGCCCGCGATCCACCATCAGGCGCTCCACCGTCCCGCCGATCACCTCAATCTCGCGCCGGGATCCGATCAGGAGCTGCACCGCCTCCGCATAGGCATGCTTGTCGCACTGCGCTCGCGGACCATGCACCGCCGGACCCTTGGATGTGTTCAGCACCCGGAACTGGATCCCCGTCGCATCGCTCGCCAATCCCATCAACCCACCCAGGGCATCGACCTCACGCACGAGCTGGCCCTTGGCAAGCCCCCCGATCGCCGGGTTGCACGACATCACCCCGATCTTCACCGGATCGATGGTCACCAAGGCGACGGTGTGTTCCCCCCCGAGCAGATTGGCAGCCGCCCACGCAGCCTCCACGCCCGCGTGCCCACCGCCGATCACGATGACTCCGTACTCACGCCTATGCACGGGCAATTGTAAGTCCGCGCCAGGGCCTCATCCGCCGCACGATCCTCAGCGGCGAACCGCCATCAGCGACCAGCGTCATGCACACCCAGGATGATGTCTCCACGGCCGGTTCGCAGCACCATCGGCGCAGTACCCGACCCGATGGTCACCTCGAACTGGCTCTGGGTCAGCTTCCTGGTCACGACTCTTGTGCTGTCGGCCCTCAGCTTCGAGAGACCATCCATCGCATCCGCGGTCGCCGTCAGTTCGGAGCTCGACGGGATGCGGACATCGATCCTGCCCTCGGCAAGCATCAGCGACACAGGCTGGTTCAGCGCTCGCGTGGTGTCCAGGACGATCCCGCCGTGGCCGGCCTTGCAGGCCCCCACCTCGACGTCGATCGCACCGCCCACACCCAACATCCGCACATCGCCATCGGATGTGCGCACACGCAGGCCATCGCACGCCGGCACCCGCACCGTGATGAGCGTCCGCGGCGCTGGACCATCCGCGGTGTCGGCGCTCACCACCCGCAGGACCGATCCATGCTCCCCGCCCGCAAGCTGGCTGGCGATGAACGACTCCGCCGTGCCCGTTTTTCCGCCTTCAAGAGCCGCCACCATGACGCTGGGGCCGGTGAGCTTTGGATCCGTCTCCACGAGCACCGCCCCGCGGATGCTCTGAATATCGACCGCCAAGGGGCCGGTGATCGGGCTCTCGATGCCAGAGATGGGCACCTGGTGATGGCCGCTGATCTGGGTACATCCGCCGGCGAGCAGGCTCGCGAGCAGACAAACCGCCAATGGCCTCATGCCGACTCCACCAATTCCCGGCTTCCACATGTCGATGCTCCCGCGATCTGCTCAAAATTGGGCCGATTCCAATAATGCAAACAAAAACCATACCCTCTGCAAAACCCACCGGCGTATCGCGCGTCGGCAACATGCCGGCAAGCCTGCAATCCGCAACATCGGCCCGGGGACCGGCAGGGCATGAACCCCGTTTGCGGTCACCCTGTGCTCGCCGTGCCGGGATCCGAAACAGCCAAACCCGGTTTGGTGTAGAATCCGTAAAGACCGGGCGCTGTGGAGCGCACGGTGTGAACATTAACTTTCCGCGTGCGAGCGCGGCGAGTGTAGGGACCGATTGCTTGATACCCGCGTTCTCAAGCGGGCATCTCGGATAGTGCGGTGGATTGTGCGGTTCGGGAGGGATCCGGCCCGGCCAGTGTGGCGGATTACATTCATTTGCCCGGGTTCAAACCCGCCGCCCGGGCGGCCGTGACGGAAACGCTCCCGAAGTTTCGGATTGGACCCCAAGGTGTCGCCTCGGGGGCAGTTGTTCGTCATTCGGACGATTGCCTTCACGGGCACTCCGCGAGCCTCCCGCCCGCGGCCTTGTGGTCCTGTCCGCATCAACGCTTTTCACCCCTTGATCCAACTCCCCACTCTCCACTCGCCCTGCCCACGCGGCTAACGGGGACGCGGTCTGGCTTGCGCAGGCCGTGGTGGAGGACCGTCACCGATGTACTCGGACGCTGTCCTGCTGGCAGCGCTGGAAGGCGCTGATTTCGGTTGGATCGCCGGAGGCCTGGTGGTCGGGGCGCTGGTCGCCCTGGGCATCTCACGTGCTCTGGGTCTGGCGAGCCTCTCACAAGCCAAGGCCGATGCCCGGAGATTCCGGGATCAGGCGCAGTCCGATGCCCGGACGGAAGCTGAAAAGTTCCGCCTCGACGCCGAGCGCGGGCTCATGGAGCGCAAGGAACGCGCCGAGAAGGAGCTCGAACAGGCTCGCGGCGAGTTCCGCGAGAACGAACGCCGGCTCGCCAAGCGCGAGGACCTCGTCGATCGCAAGGAAGAGACGCTCACCTTCAAGGAGCAAACCCTCTCCCGCCAGGCCGATTCCTTCAAGCAGCGCGAGGAGAAGATCGGCCTGAAGGAAACCGAGACCGATCGCGTGCTCCAGGAGCAGAAAGACAAGCTCTACAGGATCGCCGACCTCACCCCTGCCGCCGCCAAGGAACTCCTCCTCGAACGCGTCGAGAACGAGGCCCGCCAGGAGGCCGCCAAGGTCGCCCGCAAGATCGTCGAGGATGCCGAGCACGAGGCCAAGGCCAAGGCCCGCGAAATCACCCTCATGGCCGTCCAGCGCTACGCCGGGGAGCACTCCTCCGAATCCACCGTCCGCACCGTCGAGATCCCCTCCGACGACATGAAGGGCCGCATCATCGGACGCGAAGGTCGCAACATCCGGGCGATCGAGAAGGCCACCGGCGTCGACATCATCGTCGATGACACCCCCGGCGTCATCGTCGTCTCCTGCTTCGATAAGATCCGCCAGGCGGTCGCCGTCGAGGCCCTCAACCGCCTGATCGCCGATGGCCGCATGCACCCCTCGCGCATCGAGGAGGTCGTCGACAAGGTCCGCTCCGAGATCGGCGAGAAGGTCATCAAGGCCGGCAAGGATGCCGTCATCGAGGCCAACCTGCGCGGGGTCCATCCCAAGGTCATCGAGGCAATGGGCAAGCTCCACTACCGCACCAGCTTCGGCCAGAACGTCCTGCGGCACTCGATCGAGGTCGGCTACCTCTGCCAGATCATCGCCGACCAGCTCGGCCTCGACGGCACGATCGCCCGCCGCTGCGGGTTCCTCCACGACATCGGCAAGGCGATGGACCAGGAAATGGAGGGCGGTCACCCCAAGATCGGCATGGACTTCGCCAAACAGTACGGTGAGAAAGAGCCCGTGCTCAACGCGATCGGCGGTCACCACGCCGACATCCCCTCCACCAGCTTCTACACCCCCATCGTGATGGCCGCCGATGCGGTCTCATCCGCCCGCCCCGGCGCTCGCCGCGAGAGCATGGAGAAATACGTCCAGCGCCTGACCGACCTCCAGGACATCGCCCTCAACTTCAAGGGCGTCCAAGAAGCCTACGCGATCCAGGCCGGCCGCGAGGTCCGCGTCATGATCGACGCCGCCCGCGTCGGGGACGATGAAGCCTTCCTGATCGCCCACCAGATCGCCAAGCGCGTCAGCGAAGAGATGACGTTCCCGGGCGAGATCAAGGTGACGGTGCTGAGGGAGACCCGCGCCATCGAATACGCCCGCTGATCAACGATCTGAATTCTGTGCTCTATTGCCTTCGCCTCCAACGGAGCCAAAGGCTGTCGCTCCGATCGGCTATCCATCCCGGCGATTCACGATGCCGATCCCGCCCCGGTGCGCTTGATGACCACCACCGTCAGATCATCCGGCTGCATCCGCCCCGCCGCATGTGCAACGACTACCTCGTGCAATCCCCGGATGAAGTCCGCAGGCTGCTCATGCGCGTGCGCTGCAACGAATGCCCGAAGTCGTTCGGTGCCGTACTGCTCACCCGCATCGTTAGCCCACTCGAAAAAACCATCGGTGGCGAGCACCAGAGCATCACCCGGCTCGAAGCGAACTCGCCGTGACTCCTGGAATGTCAGATCCCCCATGATGCCAAGCGGCAGATCATCCGCCGACCAGCTCTCGACCGTCCGAGTCACCGCATGATAGAACAGCAGCGGCGCCTGTCCCGCCGACACCAGCAGCAGCTCATTCTTCGCCGGCTGCAAGACCCCCACCGCCGCCGTCACGAACCGCCCGGGCGGTAGCTCGGTCACCAGTAGATCGTTCACGCGCGACATAGCGGCCTCGAGCGCCATCCCGATGCCCGCCGTTGTCGCACGCATGTACGCGCGACAGACGGCGACGATCAGCGCGGGGCCAATGCCGTGCCCCGTCACATCGGCAAGCGTGATCAGCGTCCCCCCGCCAGGAAGCTCCATCCAGTCGAAGTAGTCGCCCCCGGTCTGGTCGGCGGGCCTGCTCCAGCCCACCACATCGAACCCCGGCGTATTGGGCGCCTCTTTCGGCAATAGCCCCTGCTGAATCTCCCTCGCCACATCCAGATCACGCTCGATCCTGTCCAGCTGCGCCTTTGTGCTCATCCCCCGGTTCACGACGCTTACAACCACGACCCAGCCGACCAGGAGCGTCGTGATGATGATCGCCCCGCCCACAAGCTGAAAGACGATGCGAGACTGCTCGGTCCTGACCGCTCCATCAGCCACCTCCGCAAGCTGGCGCCCGAGGTCGGCCATGCCATCGCTATAGATGTCCTTCTGCTCCACATACGTCTTGCTGAATAGCAACACCCTGGCTTCATCGCGTCTTCCGTCGCCGATCAGGTCGAGGGCCTCATGCTCGATGCGCACGAGCACCTGATTGGCCGCATCCGTCTGCGTGGAGGTCTGCACGCCCAGTGAAGCTCCCTCGACCTCCCGCAAGGCGCTCTCCAAGAGAGGCTCAATCTCCCTGTACCTTGTTTCCCAACTCGGATCGCCCGTCAGAGCACACAGCCGCGCCGACATCGTCAGCACTTCATCCATATGGATGATCTGACCCCGCAACTCCTGGATGCGCAGGTTGCGCTGTGCCGTTCCGGTGAATCGCTGGAAGGAGTCGTATGCGCACCAGAGAAAGGCGCCGAGCATTCCCAGTGTCGCCAGCCAGGCGATCGAAAGAGCGCGAATCGGCGATTTGGTACGTTGTTCGGATGATCGTGTCATGCAGGGAGATCGCCACCGGCACTATGAGATGCCATTCTAGCAAATACGGCCGATGGCACCGATTTCTCCTTGATCCCTGAGCACTTCCCGCGCCGTGCCACCGAAAGAACCGGTCTCGGTGGCACGCCGATCCCCGGAGCATGAACCCGCCACCCTCCATTTCCCATCAATGAGATACACCCGCGCCTTCTGGGAGACCCCCATGCTCACCCGAACCACCACGCTGATCCTGCTCGCCGCCCTCACCTCCCCCTCGCTCGCCCAACCCGACTCCCTCATCCGCGACATCACCATCGTCGATGTCGAGTCGGGCTCCCTCATCCCCCACCGCGACATCCTCATCCGCGGCGATAAGATCGACCAGATCGCCGATGCCAACACGATCAAGTCCGACGATGCCAAGATCATCGACGGCACCAAGCTCTTCGTGATCCCCGGCCTCTGGGATGCCCACACCCACTACTCCTCCAGCCCCGACACCTTCGGCCCGCTCATGATCGCCCACGGCATCACCTGCGCCCGCGACCTGGGCGCTTCCACCGATCACATCATCGGCATCCGCGATGAGCTCAAACGCAGCGCGGCGATCGGACCCACGCTGTGGGTCACCGGGGCGATCATCGATGGGGATCCGCCCATCTGGCCCTTCTCCGAGCCCGTGGACACCCCCGAAGAAGGTCGCGCTGCGGTACAAAAGCTCAAGGCCGCCGGCGTCGACATGATCAAGGTCTACAGCAAGCTCAAGCCCGAGGTCTACAAGGCGATCATCGAAGAAGCCCACAAGAACAAGCTCAAGGTCACCGGCCACATCCCCGCGGGTGTCAGCATCGACGAGGCGATCGCCGCCGGCCAGGACTGCAACGAGCACCTCCAGCGCTTCGATGGTGAGTTCATCGCGATCACCGGCAAGCCCCGCGGGCCCGGGATCTGGGGCGATTTCGCGGGCTGGGGCTACTACCCGGAGATCGACGCAGGAAAACTCGATGCCCTCTGCGCCAAGATCGCCAAGGCCGACATGTGGCAGTGCCCCACCATCATCGTCATGGCCGGGATCGCCAGCATCCCATCGGGCGCGGGCGCCAAGAACCCCGCAATGGAGTACGTGCCCGCCACGTTGACTTCATTCTGGCAAGAACCGGGGTACGAGGGGTTCGGAAGAACGATCGAGCCGGTCCTCAAGCACCACAAGGACATGGTGGGCAGGCTGCACCGCGCGGGTGTCACGCTGATGGTCGGTTCGGATCTCTCAAATCCGTACGTGTTCGCGGGCCGTTCCGTGCACGAGGAGATGGCGATCTTCCAGGAGGTGGGAATCCCGCCGGCCGATGTCCTGCGGGCGGCGACCCTCAACCCCGCGAAGTTCGTGAACGCCGATGATCGCTACGGCACGATCGCCGCCGGCAAATCAGCCTCGCTGGTGCTCGTGAAAGCCAACCCGCTCGAGGATGTGAAGAACGCAAGCCTGATCGATGCGGTCTTCGATGAGGGTGCCTACCGGGACCGTGCCGATCTCGATCGCCTGCTCGCCGATGTCCGCAAGACCGTCAAAGGCGATGCGCCCGCGCCGGACGCAGACAAGGTTGCGCTGGATTTGCCCGGCGAGGTCATCCAGCGCGGCCGATACACGCTCAAGTTCGAACAGTTCGATGCCGGCTCCGAGGACTACCTGGTCACCAAATCCGACGATGGCTGGCGTGTGATGTGCAGCATGTCGCCCAAAGGCGGCATGCAGAAGCCCTACACCTGCACCGTGCATATTGACAACGAAGGCAAGCTGGTCAAGTCCACCTACAAGGTGCTCGGAGATGGCGGCACCGATGCGGTGTACGTGATCGAGGATGGCAAGTACAAGGCGCGCGACACCGCGAGCAATGATGCCGCCGAGCAGGTGCTCCCCGTTCCCGATCACGCCGTGTTCGCCCCGCCCATCTACGCCGCCGAGTTCATCCAGCACCTGATCCACCCGCTGGAGCCGGGCCAGAAGCGCGAGATCAACTCCGTAGGCTTCGGCTACATGGGCTGGAGGCTCGCCGCGGCCCCCGCGAGCGTCGAGCGGCTCCCCGATGAACAGATCGATCGGCCCGATGGAACCAAGGCGCTCGCCCGCGGCTCCCGCACCGTGATCAAGACGCCCGGCGGCGAGTTCAACTTCACGAACTGGTGTGATGAGTGGTGGATCCCGTACAAGGTGGTCATCACGATGCCGATGGGCAGGCTTACCATCGAGCGGCAGTAGCCCAGTCCCCCCCACACAGACACGCAAACCGACGCCCGAAGGCGAACATTGCCCCGCGGGTGCCGGCATCAATACCGGCTTGACCTGGATTGTATCATATGATACATTTAGTGGTACGAACTACCATCAAGGAATCCGCACCGTGCCACTCTCCACCTTCGCCGAATGGTTCATCGCCATCCTCCTCCTGATCACCGGCCTCTCCCACATCGCCCAGCCACGCCTCTGGTCGCAACTGTTCATCGACCTGCTCTCCAAGCCCTATGGAGGACTCTGGCTCGGCATGCTGACGTTCATGATCGGAGCGCCCCTGCTGATCGCACACCACCACTGGGGCTGGGATCTGCGCACGATCGCCACCGTGATCGCCTGGGGATGGACCACCAAGGGCACGCTCTACCTGCTCGCCCCCGGCATTCCGCCGAAGATCGCCGCCCGCCACATCAAGCACCCCTCGCGGTTCGCGTACGCCGGGGTTGTGCTGGTCGTACTGGCGATCGGGCTGGTGGTGGGCATCCAGCGGGCCTGAAACCCGCGACACCCAATATCCCCGGCAGGATTCGAACCTACGACCCTCGCGTTCGAAGCGCGATGCTCTATCCAGGCTGAGCTACGGGGACAACCGCCTGAGCATAGCCGCCGTCGCTCTACTTCCGCCCGTCGTCCGGCGCTGTCGATGCCAGATCCGGCGGCAGCGTGAGCACGCGAACCACCGGAAAATCCGCGCCAGCCTTCAGCCCATCATCGAAGAAGTTCCAGACCGCCAGCCCATCTTCACTCTCCGGCTCGAGCAAGTAGGTCGCCAGATTCCCGCCAATCTGATTGGTGAGGACAAGATACGAGCCCTCGGAGGCCTTGCAGCGTTCCCGGCGAGCCGTCGCCTCGATCTTGACGAGGTTGTGTCCCTGGAAGAGTCGCGAGGCGGCCGTCGTGGAATCGATCCGGTAGATCTCCGCCTCAAACTCATGTTCACCCGACAGCTTCCGCGCCTCGATGCCGTGCATGCCGATCGTCCGGATCGCCTTCTCGAAGCGCGCGGGGATGACATACGCCGCAGGGCGAGCAACCGAGAGCGATGGCTCGAACTTGTCCCACACCTCAACCTGGTAGTCCCTGGTCTGCGGAGTGAGCACGCGGTGACCATCCTTCATCTCCTCCACATAGCCGAGGATCGTCGCCTTCTCAGGCCAAGGCGCTTCGCGCGATCGGATCGCCACCTGCATCCCTGCGGGCGCTTCCAGATCGTCGCGATCCGCTTTCTCTACCAACGAACGGATCTCCTGCGCATGTTCGGCGGCATATGCAAGCGTGGATCGGACAAACTCCGCGGTCGCCGCGACCCTGTCCTTGTACGGCGCGTACGTGTAGGTCTCGATCAGCACGCTGAGCCGGTTGCGCAGTCCGATGTAGTTGGTCCCGTAGCGGCCCTCAGCGGGGAACGTCTCCCAGCGCGTGTGCAGCTCCGACTGGTCCCCCCACTCACCATTGAAGTTTCCGTACCAGTACGTCTGCTGGTTCGTGCGCGCGGCAAAGCCGGCTGTGATCCCAGGAAACAGCCTGCTCCGCGTGTAATCGATGATGTTCGCATCCCCCGCCGGAACCTTGGCTCCGGCGTACGTGATGATGTAGCGGTGGTATGAGCCGTTGGTGATATGACAGTCGATGAAGATCGCCGGATCCCACTCGTTGAACGCCTTCAGCAACGCCCGGGTCTCTGGCGCTTCAACCTTGATGAAATCCCGGTTCAGATCCAAGCCCTGGGCGTTCTCGCGCACCCCGACTTCCTCGGGCCCATTCTGGCCGATGCGGTGGCCCTTGCCGGTCCGCTCATTGCCATCCGCGTTGTAGATGGGCGCGAAGGCGATGATCAGCTTGTCGAGCAGCCTGCGGTTCTCGGGGCTGGAGGGGCTCTCGAGGATCTGGCGCGCCAGCATCGGCAACGCCTCCTTGCCATCGACCTCACCGGCATGGATGTTTCCGATCGCCATCACCACCAGGCGATCCCTGCCAGCCCGCTCCAGCTCTCGCGAATGCACGGGGTTGTCGGGATCCACAGGCGGATCGGCAATGATGAGCATCGGGATTGCTCGCCCCTCGACGGTCTTCCCCATCTCAGCCCGCCGGGCGAGCGGGTATCTGGCCGCAAGGCCATCCAGCAGGGAGACGACTTCCGCATGGCTCGCGGTCTTCTGATAGTCGGACCGCTCGGCGGCCGTCAGCAACTGCTCGTCATCCGGGCCGGGCCCAATCCCGGGGTGGCCCGCAAACAAGATCACCGCATACCAGACGAAACGCGAAACCATTGTGAAGAACCTCCAGCAGCATCCGAGAACCAGCGCCAAGACCCCAGGGAATGCGCCCCGCGCTTTTGCATGAACGGCCGGGGCACAGAACATAGCAACAATCGGGGAACGCGGACATTCCCAGGTTGCCCATGCGCTGGTAGTGTGCCCGTGATTCCCGGATGGATCCCGCGGCCGGATATCGACCGGCAGGCCGGCCGCAACGGAGGACGCAGTCATGAATCTCAAGAACCTCACACTCGCCGCGGCCTGCGGCCTCTGCGCAGCCCCCGCACTCGCCCACGACATGATGTACGTCGGCCAGAACTCCCAGGGCCGGCTCACGATCTTCATCGAGGATGGCATCCTCCCCAACATGATGTACCAGTCCACATTCTCCGAGATCGACGGCTGGGTGCAGACCGAGTTCGGCCTCGAGACCGTCAACGCCCCCACGCCCGAGCTCGACCTCTTCCCGATCAACGCCTCCTCGGACATCCAGCTGATCCTGCTCGCCGCCGATGAAGGCATGCAGGTTCTCAAGGATGGCTTCGAGGGCCCGCTGGCGATCGGCGAGGCATACCCGTTGCATCACCCCTTCTTCCACGTCCACCCGCTCTGGAACATCCACATCGTGGAGATCGGCCGGGTCTACTCCATGACCTTCGTGCTCCACGATGTCACAGGCCAGTACCCCGACAGCGCTCCGTTCACGCTCACCTTCGGCGCGGTCCCCTGCCCTGCGGACTTCGACTGGTCCACCTTCGTCGATCTCGATGACTACACGCTCTTCGTCGAGGCGTTCGAGGCGGGCACCGACGATGCCGACTTCGACCTCTCCGGCTTCGTTGATATCGAGGACTTCACGGGATTCGTGATCGCGTTCGAGGCCGGGTGCTGATCGCTCCCCGGCACGCGAATCACGACCCGCTACCCGACATCGCCCAGCCCCAGCGATGGCCCGTACGCCTTCAACAACCGACGGCGGACCAGTGACTCCTCAGGCCGATTCAGGAGCGGAGACCTCCTGATCCACTCCGCCGCATCCCTGCGCGCCATCGCGAGCAGCTCCCGATCCCGCATCAGGTCCGCAACCTTGAACGGCGGCAGGCCCGACTGCCGCGTGCCGAAGAGCTCCCCCGGCCCTCGGATTTCCATGTCCTTCTCCGCGAGCACGAATCCATCGGCGGTCTTCTCCATGACCCTCAGCCGCTGCATCCCCTCCTCGGTCGCCGGATCGGCAAGCAGGATACACACCGACTCCCTGCTCCCCCGCCCCACGCGCCCGCGGAGCTGATGAAGCTGCGCAAGCCCGAACCGATCCGCGTTCTCCACGATCATCACGCTCGCGTTGGGAATATCCACACCCACCTCGATCACCGTGGTGGCGATGATCGCATCGACCTGACCCGCGCGGAACCGCTCCATGATCGAGTCCCGGCTCTGCCGATTCAGCCTTCCGTGAATCCCCGCCAGCCGCCGACCCTTCCAAGGACCCTTCTCCAGATCGCTCAACACCGTGCGCACATCGGCGAGTTCTTCAGCGGGCGCTGCCGCGGACTGGGGATCCGCCCCCGGATCGATCGCCGGCACCACGACAAACGCCTGCTCACCCGCATCGAACCGGGGCAATATCGATTCGTAGATCTCAAGCCGCCTGTCCAGCCCCGCAACCGTCGTTCGCACGGGTCGCCGGCCCGGCGGCAGCGCTTTGATCGTCGAGATATCCAGATCCCCGAACAGCGTGATCGCCAGCGTCCGCGGGATCGGCGTCGCCGTCATCACCAGCACGTGCGGTGTCGTCCCCGCATCATCCGCCTTGGCCCGGATCGCCGCCCGCTGATGCACCCCGAAGCGGTGTTGCTCATCAACGATCGAAACCGCCAGCGACTTGAATCGCACCGATTCGGTCAGCAGCGAATGAGTCCCGATCAGGATGTCGACCTTCCCCTCGGAAAGCCTGGCGAGAATCTCCCCTCGCTGCGGCTTGGGTGTCGAGCCGGTCAAGAGCTCGATGCGGACCGTCGATCCCGCGAGGACACGCGAGATCGATGCGTGGTGCTGCTCGGCGAGGATCTCCGTCGGGGCCATCAAGGCCGCCTGGTGCCGTGATGCGACGGCCAGAAGCATCCCGTACAGCGCCACGATCGTCTTGCCGGATCCGACATCCCCCTGAATGAGCCGGTTGGTGGGGGTGCGCGTGCCCAGGTCGGCGATCATGTCCTTGATGACGCCGTTCTGTGCCGAGGTCAATTCAAACGGAAACCTCCGCCGGATGTGCTCATCGATCTGCTCGGTCCACTTGAGCACCGGTGCCTTGAGCCCCTCGCGCAGGTGCATCCGCTTCATATGCACGCCAAGCTGCAGCAGCAGCAACTCGTCGTACGCGAGCCGGCGCTGCGCCGACAGCACCTCCGCCGGCTCCTTGGGAGCGTGGTAGAGCCGGTACGCCTGCGCGAGTGGTGCCAGATTCCGCTTGGAACGGAACGCATCGTCAAGGTGATCCTCGATCAACGGAATCGCCGCATCGATCACCTTCGCGATCGCACGCTCGATCGCACGCGAGTTGACCTCCTCGCTCGCCGGATACACCGGCCGCAACCGTTCCTCGTGCATCCCTGGTTCGGCGATCGATGGGACCGCGTTGCCCATCGCCGTCGTCTCCTGCCCCGCGTGCGGTAGGATCTCAAACCGGGGGTTGACCATCTGCACGCCTGGCCCGAACTTCTGGCACTTGCCCTGCACCCGGATCCGCATCCCCGGACGAATCCGCTCCCCCAGGTATGCCTGGTTGAACCACACCGCATCCAGCCGGTCGGTGTCATCGACGATCACCGCCTCGAACCGGGCGCGGCCGCGGCGCACGATCCGCGTGTTGGCGACCTCCCCGCGAGCCGAACCGATCTGCCCCGGAACCAGCTCATCGATCGGCGTCTCGGCCTCGAGCTTCTCGTGCCGCATCGGCAGGTGGGCGATCAGCTTGCCGATGTTGGTCAACCCCAGGGTCGCCAGCTTGGCGCCCAGTGCCTGCCCGATCCCTCTGATCCCCGCCAGCGGAGTCCCAAGCGCCAACTCGGGCTTCGGCTCGCCCTTGGCCTTCCGGCTGGATATGGGAGGTGTTCGTTCGGGCACCGGGAGAGAATATCCACAGCGCCACCTCGCAGACCTCCAGATGGCCAGATTCGGACTCGGCCTCTATCTGGCCATCGGGCCCTCTGCTATCTGGCGATCTCAATAAAGCACCCCCCCCGGTCTGTCGATTCTCCAGTTATGGGAACGTGTTGCGATGATGGCGGCCTGGGTGAAACGGCCGGAACCCTGAACCAGGACCAGACCACGGGTGGCCGGGCGACTCGCAACGGCGCGGAACGTCGCCGCTGCCGCCGAACGCGCGTGCATGGGGAGGCGCTGGCGATCTTCGCGACCGGCAGCGATGAAACGTTGCAGACCAGCGAGCAGACGCAGCGAGTATCGCTTCTGGATGCCAGCGTGGGCGGGATCGCCGTCCGCACCGAGATCCCGGTCACCGTGGGTGCAACCTTCACCCTCTTCCCCGACAAGGTCCGCAAGTCGTCGTGGGCCGGCTCGGTGGTCCGCTGCGTCCACGAGGGGGATGGCTACACCGTCGGGCTTCAACTCGCCGCGTGATCCGAACCGCAAGGACCGGTTCCAGCGGCATCATTCCCCGGCGAACTTTCAATCCAGCACTCCGTAACCACGGGCCGATACACTCCGCCCGTGTATCAAGCACTCCTGACACGCCGCTACCTCACCAGCAAGGTGATGCCGCTCCTGGCTTCGCTTGCCGTGGTGCTGTGCGTGGCGATGGTGCTCACCGTCTGGTCGGTGATGGGCGGTTTCCTCGCCAAGCTGATGGGTTCTGGCCGCACGCTGGTCGGAGATGTCGTGGTCACCTGGCCCGGCGCTGGCTTTGCCTACTACGACGACCTCATCGAGCGGCTCGAAAGCAATGACTCGATCGCCGCCGCAACGCCCGTGATCGAGACCTACGGCCTCCTGACCCTTCCCAGCAACCGCACCGAGTATGTCGTCGTCAAGGGCATCGAACCCCGCGGCTACGCCAAGGTCACCGAGTACGACCAGAGCCTGTGGTGGCGGCCGATCGAAAAGCCCATGCCCAAGGACTTGCTGCGGCGGGATCCGCGCCTGGCGCCCGAGCATCAGAAACTCATGGCGTGGGCGCTCGAAAACGGCCGCACGCTTCTCCGCCCGGAGGGATCGGGCGTCGAGCCCCGTCCGGGCATGGTCGCCGGCATCGAGATCATGGACAACTATCGTGATCCGGCCAGCTTCTACCAGTGGCCCCGGTACTCCACCGGCATGATCCCGATCCGCGATGCCACCGCGACCCTCGTCGTCCTCCCGCTGGATTCCCAGGGACGAGTCTTGCCCGAAGAGGCAAAGCCCGCCAAGTTCGCAATCGCCAACGAGTTCAAGACCGGGATGTTCGAGGTCGACAACCGCACCGTGATCGTCCCCTTCGGCTCTCTCCAGAAGCTGCTGAAGATGGATGAAGCGCAGCGGTCCGACGACACCGCGGTGGGCGGCACGCAGATCGGGCCCGATGGCAACGAGACGTTCGCGCGGCCCCAGACCATCGGAGCTGAGCCCGCCCGCACGATCGCCGTCTTTGTGCGCGCCAAGCCCGGCATCGAGGCCTCTGAACTGCGCTTCAAGGTTGCCGAGGTATACGAAAAGTTCGCGCGGGCACACCCCGACACGGTCCCCGCTGCGCCGGCGATCGATATCCGGGACGATGGCACCAAGGAGCTGGTTCCCTTCGGCGGCTCGATCCGCATCCGCACCTGGGAGGATCTTAACGCAACTTTCATCAGCGCTGTGAAGAAGGAAACCGGCCTGGTCCTGTTCATCTTCAGCTTCATCTCGCTGACCGCCGTCTTCCTCGTGCTGGCGATCTTCTGGTCGATGGTCAGCGAGAAAACCAAGGATGTCGGCGTCCTCCGCTCCATGGGCGCCAGCCGCATGGGGGTCGCCGGGCTCTGGCTCGCCTACGGCCTCTCCATCGGCATCGTGGGGGCCCTCCTGGGCGGTGCGCTCGCGTACACCGTCGTCACCAACATCAACCCGATCCACGACTGGATGGGCACCGCCCTGGGCCTGCAGATCTGGGATCCGCGCATCTATTACTTCACCGAGATCCCCAACAAGGTCGAGCTCGACAAGGCCCTCTTCGTCATGGTCGGCGGTGCGCTCAGCAGCGTCGTCGGCGCTGTCATCCCCGCCCTCCGCGCTGGATTCCTGCACCCCGTCAAGGCCCTCCGCTTCGAGTAGACAAAAACCACAATGACGCCGATCGTCGAAGTCCAGAACCTCTACAAGACCTACCGCCTCGGGCGCGTCGATGTCCCCGTGCTGCGCGGGGCCACCATGTCGCTCGATGAAGGCGAGACGCTCGCCGTCCTGGGCGCTTCGGGTTCCGGCAAATCCACCCTTCTGCACCTCATCGGTGGGCTCGATCGGGCGGACAGAACCCAGTCCGCAAAGTGCGCCAAGTGCGGCTATGAACTCAACGGCCTCAAGGGCACGGTGTGTCCGGAGTGCTCGGAACCGATCGTCGGAGGAGCGATCCGCTTCCGGGGCAAGAGCCTCGCCCACATGTCCGCAGGCGAACTCAACACCTATCGCGGACGACACGTCGGCTTCGTCTTCCAGTTCTACCACCTGCTCCCCGAGCTCAACGTCCTCCAGAACGTGCTCATCGGCGCGATGGCCGGACTGGGTCCACTCGGTTACTGGCGCACCAGAGGGCAGTCCGTCGAGAGCGCCAAGCAATTGCTCGATGCCGTCGGCCTTGCACACCGCCTGAATCATCGGCCCGCGGAACTCTCCGGAGGCGAACGCCAGCGCGTCGCAATCGCTCGCGGACTGGTCAACCGTCCCGACGTCCTGCTCGCCGATGAGCCCACCGGCAACCTTGACCGCAAGACCGGACGAAAGATCCTGGACCTGCTCGATGAGATCCGGCAGAAGACCAGGCAGGCGATGATCATCGTCACGCACGATGAGGAGACCGCCGGTCGCGCCGATCGCGTCATCTCCCTGCTCGATGGCCGCGTCCGCGCCGACAACGCCGCCAGCGCATCCCCCAATTAATGCACTCCGAAGATCGCAAAGGAACTTGTTCGGGTCGCCCCCGCTGCACTTCTGCGCAAAGTGAGCGTCTACACTCGCCTTGGCGCATGAAGGCAACCACCACTGAGCCGGAGGCTCTTCCTTTTCCCCCGATGGATCGGGTGGACATGCCCATCGCGCTGATCGGGATCGCCGGAACGCCCATCCAGGCCCGCCTCACGCGCGAAGGCCGCGGACGACGCGCCGTATTCCTCCACGGAATGCTCGCCCTCAATGTCCACTGGAAGCCCCTGGTGGATCTGATCTCCGAGCGCTGGCAGTGCTCCATGCTCGAACTGCCCCTCCTCGATCTGGATGGGGATGACTGCTCGGTCGATGGCGTCACCCGCCTGGTCCACCAGTTCCTTGATCGCCACGCCCCTGAGCCTGCCGTCTTCCTCGGAAGCTCCCTGGGCGGGCACGTCGCCCTGCGGGTCGCCCTCGAGCGCCCCGAGATCGTCAGCGGCCTCATTCTCGCCGGCGCTGCGGGAGTCGTCGAGAAACCCATCTCCGGCGAGATGACCCTGCGCCCCTCGCGAGACTGGATCCGCACACGCATCGGCGCCATGTTCTTTGACAAGGAAAGGCACATCACCGAGCCCGAACTCGACCGCGCCTGCGCCGCACTGACCGATCGCCGACAGGCGCGGGCGATGATCCGACTTACCCGCAGCTCCCGCAAGGAATACATGGGCGATCGCATCCGCCAGATCAAGGCCCCGACGCTGGTCGCCTGGGGCAAGCAGGATGTCATCACGCCCCCCGAAGCCGCCCTCGAGTTCGCATCACGGATGCCCGATGCTCGCCTCGTCTGGTTCGACAAGTGCAGCCACGCGCCCATGGTCGAACACCCCGACCAGTTCGCCGAGGCAATGAACACCTTCGGCGATGAACTGGACCGAAGGCAAATCGCAAAATAGACCCCGCATGGACCCGCGCCCAGCGGCCGCGCACACGGTACTCATATGGCCAGCTGGCCCTCTGCCACCTGGCTATCTCTGATTGAGATACTCCTCAATCTTCTCCGCCTTGCGGAGAAGGAACGGGATATGCCGGTCCGCCGCATCGGTATACCTGGTCATCACCTTGATCGTCTGCTCGAACTCCTCGGCGAACTTGGCGTGCTCCTGGTCGCGCCACGTCTGGCTCAGCTCGTTGAAGCGCGTGTGCAGCGCAGCCATCTGCGTGAGCAGCTGGGTGTTGAACCGCTTGAGATCCATCGCAAAGCGGCGGAGTTCTCCGGGGTCTACAACGGCTTTGGACATGGGCTGCTCCGGACCGCAGCGCGCGGCGTGCGGCTGCGGACATTCTAGGGGAACCGCCCCGCGGCGACGGATCGCGGCCGCGTTACCGGATTCCACGCATCCAACCGCGCAGGTCCGCCGTACAGAGGGCCATGCACCACAACGCGATTCTGTCGCTCACGGCCGCCGCCGTGAGCGTGACCACTCCCCTGGCCGCCGCCGAGACCGTCACCTTCTTCTTCCCGAAGGTCGGGCAGTCGGTGTCGTATTTCATGGGCGATGACAACCCCCTCGTCGGCAAGCAGGTCATCAACGCCCGCATCTACCTGACCGTGGACACCTTCCCGGGCTCCGATGCCGCCAACTTCTTCACCGACCACTCGTTCCCGATTCAGCCCGAAGATGGCAATCAGTCGGCGATCGCCCTCTGGGGCAGCGACCTGGGATGGTCGGGCTCGGGGCTCAACAGCTACTTCCTCGAAACCACGATGTTCAACGGCGTCTTTGCCCCCGCCCGCTACGGCGCTGAGACGCCGGGCTTTGACTTCGAAGGCGAGATCATCGACGGCCGCATCGAGATGGATGTAATCCCCGCCCCATCCGCCGCGGTGATGCTGGGCACCGGAGCCCTCCTGGCGAGCCGGCGGCGGCGGACCCGCTGATCCGGCGGCTTAGAATGGGGCCATGGCCGGTCGAGACTACTACCAGGTGCTCGGGCTCTCCCGCAGCGCCACACCCGATGAGATCCGCAAGGCGTACCGCAAGCTCGCTCGCGAGAAGCACCCCGATGTGAACAAGGCGACCGACGCCCAGAAGCAGTTCACCGAGATTCAGCACGCCTACGACATCCTCTCCGACGAGCAGAAACGCAAGATGTACGACCAGTACGGGGAGGCGTACATCTCCGGCGCTCGCGGCGAGGCCGCCTCCGCCGGTCGCGGCGGCCCACACGTCCGCTGGTCCAACGTCGGCGGTCAGCCCGGCGCCGGGGCTCCGGACTTCGACATGGATGACCTGTCATCCATGTTCGAGGCGATGTTCGGCGGGAGGGCAGCCGGTGGGGCCGCCGGTGGCGCCAGTGGGGGTGGCCCCGGCGCTGCGAGGGGTCGCGGCGGGAAGCCGCGGCGAGCCGCCGAGCCTGAACCCGAAACCGAGCCGGTCCGGCACGACCTGCACATCTCGTTCATGACCGCCGTCAAGGGCGGCACCGAGACCCTCCAACTGCAATCCGAAGGCGCTAAACGCACTGTCGAAGTCAACATCCCCGCCGGCATCCACGACGGCGCAACCCTGCGCATCCGTAACGCCTTCTCCAAACAGGGCGGACCCGAGCTCCTGCTGACGGTTCGCGTCGGCGGACACTCGGTATTCCAGCGCGGCGAGGGCCTGCAACTGGGCAAGGGAAACGACCTGTTCGTTGATCTCCCCCTGAACATGGCCGAGGCAACCCTTGGCGCCGTCGTCACCGTCCCAACCCCGGATGGCAACGTCGAAGTCACCGTCCCGCCGGGGACCGCCAGCGGCAAGCGCCTGCGCCTCAAGGGAAAAGGCATCCGTTCGGCTGGCGGAGAGGCCGGGGATCTGTATGCTGTGATCAAGATCATCCCGCCCAAGGCGGACGATCTGACCGCGGATGAGAAGGAGGTGCTCAGGGGCATCTCTTCCCGCGGCACAAGCCCGCGGGCATCCATGGGAATCGAGTAAATGCCTGCTTTGCAGGCGGCACGCCGGGACGGACGATGATCCCGAGAGTGCCCTTCGTGGGCGTTCGTAGGTTCTTCGTCGGGGTGCGCGAACTGGTGCATGGGATTTGACACCGACCTCCGGGGTCGGAAGTATCCCCATCATCGCCGTCGGGGTCCGGTATACACCAAGGAGCCGCCCGCAAGGACCGGGCCGGCAGTGGAGGCAGGCCGGAGGCCATCTCCCGTGCTCAAGCAACGACACGAACTCTTCGTCGCCCTCCTTTGCATCGCCGACGCCGCGGTGGTCGTGCTCGCCTGCGCGGGCGCCTGGGCCCTCCGCCGCGTCATGATCGAGCACTTCTGGCCAGTCAGTTGGGAGAACTGGATCAAAGAGCCCCTGGTGCTCTTCAACATCCCCCTCGTGCTCGCCGCCCTCTGGGTCAGCGGCCTCTACCAGCCCCGACGAGACCGTTCCCTCATCTCCGAACAGATCCAGATCATCCGCGCCTGTATCGCCGCACTGGTTGCCCTGGTCGTTCTCCTGTGGGTCGTCGGCAACGATGTCATCGGGGGAACCGAGGGGTACGACCCGGCACTGATCCTGGGTCAGAAGCTCGATGCCGGTCGCCTCCAGATCGCCGCCCTCGCCATCCTCCTCCCGCTGCTCCTGGGCATCGAGCGGTTCTGCTTCCGCCTCGCGCTGCGGGCCATCCGCCGCAAGGGGCTCAACCTCCGCCACGTCGCCGTCCTGGGCGTCGGACGACTCGGCCAGATCACCTGCCGCACGCTCGAGCGCAACGTCTGGACGGGCATCAAGGTCTCGTACTTCATCTCCCACCAGGACCACACCAAACGTACCAACTGGCTGGGCCATCCCATCAAGGGCGGCCTTGCCGATCTCGAGCAGGTCCTCGAAAAGCACCGCGTCGATGCCGTCTACATCGCCCTTCCCAACGCACGTGCATCGGTCCTTTCCACAGTCCTCGAACGCCTCGAACGCTTCGCGATCGATGTCCGGATCGTTCCCGATGTCCAACTCCGCTTCACCCCCGCCCGCATGAGCGTCAGCGAGCTCGACGGCATGCCCATCCTCAGCTACCGCGAGAACACCCAGTACGGCCTGGGCGGCCTGAGCAAGCGCGGGCTCGACATCATCGGCTCGCTCGTCGGGATCATCCTCTTCTCACCCATCATGCTCGCCTGCGCGGCGGCGATCTCGCTCACCAGCCGCGGCCCGGTGATTTTCCGCCAGCGCCGGGTCAGCCTCGGCGGAGAGCAGTTCAATATCTACAAGTTCCGCACGATGCGCTCCGTCGAAGATGAGCAGCCCATCGGCCCGGCCAGCGAGGTTTCCTCCGATCGCCCGACCGCCGACGCACGCATCGAGGGCTGGACCGATCGCGATGATCCACGCATCACCGCCGTCGGCCGCGTCCTCCGTCGCACCAGCCTCGATGAGCTCCCCCAGCTCTTCAACGTCCTCCGAGGGAGGATGTCGCTGGTCGGCCCGCGACCCGAACGCCCCGAGCTGATCGCCCGCTTCCGTGAAGACTGGCGCGGCTACATGCTCCGACAGCACGTCAAGGCCGGCATCACCGGCTGGGCCCAGGTCAACGGCCTCCGCGGCCAGACCAGCCTCCGCAAGCGCCTCCAGTACGACCTCTTCTACATCCGACACTGGAGCCTGTGGTTCGACATGCGCATCCTCGTGATGACGCTCTTCCGCGGGTTCCTAAACCCCAATGCGCATTAGGAGCAATCGCCCCTACCAGGGTTCGGCGATCAGAGATAGGTTCTCAGCATCCCACGGTTCCGATGGATCCCAGGTATAGCGGATGTCGTCGCCGCTCGCTTTCTGACCGTAGATGTTGATTTCATCCATTCCAGTGAATTGCGTGGTCAACATTCCGTGCAGAGAATGCCGCCTATCAGAAACGACCGCTTCGTTGAGATTCGCGATTGCCCACTCACTGAATCCGGGAGCCCACCAGTACGCCCTGATATCTCCGTTATCGTCTAGTCCAAGCACCGTCATCTGACCCCAACTGGTCACGTAGGCCGCCACCGAACTTGACTGCAAAAAAGGCCCTGAGAACAGGTCCGTGAAGTTGCTGGCGACCCAGGAGGCTCCAAATTCGGGCACCCACCATGTGACCACCATCTTGCCATCGGGAGTCGTGCCAGCAATGTTCATGGCAAACCAACTGGTAAGGAACACAGCTAGCTTGCCGGTGTAGGCCGGTGCCCCCGTGCTCTCGGAAAGGTTGTTGGTCGTCCAGTCGGGCAGGGTCGCGTGATTCCACACCGCTTGGATGTCGCCATCGGCGTCAAGCCCCACGATGTTCAGGGCTCCCCAGAGCGTGACATAAGCAGTCAACTCGCCGGCAAACTGCGGCATCGCCAAGCCCTGCGCACGCAGCACGGTTCCGAGGTTTCGGGCACTCCACGCTCCCGTGTCGCCTTCAAGCTTGTACAGAACAAAGTCGCCGTTTGACTTCAACCCTCCATAGTACAAATCGGCAGCGGCACCCGTAAACGCATCGGAGAACGTGACGAGTCCGCGCTGAATCGAGCCGGTACCCGTCAGAGTCGTGAGGTTTGCACAAGCGAAACTCCCGGTGCTTTCGTCGAAGAAAAACACAGCGACCGTGCCTCCAACCAGAACGGTGACGCGCAGGTTGCCGGTCAATGTGTCTAGATCCGTCACGACCTCTTTGGCGGTTTGTGACGCGAGTTCGGGCGCTGCGCTCTCAAGAATATCGAGCGTGATCCAATTCCCGCCCGTGTCGCTGAGATACACCATGGCGTTTCCCGAGCGAATCTCGCTGTACGCAGCGGAGACGTTGAACGGAGACACGGCCTCACCGATACGGATCGCAAATCCAGTCTGGCCGTATGTTCCAGCATCCGCACCGTTGAGCACGGTGACTTGCTGCGGCAGGGCGAAATCTCCCGACGACGACGCTGCCAGTTGTAGTGCGATCTGCTCTCCGCGATATATTCCCATCACCGTGATGACTCGACCGGAGAGCGTCCACTGAAGCTCAGCGCTGGACCCCGTGACATCGGATTGGTACAGCCCGGTACCGTCGGGCTTGAGATCTACAAGGCCGGCATCTCCGAATCGGTCAACCTCGTTGCCTCGGTAATCCATCCCAGTGACGAGTTGGTAACGCCCCGCGACTGCTTGCACGGTAGGATTGGCGCCTTGCCGGATCGCAACGAATACACCGCCGCCCGCTGCACTTTCAGCAACAACCCCTGCAATCACCACTTGCTTGGTCTTATCAAGATAGAACCAGGCAACATCGGATGAAAATCCATCAACTTTCGCGGTGAATTTGCCGTTGGTCCTTGCGGTAAGCGTTCCGCTGAACGAACGATCAGATCCATACGACGGATACGTTCCCACAAGCGAGAATGAGCTTCCCGAAACGGTCAGTGTGCCATTGGCGGCATCTCCCACGGTGCTGGTCCCATGGTTCCACCCGTGCCAAGTGATCATCCATGTGCCGGAGATGTCCGACAGAGAACTCGTCGAAGCCCGCTCGATTGCGTACGCGAGGTCGATGCTCTGGGAGTCGGAAGGGTCGAGGTCGCCGAGGCCGGAGTCAAATCCGTAGAACCACCCAGCCCTAAGCCCAGCATCGCTACTGACCTGCCCGCCGAGTTCACGATCGTAGTCTCGTTCCGAAGCGCCCGATAGCGTGAACTTGCCGTCGGGGAGGTAGGTGACTTGCTGGTTGTACGGCTGTGCCGTAGAAACACCCGACGCGCCTGACGCGTACTGAGAGCCTGAAAAGGCTCCCGCCTCTGACAACGTTGCCTCTAAGAAATATGCCCCGAGCGACGTGCCACTTTGAATGGGATTCGCGCGATCTGCGAGTCCCACCACTGCGATATTTGCAGCCAGAATAACGCGACGTTCCAGCCTCTCCGCGATGCACCTCATATTTATCCTCCCACGCCCCACTAGAGCGTAACTTATTGATCTCTGCGCAATAAAAGGTATTCGGGGCGTTGTGCCGATACAGAGTGCATGAGACCCAAAGGTACTCCGGCGGAGCTGGAGGCTCGGCGGCGAAGGGCGGCGGAGCTGCTGCGCCAAGGC
>JADLBU010000126.1 GCA_020847535.1 Phycisphaerales bacterium
AGCGGCCTTCGATCCTACTTGCGCTCAACGCAACGCCGGCCGGACATCGTCAGCGCCTACTTCCGTGAAGAGCACGTTCGTTACGCCGCCGCGTGAGATGTCAAAACAATACAGACCGGGGTAGTAACTGACATTTCCGGACATCCTCTGCCACGTCCCGGGAGACTCCAAGCCGTATCCCCACTCCCTCTCCGCTTGATCGCCCCCTGCCCGGAATCGCTGATTCCCAGGGGTTTGCGAATCGCCACCGCTCGCCAGTCATCAGCGCTGCCCATCAACCTCATCGATAGCCGTCAGGCCCGGTGTGCATGTCGGCACTGCCCGGCAGGCACCCCGCCCCCGGCCTCCCGCACCCCGCGCAGCCGCCGATGTTCATCACCATCCCCGTCGCGCCCTGCACGTCCGTGAAGAAGAACTTGGGCGCTGCCTCCGGATGGTTCCCAAGCTGCGCCATCGTCAGCGAGTCGTAGATGCGGCCGTTGGCGATCGTGTGCGTGATCGACTCGGTGTTGCGCACATTCTCCAGCGGGCTCTTGGCGAACACCGCAAGGTCCGCGAGCTTGCCGGCCTCGATCGACCCGATGTCCTTGTCAAGCCCGAGATAGGACGCCCCATCGATGGTCGCCGCTCGCAGGCACTGCATCGGCGTCAACCCGCCTTGGCTGAGCATCCAGTACTCCCAGTGCGCTCCCAGCCCCGCAAGCTGCCCGTGCGCACCGATATGCACCTTCACCCCCGCATCCACCAGCGACTTGCAGATCCCCGCGCTGCGGAGGTGGTTGTAATCCTCATCCGGCGCGGTCGTCCGACGCCGGGATCGCGGATCGATGATGAACCTGGGCACGAACGTCAGCAGGTGCTGGTCCGCCCACACGTTCGTGCGGTCGTACCAGTAGTTCTCACCACCCATGCCGCCGTACCCGACCACCAGCGTGGGTGTGTACCCCACCTTCGTCCCGCCCCAGAGCTGCTGCACATCCGAGTAGATCCGCTCGACCGGCAGCGAGTGCTCGACGCCCGTATGCCCATCCACCACCATCGTCATGTTGTGTTGAAAGAGCGATCCGCCCTCGGGCACCACCATCATGCCCAGCTCGGTCGCCGCGGCGAGCACCTGCTGGCGCTGCTCCCGGCGTGGCTGGTTGTAGCTCTTGACGCTGAACGCCCCCACCGCCTTCATCCGCGCCAGGTGAAACCTGGCATCCTCCACGCTGTCGATCTCGGCCTTGTACGACCCCTGGGCCCCGTACAGAATCGTCCCCGTCGAGAACGTCCTAGGCTGCGTCACCATCCCCGCCCTCTGCATCTCGCTGGCCGCGAAGATCGTCCCCGTGTCGTTCGACGGATCGTGGATCGTCGTCACACCGAACGCCAGGTCCGCATGCGGCCCCCAGTTCTTCTCCGGGATGATGTCATTGACACCCTGCGCTCCGTGCGCATGCACATCGATGAACCCGGGCGTGATCGTCTTGCCGGTGCAGTCGATCGCCTTCGCCCCCGCCGGGATCGCCGTCGCCCCCTTCTTCCCCACCGCCGTGATCCGGTTCCGCTCGATCACCACCACCCCATCCTCAATCACCTCATCGCCCTTCATGGTCACGACCCGCCCACCGACCAGCGCCAGCGTCCCCGTGGGGACATCGGCATCGGCCTTGAACGAGATGTTGATGCCGCGCTCGGGCGCATCGGGGAGCTTCTCGGGAGCGCCGGCGAGAAAAGCAAACGAATCGCTGGTCTTGCGCGAGAACAGCTCCGGCCCCAGCGCCCAGTGCAGCGTCATCGAATCACCCGACCAGTGCAGGCCATCACCGGCGTGCCGGGTGACCTTGGCGATCGGCTGGTTGCTCGCCTTCGGCCCGATCGAAACCTCGCGCCCTGTCAGCACGAACGGCGTGATGTAGACGTTGAACCGCTCGGCGTACGCGAGCCACTTGCCATCGGGGCTGACGGAGTACTCGGTCGCGAAATCGCTCATGTAATGCGACCGCTCCTCCGTGCCATCAAGATTGATGGAGAACAGCGACCGCTTGTCGGCATCCTTGTTGAAGTCGGCGGTCGTCAGGAAGACCCGCTCGCTGCTCTCCCCGAACTGCGGGTTCGAGCCCTTCTTGGCGATCCGCTTGGGCTTGGCGCCTCCTCCCTTGGCATCCGCGACATACACCCCCGGCTCGTTGGACCAGATCGGCGCGGTCAGGTACCCGCCCGACATCTTCCCGTAGACAACCTTCGTCCCATCGGGTGTGAACACCGGATCGGCGTAGTGACCCATCTCCGTCGTGATCGCCCTTCCCTCACCGCCGCTCGCCGCGACCACCTTCACCGCCCCCAGCTTCTCATCGCTCCAGCTCGTGTACGTGATCCACTTGCCATCACGCGACCAGCTCGGGCACTGCTCGTACTCGTCATTGGTCCCCGTCAGCCGCTTGGGCTGCCCATCGGGCAAAGCACGCACATACAGATGCCCCAGCGCCTGGAAGATCACCGCATCCCCCTTCGGAGACACCTTCACCCAGCGCAGCATCTTGACATCGAACTTCTCGGGCGCCACATCCACCGGGAACCGCACCGCCTCCGCAACCGCCCGCGTCCCCTTCACATGGAACGGGATATCCGACACCCGCCGGCTCCCCATATCGATCCTGTGGAACCCGCCGTGGGCGTAGAACACGATCGACGTGTTGTCCGGCGTCCACGCCATCGTGGGATACACCCCGTGGATCGCCCACGTCTCCTGCATATCCCGCTCGAGATTGTCGTAGAGCTTCTCGATCTTCCCCGACGCGATATCACGCACGAACAGGCACGTCTTGAACCGGTCCCGCCGCACGAACGCCAGCGACTTGCCATCCGGCGATGGCGTCGGCCGGCACGCCCCGCCCGGCCCCGCGACGAACGTCTCGGTCTGGCCCGTCGTCCGATCCAGCCGGTTGATGTTGTAGATACCCGCGGTCGAGTCCTTGTCGTACTCGAACGAATCTCCGCCCGTGGCATCCAGGCTGTAGTACAGGTACCGCCCATCCGGTGAGAACGCCGGCTCCCCGACATCCTTCTGATCCGTCGGCTTGGTCGTCATCTGAAGCCCATCGGACCACCCGCCATCCACGCCCGAGCGGTGGTACAGCCACATCTCACCCGATCCCAGCGATCGCCGGCTGGTGAAGTGCTTGTGCGCCACGATGAACTCCCCATCCGGGGCCCACGCTGGGCTGTTGAGCAGCCGGAAGTTCTCCTTCGTGATCTGCTTGGGGTTCGATCCATCCCGGGCCATCACCCAGATGTTGTCCCCGCCCGCCCGATCGCTCGTGAACGCGATCGACTTGCCATCGGGGCTGAATCGCGGCTGCATGTCCCAGGCAATCCCGCTGGTGAGGCTCCTGGCCTCACCCCCGCCGATGGGCAATGCATAGATATCCCCCAGCAGGTCAAAGACGATCTCGCTTCCATCGGGGCTGACATCCAAGCTCAGCCACGTCCCCGCCGTGGTGTCGATCGCCACGTCATGAAACGCCGGGCCCCCGTTCGCATATGGGTTGTTGACATCCCACTTGGGCTTGCCGTCCTTCTTGGCCGCTTCGACAGGCTTCGCATCCGTTCTCGGATCAGCTTTGTCATCACCAGCGGGCTGCGGCGCTTGAGCCCACACTCCCGCGGCGATCGCAACGACCGGAAGGACGGCAATTCGACCGGCACCTGTCAATGTGAATGTCGGAAACATGTGAGCGAGTCCTTTGCGAGCCACGCCCCTTCGCGTCCCACACCAAACGCGAACCAGGCGGGATTGCATTATTCGCACGAAGGCGCGCGCAACCGAGTCGGCCGTCGATTCAAAACTCAAGGCGCCGGAGGCGCGGAAACGGGTGTCATCGTCCCGCATTCCGGGCACCGCACCCCACCCTGCTCGGCCTGAAGTCCCGCCTGCGCATATCCGCATTGCCGGCACTCGACCGGCACAGCCGCAGCAGATCCACCCGCCGGCGGGGACTTCCGGAACTTCACCACGTACAGCAGCGCCGCCGCCGCGATCCAGATCATCCCCACCCACGCCACCTTTCGGATCGAGGGATCCAGGTACGACCCCGTCAGCAGCGCCAGCTCCCCGACCACGAACACCAAGGGCACCACCGGGTATCCCGGCACCTTGAACCCCGAGTACACCTCGACGCCGGGTCCGGCGCGACGCTTCTCCTTGACACGCACGATCAAGAGCGCCGCCGCCGTCAGCGCGAAGAACACCCCATCGATGAACACCGCCCCATCCCCCAGCATCATCACACCCTGATCACCCGCGATCGCCATCAGCACGATCGCCACGCTCGCCATCATCAGGATCGCCGCCCACGGAGTCCCGAATCGCTTGCTCAGCACTCCGAACGGGCGGAAGAACTGTCCCTCGATCGCCATCCGGTACACCAGCCGCGGACCCGAGAGCAGCTGCGCGTTGAGCACCCCCAACGCCGAGATCGCCACCGCCGCCGCGATCGCTCGCCGGCCCCCATCCCCCCACAGCCGCCACACCGCATCCGCCGCGATCACCTTGCTCTTGGCAACCCCGCCCGCGCCCAGCAGATGGATGTACGCCCAGTTGGCAAGCAGGTAGACCGTGATCACGACCGCAACCCCTCCCACGATCGCTCGCGGCAGCGACTTCACCGGGTTCTTGACCTCCCCCGAGATCCACAGCGCATGCTGCCACCCGCCGAAGGCAAAGAACGCCGGCACGAGCGCCGCCATGATCCCCGCCACCGGCCCGTGCCCGCTCCCGCCCTCCACCACCTCCGCGGCTGCATCCGGCGGCTGCGCGCCCCCGAAGACCGCCAGGCACGTCACCACCAGCAGCGTCAGCACCTTGGCGATCACCGTGAAGTTCTGGATCCCCGCCCCTGCCTTGACACCGAACATGTTCGCCAGCGCGATCCCCATCACCAGCACGCTGCACGCCGCCGTCAGCCACCATCCGCTCGGCGGCTCTCCCCCCACCGCCGCGGCGAGGCTCTGAACGCAGATGATCGCAATCACCCCGATCGCGCCCGCCTGGATCGCCGTTGCATTACAAAACACGTACATGAACGCCGGAAGACGCCCATACGACTCGCGCAGGATGCCGTATTGAGCCCCGCTGGCGTTGTATCTCCCCCCCAGTTCCGCGAACACCAGCGCTCCGCACATCGCGATCACACCGCCCACGGCCCAGGCGATCAGCGCCAGCGTCCCATCGCCGGTCTTCTGAACGACACCGCCCGGCGATGAAAAAATCCCCACCCCGATGATCGCCCCGACGACGATGCAGCCGGCATCAAAGGCGCCGAGCACGCGCTTGGGACCGACTGGCACCGGATGGGATTGCACGACCATCGCCACACGATACAGGATGATGCCGGTGCGCGGCGAGCCTGAAGGCCGATCGGGCTACATCGCCGGGGGCACGAGCGCCTTGGGACCCAGGGTCTGGATCGTCATGGTGCCCATCTTGCGGGTCGAGAGGTACCCGTTGACCTGGTCGAGGGTGACGCGATCGATCTTGCGGGCGATCTCCTCGAGGCTCCGCGGCCGCCCGTAGACGTGCATGTCCGCCGCCAGGGCGCTGGCCCGGGCGCCGGTCGATTCACCGCTGAAGACCAGCCGGCTCTTCATGCCGGCGACCGCCCGGTTGAACTCATCCAGGGTGATGCGATCGGCCGGGGAAGATGAGTTGATGCGGGCCATCTCGGCAAGCAGGACGTTGAGCGAGTCCTGGGCGCGCTCGGGCGTGGTCCCGACGTACCCGGTGACGAGCCCGTAGTCCTTGTCCCCGCGATACCCAGCGCTGACGGAATAGCACAGCCCCCGCTTCTCGCGGACCTCGGTGAAGAGCCGGCCCGACATCCCTCCCGAGAGCACGCTGAGGATGATCTTCTCGAGGATCGATTCATCCGCAAGCTCGGTGGGTGCATCGTGACAGACGATGATCTGGGCCTGGTTGGTGTCATCCTGCTCGTGCTCGTACCCGCGCACCGGCAGGGGTCCGCTGCGCGGCATGCTCGTCGCGCCCGACCACCCCGCAAGCGCCCGTTCCCATGCATTCACCACCGCATCGGCATCGATCGCCCCGGCCATCGCGATGATCGATCCGCCCGGCTGGGCGACCATCGACCAGTCTCTAAAGAGGCTTTCACGCGTCAGCGCCATGAGCCCTTCTGGAGTTCCAAGTCCTGACCGATTCACGGGTTCTGGAAGGTGTCGGCGCCGCGCCCCGAGCATCGCCCGCTCCTGCGGATCGTCTTTGAGGGATGCGATCCCCTGGAGTGCAAGATCCCTGGCCGGATCGACATCATCGGGGTGCATCGCCGGCCGCAGGACCATGTCCGCCATGAGCCCGATCGTCTCAACGACCCGCTCCCCGAGCATCGAAGCGCCCAACCGCATGTAGTAGGTGCCGACATCGACCGACCGGCCCACACCCAGGCGATCGAAGGCATCGGCCTGCTGATGGCTGTCCCGACCCCCCGCACCGCGCATCAGCAGCTCTTCCCACATGGTGCTGCGGCCCATTCCATCGATCGGGTCGAAGGCCGAGCCCCCCGGCGTCATCCAGCAGAGCGCAGCGCTGCGGACGCCCTCGATGTGCTCGATGACCAGCGGTGTGCCGCACGAAAGCGTCCTTTGGGTGATGCCGGGCATCGCGTCTCCTCATGCGGGATCGATCGTCCGCGCGATCAAGTGTGCGCGCGCTGGACCCCTTCGTCAATGACATCTTTGTCGTCGAAGACCCCCTGTCGGTTGATGCGGATGGACGACTTGCGTGCAAGACGCGCCGACACTCTGTATGCTGGACACCCATGGTCGAAGGAAGCAGCAAGCGCGAGCGGATGCGCGGCCCGATGCAAAAGATGCGCGACTCACTCAAGTCCCACGTGTGGTTATACCGATGATCAATCCCGTCCGGATGCCGCGCACGTTGGAGTGTGTGGCGCGAACCGGACATGTCTCGTAAGGAGTTCCTGTAATGGCCAAGAAATCGTCCAAGAAGGCCTCGAAGAAGTCTTCCAAGAAGGCCGGCAAGAAGAAGTCCCGCAAGTAAGCGGGTGGGTGAGCGAGAACCGCTCCCCAGGCCTTCCGCCCGCCCACTCGAGTGACGGGCGTCAAAGACCACAAACAACTTGGATGATCGCGGGGCCGGCGGGCCCCGCGATCGTTTTTGCATCTCCGGCGTCTCCAACCGCACCGACGCACCCTCATATAGGCCCCGCGAGGGCCTCCCCACTTGCTTGAGACCCGGCCCGGGCGACAATCATCCGATGGTCAGCACGCCCGAAGATCTGGGTCCATTCGCTGCGCAAGCCGCCTCACCCGCCCGGCAGTTGCGAGCCAACTACCAGGGGATCCTGCGCATCGATGACCGCATTCTTCCGGTCTTGTACATCCTCGACCCGGGGACCGGGTGCCCCGTCATCCCTGTTCCGGCCGATGGCCCCGATGCACCGGCCGATGAGGATCTCGAATCGATGACGCTCCTCATCCCCGATGAGGGTGTCGAAGCCATCCAGATGCTCTGCCGGGCGCGGGAAGTCAACCCCTACACCCACGAAGCCCCCGATCGCCACCTCATCTACCACGGGCCCGCACACGCCCGCCGCTGGCTCCTCCTCGAACCCGAATCCATCCGCAAGCAGAACCAGGTCTTCGAGCCAGCGCTGCTGATCGCGCCCAACCCCCTCCGAAGCGCTGAGCCGGGCATCTGCAAGCGCACCAACGCACTCCGAGACCCCCACACCCTGCTGCCCGTCAGCAGAGAACGCTTCGGCCAGAACAACGACCAGGCGGTCATGGTCGGCATCGATCCCCTGGGCATTGATATCCGCACCCGCTACGGGCCGAGAAGGATCGGGTTCGAGGTCGCGTCGATGACTCCCGCGCTTGCCGAGCAGGCGCTCGCGGCGATCCTGGGTTCGCAGGCAGCGCCCGCCCCTGCGGCGACCAAGGAAGCCCGCCCATGAGCGGACTGCGCGAAGCGCACGCCCACATCGCCCCGCACGGGCGAGCACTTTCTATGATCTTGCTTGCCCAGTGCGCGGGCGCTGGGGATTGCCTGGAGATCCTGCGCGAGGCAGCGGCTCGCCGCCGCGAGAGCCCCGGTCCCGACTGGCTGCTGGCGATCGGGGCGCGGGTTGAGGGTTGGAAGCAGCCCGGCGATGGCCCGGGCGGCTGGCCGAGCCTGCGAGAGCTCGATGAGGCGACCGGGGAACTCCCGTGCGCGGCGATGTCGTTCGATCACCACATGGTGTTCGCCAACTCCGCCGCCCTTCGCGCTGGCGGGATCGATCGCGGCACCCCCGATCCGGTCGGCGGTGTGATCGGGCGGGATGAGGCGGGAGTGCCCAACGGTCTGCTTCTGGAGAGCGCTGCGTGGAACACATGGAAGCTCTCACCCGAACCCTCAGCCCAGGATCGCCGCCGTCACGTCATCGATGCCTTGCAGGACCTGGGAAGCCAGGGCTTTGTTGAGGTCCACGACATGCTCAGCCAGTCGTGGCTGGGGCCGCTGCTCGCCGAGCTTCACGATGGCGGCAAGCTGCCCCTTTCGGTATGGCTGTACGCCCCGATCGATGAGATCGCGGGCCAGCATGAGGCTTCGCGATCGTGGTCGCGGAAGGGGGATCCGAGCCGCGCGGGGACGGGTGAAGTTCGTCTCGCCGGAGCCAAGATCTTCATCGATGGCACGCTCAACAGCCGGACGGCGTGGATGCTCGAGCCTTATCGCGAACCGCTGCCGGGGATGCCCACCGGCAAGGTCATCACACCGCCGGACCAGATCGAGTCGGCCCTCCGCACCTGCAAGGGCCTGGGCATCGGGCTGGCGGCCCATGCGATCGGGGATGGCGCGGTCCGTGCAGGGCTTGATGCGTATGAGCGTCTGGACCCCTATTCGGTCGCTTCCTCTCTTGCTCAGCCCATCCCTTCCTTCCGCATCGAGCATGCGGAGATCATCGACCGGGCGGATACGGGTCGGTTCGCCCAGCTTGGAGTGCTGGCGAGCGTTCAGCCGTGCCACTTGCTGTGCGATGTCGAGGCGCTGCGGCGATACCTCCCTCACCGGCTGGATCGCGTGCTGCCGTTGCGGGAGCTGATCGATTCGGGATGCACGCCGGGGAAGTTGCTCTGGTTTGGTTCGGACACGCCGATCGTGCGGCCGGATCACCAGGACAGCGTTCAGGCGGCGATCCATCGACGGCGGGGGGATATGACACAGGCCGAGTCGATCGCGTGGAATCAGAGGATTGAAGAGTGGGAGGCGATGGCGTGTTATCGGCCGGTGGCGACGAATTGACGGTTCAACCGGGATTCGTGGAGTGGTGTGATCGATGCCCTCGGTGTCAATGGTCACCCCAAGAGTCGCCCTTTCAGGGCTCGATGGACTTGACACGATCTGTTCCCAAGGCTGCGCTCTGGGCTGACGAAACCGCTGCTTCGCAGCTCAAGGCCGGGATCTTGAGCGACCGGAAGTCCGCGATGAAACGTGAGCGATGGCTGTGCCCCGCACATTTCCGATGAGCCCTTTGTGCTTCAATGCGTCAAGTGGTTGCGGCGTTGGTTCACGAGCGTTGGAGAGGAGGAAGAGGATGAAGCCCTTGTATGTTCGCCCGGTTGGAGAATGGGCCTCGGCACCTCTCCCGGGGGAGAGGAAGGCATCTCCATCCGCAGGTCGAAGGCGAACCTCTCGGTTCATGGCGAGAGTGCGATGGTTGAGCCTGCGAGCGAGGCTACGGCGGGTCGTCGTCTGCCGGGGCGCTGCGGGATGGCATCGGCGGGATCTCGCGTGGAGGACGCGGGCGATGAAACCGGCGGCTGGGCGGTTGTGGGGATGGCGCTGAGAAGAGAGGCATCAAGGCATCCAGGCACCGAGGCATCGAGTGGGGCGGGAGATGGTTGGGCGCCCTGGGTGTTGGGTTTGCGGTTCGCGGGTGCGGTCTGCTTGTGGAGCGAATCGTGGAGGCGGATGACGGTGGTGGCGGCTTTGCGGATGGTCTCGGCGTGGCGCGGATTTTCGATGGGGGTTGCCATCACGGCTTCGAGAGACTTGATCGCGGAGAGGATGGATTGGGCGGCGATCATGCGGGCTCGCTGCTCGAGGAGGAGCGCGAGCGAATCGATGCGCAGGCGGGTTTGGGGGTCGGTGAACATCTCGGCGAGCTGGGTGTGGGTGAGGCCGGTCGCGGCGGCGAGGTCGGCGTGACCATCGAAAAGCGCCTTGAGGAGGGAATCGAGGCGTGGGTCATGGATCGTGGTGGTGTCCATGGAAGCGAGCATCGGGCGAGGTGGGTTGCAACACCAGCGGCGGGTGGGTGGATTCGGGAGTAATTGAGCGCATCGACACCAGATGTGCGCACAAACGTGGTAGTTACAAAGGGCGTTGGGGTGGGGAGAGGGGAACGTAAAGCGGAAAGCGTACTGGTGGCGGCGCCGCTGAAGCGCTACCGCCCCTGCTTGAAGAACGTCCGCAGGGATTCGAGGAGGTCATCCCGGCCGTTGACTTTGCTGGTGACCATCTTGGGGCCGAGCTCATCGGCGCGGCCATCGGGGAAGGCTTCGTGGATGACGTTGATGAACGAGCCGCTGCCGTAGCTGCTGGCGACCTGGCAGTAGCCGAACATGTTGCAGCGCGGGAGGAGCTGCTCATCGATGATCTTGATGCACAGGCGGTTGTCGGCATCGGATGAGTTGTCGCCATCGGAGAAGTGGAAGAGGTAGATGTTCCAGTCGGTGGGGTCGTAGTGCTGCTGGAGGAGCTCGAGGGCGGTCTGGTAGGCGCTGGAGATGCGGGTGCCGCCATCCTCGCGGACGCTGAAGAAGGTCTTCTTGTCGACCTCCTGGGCGCGGACATCGTGGACGATGTAGCGGCTCTCGATGCCCTCGTAGTTGCGGCGGAGCCAGGTGTCGATCCAGAAGGCCTCGAGGCGGACGAGTTCTTTCTGCTCATCACCCATCGAGCCCGAGACATCCATCATGTAGACGATGACGGCGTTGCTCTGGGGCTTCTTGACCTCGTTCCAGGAGCGGAAGCGCAGGTCGTTCTTGATCGGGATGATGATGGGGTTGTCGGGGTCGTAGATGCCCATCGAGACCTGGCGCTTCAGGGCTTCGCGATAGGTGCGCTTGAAGTGGCGGAGAGCCGCAGGGCCGATCGGCCGGATGCCGGTGTACTTGTCGCGGATGGTCGTGATCTTGTGCTGGCCGCGGGGCTGGATGCGGGGGAGCTTGAGCTCATCGGCGAGGATGTCGGCGAGCTCATCGAGCGTGACATCGACCTCGAGGGCGTGGCGACCCTCGGCCTCGCCGCCCTGGCCATGGCCTTGACCCTGGCCCTGGCCCTGGCCGACGGACTGGCCCTCTTCACCCTCGCCCATGCCCACACCGCCGGAGTTATCGCCGTAGCGGAAGGTGGGGATGTCGATGTCGTGGATGGGGACGGAGACGACGCGCCGGCCTTCGCGAGCGAGGATGTCGCCACGCGAGATGAACCTGCGCAGGTCCTTGCGGATCTTCCCGCGCACGATCTGGCGGAAGCGCTGATGGTCTTGTTCGATCTTGTTCACCATGGGTCCCGCTCGTCCGTGAGGCTGGGTGGTGGCCGATCTGGCTGTCCGTCCGGGAACAGCCGTTCACGTGTGTTCCGGTCGGTCGCGAAGCCTTCCGCTTCCGGGACCGGAGATCCAACTACAAGACCGGCCCGTCCCCGTGAAGGGCGCGGGCCGGCTCTCCTGAAAGTCCAGTCCCAGATGTCTATACGGGTTCGACGATCGAAAGATTCCGCTTGAACAGGGTAGGAAAGAACCCCCGACCCCTTACTACCGCGGCCCCCCCACCCTTTACGACCCCCCCCACCCGCAATGTGACCGTATCGACCCCGATAATGGTATTGACGCTGGTGGTTCGTCGTTTGTTCCCTGTTTGTGCCGAAGTCATAGCTTCTTAGAGATGTGGCGGGAGAGCCAGGCCGCCGAGGCCAACCCGATCGGGATCGCCAGGGCGATCTCGATGACGCGGTTGATGAGGTCGGCGGCGAGACCCAGGGTCAGGGCTGACCCGGCACCCCCGCCTCCGCCCCCCGCAATGCCGCCGGCCGAGGATGCGCTCTCAGAACCACCCCCCGCAAGGACGGACGACAGCACGCCCACGGACCACTCGCGTACACCCAGTGCCGATCCGATGATCGGCAGCGCTGCCACAGACTGCGAGATACCGGCGAGCGCCGTCGCCTGCACCAGGCCGATCGGTCGGCCCATGAGCTCGAATGCAACCAGGTAGCGGACGACCCAGATGGATGAATCGGCGAGCCGGACGGCGAACGCGGCGATGATGCTGGAGCGGATGCCTGGTCGTGGGGATGCGGGCTGGCGATCTGAACGGCGCAGGCGGAGCAGGTGGTTCGCAAGACAGGCACCGAGGCAGATGGGGATGAGGGCGGAGAGCAGGAGCGATGTGGAGTGCAGCCAACCTCGCTGGCTGTAGCCCAAGGCCAGGAGGATGAGGATTGCAGCGCACGCTGCGCTGATGCCGACGGCGTGCAGTACGATGCGGGCCGAGTGCTTGATGGGGATGCGGTTGATCGCGGCGTGGTAGGTGATCCGACCTGCGAGGCCGGGCTTGATGGGGAGGTAGTTGGCAAGCCAGGAGGCGCCCATGAGGGCGGCCATTTCTCCGAGCGCGACGCGTCCGAAGGGCCGGGTGAGGATCCAGAAGGCGAGCGTGGTGAAGAGCCAGTTGGCAAGGGGGAGGGTGCAGGCGATCACGATGAGCCAGGCCGGTGCGTTTTGCGCTGAATCGATCGCCCTGGCGATCTCATCGCGGTGTGTTGGTGACCGCAGCATCCAGACTGCGACACCCAGGAGCACCACACCGACAACCATGCCCACCGCCGTCCGGGCAGTCGCTGTTCCCCGGTAGGTGATGCGGGTCGAGCCCGTATCTGCGTGGTCGGGCGCTGCGGTCACCTGCCGCCGCCTCCGCTGAAGCCCGGCAGGTCGGTCGATTGTCCGGGCTTGGAGGCGGCGATCATCCCGTATACATCCGGGCCCCCGCGGGTTGCGTAGGTCATCATGCCTTCTCCGAGCCGCTGTGCGAGCAGCGTCGCGAACGGGGCGACCCGTGGATCACCGGAGTTTTCCCACTGGGCCAGCAGCGGGTCGGTGGCGGCGGCGATGTGGGTGGCGAGCATGATGATCGCCGCCGCCGGATCGGTCTCGGCGCGCACGGCATCATCGAACGGCTTCATGGGGGCGAGGACGGCCGCCGGCGGCAGGACCGCGAGGAGGAGCATGCGGGACTCACGGCTGAGGGTCGGGTAGCGTGCCGCGGCGGCGTCGGCGATCGCCTTGATTTCCGGGTCCGTCAACCTCATCGGGATGCCGGTCGAATCGTCGATCGGGTTGAGGAGCTTGGCGCGTGTCGCGACGACCAGGGCGGCGAGTTCGGGTTCGGTCGCCGCGGCGATCCTTGCGGGGATGTCCGCCGGAGGGGGGGTTGCGAGCGAACCGCGCACCTGGGCGTTGCTCTCGCGCTGAAGGCAGAGGGCCCCGGGCGAGAGGACACCGCCCTCATCCTGCACGAACCCCTGCATGAGGCGCCAGCGCTGCCGGACGGCTCGATCGGAGCACTCCTCGACAACCCACCCCGCCGAGCCTGCATCGGGCCAGTACTTGAGCTCGACGACCTCGTTGGGCATGAGTCGCAGGCGCCGGGCGATCGATGTCACCTCGGGCTTGAGGTATGCCCGGACCGATGAGAGCCCGACTTCCATGCTCGACCCGATCAGGAGCTGCGAGTTGATCGCGCGGTCCGAGCCGATTCCCAGCGGGACGGGAGAGGAGTTTCGCAGGCGGACGGTCAGGAGCGTGCGCTCCAGGGGGTCGGCACGCACAGGCGTGGCCTGGAAATCGATATCCATGAACATCTGCCCGCCCTCGGGGAGGCGGTCGATCCACGCGGGGATGCCCGCGGCGAATCGCCGCGCCCGCTGGGAAAGGTCTCCCTCGACGTCCTTGGTGCCGAGCAACTCTCGCAGCCGGGCGTACGCGACCATTGCATCGAGCGTTTGCGGAGCGGCTCTCCAGACCGTCCGGTAGGTTTCGATGGCGCTCTTGGTGTCGCCCTTGGCGCGATAGGTATCGGCAAGGCCGATCTGCGCTGAGACGCGCAGGTCGAACACGGGCTTGAAGGCGGCCAGGGCCTCATCGAAGCGGTTGGCCCGCAGCATCGCCCAGCCCCGCGCGGTGATGAGGTCGGGATCCGCGGGATCCACCCTGTAGGTGGCGAGCACGCGATCAATCTCGCTCAGCAGCACCTCAGGGCCGGGCGCGAATGCCGGGGGCTGCTTGTATACCGACGGGTCATCGGCCGGTGGCCGGGATGTTGCCTGGGCGTCAGGGCCGCCTGCCGCGGGCGGCGGAGAGGTCGGCGGGACCGCCGCTGGAGCGGGCGCGGGTGCAGGCGCGGGAACAGGCGGCGGCGTGGTTGGGGCTGCGGAGCGGCCGGGGGTTTGAATGGAGTTGGCGGGCACCGCATCGAGCTTGGCGGGCGCCGGCGCCTCCTTGACGATCGGCGCAACGTACAGGTTGGCCCAGCCGTACGTCTGGATCAGCCCGAGTTCGAGCGCCAGCGCCAGTTCGCGCGCCCTGTTCTCATCCATCTCCTCCTGGCGCAGGCGCGGATCGGCGAGTTCTTCGAGCCGCGCGGCGACCGTGGCGCGAAGGTCCGCGGCGGAGGCCGCGGCGGTGATCATGTCGTTGGCTTCGATCGCGGCAACCAGGCGGACGCGCTCGATCAGGGGTTCGAGGCGAACCTCGTGCGGGTAAGGGACGCCCACGGTCGAAACGAGGGCGGCCTCCATGGCTTCGCGTTGGCGAGCGGTCTGGAGTCGATAGGTCTGCACCTGCAGGTTGATCTCCTTGACCACGGACTGCGGGCCTTCGACACCCCAGCGAGAGAACATGCGTTCGCGCGCCAGCATGAGCGGCACCGCCATGCCCTCGTGCTGGAACATCGCGGCGATGTTGTCCTGGAAGCGGATGGACTCGGCGAACGCGCCGAGGGCTGCAAGTTCGCGCGAGATGGCGATCTGGGTCTCGGGATCGGTGGGCTCGGCGAGCAGCAGGTTGCCCAGAAGCTCGAGCCTTCCGACCGGATCCTCGACGCGTTCGGCGTAGTACGCGACGGCGGTAGCGGCGGCGTCACGGTTGGTGACATCCAGCGTGGTCGCCTGCTTGAGGAACGTGACGAAGCCCTTGTCATCGCCCAACTGCTGGCAGAGCCCGGCCGCATCCATGGCCAGCCGGCTGCGGACGGATGCATCGATCGATTCCCCCGCGGGACCGAGGAGCTTGCGGAGCTGTTCGAGCCGGGCCTCGGCGGTGTCCGACTCTGCGAGCCGGAGGTTGATGAGCCTGAGCTGAATGACCGTGTCCTTGGGATCCTTCCGGAGCAGCTCACGGCACAGCTCCTCCGCCAGCGTGTGATCCTCCGCGGCGGTGGCAGCGCCTAATCGCCAGCGCGCGACGTTCTCTTCGGACCAGAGTTCCTGCGCGACGCCCAGGATCGCGGCGGCGATCTTGTGATCGCGTGCGGCGGGGCTGTCCTGAAGCCCCAGATCCGCGAACGTGATGCGCACGATGTTCCGCCCGGCAAGCTCCTTGATATCGATCGGGGCCGACTGTTCGGGCTTGGGCGCTTCGGGGGGCGCAGCGGGAGGCGTTGAGACGGCGGGTTGGAATGCCGAGGCGGCGGTTGCGGAAGCATCCAGGAAGCCGGCCGACGCGATCGCCAGGGCGGACCAGAGGCAGACGGCACGGCAGGGTGAGGTATTGAGCATGTTCGGTTCAGGCGCCCTGTCAGGGTGTCTATCAGGGTTTGAATAACGCGATCAGGACCATGGCCATGGGAACTCCGACGAAGATGCAGAAGCACGCGGCTTCCATGGACCAGATCATCGGCTTGCTGGCCTTTCGGAACCACCGATCCGCAACCAGGACCATGAAGACAAACAGGCCTCCGGCGGCCAGCGCCGCCCCCAGGCCCCATCGCACCGATGCCATCCGGCCCAGCAATCCGTGCTGGGACGAGAGCACCATAAGCCCGGCGGTGGTCATCGCCGCCGCCCACGCCGTGCCGGCGATCATGCGCAAGGGCATGCCGAGCCGGTGAGAGAAGCGAAGGTGCCTGAAGGTCAAGGGGTGCTCCGCAAGCGTTGTACGTCGCCGCCGACTATGGCGTTCGAGTGGTGTGTGTCAGAAGTTCGTTGGCAGCGGCATGCATGAATTCACGGCCTTCTCCGGCGTTTCGACGGCAACGGACTTCTATTTCAGGCCACTCGGTCGTCGCTGACTCCTGCGTTCTAGGTCGTCGCTGACTCCTGGAGTTCAAAGAATCCGCCGCGGAGCCCGCCGGCCGCGAACCGGTCGAGAGCGAAATGGACATCCCCGGCCGAGCGGGCGCTGCGCACCGCCTCCTTGAACGGCTTGACGCCGATCGGCTTGCCCGCTGCATCGGTGCCGGTGAGTCGCTTGGCGAACCAGCTTACACGGCGGTTGATCTGGAAGAGAGCGTACCGATCATCGCGCTGCACGCGCATGAGCTCGAAGTACCGGCGGATGATCTCGATGATGCGGGGGATCCCCGGCGCCTCCTCTACGGCGCCGGTGGTCTGGAGGCTCCAGCAGTCGCGGAAGATCCACGGGGTTGAGAGCGCCCCGCGGCCGATCATGACACCCTGGCAACCGGTGCGCTCGATCATGCGCAGGGCATCGGCCGGCTCGCGCACATCGCCGTTGCCGACGATGGGGATGCGCCCGCCGATGGTCTCGACCACGCGGGCGATCCCGTCGTGGATGACTTCGCCTGAGAACTTCATCTCCGTGGTGCGGCCGTGGACGGTGACGGCGGCGACCCCGGCATCGGCGAGCATGCGTGCCAGGCCGGGGGAGCAGGCGTTGCCGGCGGCGTAGTCGGCATCGTGCCAGCACAGGCGCATCTTGCAGGTGAGCGGGACGGGGATGGGGGCTGATCCTGGCGCGATGAGCTGGGCATCGCCGATTCTTCTGGCCCACTCATCGCGATCCAGGGGCGTCTTCTCGAGTTCGCGGGCGACCCGCTCGGCGATCCGGGCTGCGCGCGGCAGGTCGGTGAGGAGTTTGGAGCCGCCATCTTTCTTGGTGACCTTGTCGACGGGGCAGCCCATGTTGATGTCGATGACGGTGGCGCCGTGCTCGACGGCCCAGCGGGCGCCCTCGGCCATGATCTCGGGATCGCTGCCGTATAACTGCATGCAGACCGGCTTGTCGGTGGCATCGGTCTTGGCCAGGTCGAGGCTGGTCGCGGTGCCCCGGAGGAGGCCTTGGGGGCTCAGGAGATCGGTGCATGCCATGCCCAGGCCCCCCTGCTCCCGGCAGATGGTGCGGAAGGCCAGGTCGCAATAGCCGGCGATCGGGGCGAGCAGGAGGTTGGTCCTGAGGCGGATGGGGCCGATCTGGAGGGGGAGGCCGATCACTGGTGCAGTTTATTCGGGCCGGGGGCGGGGTTCCTGGGTCGGCCGGGCTGCTGCGAGCGGAGGTGATGGCCGATACCGGCCGATATCGCGTTACCTGGTGTCCACGATGTGAAGCGGGGTTGGGGGTGTGGGTGTGGGTCGCGCGGCGAACCACCTAGCATTCAGGCCCTGGCGTGATTCGGGCCCGGTTTGACCCGGTATTCAGGGCCGAGTCGGATCTGCAATCCAGAGTCTTTCAGCTTGAGACTTCCGGCTTTTGGCGATCGGAGAGTTCATCATGACCATGACTTCTAAGGTTCGTTGTGGGTTTCGGCGATCTGGTTGGTTGATGGCAGGGTTCCTGTCGCTCTTGGCGAGCACGGGCATGGCTCAGACCCTGGAGCCCGAGGAACCAGCGGAGCAGCGGCCCGCAGAGCCGGCCGGATCGCTGGTGCTGGTGGGCAAGCCGGTCCTGACGATCGGGGCCTCGGAGATGGACCTGGGGACGATCCTGGATGTCAACAAGGCCCAGTTCAAGATCGATTTCACCAATACCGGGGATGGCGTGCTGGTGATCACCCGAGTGCAGCCCTCCTGCGGCTGCACGGCGGCGACGCCGAACAAGACCGAGTACATGCCCGGTGAGAAGGGTGTGATCGAGGGCGAGTTCGACCCTCGCGGCAAGGAAGGCATCCAGTCCAAGACGATCACGATCTTCACCAACGATGCCGATCACCCCTCATCGGTCGTGACCTTCAAATCCAACATTGAGCCGCTGGTGAAGCTCGAGCCCAAGGTGCTGAACTTCGGCAAGGTGGACAAGGCCCAGGGCAAGAGCATGTTCGTCACACTCACCTGCGGCACCCCCGGCTTCGAGGCCACGCTGGCGACCGGGAGCGATGACCGGTTCCAGGCGAGCGTGGTGAAGACCGAGGAGGTCGAGATCAACGGCAAGAAGGTTCGGCGGTCGACCGTCGAGGTCTCGGTGAACAAGGGCGCTCGCGTCGGGCGCGGGACCTCCACGATCGCGGTGCGGACCAACGAGGCGCGCGCGGACCTGGTCAACATCCAGGTGGTGGCCGAGGTGACCGGCGAGTTCGAGATCACACCATCGCCGACAACGCTGGGCAACCTGCCCGCGGGCCAGCCCTTCGAGGCCAAGATCGTGCTCAAGAGCCGCAACGGCAAGCCGATCAAGGTCAAGGGTGTGGAACTTCGCCGGCCGACCAACCTGGGCCTGGAGACCGCAGTCGAGAGCAACGAGTACAACACGATGCACACCGTGACGATCAAGGGCAACGCGCCGCAGCGCTCGGGCGCGATGCAGGGTGAACTGGCCGTGCTCACCGAAGAGCCCGGGGAGGAAGAGGTCGAGATCAAGTTCTACGGGTTCGTCCGGCTCGCGGGCGGACAACCGCTGCCGCCGATCCCGGCCACCCAGCCCCAGCCGACGACCACGGTCCGGTGAGTGCTTCCAATGCCTCGTGAACATTTGCACCCAGGGCGGCCGTCGCCCTGGGTTCTTTTTGGATGGTCCATCTAGGATGCAGCCATGGTCATCACCCGCATGCTTGCCCTGGCCGGGATCGGCCTGACGTTGGGGGCGGCTGACTCGTGGATACGCCCGGTGCAGTTGCGTCTCAAGCCGCCTGAGCCAGCGCCGACTTCCACGGCTCCGGCCACCACGCCGGCCGACACCACTTCCCCGGCCACCCCCACCGCCACCCCCACCCCCACCCCCGCCCCGCCCGCGAATGCCGATGGCGGGGCTGGGCCCACGGCGGCACGCCAGGAGGCGGTGCTGGGTCAGGAGATCACTCTTGAACAGGCCAAGGGGCTCTTTGATCGCGGGATTGTCTTCATCGATGCCCGGCTCGGTGAGGAGTTCATCGCCGAGCGCATCCAGGGTGCACTGCACCTGACGGCGGCGATGTTCGGTCAGTCCGAGCCGCCCAGGGCGCTTGAGATCCTTGATCCGGCAGCGCCGCTGGTGATCTACTGCTCGGGTGGGGATTGTGATGCATCCCACTCCGTGGGCATCCGGCTGCAACAGTCGGGCTATGAGAACCTCCACATCATGACGGTGGGGTTCGCCGCGTGGAAGCAGGCCGGGTATCCGACCGAATCGGGGGCCGATCCGCTCGACAATGGAGGCTGAATGGCCGTGTCCGCAACACCAACCGTGCATGATGTTTCGTTCAGGCCTGCCGAGCGCGGTGGGTTCGGGGGGTTCATACTTCTGGTGCTTCGGCTTGTGCTGGGTGGGCTGTTTGTGTTTGCGGCCTACGTCAAGCTGACGGGACCACTGGATTTTTCGGATTCGGTCAAGGCGTTCAAGATCCTGCCGGATCACCTGGCGCAGCTGGCGACGTTCGCGGTGCCGTGGACGGAGATGGTCTGTGGGCTGGCGTTGATTGTGGGGTGCTGGACGCGATCGGCAGCGCTTTTGGTCTCGGTGCTGCTGGCGGTGTTCATCGCGGGGATCATCTCGGTCTTGTGGCGGGGGCTGACGGTCAACTGCGGGTGCTTCGGCAAGCTTCAGCCGTTCTGCACGGGGCCGCTGGGGTGGTGCAACATCGGGCAGAACGCGGGGATGCTGGGGATGGGGCTGGTGCTGGCGGTGTTTGGAGGGGGGTTGCTGTCGGTCGATCGGGCTCTGGCCGGTAGGGGAGGAGCTGTGCCGGGGCGAGAGACAGCTTCGAAACCCTCCCTCGACACGCCTCGGGCTGTCTCCTAACATCTCGACCCCCGCCCGTGCCGTTACGGGTGGGATCCCGTCGCCCGGAAGCGATGCTTCCGGGCCCAAGCCCATGACGGAGCCCCCGCCACAGGCGGGGATCGCCAGCCATGTCGAAGTTCAACCGTTTCCAGAACGTCCAGAAGATCCGCGTCGCCCGCATCTCCGCGAAGGGGAAGGTCTTTGTCGATTGGAAGGACATCGAGACGCTGCGGCGGATGATGAGCCCCAACGGGAAGATCTACGGCCGCAAGCGCGCCGGCACCAGCGCTGCGGAGCAGCGGATGGTCTCGCAGGCGATCAAGCGGGCGCGGTACATGGGGCTGCTGCCGTACACCAGCGCGACGCTCTGATCCTTCGGATCCGGGTTTGCTGCAATCCGACGTTCCGTACCACCCGTACCCTTCGGTCGGCCGGTGATCGCATGTCCGCGTGATGGCGATCCGACCGTCGAGGTGAACGATGCCCCTGCGTGACTACGCCCCTGTGATCCGTGCCGCCGTCGGCGTGAGCGATCGTGCCGCGGCGATGAGGCTTGCGTGCGATCTGGTCTGGGAGCACTTTGGACTCGATCGGCCCGCGAGGCCCGCGTACTCCTGGATCGGCTTCTACGAGAAGCCCACGACCGAGCCCGAGATGGTCCTGGTCGCGCGGAGGGACAAGCCGGCGTGCTCCCCGATCGGCCTGCACGGCATGTGCGGCCGTGGCTGGCAGAGCCGCCAGCCCATCCTCATTCCGGATGTCTCCACCCTTGGCGCCACCTACATCGCCTGCGATCCGAAGGACCGCTCCGAGATCGTCATCCCGCTCTTCAACGAGGATGGCGCCTGCTGGGGGGTGCTCGACGGCGACAGCTACGAAACCGATGCGTTTGACGAGAACGATGTCACAGCCCTGACGCTGCTGGTCGCCAAGCTGGGCCTGTCGTACCCGCACGCGGCCGCTGGACCGACCATGATTCTCTGACTCGCATTCGTTCTCCGTCACTTCGTCACTTTCTCAAATGATCAACCTCGACAACAACGCCACGACCAAGCCGACGCCCGCCGTGGTGGAGGCGATCCGGCGGGCGCTGGAGGAGGACTGGCACAATCCCTCGAGCGTGCATCGCGGGGGGCAGAATGCAAGACGGCAGGTGGAGCTGGCGCGGCAGGAGCTGGCGGATCTGATCGGGGCAAGCGCGCGGGACATCGTGTTCACGTCGGGGGGCACCGAGTCAGTCGATCTGGCGGTGCGCGGGACGCTTGCAGCCAATCGTTCGGGGCAGCAGCCGCCGGCGATCATTACGACCAAGGTCGAGCACGCGGCGGTGCGGGATCTGGTTGAGGATCTCGAGAAGCAGCGGCTGTGCCGGATCGCGTGGGCGCCGATCGATCGGCACGGCGCGGTCGTGATGGACCAGTTCGAGAGGCTCGCCGCCGATGGGGCCGCGCTGGCGATCGTTCAGTGGGCGAACAACGAGACGGGCGTGATTCAGCCGGTGGGAGAGATCGGCCGTGCGTGCCGCGAGCGCGGGATCACGTTCATCTGCGATGGCACGCAGTGGGTGGGCAAGATGCCGGGGAGCATCGATGGGGATGGGGGGTTGGCATCGCGCTGTCCGTGCGACCTGCTGATTTTCAGCCCTCACAAGTTTCACGGCCCCAAGGGGATCGGGGTTCTGTGGCTACGGCCGGGGATCCGTATCCGGCCGGGGATTCACGGCACGCAGGAGCTCGGACGCCGTGGGGGCACGGAGAATGTGCCCGGTATGGCCGGCGCGGGAGCGGCGGCTCGCGAGGCGCGGCTGTGGCTTGCGGATGAATCGCTGCGGGCGAGGCAGGGAGAGCTGCGTGATCGGTTTGAAGCGCTGGTGCTTGCGGGAGCGCCGAAGGCGGTCATCAATGGAGATCGCTCGGCGGGGGCTCGTTTGTGGAACACCACCAACATCGGGTTTCCAACGCTGGAGGCGGAGGTGCTGGTGCTGTACTTGAGCGAGCGGGGATTGGCGGTTTCGGCGGGGGCTGCGTGTTCTTCGGGGTCGCTGGATCCTTCGCCGGTGCTGTTGGCGATGGGGGTGCCGGAGACGGTTGCGCATGGGTCGCTGCGGTTCAGTCTTTCGCGGTTCACGACGGCGGAGGAGATTGAGCGGGCGGCTGATCTTGTCGTTGGCGCTGCGCGGTCGCTGGGGATGTGAGCGGAGTGTGCTTTGGGGTCTTGCCGGGAACTGCATCGCACGGTGGGATCACACGCTGCGAGCACCACCTTCGGGGTGCGGTTGAGTTGGGCGGCTTTCCGGTGGTGTCGCTCGCTCCACACCCCGGCTCTGTTCGGCCAGCCCTGTCGGGCTGAAGAGGCGGGCGAGCGATTCGATGGCGAATCGACTCATACTGGTGGAAGAAAGCGATACAGGCGGGATGCCTGTGCCACGAGTTGCGGTAGAGGCCAACTACGCCGCGGCGTCTTTGGCGGGGTTGCTCGCGGGGGGGGCTTGCTCGGGGGCGACCAGGGCGGTGGCGATCGCGCGTTTGGCGATCAGTGCGAGGATGCCGAACATGACAACGGCGAGGGCGACGCCGGCGGCGAGCACCCACCAGGATTCGTTCTTGAAGAGTTCCTGGATGTCGTTGGCGCGCTTGGAGCCCTCGGCGGCGATCCAGACGGCGATCGCGGTGCGCGGGGCCATTCCCAGTGCAGTTCCAAGGATGTATGGTCCGAGCTTGGCGCCCGAAGCGGTCAGGACGAGGTTGGTCAGCGCGAAGGGTGAGTTGGGGGGAAGGCGGATGAGGGTGATGACGCCCACAGCGCGCCAGAAGCCGTGGCGGAGCATGGCATCACGGACGATCTGGCCCTTGGGATGCTCCCGGAGGACCTGCTCGATGCGTTCCTTGGAGACCGTCCGGGAAATGAAGTACCCGATGATGCTGCCGCCGACAAAGCCGATCATGGCGCCCACAAAGCCGAACCCGAACCCGAAGGTCCACCCGCCGAGCATGGACTGCCCGTAGGTGGGAAGGAACCCGATGCCTGCCGAGATCATGAATACCAGTGCATAGGCCGCCCAGCCCCAGGCGCCGAGGCTCTGGAGCCAATCGGACACGGGCCCTAGCTTGACGAGCAGCGTCCCCCCCAGCACGGCGGGCAGGATGGTCCAAGCCGCGCCCAGGATCGCCGCCGGGCCCAACGTCTTGAGAATCGGGGCGTGGACGGGCGCTTCGGTCGGGATCGACAGCGGCTTGTCCTTGTCGGCAACTGGTGGTCCGGAGGTGCTCATTGGAGGCCGCACAGTACGCCGGAAGAACCACTCCAGCCGTTCGATAGCGCCGAGCCATCTCCTCATGAGGCATGGGAACGCCACGGCCGGTGGGGTGATACCCTTGTCCCCATGACATCAGCCACGTTCGACCAGCGCGGTTTCGACGCCGATCCCGAAGTCCTCGAACCCGAGCGCGTGAGCATTTTGGCGATCCTCGGGCTGGTCTTCGGACTTATCTGCTTTATTCCCCTGCTGCCGCTGCTGGGAGTGATCTGCGCGATCGCGGGGTTGATCGCGATCAACCGCGCCCGCGGGCGGCTGGCGGGGACGGGGATGGCGATCGCGGGGCTGATCGTGGGGCTTCTGTTCACGGCTCTGCAGGGTGCGCTTGCCCTGGGTGCGACGCAGGTGCTCTCGACGGTGAGCACGCAGATGGTCGGTCCTGCGGGGATGCTGGTGGCCTCGATCGACAACGAGGATTACACGAAGGTCCGTGAAGAGCTGGTGCCTCTCTCGCAGCCGATGGCGACCGACGAGGCCTTCAAGGCATTCCGGGATGCGTACCGGGCGGAGCTGGGGGCGTTCAAGAGTGCTCCCAAGGGCATGATGGAGCTGATCTGGGCGTACGCGGATGTGGGCCAGCAGTTCCAGGCGATGAACAACCAGAACATGCAGGGGCGCAACGATGTGATCCCGGTGCCGGTGGTCTTCGAGAAGGGCTCGGGGCTGCTGCTGCTTGCGTTCGAGCAGCCCGGTCGCATGCCCAGCAAGCCGGGTGAGGAGTTCAAGTTCCACTTCAAGAACATCTCGCTGATCCTGCCTTCGGGGAAGGCGATCAACCTGATCGACCCTGCCACGATCCCACCGCCGACGATCCAGACGGTTCCTCCGCCCGGGCAGACGCCTCCGCCGGCGGGTTCGGATGCGCCCAAGGATGAGAAGGGCGCCGGCGAGGGTGGGGACACGGAGTCCGTGGACACGCCCAAGGATTCCGGCGGCGGCGGCTGAACCCTCGGATTGCAGTGATTCCCCGGTCCGGTCTGATGCGGAGTTGCCATTGGAATCGGCTCCCAACAAGGAATCCACATCGCGGGCGACCCCGCGCGGGCCGGCGAACCAGCCGGTGATCTCATGCCGCGGCGTGGTCAAGAAGTTTGACGGGCGCACGGTGCTGGATGGCATCGACCTGGATGTGATGCCCGGTGAGACGATGGTGATCATGGGGGGATCGGGGTCGGGCAAGAGCACACTGCTACGACTTTTGATCGGGGCGATCAAGCCTGATGCGGGGCAGATCATGCTCTTCGGGCAGGACACGGCCACGCTGAAGGAGTCCGAGCTCAACGAGGTGCGCAAGAAGTTCGGGATCCTCTTCCAGTCGGGGGCTCTGTTCAACTCGATGACGCTTGAGGAGAACGTGGCGCTGCTGCTTCACGAGCACACGCCGCTGCCGAGCGAGCTGATCGATATCGAGGTGACGATCAAGCTGGAGCTGGTGGGGCTGCGTCAGCACGCGAACAAGTACCCGGCGCAGATCTCCGGCGGGATGAAGAAGCGTGCGGGTTTGGCGCGTGCGTTGGCGCTGGATCCGCGGCTGCTTTTCTATGACGAGCCCTCGGCGGGGCTGGATCCGGTCACCAGCGCGCAGATCGACCAGCTCATCGTGGATCTCTCGAAGAAGCTGGGGGTCACGAGCGTGGTGGTGACGCACGAGATGGACTCGGCGTTCACGATCGCCGACCGGATGGCGATGCTCGACAAGGGCCGCATGCTCACGGTTGAATCGCGGCAGTGGTTCGACAATGTGCGCAAGGCGCCGCACGACGAGTCGATCGCCTGGCCCGAGGATCACCGGCTGATCCGCCAGTTCCTGCGCGGGGATGCCGAGGGGCCGATCACCGAGCGCCGGTCGCTGACCGAGTTTCACGAGGAGCTGCTGGGTCCCAGCGACACCGAGCGGCCGGCGACCATCCCCAGCGTGCAGCCCACGCGGGGGCGTTGATCCTCTCACGCGCCGGCCGAGGCCGGGGAGCGGTCCGACTCGCCGGTCAGGTGCTTCTGCATCTTTTCGCGATACATCAGGAGCGTCATGTACTCGTAGGTCGCCATGAGGCTCGCCAGGTGCCAGCCTGCGCGGCCGTCGAGGAAACCGAGCTTGAGGACGAACATGTCGAGGAACCGCATGACGGGTCGCCAGGGGATCTTGGGGAGGGCATCTCCGGGGCCTGGGCCACGCGCGGCGAGCGGGCGCAGGCGTTCGGGGACGCCATCGCCGAGCTGGGCGCGGATCGATTGATCGCTCTCGAGGTCGGCGAACTTGATGTGCTTGGTGATGAACTCGTGGACGGTTTCGCGTCGGACGTGCAGCATGGGTGCGTGGCAGCGGCCGACCTTGCCGTGGCAGACGACGCCTTCATGCACGGTGCGGTCCTCGAAGCGGGCCTGGCCGCGTCGGAAGAACATGAGCTTGCGTTTGGGGAAGATGCCGCCGAAGCGGATACGGCGGCCCATGAAGATCACGATCTGGTTGATGAGGTAGCCGGAGAGGGCGCTGGGGTCGGCGGCGATCCTGTTGAGTTCTTCGGCGAGCGCGGGGGTCACGCGTTCATCGGCATCCATGACCAGGACCCACTTGCCCTTGAGGGGGAGGTTTTCGAGTCCCCAGTTCTTCTGCTTGGAGAAGTTCTCGAAGGGGTGCTCGAAGACCTGGGCGCCGGCCTGGGCGGCGAACTCGCGGGTCTTGTCCTTGCTCAGCGAGTCGAGGATGAAGACCGGTCCGACGTGTCGGGCGTTCTCGACGGCCTCCTGGATCTGGGATTCCTCGTTGAACGTCGGGATCATGACCTCGATGAGGGGGGTCTGGTCGTTCATGCGGCGGACTCCCGTGCTTCGGTGGCGCCTGGGGTGGTGGGCGTGGGAGGGGTGGGAGGGGTGGGAGGGGTGGTGGGGGTGGTGGGGGTGCGATCGGGCGGGGATGGAGCGGGGTTTGGAGCGGGGCTTGGAGCGGAGGCCTGCGTGGATGGGGAGGGCCCGCGGCCCAGCAACCGGGCGGCGAGCGCATCGCCAGCGCCACGCCAGTCGCGCGAGGTCTCCTTGAGCTTGACCTCGATCCAGTACTCGTAGCAGGACATCATGAGGGAGTAGTGGAAGCCCTGCGGGCCGTCGAGGATGCCGAGGCGGAAGAAGTAGAGATAGACGAAGCGCGCTGCGTGGCGGAGGGGAAGGCGGTTGAAGACCTGCTTGAGGACGACGCGTCGGGCGATCGGGTCGGGGTTGAAGATATCGAGGATGCGCAGGGGCGGGCCGGCCTTGCGGCCCTTGAGGATCTCGGCGGTCTCGAAGCTCGAGTAGCTGTTGTGGCGCTCGAACCAGTGGACGGTGCCCTTGCTGAAGGGGTAGTGGATGAGGTGCTCCTGCATCTCACCGACCTGGCCATCGACGACGGCGACCGGATTCACCAACCGCTCGTAGCGGATCTTGAGGGGGCGGAACATGCGGATGATCCAGGTCGGGTAGAGCTGGGCGTGCTTGAGCCAGCGGCCGTTGAACATGTCCTTTCGGCGCAGGCGGAAGGCCGACTCGGGGCGGGCCGGATCACCGAAGCGCATGACTTCCTGCGCCAGCTCCGGCGGGACGCGTTCATCGGCATCGACATAGAGCACCCAGGGGTGCTTGAAGGGGATGTTCTGAACGCCCCAGTTCTGGTGGCTGGACCAGTTGTCGAACTTGCGCTGCACGACGCGGACGTTGGGGTACTTCTCGGCGATCTTGACGGTCTGGTCGTTCGAGAAGGAGTCATAGACGACGACATCGTCGGACCAGGAGAGGCAGTCGAGGCAGCGTGCGATGTTGACTTCCTCGTCCTTGGTGAGGATCAGGACGGAGACGGGGTGCGCGTTGGCAGCGCCGGCGACCTCTGGCGCTCCGGGCACCGGAATAGCCCCCGCGGCCCCCACAGGCTTGGGGTACGCCGTCGGCGGCATCATGGCGCTGCCGGTTGAGGGGTGGGCGGCCATGTGGCGGCGAACCTGGTCACTGGTGCGGCTGGCCCAGCGGCGCTTGATCTCCTTGATCTTGACCTCGATCCAGTACTCGTACATCGAGATCATGAGGGCGTACTGGAAGCCGGCATCCTTATCGAGGAAACCCTTGCGCAGGAAGTACATGTAGAGGAAGCGCACGAGGCCGCGGAAGGGGAGGTAGAAGGTGATGTTCTTGAGGGCGCGGCGCTTGGCGACCGGGTTGGGGTTGCGGAGGTTCTTGATGTGCGACCAGAGGCTGGTGCGAACGACCTTGGCGGCCTCGGTGCCCTCCATGGTGGAGTAGGAGTTGTGCTTGGTGAACCAGGGGATGAGGCCCTTGTTGAAGCTGTAGTGGATGAAGTCGTGCTGGAGGTCGCCCATCGGGCCCTGCGGCACGGGGTGGGGGTTGACATCCCGCATCTCGTAACGGATCTGGTCGGGCTTGAAGAGGCGGATGATCCAGACGGGGTAGATGCCGCCGTTGCGCAGCCACCGCTCCATGAACATGTTGCGGTACTTGAGGCGGTAGGCGACCTCGGTGCCCGGCTGGTTGCACTGGCGGATGATCTCATCGCGCAGCTCGGGCGGGACGCGCTCATCGGCATCGCTGTAATACACCCATTGGTGCTTCCAGGTGATGTGCTCGAGGGCCCAGTTGCTGTGCTTGCTCCAGGTGTCGAACTTGCGCTGGATCACGCGGACGTTGGGGAACTTGCGGGCAAGCTCCAGGGTCCGATCGCTCGAATAGCTGTCGAAGACCACGATGTCGTCGGAGAAGGTCAGCGTCTTGAGGCACGCCTCGATGTTGATCTCCTCATCCTTGGTGAGGATGAGAATGCTCGGCGGCTCCTGGCCCGGCGGGAAGACCTTGTCCGAGGTGGGCAGGGGCAGCGGGACCGGCGAGATGGTCGCCATGCGATCGGCGGGAGCGGCCGGCTCGGGTGTGGGCGACACACCCCCCACGTCCCCCACGCCCCCCACGCCCCCCACGCTCGCGGGCGGGTGAGCCTCCGCGCGCGGCGGTATCGGCATCCCCATCGCCGATGGCATGCTCTCGGAGCTTTCCGGCATCAGGCAGCGCTCCCCCGAACGGCCGTGATGCTTGAACCCACGGCCGAACCACCTGAACCCATGTGCGCTGGATCCGTCCTGGCCCACTCCAGCGTCCGCCGGATCCCCTCGCCGAACCCGACCACGGGTTCGTAGCCCAGGAGCTCGCGGGCGCGAGAGATGTCGGCGACCGAGTGGCGGACATCGCCGGCTCGTGGTGGGGCAAAGCCGGGCGTTGAATCCACACCCAGGGCCTCACCCATGTGCCTGAGCACATCCAGCAGCCGTGTGCGCACACCAGTGCCGATGTTGATGACTTCGCCGGTGAAGGGGCGATGGCTGGTGGCGGCGAGCAGGTTGGCGTAGACGACGTTGTCGATGAAGGTGAAGTCGCGCGTCTGCTCGCCATCGCCCATGATCGTGGGCTTGCGCCCCGAGATCAGCACCTTGGTGAAGGCGGAGATGACCGCGGCGTAGGCGGAGCTGGGATCCTGCCGGGGGCCGAAGATGTTGAAGTAGCGCAGGCTGACCGTGGAGAGACCGGTGCAGCGGGCCTGGGATTGGAGCAGGAACTCACCGGCGACCTTGCTCGCGGCGTAGGGGGACCAGCAGTCGGGGACGTGGTCCTCGCGGCTGGGGAGCGAGGGGTTGTTGCCGTAGGCGGCGGCGGATGCGGCAAAGAGCACGCGCTTGACGCCGGCCTCGGAGGCAGCGGTCAGGATGCGCTGGGTGCCGACCATGTTGATCTGTGCGCACTTTTCGGGCTCGGCGACGCTCTGGGGGACGCTGACCAACGCGGCTTCGTGGAAGGCGCAGGTGCAGCCTGCGATCGCTCGGCGGAGGGCGGCATCGTCGAGGATGGATGCTTTGTGGAACTCCGTGCCGGGGGCGAGGTTCTTCTCAAAGCCGCCGGAGAGATCATCGAGGACGATGACCTTGGCGCCGAGCGATTGGAGGGCGTGTCCGAGGTGGGAACCGATGAAGCCAGCGCCGCCGGTGATCAGGATGCGCTTGCCTGCAAGGTCCGAGAATGCGGGCGTCTTCAACCAGGCGGGGGTTGGTGAATCGCCGGGGCTTGATCGGTTGGCGGTGTGGGCTGCGGTCATTCACTCTCCCGATCGGCGATCAAGACTGCGGCGCTGCGTTCGAGATGTCGGGCCGCACCAACAACACGCAAGGTCCGTGGCGTGCGTGATCGCGAGCACCGAACATCACCCTCCCAAAGGAACCCGGGTTCGCGGTCGATTATACTTCCGCCCCTCCGGGAGCCTCTGCTGGCATCCGGGGCGGTTACGCGGCCTGCCGGGATGATGTTCGGGGGCCAAAGAGACAGGTTCTCGCTCAAAGCCATGTAGACGATGTAGACACAGGCGGGACGCCTGTGCCACGAGCACCTGTAGATGAGCGAGAACCCGTAAGGAGAGGTCATGGCGTATCGGCAGGCGCGTCCGTGCCCGATTTGCGAGAGCGGCAGCGAACCGTGTTACGTGTCGGGGCATTTCCGGCTGTTCCGGTGCGTGAAGTGCCGGACGGCGTATGTCGATCCGGTGCCGACGGATGAGTTTCTGACGGAGTACTACTCGACGTACCACATGACCGGCGAGGCGGGGGGTACGTACGACGATGTCGAATCGCGGATGCAGGCGGACTTCCCGGCGAAGATCGGGCTCGTGAAGCATCACTTGGGGGGCAAGCCGGGGCGGTTGATGGATGTCGGGTGCGGCAAGGGGTATTTCGTCAAGGCGGCGAAGGATGCGGGGCTGGATGCCGAGGGGTGCGATCTGTCGGACAGCGGTGTGAAGTACGCGATCGAGAAGCTGGGTGTGAAAGCGCACGCCGGTCACATCGGAGCGCTCAAGCAGCAGCTCGGGCTGGGGTCGTACGGCGTCGCGACCTTCTGGGCGACCATTGAGCACCTGCCCGATCCGATCGGGCTGATGCGTGATGTCCACGACATCCTCAAGCCGGGCGGGCTGTTCCTGCTTGATACGGGCATCGGGGATGACTGGCTGGATCGGCTGGTGCCGGGGAACGTGCAGTGGTACGACCCGCCGCAGCACTTGTTCGTGTTCTCGGGGCCGGGGCTGGCGAAGGCGGTTGAGAAGGCGGGGTTCCGGGTGCTGCATCACGATCTGTGCTTTGAGCGATCGGCATCGCGGAAGCTGATCCGCAACGTGCGGAACGGTGTGACGGCGGGGATCATGCGGCTGGGGGCGGAGCTGGGCCGGCTCAAGAGCCGGGGGTTTGGGTTCACGCGTTTCCCGATGGGGAACCTGCAGAGCATCGTGGCGCAGAAGATCTGAAGACAGGCCGCGGATTTCGCGGATCAGAAGGGGGAAGGGGCGTGACTAGCGAGACCCGTTCACCGTGCCTTTTTCGAGCTGCAGCATGCGGCGATCCTGCTCGCTGAGGGTTCGGCCGAAGACATCGAGGAAGAATCGGCGGGTCTGGTCGAAGGGGACGCTGGCGACATCGGGCTCGGAGAGGGTGCCCGAGACGCGGGTGGTCACGAGTTCATCGCGGAGGCCTTCGAGGAGCCAGTTGAGGACCGGGATCCGCTTGATGGCTCGCGAATTGAATCGCAGGTCCAACATCATCTCGGGCCAGGTCATGGTGCCGAAGCCGCGGATGTGTACGTTGCTGGAGAAGACCGAAAGATCTTCGAAGGCGAGCACGGGGCCTTCGATGTAGAAGGCGGAGTTGGCGAAATCGAGGGGCTCATCGGTGGGGAGCTGGAGGTTGCTGAACTCGATGAGGGGCATGACCAGGGGCATGCGGAGCACGGAGGGCCCGGCGATCGTCGCCTTGCCGATGCCGCGGCGCGAGGTGGGATCATCGAGCTTGCCGCCGAGCGAGACCGATGCGGTGACGAGCCCGCGCGAGGCATCGGTGTCGGCGGGCGGCTGTGCATCGATCGGCTTGCCGGCGGAGGCGGTCAGGTCGCGCAGGGTCGGGGCGAAGCGCACTCCGGCGAGCTCGAAGCTGGCCTGGAACTCGCGCGATGCGGAGCCGGCGGGTCCGATCAGGGCTCTTCCGGCGAACTTGCCGCCGTAGCAATCGGCGGTGATCTGCGGGATGGCGATCTCGCCGGTCTCGGGCCTGCCCTGGACCTCGACGATGCCGTTCTCCATTCCCAGGCCGCCGATCTTGAAGCGGTCGAGGGATGAGGTGATGGTGAACCCCGCGGGCGTGGAGAAGTCGGAGTTGGTGACGCGGAAATCAAGCCGGCCATCGCAGTCGGTGACGGGGGCTCCGACGGTCAGCTTGCCGCCGAGGATGCCGACCTTGCCGCCGGCGAGCAGGCGCTGGCGGGTGGGGGCATCGGACTGCGTGAGGCGGATCTGCATGACGGTCAGATCGACCTTGCCAGCGACATCAAAGCCGATCGCCGCGAGCACATCATCGACGGATGCCGGGAGCAGCGCCCGCAGGGATCCGGGCATGCCGGTGCTTCCGCCGGTGAGGGTGAGGTCGATCTCGACATCATCCTCGGGAGTCAGGAGCCAGGAGCCATCGGCGCGGAGGTCGAAGCCCTCGCCCTTTCCTTCGATGGCGCGCAGCTGCCCGCCCTTGGAGGTAAATGTGACATCTCCGCTGGCCGCGCTGAACGCGACATCCTGACCGCGGACATGCACCGTCATCGCCTTGGGGCTGATCCTGCCTTCAAGGCCCGCAGCGCCGGCAGCGCCAGCGCCGGGCTTGAACTCGAACTGGGCATCGAACTCGCCGCGCGGGTTGAGGGAACGCAGCAGCTCGGCGTTGTCGGGGGACAAACGGCGGGCGGCGATCGCCCGCAGCAGGTTCGCCTCGGCCCTCGCGTTGCGGAGCGTTGCCTTGAAGCCCTCGGCCGGGACCACATCGCCCTGGTCATCGGGGCGCAGAGAGCCGGCGGCCTCGATCGTCCCCAGCGGTTGCTCGCCGGATCGCAACCGGGCGGAGAAATCCCGGAACTCGACTTCACCTCCGGGGTGGGTCCGCAGGGATCCGGAGATGTCGTCGAAGCGGGTGGTCTGGCCTTCGACGCTTCCGGCCATGTCCTCGAACCGCTCGATGGTCACGGTGGCGACCGTTCCATCGGGGGATGGTCCGATCTCGATGCGTCCGCCGACGTGCCCGGTGGGGTTGAACTCGTGGGAGAGCTTGGTCCAGCGTGCGGCGGCCTGGGATGAGAAGACGGCGACCAGCTGCTCGATGGGCAGTGAGAGGTCGATATCGCGCACATCGACGGCGGCCCGCAGCTCGGGCTCGTTGTTCTCGGGGGCGACCTTGCCGGCGACGTGGATTTCGCCTCCGGAGCCGGGGGCGGGTTCTTCGGCGAGCGTTGGGCGGCCGGCATCTCGCGCGCGTGTATTTCCGGAGAAATCGAAGGTAACCTCGCGATCGGCGATCTTGACCACTCCGCGGGCGTTGACGACCTCGAGCTGCTCGGCGGAAGCCGCGCCCTCGGGCTCATCGGTGGGTTGGGGTCGCAGGAGGAGCGGACCGGCGTTGACGGTCGCGGTGACGTGGCCGCTGTCCTGGTCATCGTTGAAGAGCCGCAGCTCGGCGGACAGGAGGCCGGCCGCGTGCAACTCGTCGAGGATCCCGCGGAGACGCGGACCGGCGGATGAGCCGGGCTTGTCGCGGGATGCACGGTCGAGGGTCGCTCCGATCGCGTAGTGGACGAGCCGGCCGGTGGGGATGTCCTTGGCGTTGACGGTCAGCTCGGGGGAGCCATCGCGAGCGGGGTCGATGATCAGGCGGTAGTCGACATCCGCGGAGGCGGTGCCGGCGCCGCCGACGATGGGGCGATATTCACCGCCGCGGATCGTCATGGTGTTGTCCTTCATGACCTCGACTTGGACATCGGTGGCGATCATGGGGAGCGGGAACCACTCGGGGAGGATGGTGAGCGAGTCGAAGTGGATCGATGTTTCTTCGAGCCATTCGGTATCGGGCCCGGCGGGACGGGTGACGCGGGTGTGGACCTGCGCCATTCCGTCGAGGGCGAAGGGCAGGGCGCCGGGCTGGGTGGCCGGCTCTCCGGGCCGGTGGATCAGACCGTTGGCGAGCAGGCGGTTGTAATGATCCTCGTTGAAGAGAACGGGGACGATGCCCTTTCGGCGGACGGCCATGGCACGGATGACATCGGCATCGACGGGCATGTTCTGCACGTACACATCGATCACGCAGTGGGCATCACCGGTCGGGGGCTCGATAAAGCCGCTAGCGCGGATGGTCGCGCCGGCGGGTGACCTGCCCTTGATGTCGAGGATGTCGATGCGTGTATCGGTGAATTTCACGCGACCGGAGAGGTTGCGGAACTCGTACGGGAATCGCTTGAACGCCGAGACGGCTTCCTTGACCTCCATCTCCCCAACAACCGAGAGATCGGCGGCCTTGCCGTTGACGGGCTCGCCGCGGGAGACGGTGACCTCGGACGCCACGAGCCCGGTCGGCCAGGAGAAGTCCGCGAGCCGCTCGCGAACCAGCGGAGGCACGAACCGCAGGATCCGCAGGTCCTTCTCCATGCGGAAGTTCTCGGTTTTCACGAGGCAGACGAAGGGGCTGTCGGGCTCGGAGCCCTGGTACTTCAGATCGACGCGATAGGGGACTTCTTCGATGCTGCCGACGAGCTTGGCGGTGATCCCTGACTCGGAGAGCTCGATCGGCCCGTTGACGTGCAGCATGCGGATGAGCGGGGCATCGGCGGACTGGGCGAGCTGGCCATCGTCGGTGATCGGCAGGTTCACCGAGACATCGATCAGGTCCGCGGTCGCGCGGAGACCCGCCGGTGAGCCCGGCGAGGGCGGCGAATACGAGATGGTCGCCGGGCCGATGGCGCCCTCAAGGTCGAGCATCTGGGCGACCCGGCGGATGCGGCTGGGCATCGCCGAGGGCGGCCAATCCTTGAGCGAGAGCCCGGTGAGCGCGAGGGATAGATCCGATCCCTGCACAGCGCCGGTGATCCGCACGGGCTCGACCGGTGAGGATGGGCTCGCGGGGGCATCGGCATCGGGCGTCAGGACAAGCTCGAAGGAGCCATCCTCGCGCGCGGTCGAGGGGCTGAGTTGCCCGTGTACATCGATGCGTTTGAGGAGCGTGAAGGGATCCCGGGATGCGTTGCCGGCGTGCTCCCCCACCTCGATGATTCCGCCGTCGATCTTGACACGGGGCAGCGCGGTGGCTTGGCCCGAGGATGAGGGCAGGCGCAGGGATGACAGGTTGAGCCTTCCATCCGTGGCGTTCTGACTGAGCCGCAGGGTCGGGTGCAGCACCATCACATCGCTGAGGGCGGGCTGGTCATCGCTGATGAACCCCAGCAGGCGCTTCCACGAGACAACGGCATCGAGCCGTTCGATGCGCATCAGCTCGCCGCCGGGGCCATCGATCCCGGGGGCTCGCACCACCGCATCGGTGACGGCGATGTGACCGCCCAGGCCGATCGAGACCTTGCCCTGCGAGAGCTGCACGCCTGTCATCGCGCGCAGGCGGGAGGATGCGACCCAGCGGACCAGCGGAGATGAGGTGAATAGCCACGAGCAGAGCCCGATGGCGATGAGGGCGATCAGCCACTTCCGCCGGCGGGGGCGTGGGGGTTGCTTGTCGGAGGCGGGTCGTGCGGCGTTGGAGGTTTCAGGCATCTGGTGATCGATCACGCCCTCCCACACCCCCACACCCCCACACCCCCACACATCCCTACGCCGCTTGCTCGGCCGCTCAGCGGCGCAACCTGTCGGGATGGTACGTGAGCCCTGGGCCCATCGCCGCCGGGTCGCGTACGCTCCGACCAATGGCCAAACCGCGCAATGTCTTCATATGCCGATCCTGCAGCGCGGTGCAGAGCCGGTGGATGGGCAAGTGCCCGGATTGCGGCACCTGGGAATCCCTCGAGCCGCAGACGATCGACCCGGCAGCGGAGAAGGATCCCCATCGGCCGGTGCTTGCCTGGACGCAGGAAGATGTCACTGGCAGCTCTCCTACGAACCCGGCCCAGTTGCTCGATCAGGTAGTTGATGACCATGCGCCGGGGCAGCGGCTGGCGACGGGCATCGATGAGTTCGATCGCGTGCTGGGCGGCTCACCGGGGCAGGATCCGGCGGCGCGCGGGCTCGTGCCGGGGTCGGCGATATTGATTGGCGGGGAGCCGGGGATCGGCAAATCGACGCTGCTGCTTCAGGCGGCGAGCGCGTGGGCGAAGCGCGGGATCCGGACGATGTATGTCTCGAGCGAGGAATCGGCCCAGCAGATCAAGCTGCGGGCGCAGCGGCTGGCGCCTGAGCAGTCCGGGGGTGGTGATGGCGAGCTGTATGTGCTGGCTGATACCAACCTTTCCCGCATCCTCGAGCAGGCGCGGCGGATTCAGCCGGGGATCGTGATCGTCGATTCGATCCAGATGGTGTACAAGTCGGATGTCCCCGCGGGGCCGGGATCGGTCACGCAGCTTCGGCGCTGCTGCACGGATCTGGTCTCGCTTGCCAAGCTCTCGGGGGCGGCGGTCGTGCTGGTCGGGCATGTCACCAAGGATGGGACGCTCGCGGGGCCGCGGCTTCTGGAGCACCTGGTCGATGTGGTGCTGTCGTTCGATGGGGACCGGTACCACGCGCATCGCGTGGTGCGGGCGGTCAAGAACCGCTTCGGCGCGACGCTGGAGATCGGGCTGTTCGAGATGACGGGGCAGGGGCTGCGGCAGTCTCCGGAGGGGGCGGGGATCTCGGCGATCGCGATGTCGGACAAGCCCAGGCCGGGATCGGTGGTGTGCCCGGTGATGACGGGGACGCGATGCGTGCTGGTCGAGATCCAGGCGTTGACGGCGACCGGGTTCCTAGGCGCGGCCAAGCGCAAGTGCTCAGGGCTTGATTCGAACCGGTTGGCGATGCTGATCGCCGTGCTTGAGCAGCACGCGGGTCTGCGGCTGGCGGACCGGGATGTCTTTGCCTCGAGCGTGGGTGGATTGAGGATTGTCGAGCCGGGGGCGGACCTGGCGCTGCTTCTGGCGATCGCGGGCTCGCATTACAAGCGGGCGCTGGCGGCGGCGACCTGCGCGATCGGGGAGGTCGGGCTGGGGGGCGAGATCCGCCCCGTGCCGCACATGGACCAGCGGCTCGCCGAGGCAGCGCGGCTGGGGTACAAGCGGATCCTGATGCCTGCACGTGATGCGAAGGGGCTGCGCGGGCGGCCGGGGATCGAGAAGATCGGATTGCCGAACATCGATCGCGCGATCGAGGAGCTGGGCTGAGCCCCGGAATCACATGCGACGCGGACAGGTGCCACGCGAGATTTTCCCCGAGGGTGACCGATTCACCAAGCAGCAACTGCTTGAAGTGAGCGGTCTGTCATCCAAGACATTCGACATGATCCGCAAGGCGGCTCGCGTCAAGGGGCCGCCGCACGGCGGGCTCAACTGGGTCTTTCCGCGAGCGGATGTCGAGATACTGATCGAGCGCGCTGCCAGCGGACGGTTCACCGAGCGCGGGCCGCCGGCCGCGGCTGCGTGGCGGGCACTGCTCGATGGGGAGCTGGGGAACGAAGCTGAGGATGACGACGAAGAGCCGTGATCGGCGCCTTATCGCCGCCGGAAGTGGCCGGGCATCACATCGGCAAGCTGGTTGTTGATCGCCAGCGCCACCTTGCGGAAGCCCGAGCGGTTGGGGTGCAGCTCGTTGTGCCAGTCGGTCTTGCGATCAAGCATCCCCTGGGTATGGATGTGCGTGAACTTGTCCACCGAGCCCTGGAACCCTGACAGAATCTGGTCGAACCTGTCGAGCATCTGGCGAACGATCTCGAACTGGGCGGCCGCATCATCCCAGCCGCGATAATCGAGCGAGGGCTTCAGCCACGGGCCGATCCCGCAGACACCCTTGTTGTTGGGCTGGGGGATGTCGTAGCTGTGCGTGACGATGTGGGTTTCGGGGGAGAGCTCATCCCGGATGGAGAAGAGATCGCGGTAGCCGATCTCGAGCAGGTCGAGGACATCCTCGTAGCGCTCCTGGTCGATGGCATCGGCGACCGACATGCCGGGCTCGCGCGTGCGGATCCACAGGCACATCTGCCCACCCACGACATCGTTGCCGCCGCCGGAGAACATCAGGAGGTCGAAGGTGCCCAGGGAGCGATCGCGGAGGAGTTCTTCGAGGCGCTCGCGCTGCTCGAGGGCCATCATGCCGCGGACTTCATCCCCGTAGTGGGCCATGTTGAGGATTTCGATGTCGGCGATCTGTTCGAGATGGGAGATCAGCCCACCGCCGGTGCCGAGGATCTTGGGGTAATCAAACCATGAATCACCCTCGGCGAGCACTCGAAGCTCGCCGGATGGCCCGAGCCGCAGGCCGCGGGGTCGCTTGGCGACCATTTTGGCTTTGTATTCCCGGAGGCGGGCCTTGCGATCGGCGCTGGCTTTCATGCGGGAGGCACGGCGGGCGACCTCCATGGTGTTGATGACGGTCTGCTCGCCGGCGGCTTTGACCTGCTTGATGGCCTTGGCGGGTTGGGGGATGCCGGTGTTGCCGCCGGATGGTTTCTTGGTGGGCTTGGCGGCGGGCTTCTTGGCGCGCGCCGACTTGGATGAGGCCGGGGCCCGACGGGACGACTGCTTCTTTGCCATGTGAACCTCCGCGAGTGGTGTGCCCATGATACCAGCGGGCCGGCGCGGCACGCAACGGCATTTATTGCTTGAACTGCTCAACCATCCTGTCGCGCAGGGATTCCAGCGTTGCCCGCCCGTGCAGCGGGAACGACCAGTCGCGCGCGTGCGTGATCGCCGAGGCCTCCCATTGGGACCTGGCGAACCTGGCTTCGGATACTGCATCGGCCAGGGGCCGATCGTGCGCGCGACGCCACTGGGCCAGGTATTCCTGAATCCGGTCAAAGACCCTTCGGCGATCCGACGAACCGTGCGGAAGGGAGCGCAGCTCTCGCACGAGCGCCGACTTGTGCTGTTGACTCTGAACATCACCCAGCGCGGCGGGGTTGTGCGCGGCGTGGTGGGCTCGCCAGATTGCACGCCGCACGTCGGGACGTGAGGGGGCGGGCCCATCCGCGAGCGGAAGGTGCAGGGTCGCCGAGACCACGGCCGTCGGGGCAAGCCGGACATCGGGCATCCACTCGGCGAACCACATGTCGGTCGCCCGGTCGTAGAGGCCACCGCCCAAGCCGTGGATGAACAGATCGCAGGCGCCGCTGCGCAGGAGGGCGGTCATCAGGATCGCTCGCGGGGCCAGTTCACCGGGCGGGATCGATGGCAGATCCTCGGCATGGATGCGAGCGCGGGCCCGGCCGCGGCGGATGCGCCAGAGCGGGAGTTCCCAGCGATCCTGCACTTCATCGGCGAGCATGGGTCGCAGGCCGGCATCGGGGTGCGCACGCACCGCGCGGTTGTATGCGGTCACACAGCGCTCGGTCTGGCTCTGCATCGATGAGACCAGTTCGGCGAGTCGGTCGGTGTTCGCGAGCGATGTGGCGCGAACGATCGCAGCGCTTTGTGCCAGGCCCTTGAGCAGCTCATTGGTGGCTGACATCACCTGCGAGGCCATGGAATCATTCCGCGCTGCGGCACGCAGCGCTTCCTGCGTCCGGCCCAGTCCTGCGGAGACTTCGGCAGGAACACCGGCGAGCGATGGGAGCGGTTCGGGATTCTGTGCATCCAGCGCGCACGCCGGGATATCGCCCTCGAGTTCATTCGACCAGCGCCACGCATCCCGTCGCCAGACACCATCGTCACCCTTGCGCGGAAACCAGATCGGCGATGCTTCGGCCGTGTCCTGGTCAACAACCACCCACGCGCGACCGGCGCGTTGGGCATCGCCCATCTCGCTCGCCGCCGCATCCATCGCCAGCCACTTGGCGAGTATCCCCGGGTGCCACAGGATCGCCTGATGGCCGCTCATGATCAGGGGGCGATCCGTCGGCAGGCCCAGCTGGCTGCGCAGCCGGATCGCCGCCGCATCAGCACGGTGAACCTTCCAGCTCTGGTCGATGAGAGATCGCCAGCGATCCGCCGCGGGCTCGATGAGCAGGGCACCATCGGCCGTTGCATCCCAGCCGTCGGCGAGCATCCCCGCATCTCGATCTGGCACGGTCACTGGCAGTTGCACCCACAGCACAAGCCTCGCAGAGCGCTGGCCGGCAGGCGATCGGCCTCCCGGTTGATCTCCCGCTTGAGCACATCACGGTAGTGCCGCAGGCGGACCTCGGGATTGTCCAGAAGGTCTCCGAACGTACGGTTGGGATCGTTGTAGATCAGCTCGACCGGGATCTCCTGCACACGCAGGCCCATCGCCGCCGCCTGCACCCACAGTTGCATCGGGAAGGCGTAGCCATCCTCTGTCAGCCGCAGCTCCCGGATTGCCGAGACGCGGTGAGACTTGAAACCGCAGAAGCTATCGGTCAGTTTCGTTCCCAGGACGGGTCCGAAGCGCTCGTTGAGCTCGGCGGTGATCACGTGGTTGATGCGCCGGCGATCGGGGGGCACCGCGAGCCCGACCGCGGCGTTGCCGTTGGTTGGCACTCCAGTGGGCTGCATGTAGCGGGAGCCGCTGATGATGTCGGCCCCGTTGGCCTCTTGAACCCGCAGGAAGTCCGGGATCCGGTCCGGCTCGTGCTGCTCATCGCAGTCCATGGTGATGATCCAGTCGTAGCCATCGGCGGCCGCCCAGCGGAAGGCATCGGCGACGCTGCGGCCGTAGCCGCGGTTGATCGCGTGGCGGATGACATCGACCGGGAACTCGCGCACCAGGTCGGGCGTCTGGTCCGACGAGCCATCATCGACGATCAGCACGTTACCGACAAAGTCCAGCACCCGGGACACGACCTTGCGGACGTGCGAGGCTTCGTTGAACACCGGGATCGCCACCAGCGTGCGCATACAACCTCCCGATTGACCCGTGGCCGGCGACCGGCTCCATCAACAACCCTTACCCACCTGCAACCAGCATACCGGCTCGGAGGGGATCCCGCCGCCGAACGCAGGCCGATCGGGGCAAGATGAATTCGCCTTCATGCATCCGGAGGCGGGCGCAGGAACACTTCGACATCCATCTATACATTAGGTGCCGGCGGGGCTATCCGGTTGCACCTGCCGAAGCGGCAGATCGCGGGAAGCCCGGAGTCGTGGGGAACGCTACTCAAGGGTGTGCCATTGGACCTCGACGCGACGGTTCTGGTCGGAGTTGGTGCCCATGGGCTCCTCCCACCCCCGGCCCACGGTCTCAATGCGGGCCGCATCGATCTTGTGCATCTCCATCAGCAGCCGCTTGATCTCACCGGCCCGCTTGGTCGAGAGCTCCATCGCCTCCAGGGCCTTCTTGCGAACCAGCTGCTCCCCACCCTGCTGGCGGAACTCGTTGATCTTGGCGTTGTCCACATGCCCGCGCAGGAGCACGAAGGATCCCGGGCTGATCTGGAGGAGCTTGCGGATGCGGTCCAGATCCTCGGTGTTGGACTGCGATGACATGTCGAGCTTGGAGGAGTTGGGCTCGAAGAGGAACCGGATGTCGCGCGAGAGGAGTGGATCGGTCTCGAGCTGGCTCTTGCCCTCGGTGCGGATCGGCCCGATCACGATCTGCTGTCCTGCGAACGCGCCCGCAGCTTTGAGCGCATTCAGGTGGCTGGTGTCGATGAAGCGCTCGGGGCCCATCGGGTTCTTGATGATCTGCGGTCCGTAGGCGAGCACGCTGGACTGGAAGATGCCGCCGAAGCTTCCGGCCATGTCGATCGCCCCCGAGAAGAACGCGATGTTCTCGGGGAGGTTTGAGAAGTGGACCTTTGCCAGTTCGGCCCTGGCCTTGGGTTCATCCCAGCCGAAGGCCTTGGCGATCATGCCCAGGTGCTTGTCGGGCTCATCGCGCATCAGGCGGTTGCCCTCGATCAGGCCTTCGACCAGGCCGGCGACCATCTTGGGGTTCTGCTCGGCGAACCCGCGGTTGACGATGAGGATGTCGGCGATGATGAGGAGGTTGCGGTTGCTGGCGAGCAGCTTGGCCTTGCCGTTGCTGGCCTGGGCGACCTCGCTGGGGGTCGGTTCCCATGTCACCGCGCCGGCGAGTCTGCCGCCATCGGCGGCCAGGTCGGTTGCGAAGACCTCGCCGGCCTGCTCGCCGTCTTCGGCAAAGACCAGGTTGATGGCATCGGCCTTGGGGGCGATGCCGATGTCATCGAGGACGTTGACGGGTGTCCCGGATTCCTGTGCGAGGAAGCGGATGAAGAACTCGGCCTCGGTGTATTGGATGGTGGCGAGCGTCTTGCCCTTGAGGTCGTTGATGCGGCGGATGTCGGAGGCAACCACGATGCCGTCGGCGCCGCGTGAGAACGCGATCTGCGCCGGGACGACGACGTTGAACTGCCGGCCGAAGACGGCGAGCACATCGGCGGTGGTTGCGCTGGCGGCGAGTTGGCCGCCCTGGAGGCGATCCCAGGCTTCCTCTTCGCTGAGCTTGATGCGGAGCTTGAAGCCGTGCTTGGTGGCGAACAGGGAAGTATCTGAGGGTTCAAGCCCGCCGTTGGCGGCGATCAGACCTGCGTAGCCGGCGTATTCGGAGAGCTCGATATCGACGATGCCATCCATGGGGATGTAGGGGACCGGAGGCGGGAGCGTTGGTGCCGGCTCGGGGCTGACGAGCGCCAGCTCGGGCTTGTCCGCGGCGGGGGTGTTGGAAGCGCCATCGACGGGTGTTGGCTGGGATGAGTCGTGCCACTGGCGGTTCTTGGCACCTTGTCCCGTCGGCGGCGGCGGAGTCTGGGAACCGCCGCGGCCGAGCACCAGCCAGGCGCCCAGGCCGATCAATCCCAGGATCAGGAGCAGCGAGACGATGATCCCCAGCGGTCGGAGGTTGGGGCCGGAAGTCAGGTTGTCATCGCTTCGGCGGGCTGTCATCGGTCGCGCTCCTCAGTCAGATCGGTGGAGAGTACTCCGACCGACGGATAGTCCTTCCGTTTCACCCTCGGTGCGCTTCAATCGGCGGCGCTTCATCGAGCGCACCGTGGATTCCCTCGTAGATGGTCTGATGCTCCTGGATCCATCGGGTGGTGCCGGCGAGGCTCTCGGCCACGCTGTCGATGCGTGCCGAGGCGGCATCCGGATCGGCGGCAAGCAGGGCCTGTTCCCGGAGCAGCTCGACCTGTGCCTCGATTCGTCCCAGCTCGGCCTCGATCTGCTCGAGTCGGCTCAGCGCTTCCTGCTGAACGCCCGAGCGGGTGGCGAGCACATCGCGCTGTGATTGCAGGCTCTTGCGCAGGTCAGCGCCCAGCTCATCGTCCTTGAGCCGCCGATCCAGCTCGGCGAGCTTGCGCGTGATGCTCCGTGAATCGGAGACACCGACACCATCGTTCTCGACGACAGTGACGACCGCCTGCCGCATCCCCAGCAGTTGCAGGTATGCCCAGCGCAGCTTGGCGAGGCTGTCGGCCTGCAAGGTCCTCCATGTATCGCCAGCCCCACCCCCACTCCCACCCCCACTCCCACTCCCAGCCCCACCCGCAACCTGCTCTCCCAGTGCCAGCCTGCATCGCTCATCCAGCGCCAGGAATCGCTCGGTTTCTTCGGGAGAGAGTGCGCTCAGGGCTGATTCCAGCTTGCGCTGGGATTGGCGACCGGCTTCCACCATCTTGCGGCCATCGATCACCCTGCGGAATCGGCCGCTGGTGATGCATGTGAGCAGGTAGCCCAGTTCCAGCCCCGCTCCCAGAACCCAGAAGCCCGGGTTGACGATCCCGAGGAGCCCGAAGGCGGCGAGCCCCAGCCAGTTCGGCGGGATCGGCATGCCCAGCGGCCGGGCGTTGAACGCGCCCCAGAGATAGTCCTTCAGCGATGACATCGGCGGAATCATAAGGATTCCGCCGAGCCTCCGCGTTTAGTCCCCGCCCCCACCCCCACCCCCACCCCCACCCCCACCGCCTCCGCCATCACCTCCACCTCCAGCATCTCCTCCGCCGCCGCTGTCGTAGCCGCCTCCGTCGTTTCCACCGCCATCGGATGCATTGTGCGAGTCGTGATGGCCGTGCGAGCCGTGTCCGCTGCTATCGTCGCGATCGATTTCGACATCGAATTTGTCATCGGATTGGTGGTGACCCTTGCCGTGCGCATGGCCGTGTCCATGTCCGTGCGCGTGCATCGCGTGGATACCGGCTGCCTGCGCTCCGATGTGGCTCATATGCACACCCTCGTGCGCCCCATCGACCACTGCTGCGCCGCCATCGCTGCGACCGCGTTGGGCTTGCCGGCGAGGCGCTGAGCGCGAAGTTCCCATGGCGATCGCCCGGATGACCACAAAGAGCACGATCACGAGGATGAGGACACCGGCCGCCACCGCAATGAGCAGAACCATGCTGTTCATGCCGCCCTCCGCTTGTCTGGCGAACACCCGATCCCTTGATCTTACAACTCCGCCAATCGCCGGGCGGTCTCCTGCTCGATCAGCGCGCCGAAGAGCTCCTGCATATCTCCGGCGACGATGTTCCGCAGGTTGAACTCACCGGGCAGGCGCTCATCGGCGACGATGCCATCCTTGTATCGGTACGTGCGGATCTTCTCCGATCGATCACCGGTTCCGATCTGTGATCGCCGCGCTGCCGAGCGCTCGGCGAGCTTGCGCTGGCGCTCCGCCTCGTAGAGCTTGGCGATCAGGAGCCGGCGGGCGCGCTCCCGGTTCTGCTGCTGGCTCTTGGCCTCCATCATCTTGATGATGATGCCGGTGGGCTTGTGGTGGATCTGCCAGGCCGTCTCGACTTTGTTGACGTTCTGGCCGCCGGGGCCTTGGGCGCGGGTTGCGAACTCTTCCACTTCGTTGGTCCAGTCGATCTTCAGGTCCACTTCCTCGGGCTCGGGGAGGGCTGCGACCGTCGCGGTTGAGGTGTGGATCCGGCCCTGGGCCTCGGTCGCGGGCACGCGCTTGACGCTGTGGACGCCGGCCTCAAAGAGCAGCTCCGACCAGGCGCCTTCACCCTTGATGTTGATCACCGCGCTGCGGATGCCGCCGGCATCGGTCTCGGGGACGAAGTCGAGCATCTCGACGTTCCAGCCGCGGCGAGCGGCGTACTTCTGGTACATCTCGAGGAGATCGCGTGTCCAGAGGGCTGCCTCATCGCCGCCGGTGCCGGCGCGGAGTTCGAGCATCACAGAGCCGATCTGGCGATCATCGGTGCTGACGAGGCGCGAGAGGCAGTCCTTGAGCGTGGCTTCGATCTGGCTCGCCAGGCGTGGGAGTTCCTCCTTGGCGAGCTCGGCAAGGTCGGGATCGCCCTTGGGGCCGATCGCCTGCTGCAGCTCGGTCTGCTCTTTCTCGAGCCTGCGGAGCTTGCGGTAGTCATCGACGACGGGCTGGAGGGCGGATTTCTTGATGGAGATCTCGCGGACCTTCCTGTGGTCGGCGAGGATCGCCGGATCTTCGAGCTGGGTCGAGAGGGCAGCGTGCTGGCCTTCGATCTGGTCGAGCTTGGCGGCGACGTTGGGGGGGATGATGGTGAGAACCTCGGGCATTGCGCAGGAAGGGTACGTCGCCTCCGAAGGCCATCTCGTCGCGGGGTTCGGCGCGTATCAAGTATCAATCCGCGTCCCACACTCGGGACACTGGGCGATTCCGACCAATCCTGCAAGCGGATAGCGGCACGCAGGGCACTGTCCCCTCGCCAGTCGCACCGCTCGCCGACGTTCGCGCCACCAGGCCGGCACATCCCGGATCCAATTCAACGAGAACAACCCGAGGCATGCCGCAACCAGCACCACCGTGTTGTAGAGATATCCCAGTAACCGCCAGTCGGAGATGTAGCTCTCACCGCACTCCCGGAGCCGGCTCGCCATCGCTCGCACATCTGCCCGCTCACTTTTCTCCAGGTACCTGATTACCGCCTCGGAGATCAACGCTCGGTCTGACTGAGATACCCCGTGATGAGGGATCAGGACACCGCGGCGATGAACGACCGAGGTGTACCCCAGGCGCCCGTTGTACTCATCCCGGATCACCGCCCAGCACTGCGTGACGATCACCTTGCCCGCCGCGGCGTCGGTCCAAAGATCACCCTCGCTTCCCAGATGATCCAAGTCCGCGCTGATCTCGACGTTGCCATCGCGCACGACAGCCATGAGCGCCAGCGGATTGGCTTCTCCCGGAGCTGGGCGAGCGACGCCGCTCCGATCGACATAGACGATACCGCCGGGTCGGCGCACGACCAGACCGACCATGAGCAACAACGCGCATGCCACCGTCACCCACGGCCGTTGAAGCGCTGCGAAAAACCGCAGGCAACGCGCCCGCAGTGAGTCGTTCGCCGAGCCTTGCACGTTCGTTGGATCCACATCGTTCATACGCCGCAGGCAGCGTACACGGTTGGCGGTAGTGGTCTACGAGCGTTGAAGAAAGAGGTAGAGTCGAAAGCCACCTCCGCCTCGCAAGGCTCGGCACCTCCCCCGGAGTACCGGGTGAGGAGGCCAAACAGCCGACACCGCCCATGCTGGTTCACAATGAAAAAAAGCGGCCGCCCATCCACGATGGAGGCGGCCGCCAGGGCCCGGGCTGCTCGGTCTTTGCTCCTGCATCAACCGAAGGCCAGGGTGCGAGGATGGGTTGTCTCCGGCGGATGGGGATCCATCGCCGGCACGCAGACTGGGACACTTCGCGGGCCGCCTGGAAGGCCATGCTGCAGGCAAGCCGCGAACACCCCCCTGGAAACACCAGAAGGATACGACTACCGAACCAGTAAAGGGGTGGAAACGCCCTCTCTCGATCGATCCCGCGAGCGGGGGCTAGTCTACGGGCTCTGCCGGGAATTGCAAGAGCTTTGTATTGGGGCACTTACACCTTCCGGCACGCCCCCGAAGCCCCGCATCAGGCGAATCGGGGCTGTTTTTGCGGTTTCCGTAGGATTGCGATGCGGCGATCATCCCAGCGATAAGGCGATAACCTGACAAAGGGGGAGAGGAACCCTCTCAGGCGAGTCACCATGGCGATCATAGATTCAGCAGTCGGTGTACTGATCCGGGCGGCCCTGATGACACGTGCAGGCCTGATCGCGGCTCCCATGCTTCTGGCAAGTCAGGCGCTTTCGCAGTCAAATCCCACCCCCACACCCACCCCCACACCCACCCCTGCACCCGCCCCCACAACCAGCACACAGCCGGCAACACCGCCGGGGAGCGCTGGGCAGCCGGAAGCGACCGCTCCCAAGCTGGCCGGGGTCGCGGCGATCCGGGCGCAGGCCAAGGCGCTCTTGCCGCACGCGACATCCCCGCTCGCCCGGGCGTTTCTCACGGCGAGCGATCAGCTCCCCGGGAACGAACCGCGAACCATCAGCCGTCACAAGACGACTCGGGTTTGGTACACCCAGTCCCAGGCCGATGCGCTGCCCGAGGCTGATCGAGCGCAGCTCGAAGATCGGCCCGTCACCGAGGACTTCTACTACAACACCAAGTACGGCTCCCCGCTCGCCTATGCACGGCCGCTGGAGATACTCGCTGGTCTTGGGTTCCCGACGCCATTCGCGGCATCGCTCACAGGCGTCAAGATCCTTGACTTCGGCTATGGCGGGATCGGGCACCTGCGGCTGCTTGGATCGCTGGGGGCCGACATCACCGGCGTCGATGTCGATCCGCTTTTGCCCGTGCTGTACAGCGATCCGACGGATCAGGGCGCTGTGCCGACAGCGACAGGGTCGGTGGGAACCGGGGGAACGGGAAAGGTGACGATGGTTCACGGGCGCTGGCCCGCCGAAGCGGCCGCCAAGGATGCCGTCGGGGGCAGCTACGACCTGATCATCTCCAAGAACACGCTCAAGAACGGCTACCTGCATCCTGCGCAGCCGGTGGACAAGCGCATGCTCGTGGACCTGGGTGTGAATGATGAGCAGTACATCACCGCGTTGCACCAGGCCCTCAAGCCCGGCGGGTACGTGATGATCTACAACCTCTGCCCCGCGCCGGCGCCACCCGACAAGCCCTACATGCCGTGGGCCGATGGCAAGTGTCCTTTCCCGCGCGAATCGCTCGAGAAGGCCGGGTTCGAGGTGGTTGCGTTTGATGCGGTTGATGATGGCCCAGCGCGGGACATGGCGCGGGCGCTGGGGTGGGATGAGGATGGGATGGATGTCGAGAAGGACTTGTTTTGCTGGTACACGGTGATGCGGCGGCGCTAGAACCAAGATTGGTAGGGGAAGTAGACACAGGCGGGACGCCTGTGCCACGAGGATCTGTAGATCAGTGCGCGGCGACCGGGTGGTGATCCAGCAGCATGATCGTTTTCCACTTTCCGGAAGTGAACCGCAGCACGGCGATCACGCTCAGGGAGATGATGTACGCCGAGGCCGCCATCCAGGGCCCCAGGCTGCCCAGGCCAGGGGCGAACCTCACCAGGGCCACACCTCCGCCCACGATCACGGTCCATGCCAGGATCATCGTCACGAGACCCACCCAGACCGTGTCTCCAGCGCCGCGCAGGGCGCCGCTCAGGGACATGGCGATCCCGTCGAAGAGCTGGAAGGTGGCGGCGGCGATCAGGAAGCGGGTGCCCATGCGGATGATCTCATCGCGCTGCTCGGGCGCGGTCGCGCCATCCACGAAGAGCTTGACCATGGGCTCCCGGAAGACGACGAACAGGACACCCATCATGCCCATGTATGCCGCCGACACCGCGACGCCCAGCCAGGCGCGGCGCTCGGCCAGATCCAGCCGCCGGGCGCCGATGCATTTGCCGACGACCGCCGTGATCGCCATCGAGATCCCCACCGCGGGCATGAACGACAGGCTCATCCACTGGTGGGCGATCCAGCCGGCGTTGGAGTGATACGGCCCGAAGCTGCCCACCAGGGCGACCATGAAGATCCCCCAGCAGATCATCTCATTGCCGAACATGACACCGCCGGGCCAGCCGATGCGGAAGATGTCCTTGATGTGCTTGATGGACAGCCGCCAGGGCGCTCGCGTGCGGTACAGGCGGTTGTACTTGGGGGAGAGGAACACCCCCATCGTGATGGCAAGCTCGACCCCGGTGGCGCACACGGTTCCGATCGCCGCGCCGGGCACACCCAGCCTCGGCACCCCCAAGGTCTGAGCAACCGACGCCGCGCCGGCGTACCAGGCATCCAGGAACCCGTTGCCTGATGGGGAGGGCGCCTGGGGGCCGTAGATCAGCACGCTGTTGAGCACGAAGTTGGTCAGGTTCGCGGTGACCTCGGCGACCAGAACCACCGAGGGTCGGTGCAGCCCGTAGAAGAACTGGGAGAAGGCCCGCGCCCCGATCAACAGGATCGCCCCCAGCACCAGGATCCGGCCGTGGCCCACTTCCATCTCCACCTGCTCGGGGGAGTGGTTCATCGCACGGAACAGGTAGGGCATGCAGATCGCGTACGGGATGAGGAGCGCCCAGGCGGCGACACCCAGCCAGACGCCCGCCCATGCGTACGCTGGCGCACGATCGGGCGTTTTGTTGCCCAGGTTCTGCGAGACGTACGTGTTGATGACGCTCATGCACCCGACGACCATCGAGATCGGAACCCAGGCCGCGAGCCCGGCGTTCCCCTGCGCGCCGACGTAGATCGGATCCGGCCCGATGCGGGAGACCATCATCTTGTCGACGAACTGCATGACCGTGTAGCTGGCCATGGCGACCACCACGGGGGCGGCGATCTTGAGCATCTCGCGCAGCGGGTGCTCATCGATCGCGGTTGCGGCGGCGACCTGAGCGGCAGCGTCGTCGGTCTGGAGATCACCGGCCCGGGCGGGGGCGCTGGGCGTCGCTGGCGCGGCGCCCGACGCATCAGCCTGCGAATTGTCCTGCCCATCCTCTCTCATCGGGGATACCTTCGGAAAGCCCGGGAGCGTAGCACCGCCTCCTCATGGCCCTTGCGTGCGCGGCCGATGGTTGCAACGCCTCACGCAACTTCGATCCCGTGAGACACATACGCAACCGGGGTATGGAAATTGGTGCGTGGGGTTCAGGCGTGCCGATGATGCCCCTCTCGGGGATCGGCGATCGGTGACTGCCGCATCCCGCGGTCTGCTCTGGGTATCACCGGAGCGCATTACTCATCGAGGAACCACTCGCCATGACACATCTTCCCAGCTTGCTCCTTGCACAGTCCAGCACTGCCAAGGATGCCGCCGGCGGGGTGGTCGTGTTCATATGGCTGGCCGTCATCCTCCTGATGATCATCGGGATGTGGAAGGTCTTCACCAAGGCCGGCCAGCCCGGCTGGGTCTCCATCATCCCCATCGTCAACATCTACTTCCTCTGCAAGATCGCCGGAAAGCCCTGGTGGTGGATCATCCTCATGTTCATCCCCATCGTGAACATCATCGTCGGCATCCTCCTGCCGGTCGCGGTCGCCAAGTCCTTCGGACAGGGCGTCCTCTTTGCGATCGGCCTCATCTTCCTTCCCTTCATCTTCTACCCGGTTCTGGGCTTCGGGTCGGCCGAGTACCAGGGACCGGCGAACTGAACCCCGAAGCCCGGCAATCGGTTCCGATCTGCTCGCCTGCGCGCATGGCCGCACCCAAGACGCTCTCCAACCCCGAATGGACCGGCCACTCCGTGATCTGCATCGGCTGTGAGTACTCGCTCGCCGGACTGGTTGCGCCCGGCATCTGCCCCGAGTGCTCCACACCCTTTGACAAGGATCAAGTCCTCCTCCACGGCGTCATCTACAGCCACGGCGGATCTCCCGCCCGCAGGTTCGCCTGGCTCACGTACCTGGCGTTCACGGTCCCGTACGTGTGGTTCGGCTGGGCGATGGTCATCCCGTTCGCCGGGCTGTGGGGCTCACTGATCGGCTTTGGGGTTGTCGTTGCATGGGGCGCTGTCCTGCTCATCACCAACCCGCGCGATCGCAAGGGCACGCAGCGCTTCGTCATCGGCCGCAGCGGGATCGCCACGCTCCCCGGCACCGCACAGACCGACACCACCACCCTGCACGCAAGCCTCATCCCCTGGGATGCCGTTGCTTCCATCCAGCTTCAACGCATCAGCAGCAACTGGAAGCGCCTGCGAGTCCGCCCCTCTGCCCGCGGCTCCCACATCCGACACCGCCTGATCGCCGGCTTCCGCTGCGGAGATGAAGATGCCGTGCGAATCCAGCAGATGATCGATGAGCTCTCTCACCAACAGAGAACCGTGGAAGCGTGATGCCACGGGCTCAGCAGCTCAACCCATCGCCCCGTAGTTGTAACCCGTGCCGTGCTGGATCATGTGGTCGAGCCACCGCTGGATCTCCTGCGGGCTCAGGTTGGGCACGTTGTCACGCAGCGACTTGAGTTCGGCCGCCGAGCCGACCAGGGGTGAGAAGTTGCGGTGTGGGGCGGTCCCCGTGCCGCCATCCTTCTTCATGATGAAGCACAGCACGCTCCGCGCGAAGGCCGGGGAGACATCCAGCCGCCGCTCCGCGATGTATGCCTGGAGCAGGCGCTCGTCGTACGTCACCGCGAACAGGTCCAGGATCTCCCGCTCGTAGCCGTCGGCGACCACGGTACGTTCCGCCGGCGGGATCGCCATGTCCACATCGTGGAAGCTGATACCCCGGCCCCAGCGCGTCAGCGCGATCTCGTGCTGGTCTGCGGGGCCGGCCAGGATCGAATCCATCACCATCGCCGAGCGCGGCGTGTTGAGCATGGGCCGGCACCGCAGCAGCATCTGCGGCTCGATCATTCCCCAGAAAGGCTGCTGCATCGTGTGGCTGTCGAAGTAGACCAGGCGGTTGGGCGTCTCGATCACCACCAGAATCCCGCCCGGCTCGAGCATCTCCCACGACCGGCGCAGGGTCGCCAGCCGTTCATCGAGCGTCTGGTGCTCCAATACCGCGAACAGCAGCACCACATCGAAACGCGCACGGTACTTGCTCGCGATGTCGAAGAAGGCCGGGGCGCCGACCGGATCGATCGTGACGTTATCGATGTTCAGGAGGCGAAGCCGCTCGCGCGCCGTCTCCAGCCCGCGCGTGTCGACATCGCACGTGTGGACCTGGGATGCCACCTGCGCGAACGCCGCCGTGCTCGATCCCGTCCCGCACCCCACCTCCAGCACCGACTTGCCCCGCAGCGGGAAGACCCGGTTCACCCACGGCAGCGCGTGCCGCACGCTCTGGTTGTACCGCACGAACGCGTTGAAATCCAGATCGCCCTGCCCGGATGGCGTCTTGAGGAACTCGGCATCCTCCGCCCGGTAGTACGTGCTCGCGTACACCTCGCGGATCTGCCCCAGGATCCCCGGATCGGTCACGATGAGGTGTTCAAACGTCCCCGTCGACTGGGACGGGGCTGCGGATGCGGTCGTCATGGGCCGGAACTCCGGAGACCTGAATCCGGCTGCCCCTGAGAGCGGCCGCCAGGCGAGCAGACTGTACGAGCCCGAGTACCCCCGGACGACCGCGCGGCGATCCGGATCGCAGCGCTCAGGGCGCGGTCTCCCCGCGGGCATCCACCCGCGTCAGGTTCTCGATGTCATCACCGAAGGGTCGCATCAGCAGGCCGCGCCCGTGGATGTTCGCCGAGATGCACCCGCCGATCGAGATGTCATCCGCCCCCGTCGGCTTCTGCCGGATGCCCCATCGCGCGGGCTGACCGGGGCGGATTCGCTCCTGGGCGCGGTGACTTGCCGCGATCACCTCCGGCCACACCTCACCGGCGCCGATGGTCAAGAGCCCGTGGCAATCGTCAAACGCTCGGACACCGATCAACCCGCCGGTGTCGACGTGCAGCGTTCCCTCGCCGAACTGCTGGCCGCCCATCGCGTGCCTGCGACCGCCAACCGAGATCGATTCGCCGCGCTTGGCCGCCTCCTTCACAAGCCGGGCGACATCCTCCACGCATCCCGGCCGCTCAACCCCTTGCACCCGCGTCGGATTGAGCTGCGAATGGACATCGTTCAAGACGCTAGGAACGCTGGGCTCCATAAGTTAGTATAGACTAACTGTGATCCCATGTCCATGCGTGTTCAAACACCCAATGAAAACGGCCCGCGAATCGCGGGCCGTCGGAGCAATCAGGCATCGGTGAACCGGCTTACTGGTCGTGCCCGGCGAACTCGGGCAACTTGTGGCCCGCATCGCGGAGCGTCTTCTCGCGGCTGGCCATCTCGATGTCGTGGTCCACCATCATCTTGGCGAGCTCCTCGACGGTCGTCGTAGGAACCCAGCCCAGCTTGGCCTTGGCCTTGGCGGGATCGCCGAGGAGGAGCTCGACCTCGGCCGGGCGCAGGTATCGCGGATCGAACGCGACGAAGTCCTTGAAATCGAGCCCCGCGAACTGGAAGGCCATCTCGGCGAACTCGCGCACCGTGATCGTGCGGCCGGTGGCGATCACGTAGTCATCGGGCTTGTCCTGCTGGAGCATCATCCACATCATCTTGACGTAGTCGCCGGCGAACCCCCAGTCGCGCTTGCTGTCGAGGTTGCCCAGGAATACCTTGTCCTGCAGGCCCATCTTGATGCGGCCGACGGCGCGCGTGATCTTGCGGGTCACGAACGTTTCGCCGCGGCGCGGGCTCTCGTGGTTGAAGAGGATGCCGCACGAGGCGTGCATGTTGTACGACTCGCGGTAGTTGACGGTGATCCAGTGGGCGGCGACCTTGGCGACCGCGTAGGGAGAGCGTGGATAGAAGGGCGTCGTCTCGGTCTGCGGCGTCTCCATCACCTTGCCGTACTGCTCCGATGAGCTGGCCTGGTAGTAGCGCACCTGCTGGCCGGATTCCTGCTGGAACTCACGGACGGCCTCGAGGAGCTTGTACGCGCCCATCGCCACCGTCTCGGCGGTGTAGATCGGCATGTCGAAGCTGACGCGGACGTGCGACTGGGCGCCCAGGTTGTACACCTCGTGCGGACGCACGAGCTGGACGATCTTGGAGATGTTGTTGGCATCGCACAGATCCCCGTAGTGCAGCTTCATCTTGCCGCCCCGCACGTGCGGATCCAGGTAGATGTGGTCGATGCGGCCGGTGTTGAAGGAGGATGACCGGCGGATGATCCCGTGGACCTCGTAGCCCTTCTCGATGAGGAACTCGGCGAGGTACGAACCGTCCTGCCCGGTGATGCCGGTGATGAGCGCGCGCTTGGGTGTTGCCATGGGTACGTCTACTTCGGTCGGTTGAAGGCCGGTGTTCAAGGTGACAGGAAATATAGGTCCGAAAAGCCCCGACCGATGCCCCCCAAGACCGCGCCGGGCCCCGACAAACCCGTTCTAAACCCGCGCCCAACCCAAACAAGTACACACTCTCACCCCCACACCCCCATCACCTCTATCACCTCTATCACCTCTATCACCATCACCTCTGCTTCGACGGCGGGTGACCGATCTCGCCCGGCGGCATGATCTTCACCTCCGCACCCCCGCGCAGCGACTGGATCACCATCGCCGCCAGCAGGACCGACAGCGCAGCGGGACCCACGTACCGCAGCCCGCCCGCCAGCCGACCCAGGGCATCGCGATCATCCGTGGTGGCTGCGGGATCGGTCTTGCCGCTCATGCCGGCCGACATCCTGCCGTGCCAGATCGCCGCTGCCGCCAGCCCAAACAGCATCAACAGCAGCGGCTCGGCGTAGCGCTGGTACAGCCACGGGTTGCGCACCTGAGTCGCCGTGAAGGCGGCGATCGCCCCCAGGAACACCCACCGGCGGCGGAAATCCAGCGCACTCCCCCAGCACACGAGCGCTGCGCTCCCCGCAGCGCCCAGGGCGATCATCAGCAGCGAGCGGCCTGCGGGCGCGGGAAACTTGTCGGCGATGCTCCAGATCGCCCCATACCTGCCTTGCGACATGTCGTAGTCGGTGCGAGGGATCGCACACACGATCGCCCCGACGATCGCCGCCGCGAACAGCAGCCCCATTCGCCGCCGCAGCAACTGCCACACCGCGGGAAGCAGGAACCCGGCGTAGAAGGCGCTGAACAGCCCCACCAGCGCGAGCACAAACGGCACGCCCGATGGGTTCCATTTCCGCGCGTACCACTCATCCCACATCGGCGGCTGGAGGCGCCCCCCCCACAGCCAGAAGAAGTATCCCAGCAGCGCGAACGCGGGCAGCGTGGCGAGCACCGAGGTGAGCGCACGCGGAGATCTCCGTCGCCAATCCGCCAGCGTTCGGCCCAGCGACTGCTCCGGCGGATCATCATCCACCCACGCGCACGCCCACACAACCGCCGCCAGCCAGATGTTCGATTGACGGGTCGCGATCAATACCAGCAGCATCGCCCCCGCCGCCGCCATGCGGCGATAGCGTCCGGCATCGGCCGGGAAGCCGAAGCAGGTGACCAGGATCCCGGCGACCAGCGCCCACGACATGTTGTCGGGCAGCAGCCAGATCGTCGAATCCACGATGTACGGGGACGCCGCAAGCGGCAGCGCCAGCAGGATCGCCAGCAACGGTCCAGAGAGTCGGGACACACCCAGCCAGAGGATGACGGCCGCGAGCGGGCCGAATATCGCACCGAGCAGTTGCAGCGTCCGGGTGTCGGCCCCGAACCAGTGGGCGATCCCCGCCTGCATCAGGTGATACATCGGCGTCATTACGCCCGCGTAGTTGCTGATGTCGGGGCTGGGCCACTGCTGGATGAATGTCTCGATCACGCGCTGGTGATAGTTCACCTGGTCGGAATACCCCCGACCGCGGTTGTTGCCAGACAGGATGTTGGGAATCGCGATCCCCAGCAGGATCGCCACCGGCACGAGAATGGTCCACCAGCGTCGCCGCATGGGCCCAGTGTATCGACATGCCCGCCTCTACGGGTACTCGTAGTAGTACTCGGTCATCTTGATGTTGCTGACCGTCACCGATCGCGTCTTGACGCGCGGATCGTACAGGCTCTCATCGCCGATGTAGTTGTTCGACATCAGGACCGCCCGGATGAACGGCGGACCCGCCGAGATCCACGCCGCGTGCCCATCGCAGAACCCCATGCTCCCGCCCGTCGGCCCGTGGTTGGCATCCTCATCGGGGTAGTTGGCCCGGCCGGTGTCGTCGGCATCGGTCAAGAGGATCGCGTTGTGCGGCGTTCGCACCGTCTTGGTGGTCTTCAGCGGATGCACGTACTTCGTTGGCGTGTCATCGTAATCCGGCTCACCCTTGCGGATGCCGCGCTGCTGATTCAGGTTGCCGCGCCAGGGCCCGTAGATGACCTCGCCCGTCGGGTACACGCACGGCCCGTTTTCGTACGCCCACACCTCGAAGCTGTGCCCGCCCTTGGTGTCGTACCTGCCGTTGGAGTTGGTCGTCAGGTCGCGCGGCATCGGCCGGCCATACTTGGCCTGCGCCAGCGAATCGGCCATGTACACCGTCGGCCGCACGATGTGCCGGGTCGATGGGCATACCGCGAACGCCGCCGCATCGAAATAGTTGGGAAACAGGTACCCGATGTCATCCTCGGTGTCATCCCGCGCTGGGATGTATGCACCGGCCCGGTTGTTCTCGGCGTGCATGAACGCCGCCTTCACCACCTGGCCCTGGGCGCTCAGGCACTTGATCTTTCGGCCAGCCTCCCGCGCGTGCGCCATCGCCGGCAGGAGGATCGAGATCAGCACCGCGATGATCGCGATCACCACCAGCAGCTCGATCAGCGTGAACGCCTCCCGAGCCGCCCTCCCGATGTCGCCGCGGCGAGCCATGAGGGCAGCATACCAGCACGTCAACCCCCAATACCAGCCCCTATTCCAGCCTCCATTTCAGTCAAGACCTCGGCGTTATCGGGAACCCCGCCGGGACTGCAACCCAACGCCGCGCCTCCCGGTACGCTCTCGCGATGCGACTGCCGATCATCCCCATCCTCGTCCTCGGGCTCTGTCTGGCTGCCTGCAGCCAGCAGGATCCCAAAGCCCAGCTCGAGGCCTACGCCGTCTCCGCCAAGACCAACCGCGCCACCGCCGCCAGCGGCCTGATCGCCGCCTTCAAGGCCGATCAGGTCACCGCCGACGATGCCCTCACCTACGCCTTCGACAAGCTCGAACGCGGGGATGATGAAACCCAGTTCGCGGGCGCTGTCCTGGACATGATCGCCGCCGTCCAGAACCAGCTCTCGACCGGCCAGGAATTCGAGATCTTCTGGCGACGCGTCGGCAGGCTCGCCTTCAAGGCCGCCGAGTTCGCCTACCTCAAGAAGCGAGTCGATGAAGCCGAGAGCCTCATGCTCGCCGGCGGCACGCGCTGGCAGAACGAGGCCTACTTCCTCCGCTACACCGACCACGACGGCCTCATCTCGATCGTGATGGCCCAGCGCGGTAATCGCGGGGAGGCGATCCGCAGGCTCGAAGCCCGCCCCGATCTGGATGGGTTCGCCGCCGAGACGCTCGAGCAGCTCCGCAAGATGCCGGGGCGCTGATACTCACGGAGCGGGCGTGATCGCCACATCCGAGAACACCACCGAGTTGTTTCGAACGCTCGCCAAGTGGGCGCTCACCGCCAGCGTCGGCCGGATCCTCAGCAGCACGCCCGCCGCACGCGACAGGTCCCTCTCCTGGGCCGCAAGAAGAGCGCCCGGCGGCGTGTGTAGCTTCTTGAGGTAATACCCGCACCCCTCGTGGGCGATCAAGACGACGCGGTCAAGATCGTGGGACACGATCAGGAACTCGATCTCCGAGATCAGGGCATCCTCGCTCCGCATCGATTCGATGTGTCCCGCGAACGCTCCCGCTCCGCCGGGCAGTGCAACCCGGTCGTAGCACGGCAGCCCCAGCTCACGGTGAAGAAACTCGTCGAACTGGTCCCCGTAGCGCCCATCGGCACAGTAGATCGCCGCCGCGCGTACGCGATTGATCTGGAACGGGACGCTCGCCCGGAAACGAGGGACCACGGCGATCGGGTCGGGTGATGGCATGTAGGATGGTTGGCGCGCCCAAGAGAACCGGATCACTTCGTCGTGAGCATGGCATCGATCCGCCGCGCGAAGTCAAAGTCCCGCTTGGTCAGTCCCGCGGCATCGTGCGTGCTGAGCGTGAATGTCACCTTGTTGTAGCGGATCAGGATGTCGGGGTGGTGCTGGGCCTGCTCGGCGGCGGCGGCGATCCTGTTGACGAAGGCCATCGCCGCGGCAAAGTCGGGGAACTGGATCGTGCGCTGGATCGCCTCACCGGTGTTGGTCCACTCGGGTGCATCCTTGATCGCGGCGTCGATCTGCCTGGTCGTGAGCTTGCTCATACTGTCATATGCACGCGCGGGTGCGCGCTCCCTCGCTGAAAAACGCACCCCGGCGCCCGGCGGGATGTGTGCCCCGCACGCCGGCGATGCCCCGCTAGTGTAGCGGATCCTGACCTTTGAACGTCGACCCTCAAAACCACCGGCAAACCAAGCCACAACCGACGCCACCACAAGCGCAGGTCACCCGCCTGGCGCCCTCCCCGACGGGGGCCCTGCACCTGGGCAACGCACGCACGTTCCTTGTCAACTGGGCGCTGGCTCGGCGGTACGGCTGGCGGATCGTTCTTCGCATCGAGGATCTGGATGGCCCGCGTGTGAAACCCGGCGTCATCGAGCAGACCATCGATCTTCTCTCGTGGCTGGGCATCGATTGGGATGAGGGTCCGATCGTGCAGTCCAGCGACCTGACGCCCTATCGCGCGGCGATGGATGAGCTCGCGCGCGCCGGTCGCGTGTACCCATGCGATCTCACCCGCGCCCAGATCGAAGCCGCGGCGAGCGCTCCGCAGGAGGGATCCCACGAGGTCGTCTTCCCACGAACCCTGCGCCCCGGGTTCCACCCGCGCGAGTTCTCGAAGGATGACACCAACTGGAGATTCGTCGTCGAGGATGGCCCGGTCGCCTACACCGACCAGTTCGCCGGCGCGCAGCGCTTCGAGCCGGCAAGGACCATCGGCGACTTTGTCGTGTGGACGATGCGCGGCCAGCCCTCGTACCAGCTTGCCGTCGTCGTCGATGATGCTCGCCAGGGCATCACCCAGATCATCCGCGGGGATGACCTGCTCGAATCCGCAGCGCGCCAGCTCCTCCTCTACCGCGCGCTGGGGCTCGGACCCGAGCCCACCTACACCCACCTCCCTCTCGTCCGCGGGCACGATGGCAAACGGCTCGCCAAGCGCCACGGGGACACGCGCCTGGATGCCTACCGCGCTGCCGGTGTGAGCCGCGAGCGCATCATCGCCCTGCTCGCCCGCTGGTGCGGCATCACCCCCAGCCCCCCCACCGCCCCCACCGCCCCCCTGACCGGCATGTCTCCCCGCGATTTCTTGACCTCACTCGACCTCTCTAGAATCCCCAGGTCGGATGTGGTCTTCACGCCGGAGGATGATCGATGGCTCAGGGCATGCTGAAGTGGGCGGCGGGCGCGGGCATCATGGCGAGCATCTTGCTCGGCGGCTGCGAGGACACTCCCAAGGATCCCAACTTCGAGAAGGTCACGATCAACAGCAAGACCTACACGCTCGAAGTGGTCGCCAACAACGAGAAGCGCATCAAGGGCCTCTCCGGCCGCACCAAGGTTGCCGAGGATGGCGGAATGCTGTTTGTCTTCCCGGACAACCAGGCGCGGGTCCAGGAATTTGTGATGCGCGACTGCCTGATCCCGATCGACATCATCTTCCTTGACCGATCCGGCCGTGTCACCGCATCGCACGCGATGAAGGTCGAGGAGGCCCGCAAGCCAGACGAGATCAAGCCCGCCAACCCCAAGGCCCCGGACCCCTACGAAGCCCGCCTCAAGCGGTATTCGAGCCGCTACGCCTGCCAGTTCGTCATCGAGCTCGCCGGCGGAGAGCTCGAGAAGCTCAAGGTCAAGGATGGGGACAAAATCCCCCTCGACCTGGACGCCCTCAAGAAGCGCGCCAGCTGAACCGATAATTCCCGAGCAGGCCCGCAGCAACCGGCCGGGTTCCCGCACGCCGGGGATGCCTCAACCGGCGTTGTTGCCGCGCGCACCCGAGGGTTCCGGAGTGACCGCGCACACCGACAAGATCATCGCCATCGGATTCGGATCGACCCCCGAGCGCGACCTGTGCTCCCGGTGGATCGACCCGATCGCGGCCGCCTGGCCCGCCGGCGCTGTCGCACCCGAGACCATCACCTCGCAGAACCTGGCGATGAAGCTCGAGCTCATCTCGCGCGGCTCGGATGGATCCTGGTGCGATCCACTCGTCATCGTCGCCGAGCGCGCAGCCACGGAAGGACTCCCGCGCCTGCTCGATGCCCTCCAGGTTCAGCTTGTCCCCACCCTCGTGCTGCTCAAGGAGCCCGGCGCCGATCTCCATCAGCTCGAATCCGAGGGCATCGTCGTCGCCGCATGGGACACCCCCGCGCCCGTGCTCGCCGCGATGCTCTTTGCGCTCTCGCGCCGGCAGCGCACCGTCCAGCGGATCGCCGTCGATCTCCGCGTCTCCCGGATCGCCCAGGGCGGCGTCACCGGCGAGATGCAGCGGCTGCAGGATGAGCTGGCCTCCGCCGCCGATGTCCAGAGGGAATTCCTTCCGCACACGCTACCGGAAATCCCCGAATTCGAGTTCGGAGTCGTCTTCCGACCCGTCGGCTACGTCAGCGGAGATGTCTACGACGTCTTCCCCCTCGACGACCACACGATCGCCTTTTTCATCGCCGATGTCGTCGGGCACGGCGTGCCGGCCGCGCTCCTCACCGTCGCACTCTGCCGCGGCCTGCAGACCCTCGAGCGCACCAAGGACGGGTGGAAGCCCCGCCGGCCCAGCGAGGTGCTCTCCCGACTCAACGATGACCTGGTTTCCCGCCAGCTCTCGGGCCAGCGGTTCGCCACCGGCATCTACGGCATCATCGATCGCCGCACCGGCCGCGTCACCATCTCCTGCGGCGGTCACCCCCCGCCGCTGGTGGTCACCGCGGACTCCGCTCGCGAGGTCGAGGCCTCCGGCCCGCTCCTGGGCGTCTTCGACGATGCCGAGTTCGACGATGCCAGTTTCACCATCGAGCCCGGCCAGACCCTTGTCCTTTACACCGACGGTGTCGAGACGGCCTTCCCCTCCACCGCGGGTTTCATCAAGCCCTCCAAGACCTATCGCCAGATCTTCTCGCGACTCGGGGATGATGTCGGCGCACGCGGCATGACCGTCCCACAGGCGGTCGCCGAATTCGCGGGGGAACTCGATCGCCAGGCCGGCTCCCTGCACGGTGTCGATGACATCACCGTGGTGGCGATCGGTCGCCGCGCCGCGGTCGTGACCCAGGCCGCCTGAGCGTCACTTCAGGTCGAGCTTGCCGTTGACAAAGCCCTCGGGCATCGGCCGCCTGCCCGCATCCCCGGCCTTGAGCGGGATGTTCCACTCGATCGTGGAATACGCCTCTTCGATGATGTCGTAGGCGACATCGCGCCGGTTCTCCGGCAGGTACTTGGCCGATCCCAGCCCGATGTTCACCGCCGACAGGCTCGTCTTGAGCGAGTTGAGGTTGCTCAGACGGGAGGCCCGGTCGGGATCGGCGGCCGGCAGCGCCACCACGCGATCACGCTCATCGATGAGCTTGTCCTCGATCTTGTCGGCGCGGTCGCGCAGGCGATCTTCCCGGGACATCGCGCACCCGCCGAGCATGGTGACGGCGGTGAGGAGAATGAGAACAATTCGCATCATCGCGAGCTTCCTTGATCTGCGGCCGCCGGGGCGCCCGCGTCGGGTGAAACCGGTGCAATCGGCGCGATCGTCATGGCATCCGGCGGTCCGTACTGCTTCACGATCCGCCCCCACATCGATTCGATCTGAGCCACCAGCCCGCTGAAGGCCTCGGTCTCGGCGCGCCGCCGCGATTGGTCCACCGCCTCGTTGGATGTCCACGCGTTAGCGAGCTGCGTCGTCTTGCTCGTCGCTTCGGCGACCCCGTATACATACCCGGTTCGCGTGTCCAGCACCGCCGCCGATGCCGTCGAGGTGACCCGCGCCTGCTCGTTGGGGAACAGGCCCAGCGTGATCACACCCAGCGCCGGGATCGTCGTCTCGGTGTTGAAGACCGTGTCGAAGGTGTACAGGAGCACCATGTCGGCCTGCAGATCGGCCGCCGCGGAGCGCAAATCGATCTCCGAGTTCACCGACTGCGGTGTCACGAGACGGTTCATCGGCGCCAGCCCGCGCAGCATCGGCATCGATTCAAGCTTGGCGATCTCGCCGGCCTGTTCAACATCCCGGTTGGTCACCACGGAGAACTGCCCGCTCCCAAGGCCGCGAACCGTGCGGCTGTAATACCCGCCCGCCTGCACGCGCACGATCGCCAGCGCAGCCGGGAACGATGCCGCCGGCTTGCGGTTCAGCCGCGCGGCGATCGATGCATCCGTGATCGCATCGACCTCTTGCGGCGTGATGCCCAAGGCCCGGAAGTCCGCCGGGCCTCCGGGAGTCACGTAGCTGCTCGCACACCCGTGCAGCAGCAGCGACAGGGCGGACATGACCAGCACCGCGAGCGTGTGTGAGCTGCGCATGGCAAGCACTCCCTTGCCGCGCAGCCTACCAGCACCGGGCCCCCGATCACAACGGCTGCTCGCCGGGTTCCTTTCGGGGCCTGTTCTTAGGAACCGATGGCCGCTGCGGGCGCACGGCGCGCTCCAATTCCCTGCGAAACTGCTGCATCCCCTGGAAGGGGTCCACCATGGCCGATCCATCCCTGACGACCGGGACATCCTTGAGGACGATCTCCCCGCCGTAATAGCTCTCGAGGTCGAGCGTCCCGGCTGCCACATCCGCGCTGGGCCGCAGGATGATGTCCACGCGATCCTCATCCTCACCCTTCCACGTGCCCTCGACCTCCCGCTCCGTGCCGTCGCTCGAGGATGATCGCGTCACAGTCTTGCCGTTGATCGTGATGCTCGCCATCGACCTGAAGACACTCGTGAACCCGTTGCCACCTTCGCGATCCCGCGTCCCGCTGTGCAATTCCCCAAGCTTCCACTCCCGCCCGCCCGCACGGCAGTAGACATCGCAGGCGATCGGTGCGGGCAGGCTGTCGGTATCGAACTGCACGCTCGCCGCCCCTGACCGGGCCGTGTCCTGCATGCCCCTTTCCGTCAGGAAGAGCGATTGCACCAGCGAGCTGCCGATGGTCAGCGAATCGGGCCGCAGCGCTTCGGCGAGCTTCTTCTCGGTACCCTCATCGGCCGGGATTGCCCGGGCGAGCGGCTCGGTCGGATCGACGACCCGCACCGTCGAGGCGATCGTCATCGGCGTGTCCGCGGTGCTGGAATCACCCCCAATCCGCTTGATCTGTCCGTTGACGATCGTGATGCCCTGCAGGCCCTGCGATTGCCCGGACGCCGACGAAGTGAGTTCGAGCTCGAGCGGCCTGATGCCGGTCGCCACGTTCTCCGGAACCTGCACCACAAGCTCGCCGCTGGGGGAGCCGAGTCCCCCTCCACCGCCCATGAACACAACCCGCGGACCAGAGGCCTTGCTTCCGTTCAGCGAGAAGGTCGCCGCGCTGCCATCCTTGAAGAACGAACTGCCGAAGAACGGATCGACTCCCTGCTCGGCGATATCCCACGCCGCGGTCTGGCCATCGATGGACACATTCTTCACCCGCACCGCGCACTCGATCGCCGTCGAGCTCCCGATCCGTGCTTCCTTGAGCTTGATCCGCACCGGCATCACCTCGCCCGCGTGCACCGTCGGTCGCGTCTGGATCTCCAGGACCGCCGCCTGCGAGGCGAACCGCTTCTCCTGCTCGGGCTTGAGCGCGCCATCGAGCTTGGCCCGCTCGATCAGGTCGCCCCACGCTTCGGTCCAGGTACGCGAAGTGTCCTTCTGCATCGCCAGCGTCGACTCGATGACCCGCTGGTACTGGGCCGGATCGAGCTTGTTCGCCATCATCCGGGTCTCGATCTCGCCGGCGAGCGCATCGAGGCGGGTGGCATCGCTGTGCTTAGCCTCCCACAGGAGCACCCCCAGCGGCTTGTACGAATCGACGTTGGTCCCCGTCAGCAGCGCGTACCCGATCGCCGCGATCGGCGCCACCGGGATCGCCGCAAACACGGCCCCCATCAGCACCAGGGCCGGCAGCCGCTTGCGCACCCCGATCCGGATCGCCTTCTCGCGTTTGAGCCCGGCCCCGCACTCCGGGCAGGTCACCACCTCGGGGTATACCCCCTCCAGGTCAAACCGGCACCACGTGCAGACCGGGTGGTCGTTGAGCTTGCGGCCGCGCAAACCGACCCACACCAGGGCGATCCCGGCAAAGAAGGCAACCAAGAGCAGAATGACGACAATGCCCGGCATATCGAGGGCTTCCAAGAGAGTGCGTGACCATATGGATGATCGGAGCCGCCCGCTCCGTCACGCCGTACAAGGCGCTACCTCCACCCCACCCCACTCCTACCGCAGCTCGACGCTCCAGTACGCATGATCGAGGAACGTCTTCCACGAGGCGTACTTCTCGTTCCCCAGGCGGATCGTGATCAGCGGGTTGCGCTTGGGGCGCTCGGGCCGGCGAACCATCTTCATGCTGGCCTGCTCGGGCGTGCGGCCGCCCTTGCGGGCGTTGCACTTGATGCAGGCGCACACCAGGTTCTCCCAAGTGTCCATGCCGCCCAGGGAGCGCGGGTTGACGTGATCGATCGACAGCTCGCTGGTCGGGAAGTGCCTTCCGCAGTACTGGCACTGGTTGCGGTCGCGCGCGAACAGGTTGCGGCGGTTGAGCTTGACGGACTGCTCGGGCAGGCGGTCGTAGCCCAGGAGCCGGATGATCCGCGGCACGGCGATGTCGAAGCGAACCGTCCGCACCCAGTCGTGTCGCTCGGGCTCAAACTGACGCTGAAGCTCCGAGACCTCCAGCCACGACTCGAAGTCGTAGTTCACGTATCGCGGAGAGCCGGCGGTGGCAGCAAGCTCGCTTGCGGATTGGCCGGCAGCCTGGTCAGCCGTCTGGCCGTTCTCGACGTGGATGATCTCGGCGATGTTGTTGAGCAGGAGGCAGAACGCGCGCTTGGCGGAGACGACGCGGACGGCGACGTACAGCTTGTTGAGGACGAGCACCTTGGCGTTGAGCCCATCGTTGGCGGTCGTGCCGGCGTAGGCGGCGGCCAGCGATGGGGGCAGTACACCTTCGGGGATTTCTATCCCCGTCTGGGCCTCTAGACCGGAGAGGCCAGCCGAACGGGTTCGCTCGGACCTCTGACGCATGGTGGCCTGACGGTTCATCGGACGCTCTGCACGTGTAGTGTAGGTTCCAATCCCCGCGGGTCCAAGGGGATATCTCACAGCCACCACCCGCGCCGGATGCCGCATCTCTGACCCCCACATATGGGACCCACACCGATGAGCCCTTGCCGACCGGTTATTGGCTCGGGGTCGCCACCGGCTCGATGGTCACCGCGGTCCCGGTGACCACCATCCGCGCGCCGCGCCACTGGAATTCCCGCCGCTCCCCGTTGCGATCGCGGATCGCGCGGATCGCCGCGCCGATCGACCGCTGCGTGATGCGGTCCTGGGCCTGGCCGCCGCTGGCGCGGAGGATGGCTCGGCGCAGCGCTTCGCTTGCCACGATCGGGGATGCGGCCTTCAGGTCGCTCCGTGCCCACGAGATGACGCCGCTGGAGGCGTCGGACCGGCCTACCAATTTCTCCGATTCTTCATCGATCAGGGCCCACGCCTGGCGGCACAGCTCGGCCGTTTCGTTCGCGTGGCCCGCGGCCTGCGAGCGGATGTGCCGGAGAAACGGCGTCACGTGGGTTCGAAGCGCTGAGCGAAGCCGGCGCTCGTCCGCGTTGGTCTCATCCTCCTGCCACCGCCAGCCAAACCCAGCGCAGATGAACGTGGCCTGCTCGCGGCCGATGGCGAGCATCGGCCGGATGAGCGTCATGTTCCCGGCCGGTGATGCCAACACCCGTCGGCGAGCAATGCCCGCGAGCCCCTGCACACCCGCTCCCCGGATGAGTCGCATCAGCATCGTCTCGAGCTGGTCGTCGGCGTGGTGACCTGTTGCGATGAATGTGCAGCCGTTCGCCGCGGCGAGCCGCACGAGCGCTGCATACCGCAGCGACCGGGATGCCGCCTCGATGTTCCTGCCAAGACCGTGAGCGCGGATGCTCTCGGTTGCAAACGCGACTCCCAGCCGCTCCGCCAGCGCTGCGGTCGCATCCCGGTCCGCGTGGGCCTGTGCCGCCGGGCGCATGTCGTGGACCACGTGGACCGCCACGACCATGCCCGGCCGGGCTGACTGCGCAAGAGCGATCAGCAGCGCGGATGAGTCAGCCCCGCCCGAGCATGCGACAATCGTCCTGCGGTCGTCGTCACGGACAGCCGACCCGCCGGTGAGGGTTCGCCACGCCCGGACCACGCGGCGAGCGGCCCGCTCCCCCGCACTACGCGTTCGACCGAGCTGCGCGACCAGGTCGCGAGCGGGCCCGTAGTCCGCATGGCGCTCGAGCACACACGTGGCAATCCGGCTTGCCTCCTCCGGCTGTCCGTTCTCGGCGAGCCACCGCGCGTACTCGGTCGCGTAGCGGCTCTGGCGCTCGTTGAGCGAGTACGCCCGCTCGTACCACACGCCGGCCTCGACGGAGTTGCGATCCGCCGCGCACAAGCCGGCGATGAGGGATGCGGCTGCGGCACGGGGCTCCAGCCCGTAGGACTCGAAGAGCGCAGCCCGGGCCTGAGCCCGGTCACCCCGCTCGGCCAGGCTCCGCGCGTGTTCGAAGAGCTGGTTCGAACGCTCTCGGATGTAGCTTTCCTGATGCGGGTGCACGCGGGTCTTCTCACTTGGCCGTAAGGCTGATGATCTCGAACGCGACGTGCGCGGCCAATAGCGCTGTGATCCCCGCGTGGTCACGGTCGGGCAGCACCTCGACCACATCTGCCCCCAGGATGTTCGCGCCCTTGACCGAGCGCAGCAGCATCAGCGCCTCGATCGATGAGAACCCGCCGACCGACGGCGTCCCCGTCCCGGGCGCGAAGGCCGGATCGATGCAGTCGATGTCGAAGGTCAGGTACGCCGGCGCGGATCCCAGCCCCAGAACGAAGGCGTTGATGATGCCAGTGCCCTTTCCCCCCGGCAGCAAGTCCTCGCGCATCACGATCGTGACGCCGTGGCTCGCCGCGTACTCAAGATCCGCTCGCCCGTTCAGCGGACCCTTGATGCCGATCGAGATCATCCTCCGCGGGTTCACAAGCCCATCCTCGATCGCCCGGATAAACGGAGATGCGTGCCCCCACTTCTCTCCCCACACCGAATCGACGGTGTCGAGGTGGCTGTCGAAGTGGATCAGGGCCAGACCGCCGGAGGGCTTGCCGCAGCGCTCGAAGGTTGCCTTGAGGTTCGCGTAGGCGATCGAGTGGTCACCGCCGAGGGCGAGCAGCCTGGTCTTGCCTGGATCGGGCAGGGCGATCGCGAACTCGGAGGCGACCTGGGCGGTGTCGTGTGGGGAGTAGGGCTTGGTTGGGGCATCTCCGCCATCGGCGAGGCTGAGGACTTCGCACAGGTTGATGCCGTGAGGGATCGAGTAGGGCTTGAGGTACTGGGATTCATCCCGGATCGCCCGCGGCCCGAACCTGGTCCCCGGCCGATATGTGACACCGCCATCGAAGGGGATCCCGTAGATGATCCAATCCAGCGGCCGATGGGCGGCGGGGACATCGGCGAGCCGGGGGTAGCGGCCGAAGGTCACCAGGCCAGCAAAGCGGGGCGATTGCCGCGAATCGGGGAGCTGGGTGGGCATGGCGAGATGGTAACGAGCTTGCGGCGGGCGGGGTGGTGAGCGGTCGTCCGGTACCGTCCGGCTGCCCGCCCGAGCACGCAAAGCGCCCACGGATTCGTGTGTAACTACACGCTTTGTGCGCGCACAAGAATGGATCTGCGCCACGATGCCGCGGGAGCGATTCCAGCGGCATTTTGGACCATGGGGTCGTCCGTGCGAACGGCCGCGTACAGAGGCGGCAAACCGCCATTGCGGACTTGGGCGCCTTTCGTGCGCCCACGGTTGCACCTGCTCGCATACGCTCGGGGAGTGCCTCCCGAACCGGTCCAAGCTCCCGTGACGGTCAAGATCGATGGGCTCCCCGTGCGTGTGCCGGCGGGGACCAGCATCGCTGCGGCAATCTGGAATGCGGGCGGGCATGGAAGCCGGCGATCCATCGGCGGTGAACCGCGTGCAGCGCTCTGCGGGATGGGGATCTGTTACGAATGCCGCGTGACGGTTGATGGAGTTCCTCACGAGCGGGGGTGCATGATCTCGTGTGTCGAGGGGATGGACATCCGGACCGCGGCGAGACTGTCGAACTCGCCTGCGCAACCGCCGCGAGCGGATACATGAGCGAATCCGCACGCCAGCCGTCACTGCGCGCTTCGGGTTCGCGGATCCAAGCCGACATCCTGATCATCGGCGCTGGTCCGGCAGGGCTGAGCGCTGCCAGGGCGGCTTCCGCATCGCGCAGCCGTCCCCGCATCGTGCTCGTCGATGACAACGACCAGGTCGGGGGACAGATCTGGCGACGAAGCGCGCCCGAGTGGGCCATCCAGATGATCGCCAGCGCCCGGGATCGCAACATCCAGCACCTGCCGGGCACAACCGTTGTGCAGCCGATGACCGATCGCTCGCTGCTTGCTGTCGGCCGCGGTGGTCAGAGCCTGCGACTGTCATACCGCTCGCTCATCCTGGCGAACGGGGCTCGGGAGCTGTTCCTGCCGTTTCCGGGGTGGACGCTGCCGGGCGTGATGGGCGCTGGGGGCTTGCAGGCGATGGTCAAGTCGGGGCTTGAGGTCCGCGGCAAGCGGATCGTGGTCGCCGGGTCTGGGCCGTTGCTGCTGGCGGTCGCGGCGTACCTGAAGAAGCACGGGGCGATCGTTCCGGGGATTATCGAGCAGGCAAGCGGTGCGGCGATCCGGAGGTTCGGGCTCGGCCTGCTCGCCAGCCCGCGCAAGCTGATCCAGGGGATCGGCCTGCGGGCCTCTCTGGCGGGTGTTCCGTACATGACCGGTTCGTGGATCACACGAGCACACGGGACCAAGTTCATCACCGGCGTGACGGTTCGCAGGGCATCCCGCGGCGTTCCCGACTCGGCAATCGAATGCGACATGCTCGCGTGCGGATTTGGCCTGGTGCCCAACACGCAACTCGCGGCGATCCTGGGGTGCCGGATCGAGCAAGCCTCGGTCACGGTCGGCCCGCTCCAGGAGACTTCGATCCCGGGGATCTATTGCGCGGGCGAGCCGACGGGGATCGGCGGGGTTGATCTGGCGAGCATTGAGGGGGAGGTCGCCGGGCACGCGGCGGCCGGTGAAATCGCCTCAGCGCGGTCGCTGGTGGGCGCTCGCGTGAAGGCCTGGACGTTCGCGGGCAGGCTCAACACCGCGTTTGCCCTCCGGGATGAGCTGCGCACGCTTGCCGCCGATGACACCATCATCTGCCGCTGCGAGGATGTTCGGCTGGGGCGGCTGCGGGGGCACTCGACCTGGCGGGAGGCCAAGCTCCAGACCCGCTGCGGGATGGGGCCCTGCCAGGGCCGCATCTGCGGGCCGATCGCACGCTACCTTCTCGACCTCGAACCCGCCGATGCCCGGCCCCCGATCGCACCGGTCGAACTGGGCATGCTCGCCACCCCCACCCCCACCCCCACTGCCACCCCCACGCACGAGACCCGACCATGACGAACGCTTCTTCTCAACCGATGACCAAGGCCGACTGGCAGGGTGTGATCCCGGCGATCACGACTCCGTTCGACGCCGACCTCTCGATCGATCATGCCTTCCTCGCCAAACACGCGGCGTGGATGATCGATGCCGGGTGTACAGGGATTGTCTCGCCGGGGTCGTTGGGCGAGGGGGCGACGCTCACGCACGCCGAGAAGCTGGCGATCTTCAAGACGCTGCACGGGAGCGTGGGATCGCGGGCGCCGATCATCGCGGCGATCAGCGCGCTCTCGACCGCCGAGGCGGTGCAGACCGCGCGTGATGCCAAGGCGGCCGGGTGTCGCGGGCTGATGGTGCTGCCGCCGTATGTGTATCGCGGAGAGTGGCGCGAGACCAAGGCGCATTTCGCGGCAATCCTTCGGGCGACTGATCTTTCGTGCATGCTCTACAACAACCCGCTCGCATACGGGACGGATGTCTCACCGGAGCAGATCGCGGAGCTGGCCGGTGAGTTCCCGAACCTGCACGCGGTGAAGGAATCGAGCGCGGATGTGCGGAGGCTGACTGGGATCCGGGCGATCATCGGGGATCGGCTGGCGCTGCTGGTGGGGGTCGATGACCTCATCTGCGAGGGGATCGCCGCCGGCGCGACCGGCTGGATCGCCGGGCTGGTCAATGCGTATCCGAAGGAGAGCGTGGAGTTGTTCAACCTCTCGCGGAAGGCGCATCAGACCGGCGAGTGGTCCAAGGCGTTCACGCTGTACCGCTGGTTCCTGCCGCTGCTCAGGCTCGATGTGGTGCCGGAGTTCGTGCACCTGATCAAGCTGGTGCAGCAGGAGGTGGGGATGGGGAGCGAGCGGGTGCGGCCGCCGCGGCTGGAATTGGCGGGTGCGAAGCGGGAGGCGGCGCTCAAGACGATTCGGGAGGGGATCAAGACGCGGCCGGCGGCGTAAGCGTTGGTTTGCCTGACGTATGGAATTGACGGGAGCACCCATTCAGGGTGCGAGAGACACCGGATATGTGTCCGGGGGTTTCGCTCGCAGGGCTCGCCCAACCCCCGGCTATGAACGCCCAGCCCTTCGGCCTGAAGGGCCGAGGATTCATGGGCGTGCGCGGTAGCGCCAGTCAGAATACCGCGCCTTTGCGCGCAGGTTCACGGGGAATTCTGTTAGACTCCGCCTTCTCCACGGCTCGGTTCCGAGCCGCGCGTCCGTTCGTTGGTTCTCCGCCTCTCTTGAGGAGACACCCGATGGTCGCCCCTGGCCCCCTGTCGATCCAGCGTCTGCTTAGCGCGATGAAGAAGCTTGAGGCTTCCGATCTGCACATCAAGGTCGGCATCCCGCCGGTCTACCGCATCGGCGGGATGCTGCGGCCGGTGCAGGGGGATCCGATCTCGGAGAACGAGGCCGATCACCTGCTGGATCCGCTCCTGACCGAGGCGCAGAAGGCCAAGTTCGAGCAGCTGGGGAACATGGACTTTGCCTCGCACCTGCCCGATGGGGACCGGTTCCGGATCAACATGTACCGCGCGGGCGGGCACACGCACGCGGCGATCCGGCGGGTGAAGGCGGAGATTCCCAACTACATGGAGCTGAATCTCCCGCAGACATATCACGAGATCGTGGAGAAATCGACCGAGGGGCTGGTGCTGATCGTGGGTGTGACGGGGTCGGGGAAGAGCTCGACGCTGGCGGCGATGATCGAGCACGTGAACCAGACGCGTGCGGAGAACATCATTACGATCGAGGATCCGGTGGAGTACCGGTTCACACCCAAGAAATCGATCGTGTCGCAGCGGGAGATCGGGATCGATGTGCTTGACTTCCCGACAGCGCTCAAGTACATCGTGCGCGAGGATCCGGATGTGATCTTCATCGGGGAGTTGCGCGACCACGACACGGTGCTGTCGGCGGTCCAAGCGGCCGAGACGGGGCACCTGGTGTTCTCGACGATGCACACGGCGGACACGATGCAGGCGTTCAGCCGCATCCTGGAGTTTTTCCCTTCGCACGAGCACGGGTTCCTGCGGCACGCGTTGGGGAACACGCTCAAGGCGGTGTGCGCCCAGCGGCTCTTGCCGGCGACCGCGGGGACTGCGGGGCTGACGTCGAAGGTGGTGCCGGCGTGCGAGATCCTGCTGGGGAACTCGACGGTGCGTGACAAGATCCGCAAGGGAGAGGATGAGGATCTGCCGTCGATCGTTGGGAGGAACGAGGAGGGGATGCAGAGTTTCACGCACGCGCTGGCGGGGCTTGTGAACAAGGAGTGGGTGTCGCTGCAGACAGCGCTCGACTACGCACCCAACCGGGAGGCGTTGACGAGCACGCTCAAGGGTGTGGAGGTGAAGGCGGCGACGTTGACGGGGAAGGTGCGGGTGAGCGGGCACTAGGTCGCGCTCTCATCCCACCGCGTCTCGAAACCTAAGAGACTGTTTCAGAATGAGGTAGCAGAGCAGTAGAACACAGGCAGGATGCCTGTGCCACGAGATCGGGTAGGATTCTGAAACAGTCTCTAAGGCGGAATATTCACCGCAGAGACGCAGAGAAGCAGAACCTCGAGATTGGGGACAAAGGCGGCGATCTGCTGACCCTGTCTTTGATCGCCCTTTCCTCTCTGCGTTCTCGGCGTCTTTGCGGTGAAGCTCAGTCTTGCTTCTCGATCGCAATCAGATAATCATGCGATCCCTACAAACAAGCACGCCGGCGGCAGCACCGGCGTGCTCGGTGACGCGGAATCGGTCGCCCGTGCTATGTGCGTTGCACGACCGAAGCCGCGGGGAGGGATCGGGTCGGTTCCGACGGGCGGGCCGGACCGTTCCCGGGCCCCTGCCGGTTGGAGGCAGGGTTGATCAGAAGCACGGCACTGTGTGGACGCCATCGATCGCCCCCGTGAACGACCGGACTGCACCATACCGCGCCATGGCAAAGCGGCAAGATGGATGCGATGCAAAACCGTTCATATTAAGTAGAACTCGTGTGCGCACGAAGAAAAGTCTGTAAATAGATGCGCACGTATTCTGTGCCCTGCACGCACGGGTGCGAGGTGCTTGCGCCATCGCGAGGCAGCGCCAACGGGTACACGGCCAGCGCCTGAGTCCCGCACGAGGCACGCGGCAGGGGAGCGGGCTCGAATCTACGCTTGCCGCATGTCAACCCTGCTTTTCAAGACCGAACCCTCCGAATACTCGTTCGCCGATCTGGCGAAGGTGAAACGCGCCACGTGGAACGGTGTCACCAGCAACGCAGCGCTGAGTCATCTGCGCGCGGCGGCGGTCGGGGATGAGGTGCTCATCTATCACACGGGGGATGAGAAGGCGATCGTCGGGCTCGCGAAGGTCGTGAAGAAGGCGTACGAGGATCCCGCGCAGCCGGGGCTGAACGCTCGCGGGGAGCCGCAGTTCGCGGTGGTGGATCTGACGGCGATCCGGGCGGTCAAGATGCCCGTGACGCTTGCGCAGATCAAGGCGGACACGCGGTTCGCCAAGTTCCCGCTGGTGACGCAGGGGAGGTTGAGCGTGATGCCGGTTCCCGCGGACTTGGACAAGGTATTGCGGGCGTTGACGGGGCTTTGAGAGACCGAAAAGGGCAAAGTTGAAGGGGCAAAGGGCAAATACGAGCAGCAAGTTCGCCGCGGTTATTCGAGGCCGTTGGACTTGAACCAGGCGATGATCTTGCCGATATCGCGCGGGACCATCTCAATGACTAAACCCTCGTGGCCGGTGGGGTAGAGCCAGCGTTCGGGCTTCCCGAGGCGCTCCCACAGGATGTCGCCGAGGGGTGCGGGGACCGCAAGATCTCCATCGCCCTGGAGCATGAGCACCTTCTTGCCGTGCATCGCCTTGGCGGTGTGGAATGAATCGAGGAGGCAGCTTGCGAGGTAGCGCTCATCGAATCGGCGCCAGTCGAAGGCGGGATCATGCTCGGGTGGCGTCTTGTCCATGCCCTTGATGCGAACATCGATGCTCGCGGCGTCGTTGGTGTAGGCGCTGCGGCGGGCGATCAGCCAGAAATCGGCGGCAGCACCGATGAGGATGCACGCGGCGTAGCGATCGGGCTCGCGCGCGACGACGGTGGGGAGAGTCATGCCGCCGCCGGAGGTGCCGATGATGCCTTTGGGGAGTTTGGCGAGTTCGGGTCGTTGCTGTTCGAGGTAGTTCCAGGCGGCCTGGGCGGCGAGCGCACATTCACCGGCGCGATCGCCGAGGATGTCGGCGACCGATTGGGTGCTGGCCTCCATTGCCTGCGGATCCAGCTCCATGCGGACGCGCTCGGTGAAGCGCGAGGGCTGGGAGAGCATGCGCAGGACACCCCAGTTGTTCTGGCGGAACTCCTTGATCATCAGATCGAAGATGGGCTCGGGGGTCCCGTAGAGGCCGGGCATGAGGAGGATGACACCCTTGGTGGGCGGGGTGGGTTTCGCGGGATCGGTGTCGGGCTTGGCGGTTCCGTTGGTTGCTGCGGTGGGTGCAGGCTCGATCGGGTCGTAGTACGCGAACCAGGTGCGCTGGATCAAGAGCTTGCCCGCGGGCTCGCCTTTGGTCGGCGGTTGCTCGACGCCTGAGACGAAGCGGAAGACAAGGGATGCATCGGGGCCGGCAGCGCGGCCGGGGCCGCGACCGAAACCCTTGCGTCGGGCCTCCTGGGCGGTTGCTTCGTAGAACGTCAGGCCGCGATGGCCTTCGAGGATGAGCTTGAGATCTTTGGCGGGTGTCAGTGCTTCGTAGTCTTCGAGATCGGTCTCGCCGGGTTTGGCTGGGGTGAAACTCGCGAAGCTGGGCATGAGCCTGGAGACTTTCGCGGACATCGGGACGATGACACCCTGGATCGGATCGGCGGGTTGGCGGGTTGCTCGCGTGGGCCAGGCGGTTGAGAAGTCGAGGAATTTGACGGTCGTGTCGGGGAGGAACGCGGCGGCGGGCCGAGATTGCGTGCTTGCATCCGCCGGCTGAACTGCGGCGGCGAACCGCATCCAGGATGGGGGCGACGCGCACGAACATGTGAGCATGCAGGCGAGCGCCATCGTCCCAGCGCGCCGCCGATGCCGAGATTTGCTCATGGTGCTGGCTCCGCGGCGAGTTCGGATCGTCGATCAACCTGGCCTAGGCCTTGTACCCCTTGGGGTTCTGGCGGAACCACTTCCATGCCGATTCGATGATCTGGTGCAGATCCGTGATCTGGGCGGTCCAGCCGAGCTCCATGCGGATGCGGGAGGCATCGGCGAACAGGCGTGGGGGATCGCCGGGGCGGCGGCCCTGCTCCTTGACGGCGAAGTCGGCCTTGGTGACGTGGCGGACGGCATCGATGATCTCGCGGACCGAGTAGCCCTTGCCGATGCCGAGGTTGTACGCGCGCTCATCGCCGGGCTTGAGGGCTTCCATGACCTTCACGTGGGCATCGGCGAGGTCCTCGACGTGCAGGTAATCCCGGATACAGGTGCCATCGGGCGTGGGGTAGTCGGTGCCGAAGACCGAGACGCCATCGCGGCGACCAAGGGCGGCCTGGAGCACGACGGGGATGATGTGGGTCTCGGGATCGTGATCCTCGCCGAGGATTCCGGTGCGATCGCTGCCGGCGACGTTGAAGTAGCGGAGGGCGGCGTAGGCGAACGGGCGCTTGGCGCGGCGGCATCCCTCGGCTAGATCGCGGAGGATGCGTTCCCCCTGGAGCTTGGTCTCACCGTAGGGGGAGATGGGGCTCTGGGGGCAGGTCTCGGGGATGGGGACCATGTTCTCGGGCGGGATGCCGTAGGTGGCGCAGCTCGAGGAGAAGACGAAGCGCTCGACGCCGGTGGCGATACACGCTTCCAGGAGAGAGATCATGCCGCTGGTGTTGTTGCGGTAATAGAAGAGAGGCTGCTCGACGCTCTCCCCTACCGCCGCGAGCGCGGCAAAGTGCATCACGGTGTCGATCTTGTGCTCGCGGAGGACGCGCTCGACGCCGGCGCGCTCGTTGACATCGAGCTTGGCGAAGATCAGGCGGCCGGATGAGCCGGGGCGCAGGCGATCGATGGCGCCCTCGTGCCCGCGCAGGAGGCTGTCGAGGGCCAGGACGGTGTGACCATCGCGCAGCAGCCGCTGGACGGCATGGGAGCCGATGTACCCCGCTCCTCCGGTGACCATCACGTTCATGCACGCACCTCGCTATTTGCGCTATTCATGTGGATGCGACTGTACGCCGCATGCCCCAGCCGCCGATCGGGTCGACCTTCCGACGGGATGCGATCGCCAGGGTCGCCACTCCGATGACCACCATCGCCGCGCTGAGCCATTGGCCGCGGGAGAGCCCGGCGAATCGCTGGACGGCCAGGTGGGCATCGGGGAGGCGATAGAACTCGGTGGCGATCCGGAGGAGGCCGTAGACGATCATGAATGCCGCTCCGACGACGCCGGGCTTGCGCGGGGATTTCCACAGGAACCAGAGAACAGCCCCGAGGATGAGGCCCTCGGCGAGCGCCTGGTAGAGCTGGGATGGATGGCGGGCGGAGATCAGGGGTTCCAACCGGTTCGCCAGTTCTTGATTGCCGGACTGGATCTTCTCGAGCAGGCGGTGATAGGCGCCGTCAGTGGTGTCGCTGGGAAGGCGGACCTGATCGGTCAGCGCTGCAATTGCCTGCTCCCGGGCGAGGCGCGCGGCGGGTTCCATCAGGGCGCTGCAGTCGTGGCCATCGAGGCGTTCCTGGGGGAATCGGACAGCCCACCAGGGGGCGGGCTGGCCGGGCATTGCGACGATCTTGCCGAGGAGTTCACCGTTGATGAAGTTGGCGATCCTTCCCAGGAAGAGGCCGGCGGGGGCGAGCATTGCCGAGAGATCGAGCACGTGGAGGACGGGCATCCGTCCGGTGCGGTTGCCATCGGCATCCTTGAATCCGCGGGATATATAGCAGCACGCGAGCACGACGCCGATGATGCCGCCGTGGCTGGCCATGCCGCCCTTGTTGATCTGGAGCAGGCCCCACCACGGGAAGGTGTTGGTGAAGGTGGTCAGGAGGGATGGCTCGTAGACGAGCACGTAGCCGATTCGGCCGCCGGCGATCACGCCGATGACCATGATCATGATCGCATCCCAGGCGCGCTGGGGCGGGATGAGCGATGCTCCGCGATTGCCGAGCCAGCGCAGGAGCAGGTAGCCGAGCAGGAAGCCGGCGGCGTAGGCGAGGCCGTACCACCGCAACCCGAAGTCACCGGAGATGCGCAGCAGGTATGGGGAGAGATCGTGGAGCCACGCGAGCGTGCTCGCCGGAGACAGACAGGCGGAGGTCATGCCGGGCGCTCACGCTTGGCTTGGCGAGCTTCACGTCCTGCATTGATCGATGGCTTGCCGGCCCCGACTCGGCGAGCGTTGGCCCAATCGCGGAGCGTGTAGTTCGCGAGCATCGCCGGCGTTCCCAGCCATGCCTCGCCCGGAGGCACATTTCCGATCACACCGGACTGAGCGCCGATCGTGGCGCCCGGTCCGATCGTGACGCCATCGGCGATCCCGACCTGTCCGCCCATCATGACTCCATCCCCGATGACGCAGGAGCCGGCCATTCCCAGGCCGGCGGCGATCAGGCAGGCGCGGCCGATGCGGCAGCCGTGGCCGACCTGGCAGAGGTTGTCGATCTTGGTGCCGGCGCCGATGAGGGTTGAGCCGAACTTGGCGCGGTCGATGCAGGTGTTGGCGCCGATCTCTACGCCCGGGCCGATATCGACGTTGCCGATGTGGGGGATCTTGACGACGCCGCGGCCATCGGGGCTCGGGCGATAGCCGAAGCCATCAGCGCCGATGACAACGCCGGCGTGGAAGATGCATCCATCGCCGGCCACGCAGCGATCGAGCACGCGCACACCCGGGTGCATCACGCACATGCGGCCGAGCGAGGCGTTCTCGCCGATATAGACCTGGGCCTTGAGGACCGTGCCATCCCCGATCTTGGCGCCGGGGCCGACGACACACGCGGGGCCGATGTAGACGCCCGCGCCGATGGTTGCCGTGGGATCGACATCGGCGGTCGGGTGGCGACCGGGAGCCGGCCGGCTCGCCGGGGGGGCGAACAGGTCGATCACGGTGTTAAGGGTGAGGTCGGCATCGTCCACCCGCAGGAGGGCGCGTTGGGTGCGGTCGAACTCGGGGAGTTCGACCCTGCGCGTGATGAGGGCGCAGGGGGCCTTGGACGCCAGCCAGTGCTTGGCGTTCAGGCGATCACGTATGAAGGTGAGGGTGTCGGGGCCGGCGCGTTCGATGACTTCGAGTCGGGAGATGGTCAGATCGGGATTGCCGACGAGCTCAGCGCCAAGCTGTGCGGCAAGGGCGCCGGATGTGAACGAAGGTGTCATGCCGGCGCACTCTAGCATGCCGGAAAACAGGCTGCCGGGCAGCCCGGGACAAGAATGGAGGGTCAGCCGGCGGAACCGCCTTCGGCCGGTGCCGGCGCAGCTTCGGCGTCGGACGGGGCGGCCTGACAGACCGTGGGTTCGGACGGCGAGGGCGCCTTGGCGACCGGCGAGCCTTCGGCATCAAGCTCGTAATCCACGAGGGCGAGTGCGGCCTCATCCCAGGGGCGCTCATCGATCTCACCGGCCGCGGGCTCCCGGACCAGGATGACCGAGCCCTCGGTAAGGCCGGCGAGCACCTCGGCGTGGGTGTTGGACATCCGCCCGACCTTGACCGGTGTCTTGACGACCGAGCCGCCGCGCTTCTCGCAGACGTAGCGGAGGCCGGAATCGCTGAAGATCGACTGGATGGGAACGGAGATCGCATCGACGACTTCGCCGAGGGTGATGGTGGCATCGACGCGCATGCTGGGCTTGAGCTCGACGCCCCTGATGGAGGCGGCATCCATCGCAACCTTGACCTTGTACTGGCGGGTGTCCTTGTCGCGGGCATCGTCGGTCTCGGCAAGCACGCCGAGGGACTCAACGATGCCTTGGAAGGTCTTGCCGGCAACCGCATCGACCTTGATATCGACCGCTTGACCTTCCTTGACGCGGCCGGCGAGGCTTTCGTGGACGCCGACGGCGGCGATCATCTCGCTGGTGTCGGGGAGGATCATGACGAGCTCGTTGCGGTAGACGGGCTGTCCGATCTGGAGGGGCGTCTCTCGCCATCCCAGGCCCATGCTGAAGGCGTAGACGACCAGCCCATCGACGGGGGCCTTGATGGACGCCTCGGCGACCTGCTTCTGGAGATCCTTGAGGCGGGCCTCGTGGATCTCGAGGGATTTGCGCTTGGTCGTGCGGGCGGTCTGCTTGCTGGCCAGCTCGATCTGGTTGTTCATCTTGACGCGTTCGAGTTCGCTCTGGGCTTCCAGGAGGGCGCTGGTCTTGGTCTCTTTCTCCTCGGGGTGTTTGTACTGCCAGTAGATCTGGGCTTCGAGCCTGGCCTGCTCGGCGGCGGACTTGACCTCGGTGAGTGAGATCTCGTCACGTTGGTACTCATCCTTGCTGAGGAAGCCCTTCTCCCAGAGTTCCTTGGACTTGAGGACCTTTTCCTTGAGGCGCTCGTGATCGCGCGAGGTCTTGTCGATCGCCAGGGCGAGTTCCTGCTTCTTCTTCTGGACATCGCCCTGCTCCCACTGGTCGAGGGCGAGCTGGCCGAGCTTGACCTTTGACTCGGCCTGGCGGAGCCGGGACTGGTTCTCGTTGATCTGGATGTCGGAGGCGCTGTCGGCGGCGGCCGCCTCGGCGGTCGCGGTCTCGACGGCGAGCTGTTCCTCGCGGATCGCCTGGTCGAGTTCATCGGTGTTGAGGCGCAGGAGGAGTTCACCGGCCTTGGCGGCCTTGCCCTCGGGGGCCAACTCGACGATGTTGGACCGGCCGTCGAGCATGCTGCGGATCTCGACCTGGCGCCGGGCTTCGAGCCGGCCCGAGCTTGTCGTGTGGATCTTGAAGGACATGCGTTTGGCGATCGCGTAGTCGGAGGGGAGCGCGTTGGAAGCCTGGGCGCGACCGGCCTGCATGCGCATGGCGCCGACAGCGCCGCCGACTCCCATGAGCGTCAGCGCGGCGACCAGCACGATGCGACCCGACCTGCGCTGGACGCGAGGAATTGGCGGGGGGTTATTGTTCATGTTGAACTGGCTCCTGCGAGGGGCACCCGCAGCGGCATTCCCACCGCGTGTGCATCCGACAATCAGTACCGGCAGGAGGATCTCCCGGTTGCGGCACACGTGTTCATGCGCCAAAGGAGAGTCCCTATGGCGATCAATCCGCCGAGTTGTACGGGTATTCCCTAAACCGAGTTCGCGGGAGCGCGGCCGCAGGGTCAGCGGGCGGACTTGTCGGCGGCGGGCTTGCCGGCGTTTCCCGCATCAGAGGCGGGTTGCTGGTCGGCGGGCAGGGATTCGGCGGGTGTCTGTGAGGCTGGGTCGGCGGTGGGCTTGGTTGCGGGTTGGGCCGCATCGCGATCCGCCAATTCTGCGCTCTTGGAGTCGCCATCCTTACCGGCGCGGTCCTTGCCGGCGCCGTCGCGGGATGAATTGGTGGCGGACTGCGGTCCGCCGCGATCATTTCCCCCACCCCCACCCCCACCATTGCCGCCGCCGGCATTGGCACCCTCGCGTTGACCACGGCCGCCTCGTCCGCCGCGGCCTTGGCCGTTGCCGGCGATGTTCTCTCCACTTGGACCGCCCGGGGGACCGCCGGCCCCGCGCGGATTGCCGGCGAGCGTGGGCTGGCCGTCTTCACCGAGGGTGTAGCCGGCGAGCTCGAGCTTGCCCTTGTCCCACTGCTGGAGGAGAACCTCGCCGGGGCTGGGCTCCCTGAGGAGGACGACATCGCCCTCGGCAGCGCCGGCGGCGATCTCTGCGAACGTGTCGGAGCGACGGCCCATCTTGACGGGGGATTTGGTGAACTTCGAGCCCTGCTGGATGTAGACGTAACGAACCTGTCCCTCGTTGAAGATCGCCTGGACGGGGACGGCGACCGCATCGGCGACCTCACCGAGTGTGATCGCGGCATCGACGCGCATGCTGGGCTTGAGGCCGGCGCCTTCGAGGTCCATTTGGTTGAGGGAGACCTTGACGGTGTATTCGCGGAGGTTGGGATCGCGCCAGCCGCCGGTTTCGGCGAGCACGCTGGTGCTCTCGACCGCGCCGGTGAACATCTTGCCGCCGGCGGCATCGACGGTGACGACGGCGGGCTGGCCCTTGCGGATGCGTCCGGCAAGGCTTTCCTGCACGCGGACAGAGGCCATCATGTCGCTGGTGTCGGGCAGGATCATGAGCAGTTCGTTGGGGTAGACCTGACGGCCGATCATGAGCGGGCCATCGCGATCACCGCCGCCGCCGCGGCCGTTGCTCATGCTGGTGGCGTGGACAACCAGGCCGTCGGAGGGTGCTGTGATGGTGGCGTTTGCGAGCTGGGTCTGGAGGTTCTTGAGCTTTTCCTCGCGGACGGCGAGCTGCTTGCGCTTGTTGGTGCGAGCGGCTTCCTTGCTGACCAGCTCGATCTCGTTGTTCATGGTGACGCGTTCGACCTCGGCCTTGGCCTCGATGAGGGCGCTGGTCTTGGTCTCGCGCTCTTCGGGGTGCTTGTACTTCTCGTAGGCCTCGTTGGCGATGTCGGCCTTCTTGATCGCGGCCTCGGCTTCGGTGAAGGCGATCTTGTCGAGGTCGAGCTCGTTCTTGCTGAGGAAGCCCTGCTCGTGGAGCTTCTCGGAGCGTTCGAGCTTGTCCTTGAGGCGATCAAAGTCGCGCTTGGCCTTCTCCATGTCGAGTGTGAGTTCGAGGCGCATGGTCTGGACATCGCCCTTTTCCCACTGGTCGAGGGCGAGCTGGGCGAGCGTGACCTTGGACTGAGCCTGACGGAGGTTCGACTGGTTCTCGTTGACCTGGATGTTGTATCCGTTGTCGGCGGCGGTCTGCTCGGCCTTGGCGGACTCGACCTGGAGGGTCTGTTCGAGGATGTCCTGCTCGATCTTGTCGGAGTTGAGGCGGACGAGGAGTTCTCCGGCCTTGACGGTCTTGCCTTCGGGGGCGAGCTCGACGATGGTGGACTGGGATTCGAGCTTGCTGCGGATCTCGATCTGGTTGCGGGCTTCGAGCTCTCCGCTGGCCTTGGTCGTGATGTGGAACGTAGTCTTCTTGACGACCGCGCGGTCGCTGGTCTGGGTGATGGCGGACGACGTCCCGGACTCCTGGCCTGCCCCGCCGAGGGTCGCGTAGCCGACGACGGTGGCGAGCCCGGCCAATGCGACGATGGCGGCGACCTTCATGCCGCGTCCGGCGGTGATGCCGTTGCCGGCCCTGAGCGATCCCACCATCTCTGATTCGCTCCCCATTGGCTTCTCCATGCACCCCGGGCCGGCCTCGGCCTGGCGCTGGTCTATCTGGCGTATTCGACTCGCACCCCACCGGCCCGGGATCCGGGCGATCACTCCCTACCGGAAGTCTATCGCCCGATCGGCCCATCCCAAACCGCATATCTCACGCAAACCGGGATTGGGGTACTCTCAACAGATGGACGTACGGGTTCTGGAAAGGTTCGTTTCTAGCGCTCCCTCACAGGCACAACGCATCCTGCTCGCCGTTGCTGCACAAATCGAGGCACAGGCGGTGATAACGGGGCTAGGCGGACCTGACACACTGATACCGCGTGCTTGGGAACCCGTCGCCCTCGGCAGATTTGACGTTGTGTTGACCGGGATCTCGAAAGCAAATGCCGCGGCGGCGGTGGCGCGGGTGGTCGATCCCGGCCGCCATGGAGCGATTCTATCTCTAGGAATTGCAGGAGTTTATGCTGGAATTGACCTGCCCTTGGGGGCGGCGATCGCCGCGACGGTGAGCTTCATGGCCGATGAGGGAGTGCGAACGCCCGATGGGTTCATTCAGTGCTCGGATGTGGGCTTTCCACTCGGTGATTTCCCGGGGTCGGCGGTGCCGGTCGATCCCACGCTGCTCGCGCTTCTGGCACCCATCACAGATGCGACCGGGCCGATCGCCACGGTTTCGACCTGTTCGGGGACGGACCTGCTCGCCGGGGAGATCGCCTGCAGGACGGGGGCTTGGGCAGAGGGCATGGAAGGGGCGGCGGTCGGGCTTGTAGCACACAGGCTGGGGATCCCGTTTGCCGAGATCCGGGCGATCAGCAACTCGACGGGGGACCGGGATCGCCAGGTCTGGAAGATTGCCCCGGCGCTGGCCCGGCTGAGCGCGGTGGCCTCGCGGCTGTGATGGGTGAGCGGCTGTGGGTTGTCCGATGTTGGGTTCTCGGACACGTGGGTTCTGGGACGCGGGGGTGGTGGGCGGAGTTGGGGGCCGCGAGGGTGGCGCGGTGTGCGCGGGCTATCGGGGTGGCGAGCGCGGGACCCGTGGGCGAGCCGACAACACGCGCTGGGCAGGCTCTGCGACCGATCCGATCTGGAGATGGGCGCCCATACCGCTTGCGCCCCTTTCTGCCGGCGTGCAGGGAAGAGGTCGTGCGCCTATGGGTCTCAATCTCCGCTTCAACCCCAAGGAACTGCTGGACAACCTGTTCGGGCAATCAGGCAATCCGGTCGCCGTGGACTTTGGCAGCTCGGGGATCAAGCTGCTGGTGGTGCAGCCGGGTCAGCCTCCGAAGCTGGAGGCGATCGCATTTCTGGCGACGCCGCCGGAGCTGCGGAGCGACACGCGCAAGCGCTTCTCGTTCCAGTTCGAGCAGCTCCCCAAGCTGGTGCGCGACCTGGGGCTGAAGGGTCGCAGGGCTGTGTGTGCGATCCCGGCGAACCAGACCTTCTGCAAGCACGTGCAGATCGAGCGGGTGGCGGATGTTCCGATGGCGACCTTGGCGCAGGGTGTGATCGCGCAGCAGATCGGGTGCGATCCATCGGCGCTGGTGTACCAGCCGATCGAGGTGGGTCCGCTGCCGAATGACGCGACCAAGTCCGAGGTGATCTGCACGGCGGTCAGCCGGGAGCTGGTGAACCTGATCGTGGCGGCGACCCGTCACTCCAAGCTGGAGATCGCGGGCGTGCATGGGGAGTTCATCGCGGCGATCCGGGGGTTTGACCACCTGACCAAGCGGACCGAGGATGCGACGCTGGGGTCTCTGTACCTGGACATCGGGGAGTCTTCGACGAAGGTGGTGATCGCGCAGGGGACTCGCATCGTGTTCGTGCGGTTCGTGGAGGTGGGGACGCGCGGGCTGGATTACGTTCTGGCGACCAAGCGCTCATGCACACTGGACGAAGCATCGGCGCTGCGTCTGGCGCACTCATCGACGCTGGGCGATGAGGGGCAGCAGGCGCCGGCGATGCAGCCTGCGGGGGCGGCCGCAGCGCCGCAGGGTGGTCTGGGGATCTTCGCGATCATGCCGCAGGATCGCCGCCGGGGCAAGTCGGAGGCGGCGGCGGAGGATGCCCCGCTTCCGGAGCTCGCCGAGCAGGTGGAAATCCTGGCCGATGAGGTGCAGATGTGCGTTCGTTACGCCGAAACGGTTGTGCCGGGGCTGCGGATCGACCGGTTGATCTGCACGGGCGGTGGCGCGAATGACAAGACGCTGTGCCGCCGGATCGCCAGGACGCTGCGGGTGCAGGCACAGGTCGTCGATCCGCTGGCGCGGCTGTCGCGCACGGGGAAGGAGCCGGCGATCGGGATCGACCTCTCCAAGGCGCACCCAGAGTGGTCCGTGGCGGCGGGCTTGTGCGCATGCCCGTTGCCATCCTGAATGGGCTCCTCGTGAACTTCCGTTGTAACCGATTGACGACCGTCAACCACCGAAGGAATCTCCGCGATGACGAATCACACGCCACGGCCTGACATGGGTGGGAGTTTCCTGCCGGAGGAGTTCCTGGCTCGCCGGGCCGAGCTGCGCGCCGGGGTGCTGGGGCTGGTGCTGTTCGGGGTGGTGATGGCGCTGGTGGTGGGCGCGTTCCTGGTGACGAACCAGCGGTGGAGGTCGGTGCGTGCCGATGCGCGCGCGGTGGAGGCGGAGTACGAGGAGCAGAAGCTCAAGCTCGAGCAGCTTGATGCGCTGGAGCACGACCGGGAGGAGATGCTGGAGAAGGCCGAGATCGTCTCGGCGCTGGTTGAGAAGACCCCGCGATCGCTCCTGATGTCGGAGCTGGTTTCGCGGATGCCCCCCGGGATGACGATGCTGGAGGTCAAGCTCGACGGCAAGCGGGTGGAGCCTCCGAAGTCCGAGGAGAAGAAGAAGGGTCCGCAGAAGGTCGGGACCCTATCGAAGGGCAAGGCGGATCCCAAGGCCAAGGTCAAGGGCAAGGAGGGGAGCGCCGACGCCAAGGGCAAGCCGGCGGTTGCGAAGGCCGAGCCTCCCAAGCCGGCGCGAGAGAGGATCGCCCCCCCCAAGTTCGACTACACGATGACGATCACGGGCGTCTCGCCGGTGAACTCGGAGGTCACGGATTTCCTTACGAAGCTGACCGAGTGCGAGCTTGTGCAGAACGTGGACCTGGTGTTCATCCAGGAGACGGACATCGGCGGGTTGCCGATGCGCAAGTTCGAGATCACCGCGCAGCTCCGGCCGGGCGGGGCCAAGACGGCCAAGTCCGGCGAGAACCAGATGGCGACCGTGGAGACCGAGCAGCCGACCTCCGCGTCGGGGAAGGAGTGATTGGCGATGCGTATGGGTGCGCGCGAAGGTCTGATCGGGATCGTGCTGCTGGCGGTTCCGCTGTCGAGCTGGTGGATGGTGTTCCGCCCGCAGAACCTGGCGATCGAGGCCGCCAAGCGTGATGTCGCGCACAAGCGCGACCTCCTGGAGAAGCTCAAGCAGTACACGAGCAAGAACCAGGACCTGGTGACGGCCAACGAGGAGATGAAGCAGCGGATCCAGACGATCGAGGACCGCCTGCCCAGCGACAAGGAAGTGGACAGCATCGTGCGGCAGGTGTCGGACGTGGCGGTCTCCTGCCAGCTGGGCGCCCCGACGGTGGCGAACGTGAAGCCCCGTCAGGAGGCGATGTACATGGAGCAGCCCCTGGACATGACGCTGTCGGGGCATTGGACGGGGTTCTATGACTTCCTCTCGCGGGTGGAGCAGCTCCCGCGGATCACGCGGATCTCGAACATGATTCTCAAGCGCGACGACAAGGGGGATGGGGACATGAAGGCCGAGTTCACGCTGAGCATCTACTACCAGCAATCGGCGGCCAACGCGGCCGCGGCCGATGCAGCGCCCGGCGCGCCCAAGAAGCAGGCGGCAGCCAGGAAGGGGAAAGCCAAGTGAGCAACGTTCCCAGTACTCCGGGATCTCTGCCGGCGGCGCCGACGGGGGCCGGCGCACCGGAGGCGCCCGCTTCGATCGCCGCAACCACCGGCTCGTTCCTCGCCGAGCTGCGCTCCAGCGAGCGGGCCGAGCACGGGCCGGCGGTGGCGCCTCCGAAGCGTCGGCGTCGCATCCCGCTGCACCTGCTTGTGTGCCTGGGCGTGATGACGATCGGGTGCGCAGCGCTGATGGGCATGCGGCAGATGGGCATGAAGGCGGGGATGACCTTCGAGACGGATGCAGCGCTTCTTCCCGTGGACAACGGGGGCAGCAAGAACACGCAGAGGCTGGTGACGGTGATGGCGGACCTGGAGCACAGCCAGTCGCCGGATGCCTTTGCGTACAAGCGGCCTGACAAGAACCCCTTCAGCCTCGCGGCGGTCGCCGCCAAGCCGACGGAGCAGACCGCCGACCCCGGCAAGGAGATGGCCGAGCGGCAGGCCGAGGAGCGTCGGCGCCGGCAGGAGCAGCTCGAGAACTCCCTGGCATCGATGCAGCTCAACGGGATCGTGGGCGGGCGCGGCGGGGCGTACATCGCCAGCATCGGCAACAAGACCTACCGGATCGGTGATGTGGTGGATGAGCTCTTCACGATCACGGAGATCGACGGGCGATCGGTGACGGTCGCCGCCGATGAGCAGTTGTACGAATTGACTGTCGGCTCACAGGTGGCAAAGCCGGTCGCCAAGAAGCCGGGGAAGCCGGCCACCAAGCCGGGGAGCAAGCCCGCGGCCAAGCCGTCGAAGTAGGACGCGGGCCGGGTTGATGCTGGAAAGGACAGAGAGCAGACCGTGGCCAAGCACAAGATCGACGACATCCTCAGCGAACTGGGCCTCAATGATGAGGATGCCCGGCGCCGCGCCAAGAAGCAGCAGCGGCAGGCACAGCCCGCTCCCGTGACGCAGCCCGCGCCGGCGAACTCGGAGCCGGCGGAGAAGACCTATTCACCGATCCCTTCGGCGCCGGCGAACCAGCGTCATTTCAACGATGCGCCGGCGCGGCACAGCTCGGAGGATGCGGAGGATGGCCGGGGCGCGGGGGGCGATGATGGGGACGCGCCGACATCGACCAGCTCGGGATCGACGGCGAGCGTCGGGCCGGTGATGAGCACTGTGTACAACCCGGAGGATGAAGCCCCGGTGAGCGCGGAGTCGGCGGCGGTGCGGGCCGGAGACGGTGAGCCCGAGGCGCCGGCCGTGCCGCAGGACCTCGAGAGCCTGCTCATCTCCCGCGGCGCGGTGGCGGCTGACAAGCTGCAGCTTGCCCAGCAGATCTGCAAGCAGTCGCCCAACAAGCGGCTGGCGGACATCCTGATCGAGAACGGGGCGGATGAGGCGGCGGTGCTGGAGTGCATCGCGATCTCGCAGCGGATCCCGTTCGAGCGGATCCGGCTGGACCTGGGGACCAACGGCGGGTTCGACGGGACGATGCTGCAGCGGCTGAGCGCCGATTTCTGCCGCCAGCACCAGGTGATCCCGGTGCGGATGGATGGCGCCCGAGTCGTGATCGCCACGCCCGATCCGCGGCGGGTGTTCCTGGTGGATGAGATCAAGGAGCGGCTGCGCGTCGGCGGCGTCAGGTTCGTGATGACGCCGGGGTTTGACGTGCGCGGCGTGCTGGAGATCGTCGGCGGTCCGAAGGAGGATGAGCAGGCGATCGACCTGTCGGAGATGCTCGCCGAGGTGGGCGAGGGCGATGTGCAGGTGGAGGCGAAGAAGGCCGACGAGCTGAACCTCGAGAAGGAGGCGGCCGAATCGCCGGTCATCAAGTACGTGAACCACATCATCCACACGGCGGTGAAGGAAGGCGCTTCGGACATCCACATCGAGCCGGCGGAGAAGAAGGTGCGGGTGCGGTACCGCATCGACGGTGAGCTGTTCGAGATGATGAACCCGCCGGCGTCGATGGGTGCGGCGATCACCAGCCGGCTGAAGATCATGGCGAACCTGGACATCTCGGAGAGGCGATTGCCGCAGGACGGCCGCATCCGTTGCATGGTGCAGGGTCGCAAGCTCGACCTGCGCGTCTCGACGCTGCCCAACGGGTACGGCGAGAAGACGGTGATGCGAATCCTGGACACCAAGTCGATCAACGTCGAACTGGAGCAGCTGGGATTCGACGAGAACATCCTGGAGACGTGGCGCAAGCAGATCGATTCTCCGCACGGGATCGTGCTGGTGACGGGGCCGACGGGCTCGGGCAAGACGACCACGCTGTACGCATCGCTCCGCAAGCTCGACAAGACCTCGATGAACATCTCGACGGTCGAGGATCCGGTCGAGTATCACCTCGACGGCCTGACGCAGACGCAGATGCACGACAAGATCGGGATGACGTTCGCCAAGGCGCTCAAGGCGCTGCTGCGTCAGGATCCGGATGTGATCATGCTGGGCGAGATCCGAGACCAGGAGACGGCGACCACGGCGGTCCAGGCCGCGCTGACGGGCCACCTGGTGCTGTCGACGCTGCACACCAACGATGCGCCCAGCTCGATCACGCGGCTGGTGAACATCGGCGTGGAGCCGTTCCTGGCATCGGCGGCGGTCAACGCCGTGCTGGCCCAGCGGCTGATCCGCCGCTTGTGCCCGCACTGCAAGACGCAAGGCCCGCCGCAGGAGACGCTGCGCGAGTACCTGGCAATGCAGGGGATGGACACGGAGAAGGTCTGGTCTCCGAAGGGATGCGACAAGTGCCGCAAGATCGGGTACTCCGGTCGCGTGGGTCTGTATGAGCTGCTCGCGGTGGACAACCAGCTCCGTGACATCATCGCGCGCAACCCATCAGCGCCGGAGTTCACTCGCATCTGCATCGAGCGCGGGATGGTGACGCTGCAGCAGGATGGGCTCAAGAAGGTCGGCAGGGGGCTGACGACGGTGGATGAGGTGCTCAGGGTTACGAAGGAAGGTCATTGATCCGGGCTGCGAGTAAAGACGTTTGGCTGCTCGGGATACTTCCTGTTGAAGTGCCGGCGCGATTTGTTCGTCCGCCCTTCCGGGCGGAGTGTCTTGGTTGGGGGCCTGCATCCAGGGGCTGTAGCCCCTGCAACATTCGTGGGCTCTCCGGGCCAACATAGGAATTCAAGGTCCTTCGCGACTGTTCTTGTTACGCCTTGACGGCCGGCGCGCGGGCGGGGGATGGCTCGCCCTGCGGCGCATCGGTGGTGTAGCCCGTGGAATCGGCGGGAAGGGTGTAGTTGTCGGCGGCGACATCGCAGCCCTCGGCGCGGACGATCTGGAGATCTGCGTTGCGCGAGAGATCGACCTGGACACTGGTCGCCTGTGGCAAGGGTGTGTGGGTCTTGCGCGGGACGATGAGTTCCGCGACCGTGGGGCGGCAAGGATCGGCGGGGTTCCAGCCGACGACGACGCCCTCGGAGCCATCGCTGAGTGTGATCCGGGTGCCCGGCGCGTAGGGCGGGACGACCGTGAGGAGCGTCCGCAGGACGACGGGGTCGAGCCGGGAGGCGTAGGGGTGCTCGGTCAGCATGCGCAGGGCGCGGACCATGGGACGGACGGGAGGAGTATCGGGAGAGCCACCGACCTCGACGTTGTAGCGGAGGCGATCGAGCATGTCGGCGGCGGCGGCGATCCGGGCGAAGATGTGTATCTCGGCGCCGGCGAGCGGGCGCGGCGTCGTGAGATGCTGGGCGAAGGGGAACCCTCCACCGTCGAATCGCTGGTGGTGGTGCAGGACGACGATCGCGGCGGAGGGATCCACCGAGTCATGCACGAGCTTGTGGCCGATGCTGACGTGATCCTGGAACTCGGGGTGCATCTCATCCTGTCCATCGTGCCAGCGGGAGATTGCCTCGGGGGGCAGTTTGGCCATGCCGACGTCATGGAGGAGAGCGCCGACGCCGAGGTTGGCGACATCCCGAGCCTCAGAGGAGGTAAGCTTGGGTCGCTCCTTCATGAGGTAGTAGTCGAGCTTGAGACCGACAAGCAGGCTGATCATGCAGACGTTGCAGGCGTGGCGCATGGAGCTGGTGCCGGAGCGGCCGATCTCGCCCAGGAAGATCGCGGCGGTCTGGTCCTCGACGAGTTTCTCCAGTAGCGAGACGACGCCGCGCTTGTAGGAGCTGAAGTCCAGCTTCGGATCGGCGCCTGCGGCGGAGGGTGAAAGCACGCCGGCGACCGAGTGGGCGAGCTCCTGGCAGGCGCGGTGAATCGCCGGGCTGACGAATTCGGCCATGAACTCGACGCCGGGGCAGTGGATCCATGCATCGTGGACGCCCATCTCCTTGAGCTTGGCGATGCTGGTGGCATCGAGCTCAAAGCCCGAGCGCAGGAGCACCGAGCCCGGCCGGCGCGGGTTGTGGATGGCGATCGCCAGTCTCATGCCGGGCACAGCGCTGCCCAGGTCGACACGAAGCATCGGGAGAACCTCCGAGGTGGATCATCGGCCCGAACGCCGGATAACTGATCGCCGGCCCGAGGGATTGCGGGAGCGGAGCGCTTACCGGACCCGGTGCTTGGGCGCAGCGGATAACGACGACTCATTTCGGCCGTTTCATCGCTCACAGCCTTGGTGTGGGCAGCGGGTCGAAGCTCGCGGGAACCCGTGGGGTAATCACGACGATGACGCGGCGTGAAGCCGCGTTGCCGACGATCGCATCGGTCAGCATCGCCTCACCGAGGCTCAGCAGATCGGGGACCGCAGGGCCGATCCGGGAGCCGCGAGCCGGGGCGGCGGGGGCATCTGGATCGGCGCTGGGATCGCCTGTCTCGGCGTGGTCGCGATCATCCGGGGGTTGCGGTTCGATGAGTGGCGCCTCATTGCGAGTGCTCGGGGTTTGCGGCGAGGTAAGGGAGGATGCGTTTGGATCCGCGAGCGCGTGCCAGGATTCGCGCGGATGCGCGGGGACGATGATGATCGCTTCACCGGGCATGCAGGGGACTTCGAGCATCAGGCGATCGAAGGCCTGGCCTTCCTTCTGGGGTGTCGCGAGCGAAGGCTGCGGGGTTGTGGTGAGGCGATCGTCGGATGACCGGATCGAGTCGACATGCTGGGGCATGAGCTGAACAACCAGCGCTGCGGGCAGCGTGGCCGGTCCCGCGGCGACCTGAGTGAGGTCGGGCGGGACGGCGATCGGCCAGGTGCGGGCAAGCACGCGGAGCGAGCCGGCGCCGAGCTGGATATGGCCCGTGCTCACGGTGGGTGTCGGTGTGCCGAGGTCGGAGGTCCAGTTCTGCTGATCGAGCCAGATCTCGACTCCGGCGGTCCAAGCTCGCCCGGAGGCGAGCGAAGACCATCGCGGGAGGAGCGGAAGCGAATCGCGGCGGGACTGGCCGTGGAGGGGAAGGGAAGCGCCGATGCCGCCGGCGATCTTGGCGGTGGTCTTGAAGATGCGGAGGCCGTTGGATCGCCAGAGCCGCGCCTGGGCATCGGTGAGTTCGGCACCTTGAATGTCATCCAGCGCCCGTCCGATCGCCGCGGGTGAGAGGTCGATGACCCAGAACTCGACATCGAGACCTTCGCCGGCGGGCTTGACCTGATCGATCTTGAGCGTGGAGAAATCCCGGGGCTCATCGGGGAGCGGCGCCGGGTCACTTGAGCATCCGGAGATCAGCGCGATGGATGCCTGGACGACAGCAACCGCGAGAAGTCGGGCGGCGGCAGACGACCCCACGAAGGGACTCTGCGTGTCTTCGGGCATCGGCGTGATCACTTCACGGTCGGCGGCGTCCAGGGCTGGTTGTCGGGCTCAAAGCCGTTGATGCGGTCGATGAGCTTGCGGATCACCCCGAACTTGCTGCGCGTGTGGTGGAACGATAGGCGTGGGAGCTGGGGCCACTCATCCTCTTCGATGTGAGGACCGCGCAGGTTCATGCCGCCGGACTTGATGATGATCTTGAACTCATCGGCGAGACGGGCGATGTCGTCGGGTCGGAGGGGGTTCTTGAGGCGGATCACGTAGTGGTCATCGACGTAGCGGGAGGAGTGGTAATTGCGATAGAACCTGGCGATGTGCTGGGCAGCCTCATCGGGCGAGGAGGCGATGTGGTAGAGGCCGGTGTCCTCGGGGCTGATCCATCCGCGTCCCAGGACCTGGCTGCGGATCCACTGGTCCCAGGTCTTCCAGTAGTCACCACCGAGGCCTTCGAGCAGGACGATGGGGACCATGCCGGTCTTGCCGGTCTGGACGAGGGTGAGAGCCTCGTAGGCTTCATCCATGGTGCCGAAGCCGCCCGGGAAGAGGGCGACCGCCTCGGCCTGGGAGATGAACATGAGCTTGCGGGTGAAGAAGTAGCGGAAGTGGATGAGCTTCTCATCGCCGGCGATCACCTTGTTGGCGTTGGTCTCGAAGGGGAGGCGGATCGCGACGCCGAAGCTGGCATCCCGGCCGGGGCCGACGTGGCCGGCGTGCATGATGCCTCCTCCGGCGCCGGTGATGATCATCCAGCCCTGCTCGGCCATGCGCTTGCTGAACTCGACGCAGCAGGTGTAGTCGGGGTGGTCCTCGGGGGTACGGGCCGATCCGAAGATGGTGACCTTGTGGGTTTCGGCATAGCGGGAGAAGACGGTGTAGGCGTACCGCATCTCCCGGACCGCGGATGACATCAGCTTGAGTTCGCCGGTGTCGCGGCCATCGGGGAGGAGCTTGAGCCCGGCGAGCATGAGGTCGCGGACGAGCTTGGCCTTGAACGTTCCGGGTGTGCCTCCGACCTTGGCGATCAGGGCGTCGAACGCGGCGAGGACCTGGGGATCCTCGGCGGCCTTGAGATGGGTGTTGTCGGCGGGGTGGACGCTGACCATTCGGTCAACGGTGCCCTCGCCACGGGCGTTGGACTGGGTCATTTCGTTGGAGCCTCTCTGGAGGGGTGATCTTTGCACCCCTGGGGGCGCCGCGTGCAGGGCGGTCGTGAGGCAGGCCGGGGAGTGTTCCGGGTGTGTGTTTCCTCACAGGGGATATGCCCGGAAGTGCCTTGTAGTGATGGTTACACCTATCGATTCCTGCACGGGTTTCTGCATGTGGGTACACAAGGGCCATTCATGCCTTTGGCGACCCACCACGGTCGCGGAGAGGGCGAACACGGTCGATTTCGGTACCCCGGTTGTTACCATCGGGCATGTTCGACAAGCTCAAGACGATGGGTGCGCTGGCCGGCCTGATGAAGAATCGGGAGGGTCTCAAGCAGGCCGGGGATCGCGTCAAGTCGAAGATGGAGCAGACACGCTGCACGGGCGAGGCCGGTGGGGGCGCAGCGCGCGCGGTGGTGACGGGGAAGATGGTGGTGCTGGAGGTTGAACTCAGCCCGGCGCTGGTGGGCGGGATGGCGGCTGATGAGAAGACGCGGGCCTTGGCGAGCGGATTGATCGCCGAGGCGATCAACCAGGCGCTGGGGAAGGCGCAGCAGAAGCTCCAGGAGGCGGTAAAGATCGAGGCCGATGCGCTGGGGTTGGGGGATCTGGGTGATCTCGAGGGCCTGGCGGACATGATGCGATGAGCGATCCCGATCCGCTCCAGCCCCGATCCGTGAATCCCGTGCGAACGACGTTCGGTCCGGTGCATGTGTGGCCGCTTGCGCCTGGCGCGGGGGTGCGCCTCGCAGGCGCAACCGAAGCGCCGGCACCGGGGGATGAGCGGGCACGGCGGCGATGGGATGAGCAGGTTGCCGGCAATCCGCGGCTGCACGATGGGCCGATCTGGTCGGTGAGGTCGGTCAATCCGGGGACTGGGCTGATCAGCGTAAGTCCGGATCGGTACTGGAGGTACGCGGTGCGGCCGACGATCGGGACGGGCGTCACGATGCTCGCGGTGCGTGGCGTCGTGACGGGACTCGATTCAGCGGGAGTCGAGCACGTGCTGATCGGTCAGCGCTCCGCCCAGACGCGGATCTATGGGGAGTTGTGGGAGGTCGTGCCGGGGGGCGGGGTGCCGGGTGAGAAGTCCGGCGGGGGGATCCCTGGGGTCGGGGATCTGCTGTCCCACCTGATGCTGGAGGCCCGTGAGGAGGCGGGAATCACGGTGGAACCGGGGGAATGCCGGTTCGTCGGGTTCTGCCACGACACGTACGCCGGCGGGTTTGATGTGCTGATGCACGTGGCGCTCACGGCATCGCTGGAGGATGTTCGCCGGGGCATGGGGGTGCGGGACTGGGAGCACAGCCACGTGCGGTGGATGCCGGTTCGCGAAGCCGCGGCGTTTGATGCGTCGGATGCCGGACGGATATCTCCGCCGACGCGGGCGATCTTCCGGTCGCTGGGATGGGTGGAGAGCGGCGAGTAGCCGGATCGCGCTAATGCAGTGATGCGTTGGGACGGCCGGGTAGATCGCCCTCGCCGAAGAGGCGGAAGTCCTTGCGGCGGAGGATCTGGCCCCCGAGGGTGAGGTCGTCGACCGCGAGCGCGATCGTGGCGGTGCCGTTGGGGCGGTGCATGAGGGGATATGCGAACTGGATGAAGAGCTCAGCGCTGAGGAGGCTGAGGCAGAGCTGGGCGAGCGTCTTGCCGCGGCTGAGCTCGACGACGAGGACGTCTTTCTCGGAGAAGGGCAGACCCTGCTTGCGGAGCATCTCGCGTGCGGCGGCGGCGTGGTTGGTGATGATGCGGACGACGGCGTGATCGCTCGCTTCGTGTACGGAGATGGCGCAGACCTGACAGGGTGAGTTGTCGAAGAGCTCAACAAGGTCGAAGAGCTTGCCCACCTTGTTGACGAGGAAGACGCTGAACTGCGTCACCGTCGGCGGCGCGTAGTTCATCGTGGTTTCAAGAGGCATGGCGGACTGACTCATCGTGTCCTTCCGATCCGTCGGTCCCCGACGGCGAGCCGCACCAACCCGGCGCCCTCATGTCCCCATGCGAACCCAAAGAGGGCGGCATCGGCTGCGCATCATGGCACAGCCCGAACCACCAGACACCCATCTCCAGAACCCCCACCCACGCATTGTCCCGCTCTGCGCCCTTCTGAACGCCCCACACCGCGCGAACACGAAGCACCCCACGCGTCCCGAAGTCTTCAACCACGCAACCCATGAGCCGCGCCGGGACCAGAAGAGCCCGGGCACACCTCGTTCCGCTACGAGCTTCCAGGTATTGAAGCTATCGGAACAAGGTCTTTGCAGGATACTCACGAAGTGCATTGACTTGCAATACGAACAAATTGCGTACAACCAAGCGCTGATCAAAAAAACGCGGAGGATCGGGGGCGTCTCGATCAGGCGTGGAAGCTTGAGCCACATCCGCAGGTCGAGGTTGCGTTGGGGTTGTTGAAGACAAAGCCGCGTCCCATGATTTCATCCCGGAAATCGACGGTGACGCCGTTGAGGTAGAGCAGGCTCTTGGGGTCGCAGATGATCTTGACTCCGTGCTGCTCGAAGAGCTCATCGGTGTCCTTCTGGGTTTCGGTGAGGTCGAGGATGTAGCTGAATCCCGAACAGCCGCCGCCCTTAACGCCGACGCGCAGTCGGACCTTGCCGGCATCGAGTTCCTGCTGCTGGATGATCGACTTGATTTCGCGTGCCGCAGACTCGCTGAGCAGGACGCCGGCCTGGGCGGTGTCGCTGGTGGATGGTGAACTGGAGGCCAAGGGGTGCAACTCCTTTTCGTGCAGGGGCATATACCGCGTCGGTCGCCCCCGGTCTGCATTCATCATATGCCGGACGCGGCAGGAGAGCCCTCTTTGCGGATTGGCGAGCGAACGGAGCAGGAAGTGGCGATACCGAACCGCTGAGGTGCGCAAAGAAGTCTTGACACAAGGTGTCAAAGGGATTAGTGTCCGGCGATGGATGGGGAGGAGGGGACAATCTCCACATCCACAATTCGGTCTTTTGGAACCCGCCCAGGTATCGGTGCGCGTGCATCGGTTTCCAGCTTGTGCGGGGTGTTTTTGTCTTTGCCTTGATTGAGGAGGAGTAGGACATGAAGAGGACTCTGATTGGCGCGTCGGCGATCGCGGCTGTTGCCAGCATCGCTTCGGCGGCGAGCTTCACGATGAACTTCGACCAGGATGCGGGCGGCAACGCGATCGCCCCGGGCACCAGCCTGACGACGCAGTACACGGCGTGGGGCGTGTCGGTGGCGACCAGCCCGGCGCCGAGCTTCGCCAGCCCCGGCACCTCATCGCAGGATTGGGCGACCAACTCGTCGACCACCATCCACGACACTGACGTCGGCGGCGGCTCGGGCGCTCCCCTGTCGGGCAACGTGTTGCACTCGTTCGGCGGCTGGCTGAGCGAGAACGGAGATCCGTTCATCCGCATGTCGTTCTCGACGCCGATCGACTCGATCAGCGCCGACTTCGGCGGCATTTTCGAGCAGGACATCTCGGGCATCTTCGGCTACAGCGGCAACACACTGCTCGGCAGCGCGGTGATCAACGCGCCCTCGGGCATCGGCTCCGCGTCGCTCTCGGGCATCGGCAACATGGACAACGTCATCATCGTCATGGGCAGCTACAACGACTGGGTCGGCGTTGACAACGTCAAGATCAACACGATCCCGGCCCCTGCTTCCCTGGGCCTGGTCGCGCTCGCCGGCCTGGCCGCCGGCCGCCGTCGCCGCTAAGCCTGCGCTCGTGTGAATTGGTACGTGTCTTTCCGCGGAGCCCGGCGAAAGCCGGGTTCCGTTTTTTGGTTCACGGCATGGGACCGAGGGGTCGTCAGTACAATTCCAGGCACAATAGAGGGCTTGCCATGCACCGCAGTTGCCTTGCTTTTCCGGTGATCGCCGCGTTGCTCGCGATGCTTCCCGCTTCGGTCGCCCGCAGCGCGTCGGTGACGTTCCGGGTCACGGTCCCGGCATCGACTCCGGCCGCGGACACCGTCTACATCGCCGGGAACTTTCAGGGGTGGAACCCCGGCAGCACTGCGCACGCGCTGGTCAGGCAGGCCGATGGCAGGCACCAGATCACGCTGAACCTGGCGGATGGCGTTCCGATCCAGTTCAAGTTCACACGGGGGACGTGGGCGAAGGTAGAGAAGGGGCCCAACGGGGAGGAGATCTCCAATCGCACGCACACACCGCTTGGAACGCAGACGCTGAACCTGACGGTGGCGAACTGGGCGGACATCCCGCCATCGACCATCACGGGGCATGTCGAGTGGTTCGAATACGCGCCGTTCCTGGGCGGTCGGAGATGCTGGGTGTACCTGCCGCCGGGGTACTCGGAGAGCGCCGCGCGGTACCCGGTGCTGTACATGCACGACGGGCAGAACCTGTTCGACCAGTTCACGAGCTTCGCGGGTGAGTGGAAGGTGGATGAGGCGTGCGAGGCGCTCATCCCGGCGGGGGAGATCGAGCCGATCATCGTGGTGGGGATCGAGAACGCGGGGTCGGGGCGGTGCAACGAGTACACACCGTGGGCCAAGCCGGGTGGGCCGTGCATGGGGGGCGGGGCGGATGCGTACCTGGCGGCGATCCGGGATGTGCTGATGCCGCATGTCGATCAGCGATACCGGACGCGAACAGGGCAGCAGAGCGCGTACATGAGCGGTTCATCGCTGGGGGGACTGGTGTCGGCGTATGCGGGGTATGCGTACGACGCCACGTGGGGTCGGATCGCCGCGGTTTCACCTTCGTACTGGTTCCGCGAGAACGAGTTGTTCGGTCTGGCGAGCGCGAACGGGAAGCCGGGCTTGTCCAGGTTCTACCAGGACATGGGGACGCGCGAGTCGGGATCGATGACGGATCAGAACGGGAACGGGATCGACGATTACATCGAGGATCTGCGCGGAATGCGGGATATCGCGATCGGGCAGGGGTTCGTGTCGGGGATCGACTTCCTGTCGGTGGAGGCGAGCAACCACACGCACAGCGAGTTCTACTGGGCGCAGCGCGTGCCGGACATGCTGCGGTTCCTGATCGATCCTCCGGGGGCGGACTGTCCGGCTGATTTCGACGGCTCGGGGTTCGTGGATACGGACGATTTCGATGCGTTCGTGCAGGCGTTTGAGCTCGGCGGGGATGATGCGGACTTCGATGGGTCTGGGTTTGTGGATACGGACGACTTTGATGCGTTCGTGGTCGCGTTCATCGCGGGGTGTTGAGGGGGAAGGCACTGGGCATTGGGCATCAGGCACTGGTGGGAGCCAAAAACAAAGAAGGGTTCCGCGGTGCGGAACCCTTGCGTGATGTGTGCAAGCGTGACGGACGTTGATATCAGTGGGCGGCGGCGCCGGCCTCGGCCTTGATGCCGTTTTTCTGCTTGTAGTCGTTGATCGCGGCGTGGATGGCATCCTCGGCGAGCACGGAGCAGTGGATCTTGACCGGCGGGAGGCTGAGCTCCTCGACGATCTGGGTGTTCTTGATCTGCTCGGCTTGGTCGATGGTGCGGCCCTTGAGCCACTCGGTGGCGAGCGAAGAGCTGGCGATCGCCGATCCGCAGCCGAAGCACTTGAACTTGGCATCCTCGATCAGGCCGGTCTTGTCGTTGACCTTGATCTGGAGCTGCATGACATCGCCGCACTCGGGAGCGCCGACGAGGCCGACGCCGACATCCTTGCGGGTCTTGATCTCGGCCTGGGTGCCGAAGGAGCCGACGTTGCGGGGGTTCTCGTAGTGGTCGATGATTTTGGGGCCGTATGACATGGTTTTACCTCGAAAACTCAAACCTCAAAGCAGCAAACCTCAAATCAGAAACACTTCGCAGCAGCAACGACCGGGGCCTTTGAGATTTGAGCGTTGCTGCTTTGAGCTTCCTCCTAGTGATGCGCCCATTCGACCTTGCTCAGGTCGATGCCTTCCTTGTGCATGTCGTAGAGCGGTGAGAGCTCTCGGAGCTTGCGGACCGCGCTGACGACCTTGGCGATCGTGTAATCGATCTGCTCCTCGGTGGTCCAGCGGCCCAGCGAGAGGCGCAGGGAGCTGTGGGCGAGCTCATCCCCGACGCCGATCGACTTGAGGACGTAGCTGGGTTCGAGCGAGGCGCTGGTGCATGCCGAGCCGGAGGAGCAGGCGATCTCCTTGCAGGCCATCATCAGGCTCTCTCCCTCGACGAAGCCGAAGGAGATGTTGGTGAGGTGCGGGAGGCGCTTCTCGCGATGGCCGTTGATCTGGGTGCTGTCGAGCTGTGAGACGATGGTCTCCTCGAGCTTCTTGCGGAGCTTGAGGAGGCGAGCGCCGTCCTGGTCCATCTCCCGCATGGCAATCTCGGCGGCCTTGCCCAGGCCGACGATGCCGGTGACGTTGAGGGTGCCGGAGCGGAAGCCGCGCTCCTGTCCGCCGCCATCGACCAGGGAGGTGAGCCGCACACGCGGCTTGCGCCGCCGGACGTAAAGGGCGCCGACGCCCTTGGGGCCGTACATCTTGTGGGCCGAGAGGCTGAGAAGATCGATGTTGTCCTTCTCGACATCGGTGGGCATTTTGCCGGCCCACTGGGTGGCATCGGTGTGGAAGATGATGTCCCTGGACTTGCAGAGGGCGCCGATCTCACGGACCGGGTTGATCACGCCGATCTCGTTGTTGGCCCACATGAGCGTGACGAGGATGGTGTCCTCACGGATCGCGGCCTTCACCATGTCGGCCGTGATGATGCCGTCCTTGGGAGGCTCGAGGAAGGTGACATCGAAGCCCTCCTTCTGGAGGCGCTTGCAGGGGTCCAGTACGGCCTTGTGCTCGATCAACTGCGTGATGATGTGGCCGCGGGGCTTGCCGGAGTTGGCGGGGGCCTTCTCGTACATGAGGGCGGCGCCGCGGACGGCGATGTTGTTGGATTCGGTGGAGCCGGAGGTGAAGACGACCTCCTTCTCGTTGGCGCCGATGAGGGCGGCGACCTGCTCACGGGCCTTGTCGACGGCCTCCTCGGCCTTCCAGCCGAACTGGTGGTTGCGGCTGCCGGGGTTTCCGAAGAACTCGGTGAAATAGGGGAGCATCGCCTCGACGACGCGGGGATCGCAGGGCGTGGTCGCGGCGTGGTCGAGGTAAATCGGGAGCCTTGGTGTGTTCGGGGTGGCCATTGGGTTCCTCTGCATCGGTACGTGTATTTAGAGGCATTCTATGCAGAGCGGATCACCGGGTACCCCCCACCGGGAGGCCGCGGAGGGCCCTTGCGCCTCATGCCGAGGGGTGTCCCGTGCGTTTACCGGCGGCGATTTCAGGCGGTGGCGGCGACCGATTTGTCGTCGGGGCGGAGGTATCGCATCGAGAGGCGATTGCCGCCTTTGCTGAAGGTGACCTCGGTCATGTAGGCGCGGATGAGCATGATGCCGCGTCCGCAGGGTCTCTCCAGGTTCTCATCCAGGGTCGGGTCGGGGACGGTGGCTGGGTCGAACCCGGGGCCCTTGTCTTCGATGGAAATCCGGACCTCATCGGGTGTGATCTGGTACTCGAGGCGGATGGGGACGGAGGGTGGGAGATCCTTGTGGCCGTGGTTGAGGGCGTTGGCGAGCGCTTCCTGGAGGGAGAGCTTGACGGCGAAGCGCGAGGCCTTGTCGTAGGCGAGGCGTTCGAGGGAAGCGCCGACGCCCTCGATGGCGCGGTCGATCTGTGCCCGGTCGTTTGCGACATCGAGCGTTGCGGAATCGGACTTCGGCGTCTGGTGCGTCATCGACGGTGCATCGCCGCTGGTGCGATGCTCGCTGCTTCCCCTCTGACCCCGCCCCCAACCCCCGAATCGGTTAATCCCGCATCGCCGAATCCGCCGGCGAGCGATCAGGACTTGAACGACCGCAGCGCCTCATCTGCGGTCTCGTGTATCTGGAAGATCTTGGTAAGGCGTGTGATGACGAAGACCTCCTGGATCTGGGGGTCGATGTTGGAGAGGCGGAGCTGGCCTCCGCGATCCCGGACCTTGTTGTTGATGGTGATCAGAGCTCCCAGGGCGGCGGAGGAGAGGTGATCGACGTTCTGGAAGCTGATGAGCAGCCTGGGCTGCTGCTCGGCGTCGATGAGGCGTCCGATCTCCTCGGCGATCGCCTGGATGTTCCCCTCGTCGAGGATGTTGCGGTCGATGAACTCGACCTGCGTGACGTTGTCGATCCTTCGGACGCGGAGTCGGGAGTCCTTGCTTTGCATCGACACGTTCTCCTACGGACAGGTACCAGATGAGGGTAGACGGGGTGCGGGCAAAGGGCCGGAAGGGAGGGAAGGTTAGACCCACCGGGTCATTGACGAACAAGGGCCCGGACACGTGTCCGAGCCCTTGGGGGATATCTGTTCCGTCGGCCCGATCAGCCGCCGAGGCCGGCGCGGAGGGTGTCGGCCAGGCCGGGGAAGTTGCGCTCCTCCTCCTCGTTCTGGATGAGGATGGTGGGCTTGATGAGGACGATGAGGGTCTGCTCTTCCTTGACCTGCACGCGGTTGGAGAAGAAGCGGTTGAGGATCGGGATCTTGGAGAGGATGGGGACGCCCGACTCGGTCTCGACCTCGTTGATGAGCCGCTGACCGCCGATCAGGATGGTGCCCTGATCGGGGACGGTGACGGTCGTCTGCACGCGGGTGACGGTGGTGGTCGGGGCCTGGATGAAGGACTGGGTGTCGGCGGAGCTGACAAGCTGGCCGCCGGCGACGGCGGTGACGGCCCGGTTCTGGAAGCCTTCGAGCTTGGAGACGGCGACATCGACGTTGAGGGTGACGTAGCGCCGATCGGAGGAGATGGTGCCCTCCAGAAGCATGACAACGCCTTCGTTGAGGGTTGACAGGGTGGGGTCGAAGCCGACGGCCGAGTCGGAGACGATGGGCTGGAGATCGGAGACGAAGGCGGTCTGGGTGGCGACGTAGATGTTGGAGATCTGGCCGTTGGTGAAGGTCAGGCGCGGGGCGGTGAGGCGTACCGAGCGTCGATCGGCCTGGGTCGCCTGGATCAGGAAGTCCACCTGGATGTCGTCGAGGAACTGACCGGCGATCCCCAGCGCGGGAGCGGGGGTTCCTGCGAGCACATCGCCGACGAAGCCTTCGCGTGGAATGAGGGCCGCCGCCAATCCGGAAGAGTTCTGCGTGACGCCGATGGGGGACCAGGGGCGCGGGTTGACGACGCCCTGGGTGACAAAGGTGTCGGAGACGCCGTCTCCGTCGGTGTCGGTGCCGGCGCCGGTGACGGCCCGGTTGAGATCCCCGTTGTTCGCGAAGAAGTCGGAGGCCTGAATGGTGGGGTCGTTGGCGCGGGCGGCGCGGACCTGGTTGTTGTTGGCGTTGAAGTAGACGTCGATGTCAAAGCCGATCTGCTCGAAGAACTCGGTGTTGACCAGGAGGAATCGCGACTCGACGTTGATCTGCATCGCGCGGACTTCGCGGAGCTTCTTGAGCAGGCCGTCGATCGCCTGGTGGTTCTTGGGCGTGTTGGTGATGATCAGGTTGCCGTTGAGGGACTGCACGCGACCGGTGGTGCCGCCGGCATCGATCCAGCCGCTGGGGTCGATGTTCTGCTGGACGATGTCGAGCAGGTCGCGGGTGCGGTCCTCGAGGCTGCGGCGATTCTGACCATCGCGGTTCTGCTGGGTGTCACGGAAGGGGGACTGCCCGCCGCCGCCGCCGCCGGCGTTGGAGCTCTGGAGCACGCTCTGGAGGTCGAACTCGGGGGCCTGGTCGTAGTCGGGGACTTCCAGGAGCAGGTCCCGGATGTCGTAGACAAGGGTGACGACGTTCTTGCGGAGCAACTCCTCGGAGGCGATCCGCAAGACGCCGTCGGAGATTTCCCAGCCCGCTCTGTTGGTCTCGTTGCCCGGGTCACCGATCTTGGACATCACACGGTCGAGGACCGAGCGGAGGGTAACGTTGCGGAGCTCGAGGTTGACCGGGGTATCGGAGGTGATGCCGATGGCCTCGAGGGAGGGCCAATCGGTGTCGATATCGAGGTTGGAGACGTTCTGGATGAAGCCAATGACATCCTTGAAGGTGTTGTCCTTGAAGGTCACCGGGATGCGCTTGGTTTCGAGGACGGTGCGGACGCGGCGATCCTCGGGGGTTTCGGCGAACTGGATCGGCTCCCCGCGGCGGGCGCTGACGGAGGGCCAGTCGCTGCCGAAGTTAATGATGCCCGAGGGCATGATCAGGGACCGCTCGTTGTTGAGCGCGTTCTCGGCGGTGCCCTGGAGCTGCTGGTCACGGATCAGGTGGAATTCGCGGTAGAGATATGCATCCTGAAGGATGTCCTTGAGGATGAGGCCGGCGGGGTTGATCTCGTCGAGGAAGAGGATCTGGTCGACGACCTGGAGGGCCTCGCGATACTTCATCTCGCGCTGGAGATCCCGGGCGCGGATGAGGTGCTCGCGGATCTTGCGTTCCTTCTCGCTGAGGCGGTCGCGCTCGGCATCCTGGCTCTTCTTGATGAGGGCCTGGGTCTGTGCGTCGAGCTGCTCTCGGGTCATGGTCTCGTTGCGCTTCTCGATTTCGGTGAGCTGGTCGGTGACTCGCTTGTTGAGGGTCTCGAGCTCGGCATCGGAGAAGTTGTTGCGTCCGCTGTTGAGGGTGAAGCGGGCGCCGGCGGCCAATTCGCGGGCGCGGGCGACATCCCCGGAGACCAGGGCGGCCCTGGACTGGGCGAGCTGGTTGTCGAACTCGGCAAGCGTCTGCTGCTTGGCGAGCCCCATATCGCGGTTGTAGTCGCCGATCGGATCCCCGGCGGTGCGGTTGAGCTTGAGGCGGGCCTCGTTGATGCGGTTCTCGGCGTGCGAGATCTGGTCCGGGCTGAGGTACTCGCGGTACCCGGCGAGCAACTGGCCGTACTTGTCGGCAGCGCTATCGAACTGGCCGGACTCGAAGGCCTTGTCGGCCTCGACGAGCAGGCCGGATGCCTCGAAGCGGCGTGCCTCGGCGACCGGATCGGCGGGCTGCTGGGTGGCCTCAACGACCTCGGGCTGGGGGGCCGGCTGGGCATCGGGTTGTGCGGGGGTGTTCTCGGGCTGGCGGAGCATGCCCATGGCGAGAGGGCGGGTGGAGAAGATCACACCCTGCTTCTGCTCGAGCTCGACGATCCTGGTGCGGTAGTCATCGGCGAGCTTCTGGGCTTCGGGGGGGAGCGTGATGCCGGAGCGGAATACCGACTCGAGGGCGGACTTGGATTCGGCGTAGCGGCCGGCGGCATAGTCCTTGACGGCCTGGCTGATGACGCCGACGGACTGTGGCGCCAACTGCTCACGGCGGGTCTTGATGCCTTCGACCACTTGATCGAGGCGGGCATCCTGCTCGGCGGTCAGCATCTGGGATTGGGCGATCTTGGAGGTGTATCGCTCGGCAGCGCGGAGGTCGGCCTGGTCGAGCGCCAGCTCTGCCTTCTGGAGGCTGACTTCCATGGGATCCAGGCCGGCCATTTTGTTCGCGGCGAGCGTGAGCAGCGAGGTGACCCGGCCGCGCTCGGCATCGGTGAGTCCGGCGGACTTGCCGGACTCGGCGAGCGACATCAGGATCGAGCGGCCGCGGACCACCTGTCCATCCCCGATGAGCCTGGAGGCCTGATTGATCGCCTCGGCCGGCTGCGAGGTCGCCTGCGGAGCAACGGGGTCGGGCGAGCCGGCGTGATGCGCGAGTACCGCCGTGGGTGTTGCGAGCACGGCGCTGCCGATGGTCGCGGCGAGCGTGAGCATCGAGCGTGTGGAGCGGGTGTTGGTGCGGCTCATGTGCATCTCCAGACTCGGCGCGACGGTTATTCGCGCTTGGCCGAAACATCAAACCATCAATCCCGCGAGCGATTCCAAGAACTTCGCAAACCAGGGCAAGACAACAGAGCCCTGCATTCCCATCCCTGCCGCGATGGATCGGGCAGCCCGTCCGGACAGATCGGCCGGAAAGGGCTGCAAGCCTAGCCACCGACGCCCAATCCCACAAGGGCACGCTTCCACACGGGCAGATTCCCCCAAGCCCCGTGGCGCGCCACCCAACGCACCAACCCGGCGAGCACGACGCCGACGACCATCTCACGGTCAGGCCAATCCGGGCAACCATGACCGAGCCCGATCTGGTCGGTCCCTCATCGCCGAGGAAAGACCGCCGGGATCCGGAGAGTTGCAATGGCTCCGCCTTGCCGGGCCAGCTCTCTGTCGGCGGCTCGACGTCGGCATCTTGCCGAGAGAGCCTGCAGACATCGCTGGATCGGCGAAGATAATGACTCGCGGCCGCGAATGCAAACGAGGGATGAAGTCAACCGCGACGCGCGCGGTCATAGGATTTTGTTCGGATCAGGGCCGACGCACGATCGGTGCTCGCGGGCGCGGCAAGAATGCGTAAGTCACTGAACGATATTTGGTTACGAGCTTGGCGGCTGCTTCAGCCACGCGGATTTGAGGACGGTGCCGCTCTCCCACGAGCCTCGCTTTGGAGGGCGGCCCTTGGCGCCGATCAACTCCTGGAGGTGCTCGGGCTTGAGCCGGTCGGAGATGATGACATCAACCGACTCGGCGGGGGGGAGTTCCTCATCGGTCCCCAGCAGGTCTTCGGTCGCGTGTACTGCGGTCTCTTCGGCCGCACGGAGGCAGTCGGCGGTCAGGTAGATCTCCGCGAACCGCGGATCCTTCTCCGGCTGGTCGTCGATCCGCACGACGCATCGCCAGGTCGTCACCTCGAGGTCGGCGTTCTCATCATCGACGTTGGTGTCCGGATCGACGTTGAGGACCAGTCGCCATTCATCCCGGAGTCGACCGACGATTTCATCAAAGGAGAGGGCGGATTCGTCGGAATCGGGGGCGATCAGAACGCTTCGGTGCTCGTGGGCGGCAGAATCTGCGCCTGCCGGGCCTTCCATGGGCTCCAGGTCGTAGGCCTTGAGGACCTTTTCGATCCTCTCCTTGAGGTCCGTCTGTGCCCGGACGGTCACGATCTTGTGCTCATCGACAAAGACATAAAGGAAGGGCTCTTCGGTCATCGCCCCGAAGCCGCACATGCCATCCTCGAAGAAGAAATCCCGGTATCGGCGGAGGTTGTCCATCATCCGGTCCAGGCCGATGAGGTCGTAGGAGACGTAGGGGTCGATCTCCCGGTAGTCGTCGTGACCCAGGACATCGAGGATGGGGTACACGCGGCCGGGGAAGAGGGAGAACAGGGTCCAGGCGAGGCTCTCGATGCGGTCAGCGGACACCACGGCATCGAAGAGGTAGCGGTCTGGCCATTCCTCCCACTCCTGGTCTTCGCCGCCATCGGCGGATTCGAAGAGCAGGGTGTAGCCGGGCTTGGGGGTCATGTCCTCGATGGGGTAGACGCCCAGTGGGAACTGGAACTTCCCGCGAGTTATCCGCTCTATGGATGGATCCAGCTTGCAGGCGAGCATCGGGACTCCGGGCGTCTGGCGCCCGCCAAGGCGGGTCGGGAGCGCCGGGCAGTGTAGACGGGGCCGTGAATGGGCAGATCGGTGTGGAATTGAGGGCTATCCCCGATGCAGATTACCCGGCTCGGCAGGTCACAACGGCCGCGGGACGGCACTCCTTGAAGCGATGGCGAGCGGGGTTTTCCCGGGCGCGCAGCCTGCGGACGCTCGGCGACCGGAGAGAGACTAGTTTATCAGGGAGAAGTCCGATGCACCGTTCAACTCACTCCAGCGGATGGCTGGCTGGGGTCTGTCTTGCCGCCGGCGCGGCCTGCACGCCGACGAGCGCGGGAAACATCGATGTGATCGCGTACACCGGCCTTGAAGCGCCGGATGGGAACGGGGTCTTTGACTTTTTCAACGCCCCCAGCATCAGCCAGAACGGGCAGACGGCGTTCCGGTGCTACTTCAGCGAGACACTGATGAGTGAGCGAGACAAGTAGGCGGTGGTCCGCGGGACCAACGCAACGCGGACGCTGATCTACCGCCAGGGCCAGTTCGTTCCCGAGGGGAACGGGATGTTCGATGACGCCGGGTTCGGGATCGTCAACGATGCGGGCCAGGTCGCGTTCCAGTTCGAGCTTGCGGATGGGCGGATGGGGGTCGCGGTGACGGCGATCCCGGCGCCGGGGGCGATGGTGTTGATGGGTCTTGGGACGCTGGCGGTCATTCGTCGCCGGCGGTAAGTCGCGAGGACCTGGCAGGCCACTCCCCGTTGACAGGTACTCCTCACGCCCGGGCGCTTTTTTGCCTTGGGGCGGCGGGAGCAGATACTTCCCGTGATGAACGAGCTTCCCAACGACGGCGCGTTATCTCTGGTCGCCGTGAGCGTCGGCAATACCCGGACCCGGTTCGGGGTCTTTGAATCCGGTGAGCTGCAGCAGTCCCGGGCCTTCCCGAACACGAACCTCGAGGAGTCGATTTCCGGGATCCGGGAGATGGCCGCCACGGGCAACCGGCTGGTGATGATCGCCTCGGTCAACGACCCGGTCGCCGAGCAGATCACGCGAGCGCTGCGGGACCAGGTTCCTTCGGATCGGCTGTTCCGGTTCGGGGCGGATCTTCCGATCCCCATGCAGACAGCGCTGGATGATGACAGCACGGTCGGGCAGGATCGGCTGCTGGCGGCGCTGGGGGCGTATTCACGGGCCAAGCAGGCGTGCGTGGTGATCGATGCGGGGACGGCGATCACGGTGGACTTCGTGGATGGGACGGGTGTGTTCCAGGGGGGGGGGATCGCTCCCGGGCTGAACCTGATGCTGCGTGCGTTGCACGAGCACACGGCGGCGCTGCCGCAGCTGCACTACAAAGCACCCGATGCGTCTCGCGGGGGAATCGGCAAGGACACCGCGCACGCGATGACGCTGGGGGTTCGGGCGGCGCTTGTGGGGATGACGCGGCTGCTGGTCGATACGTACGCCGAGACGTACGGGGCGTATCCGCAGGTGGTTGCGACCGGTGGGGATGCCGCGGTGCTGGAGGATGATCCGCTGGTCGAGCACATCGTGCCGGACCTGGTGCTTCTGGGGATCGCCGAGGCATGCCGGCGGATGCTGATGGACGATCCGCAGTGTGAGCTGGAGCGCGAACACCGGGAGAGGCAGGCTCGCGCGGGGGGACTTGGATCGACCGATGCGGCCAGTGGAAGGGCGAACGGCAAGGATGCCGCCGAGGATGAGCATGACTGATCGCACCGCCCGGTGGCGCGTGCTGACTCCGGGATCGGCGGCGGGCGCGATCGCGGGGATCGAGCTCACTGGAAGCGCTGGCGACATCGACTCGGCGCTTGCTCGGCTGGGCGCCGGTGCGGTGGAGGTCGGGCAGGTTGTGCTGCGATCACTTGCGGGTGTCGATCGCGGGCTGGTGGCCCGCTGGACGGGCGGGTGCGTGCATCTGATGCCGCACGGCGGGCTGGAGGTCATGCGGGCGCTCGCCGGGGCGATCGGGGATGCGGGAATGCGAGAGCTTGGGGGGTTGGACGACGCATCGCGCCGGGTTGCGTACCCGGAGGCGAGCGATGACATCGAGGCGCACGTGCTTGAAGTGCTGGCGCGCGCACCGAGCCCGCGGGGGATCGATCTGCTTCTGGATCAGCCCCGGCGATGGCGGCTGCATGAGCTGGGAAAGCTGCCGGGGCCGGATGTTTACCATTCGGCGGTGCTTGCGCGGCTGCTGGAACCGCCGATGGTCGCGGCGATCGGAGCCAGCAACATCGGCAAGAGCTCGCTCACCAACGCGCTGGCGGGCCGGCGGATCTCGATCACCGCCGATGAGGCGGGAACGACGCGTGACCACGTCGGGGTGATGCTCGAACTGGATGGGCTTGCGGTGCGCTTCGTAGACACGCCGGGGTTGCGCCGGGAAGCGCCGGGCATCGAGTGGGCAGCGCAAGAGGCTGCGGGGGAGATCGTGCGGGGAGCCGACATCGTGCTGCTGTGCGGTGACAAGGATGCGCCACCACCGGACGCCCTGTCGTTGGGATGCAAGGGAATGATATTGACCGTTCTATTGCGATCGGATCTGGGAGCGCCGGCAACCTGGCCGGCGGATGTGGTAACTTCGGCACGGACGGGCGCTGGGGTGCGGGAGCTTTCGGATCGGATACGGAGGGAGTTGACGCCGGACCGGTTGCTTACGGATCCGCGTCCGTGGCGGTTCTGGAGATGAAAAAGAACCGCCCCCGCGCAGGGCGGGGGCGGCCTTGAATGTCAGATTGTCGATCCGACGAGCGGATCAGTTGCCTCAGCGGCGGCGGCGACCGGCGACCAGGGCGCCCAGGCCCAGGAGGGCGGCAGCGCCGGGGGCGGGGGTGATGTCCGACGCATCGGTGCGGACGTTGTCGATCACCCAGAAGTTGCCCGTGTCGTGGACGATGACGTAGGAGATGTGATTGGTGCCGTCCCAGGTGACGTGCAGGAGGCCGGGCCCCGCGCCGTTGCTGTTGGTGAAGCGGAGGTTGGGACCGCCGGTGTCGACGTCGAGGAGGTTGCCGTTGGTGTCGTAGGCCTCGAGCCAGAAGTCGCTGCTGGAGCAGTACTGGATGTCGACATAGGTCGCATCTTCGTTATCGAACGAGATCTGGCCGTCGTTGCCGGAGTTATCGAGGGCGCTGGTAACGCCGACATCGCCGTGGATCCAGTACTCGCCGGTTCCGTAGGTGTTGCCGTTGGTGGAGGAGATGTTGTAGTTGAAGGTCGAGGCCCGGCGGGTGACCAGCGGAGAGCCGGTCGAACTGGAGCCGAACGTGACGCCTGTGTAGAAGTCGTTGACGGCCTGGACATCGCCGGGGATGCCCTCAAAGTCCATGAGGATGTCGGCCTGGGCAGCGCCGGCGAGCGAACCGAGAACAGCGATCGCAAGGAACTTCTTCATTGTCTTTGCCTCTCTCTAAGAACCCACGACACGCGCCACGACCGCTCGGTCATGAAAATCGCATGCCGACCAACCGCGTCCTGCAACGCGGGGACGTCGAGATCGCAATGTGTTGAGATACCCTCTCCACGAACTCTCTCCCGTATCCGCATTCCCATTCGCTGCGGGTTGCAAAGGGTTCCGTGGGAGTCGCCGCATTCTGAGGGAATTTCCCGGGGGCGGGTCGGGAGGTTCTCCCCTGCTCCTACACTTCCCATCCAAGGGATGTCTTTGTTCGGTTTTAGTGCGGCTGGCTGGGTCGCCGAGGGTGTACGCCATGGATGATCGCAGAGAGATTCGCGAGGGCGCAGGGCTCGAAGAGGCGCGCCTCAACCAGGATTTCATTGAGTTCCTGCGCCGATGGAGCACCCCGATCCTGGTGGTGGTCGCGGTGATAGCGATCGCGTACGCCGGTTACATGCGCTGGAAAGAGCGTCAGCACACCCAGATCAATGAGGCGTACGCCGAACTCGAGCGGGTCGCCGGCGTCCCCAGCCCCAGCCCGGATTCACTGCAGCGGGTTGCCGAGGAATACGAGAAGGTCGGCGGCGTGGCGATCCTGGCTCGGCTTCAGGCCGCGGATGTCTACCTGCGATCGGTGCGGCTGGGAATCAAGCCCGGCGCTGAGATCGATCAGCAGGGCGCGGTCGCGAACAAGGAAGACCTGCTGACGCCGGAGGACCGGACATTCTTCCTCAACAAGGCCCAGGATCTCTATTCGCAAGTCATCCAGTCTGCTCACACGGAGGATGCCCAGAAGCTGCTGGCGATCGGCGCTACGTATGGGCTTGCAGCGGTTGCCGAATGCCGGGATGACTTTGATGCGGCTCGCAAGCACTACGAGTCGGTGATCGCGCTGGCGAAGGATGGCCCCTACGCGACTCACACCAAGATCGCGCAGGCACGCATCGATGCGTTCGAGAAGATCAAGCAGCCTGTCAAGGTGTACGAGACGGCACAGTTACCTGCGGCGGCGATCGCTCCCTTGGCGCCGTGGCAGCAGCCGACGCCTTCGGCCGCTTCCAATCCGGCGGCGACGAGCGACAAGCCAAGTTCCGTGGGCCCGCCGGTCGATGTGCCTGGCGCGACGCCAGACTCCGCGGCACCGGCTCCAACCCCGACGCCCACCCCCACGTCGAGCGAACCGGCGATCGAGCCGAATCGGGAGCCCCAACCGGAGCCCAAGCCTGAACCGGCGCCTGCGCCGCCGGCAGAGAGCCCGAAGTAGCTCACGGTGAGCGCCGCTGAACAGCGGTGTCGTCTGCAAGGTCACTGAAACGCTCGGGCATCGCATGGCCAAGCGGCCGACTTCATCTCCCAAGTCATCGGACCCATCCGCCGATGCGCTGCGCGGATCCCGTGCCGATGATCCGGCGGAGCTTGTTTCGACATCGACCGCGAGCGGGGATGAGAGCCTGCTGCTTCCGGGCGGGACGGTGGATCCCGATGCGCTGCGGCGAGCGGTGGAGGCTGCGCAGGCGGCGGGGAGCGGGGGCGATGATGAGGAAACCGATGATGTTCTGCCGCGGATCACGTTCTCGCTGCGGCGAGACCTGGCCAAGCGGCTCGACAAGTACCTGACCGATCGCATCACGTTCATGAGCCGCAATCAGCTCCAGAAGCTGATCGAGAACGGCGGCGTCACGGTCAACGGGCGAGCGCCCAAGGCCTCGACGGTGCTGCGGGCCGGGGACACGGTGGAGGTGCTGGTCCCTCCACCGCCCTCAGCGCACGCGCAGCCCGAGGACATCCCGCTGGACATCCTCTACGAGGATGAGCACATCCTCGTGCTCAACAAGACCCCGGACATCATCGTGCACCCCGCGCGGACGCACAACAAGGGCACGCTCATCAACGCGCTCGCGTACCACTTCAAGCACCGCTCGCCATCGGGCGGCGGGCTCTCGGGCGTGGGCAAGGAGTTCGCGCGGCCGGGGGTTGTCCATCGCCTGGATCGCCAGACCTCCGGTGTCATTGTGTTCGCCAAGCAAGATGAAGCTCACTGGAAACTGGGGCATCAGTTCGAGCATCGGCGGGTGGACAAGAGATACCTGGCGATCGTTGAGGGGATCATCGAGACGGATGCGGATGTGATCGATCTGCCGCTGGGACCGCATCCATCCAGGGAGAAGGGCTATCGCGAGAAGCACGTCGTGCGGCACGATGAGCAGGGGAAGAACGCGGTGACGATCGTGCGGGTGAGGGAGAGGTATTGGAAGGGAGACAAAGAGACGGAGAGACGAAGAGACGAAGTGAAGAAGGGCACTGCGCCGGGATGGGTACAGGATCCTGCTTCCCACTCTGTCTCTTCAACTCTTCGGAACTCCGTCTCTTCCGGGTACACCCTTGTTGAGCTCGAACTCAAGACCGGCCGCACGCACCAGATCCGGGTGCACCTGTCGCACCTGGGGTGGCCGATCGTCGGGGATGACATGTACGGCGGGAAGGATTTCGTGGATGCGGATGGGCGAGGCGTGATGGGCCGGGTGGCGCTGCACGCGTGCATCCTGGGGTTTCGGCATCCGATCACGGAGGAGCCGATGCAGTTCACAGCGCCGTTGCGGGGGGACATGGCGGAGCTGCTGGGGATTCTGCGGCAAACGCATCGCGTGGAGCGGCCGGCGACGCCGGGGGTGACGGTGGATCTTGCCGCGGCGATCGATACCAGGTTGTGAACGAGCGCGTTTGGTCAGCAACCGGCTTCGTAGGCAAACACGAAGAAGTCGTAATCGTCGGTATCGACGAATCCGGACCCATTGACGTCCGCTTCCTCATCGCCATCCAGGAACGCGAACACGAAGGCATCGAAATCATCGGTGTCGACGAAGCCTGAGGCGTCAAAATCAGCAGTGCAACGGACTGTCAAACGGCGATATTCTGAATTTTCACAACCCAACGCGAGATTGCCAACAACGTACCACACATACTCGCCCGGGGGCAATGATTCTGCGCCTGGAATCGTGTGGTTCGTCTGGGAAATATTGTCGATAACACGGAATGGGGAGTCATCGACAACTTCCGTTCCTAGATAGATGAAAAGAGTCCAACCATCCGGAGTCGACTTATTTGTCTGCCAATCGAATGCCAGATCATGATGTGGCCTGGCTACATGCTCCGCGATTGGAGCGAGCAGCTCAATCCCCTGTCCCGCAGCTAGATCCAAGCCGTTAGGATCGACATTCCAGCCCATGAGATCAAGGGCATCCACGTCTGCCCGTGATACCCACATCTGGCCAAGGCCGCGATAAGTAGAATCAGTGTCTGCAGCCGGATCCATGGCACCAATAACGACCGGCGGATCCAAGCGACCGACCGCTCGCCAATGGGCGGCATGAGCGTTATCTCCCCCTGTCCGCATGCCACGAGATGCCTTGTATGCACCTACAGGCGTACTCAGCTGAGTAACCCAGGATGCCTCCACTGTAGGGCGGAGTTCTCTTGCAATTGCGGCGAACTGCGTCGCGTTCACGGGCACGCTGGCTTCAGGAATTCTGAACAAATCCCAACTCGTGAGCGCAGTAGGTAGCGTGGCATTCTCAGCCGTCGATTGGAACCCCAAGAGGTGAATGGACTCATGAATCATGGTCATTTCAAAGATCTCATACCCAGGAAGCAACTCACCTCTCCAAAATTGCCACCGGAGTGTTGAAGACGGTGGCCGCACGCGAACGGTTCCATCGCTGCCGGATACTGCGGTTTGAAACTGGAGATGGCGGTTCAGGGCGCTTGGAATAATCACCGATGATGCCGTGCGGATTGTGGAGGTGTCGTAGTAGAACGATACGGTCGGCGTAGGCAGGGCATCGTACAGGTTGATCTCGGATTGAGGCTCCTCATCGGCCTCGGCCTGATTGGTCAGCTTGTCACGAGCAACCGCGACCGTTTGCGAAGCAAAGCTAGAGACTGCTGCATCTGCGATTGCGCCAGGGGCGTCGGGCGCTGTCCACGCAACAGTGATTGTGACGGCACCCGTGCTCCCGGCCAATATACGCTCCAGCGATGCTTTCACCCTTTCGAGCGCACGTTTCATCGAGGGAACCCGCTCCGCGCCGAGCGCCTGCTCTGCCTGCTGGTCATCCACGGAATAGGTGACGGTCCACTGCGCGACCGTGCGGGATTCAAAGGCCCGCACAACAATCGCCAGCGCGACCGCGATCAGAAGCCGCGAAACGTTCGCCCGTGAGCCGTGAGCCGTGAGCCGTGAGCCGTGAGCCGTTCATGCTGCACCTCGGTGATGGACCATCGCGGGGTCGATCTCAGAGTATCGACCGCACGACTTCGGAGCAATAACGAAATGTCATCCTGGGCTGTTTCGTTGCAGCGGCTTCAGCGTTTAAGGGTTGCAACCACTCTGTTCGCAGCCTGTTCCTATTCTTGACCGTGCTCGCCTCCACGGGTTCACCCCGTCCCACCACCATCGATGAGCTCCTCGGCCGGGAGCTGGCCGCGCAGCTTGATCGCCTCGATGTCCTGACCACCAAGATGTTCGCCGGCAAGCTGCCGGGGGAGCGGCGATCCAAGCGGCGCGGGCGCAGCGTCGAGTTTGATGATTTCCGGGATTACATCCCCGGTGATGACCTTCGGCACATCGACTGGAACGTGCTCGCCCGGCTCGACAAGCTCTTCATCAAGCTCTTCCGAGAGGATGAGGATCTGTCGGTGCATATCTTCGTGGACAGCTCGCTGTCGATGGATTCGGGCTCCCCGAGCAAGCTGATCTTCGCGCATCGGCTGGCGATGGCGCTGGGGTATGTGGGGCTGGTGAAGCAGAATCGCGTGGCGATCACGGCGTATTGCCCGCACGGGAGGCCGGGGATCCGCAAGCTTGCGGCGACCCGCGGGCGGCCGGGGGCGCAGCGGTTGGGGCGGTTCCTGCTGGACACACTGGCGATCCGGCAGGAAGGAGAGGCTGTCAGCGGCGCTGTCCCGGATTTCAACGCGGGCCTGAAGCTCGCGGCGGCGAGCCGGGCTGGTCGCGGGGTCATGATCGTCATTTCCGATTTCCTCGTGCCCGAGGGGTACATCCCGGGGCTCAATGCACTGGCGGGTGCGGGTACGTTCGGGGTTGCGGGGTTTGATACGTACTGCATCCAGGTGCTCGCGCCGGCCGAGCTTGATCCGCTCCGCGATCGGGAGGGTGGGATCGCAGGGGATGTGCGCTTCACGGATGTGGAGAGCGGCAAGGCGGTCGATGTCACCGTCTCGGCAGCGCTGCTCGCCAGATACCGGATCCGTTTCACGGCTTACACGAGCCGACTACGCACGGACTGCCGCACACGCGGGATCGCGCACATGCAGGTGTCCAGCGATACGCCGGTCGACCGGTTTATCGTGGAGACGCTGCGGAGGGGTGGGCTGCTTCGCTGAATCAACAGCCGGATTCGAACGCACGCACGAACGCGTCGAAGTCCTCAATGTCGACAAAGCCGCTGTCATCAAAGTCGGCGGCCAGATCGCCAAGATCAAACATGACGACGAACGCCGAATAATCCTCGAAATCGACGAAGCCGCTGCCATCAAAGTCCGCGCCGCACGCCGCCTGACGCTCGTACGCGCCCATGTCGACGTGCGGAGCAAGCCCCGGCCCATAGTCCGCCGATGCCGGGTCATCGACCGGTCTCACAACTCCCGCGATGTCGACCGATGCGCGTTCGGACGTGTTGCCGTCGCCGTCCAGATCCCACACATCGATCGGGACCAGAAGCACATCTCCCGCATCGATTGCGCGGGATCCTGCAAGCAGCCGGAACGCATCGTCCCCTGTCCCAAGACGCTGGTCATATCCTGGGGGATCGCTGAAGGACGGGCCCAACCCGGTGTTCCCGACCCCCGGGATCGCACCCGTCCACCCCTGTACATTGCAGTAGTTGATGGTCCACAAGCCTGACGCACTCGATAGCTGACCCGCCTGCACGGAGGCCTGCGTGTCGGCGTTGGCCCATAGGATCGAATTGGCCAGCATCGGCACGCCCAGGGACGCGTAGATCCCCCCGCCTTGGGTGAGTGACCAGTTCGAGTAGACCGTGCAGTTGGTGATCTTGGCGTTCCCCTGAAGGTACAACCCCGCGCCGCGCTGCATGGATGTGTTCTTCGTAAACACGCAGTTGAAAACGACCGGGGCGTTGGTCGCATACATTGCCCCCCCCTGCGTCGCAGAGTTGCCCGCGAACTTCGTGGAGACGACGTTAAACGCCGAAGACGCCGAGCTCGTGTTGATCGCTCCCCCGTTGCCGCCGGTGTTGGCCTCGAATGTGCATCCCACCACCCACAGTGTCCCGACCGGGCTGAAGAGTCCGCCACCCGCGGCGGCGATGTTGCCGGTGAAGGTCGAGCCGAAGATGCGCGAAAAGCCGCAGCACGCGACCATGCCTCCGCCGAACGAAGCGCGGTTGGCGTCGAATGTGCATTCCCGAAGCACCGCCGACCCGTTCACGTTCATCCCGCCGCCATCTGCGGTCGCTACGTTTCGAAGAAACCGCGTCCTTTCTATGACGGGTGACCCCGGTCGCGAATACAGGCCGCCACCAAACTTGGCGGTGCATTGCACCAACGTGCATGACCGCATCACCGGGCTCCCTCCATCCACCAGGATCCCGCCGCCGCTGTCGGTTGGGTACGCCAAACCGTCGGCGTTGCCGCGCTCGATGGTGAACCCATCGAGGACTGCGGACGCATCCGCACTCGGTGGGAAGAGGACGACATGCCGCGAGTTGTCGGCCTCCACACCGGATTGGCCGATGTCGCCGGAGAGAACCGTCAAGTTCGCCACCGGATCTCGTTGGCTCTCGTGCGTCTCTCCGACCGCAAAGCCGCCTAGGAGCGTCACGCCCGCGGGGATGACGAACGACGCGTCGCGATTGCCGGTCCCGGCGTCAGGAAAATACGTCCCCCGAGCGACCCAGACCTGGGCCGGTGCGACGGCCGTCGCAGCGAGCAGTGCGACCTGCACATCCTGATGAGCATCACCCCACGACAGTCCGTGGCCGCCAGCCGGAGCGTTGGCGTCCACATAGAAAACTGTTTGCCCTGATGCGAAACGGGCCGCGAGAAGATACGCGGCGACCAGCGGCCATCTCTTCACGATCATTCGACTCCCCTGCCCCTAACGAAATACAAAAACGAGCTGGAAGACCCCGGAAACTGGTTTCAGCATACCACGAGCTGCCAGTTCAGCATATGCAAAGCGCCGTTCTTCCCAACTTTGGATCGCAATGCCGTATAAATACCTATCACAAAGCACATCCGCAAGCGAATCCCGCGTGGTCCATGTCGAAGTTGCATTGACCATCAGATCCTCCGGTGTTATTCTGCGTGCCGGATCAAGATTCGCTGAGGAAGTTTCCACGCGAGGATGTGTTTTTCGCGGTTCCCCAGCGGTGAATGACATTGCATAGGAGAGGGATAGCATGAAGATCGTTTGCCTCGCGGTTATCGCGGGCGTCGCTACCGCGTCGGTCGCTGGCGTGGATACTCAGACGCAAAACTGGGGCTTCCCCCTGTCGCCAAACACGGCAACGCTCGTGTTCAACAAGTTCGATGACGGGGCCGGGACCAAGGTTCTGACCAAGGTTGAGATGCTGTTTAGTGCGACGATGGGCGCGAACGTGACGGCCGAGAACGATTCGGCGCTGCCCGCTCCCGACTTTGCCGTGAACCTCACGGGATTCGTCACTGTCAGCTTCTCGACGCTGAGTGGCTTTGTCGGACTTTCGCAATCGGCCGCGGCGGGCGTCGCTGCCACCGACGGCGTTGCCGATTCGGGCCCTGACTTCCATGACTTCGGCATGCTCTCCGATTCCGACTCTGGCATGGACGACACGACTTCGGGGTTGGCTGGTTATTACGCCCCCGGCACAATCAACGCCGACATCTTCGGTTCGGGCGGCTTCTCGGTTTCTGGCACGACCGACTCCACACTGAAGCTCTCGGACTTCATGGGCTCGGGAGATGTCACGATCAATTACTATTGGGATCCGATTCCTGCCCCGGCGAGCCTCGGCCTCGCGGCACTCGGAATGATCGCCGCCGGCCGTCGCCGTCGCTGATTCGGCCTCTTTTCGAGACGTAAGCTTGACCCACGGACCTCCCGCGCGTTGCGGGAGGTCTTGTTTTTGGGCTGCATTCGCACGTCGCATCAACTCACGCCACTCGGTGCAACCGCCGCTACACTTGCGACCCTATGGAAGGTCTGCTGACGGTCCAACTGCTGGTCAATGTCATCGTCTGCATCCTGGTGATCCACGTGATCTTGGGTGCGGCGGGCATCTTCATCTACTTCGAGCGCAAGATCTCCGCGTACATGCAGGATCGCGTCGGCCCCAACCGCACGGGGTTCAACCTCGGGCAGGAGTGGCTCCCCAAGTTCGGGTTCTGGGGCCTGGGCCAGTCGCTCGCCGATGGCATCAAGTTCTTCGTCAAGGAAGACTTCACACCCGCGAACGTGGACAAGGTGCTCTTTTCGCTCGCCCCGCTCGTGGGCGTCATCCCGGCGCTGATCGGGTTTGTGGTCATCCCCTGGGGCGGGGTCTGGGATGCCCCGGATTGGAACATCCTGGGGCTGCACTTTGCCGGCGGACCGGTCACGATCGCCGGGGCGAACATCAACATCGGCGTCGTCTACCTGCTCGCGGTCGCCTCGCTGGGTGTCTACGGCGTCACGTTGGGCGGGTGGGCGAGCAATAACAAGTTCTCGTTCCTGGGTGGCCTTCGCTGCACAGCGCAGATGATCTCGTACGAGATCCCGCTGGGGCTGGCGCTGCTGTCAGCGCTTCTGTTGTGCGGCACCGTGGTCCCGAACGAGATCATCCAGCATCAGTCCGAGCACGGTTGGCTGCTGCTGCTCCAGCCGCTCGCCGGGGCGATCTTCTTCATCTGTGCGCTCGCCGAGGCGAACCGGGCGCCCTTCGACAACGCCGAGTGCGAGCAGGAGCTCGTCGGCGGCTTCCACACCGAGTACTCCTCGATGCGGTACGCCCTGTTCCCGCTCGCCGAGTATTCGCACATGACCACCTCCAGCGCGTTCTTTGCGCTCTTGTTCTTGGGCGGGTATCACCTGCCGGGGGTTCCGGGCCTTCAGCCCGAGCACACCGGCCTGCTCGCCGCGCTGCTGAAGTTCGGCGTCTTCTTCACCAAGACCGTGCTGGTTGTGTGTTTCATGATGGTCGTCCGGTGGACAATCCCGCGGATGCGGTTTGACCAAGTGATGATGGTCGGCTGGCAGTCGATCATCCCGGTCGCCCTCATGACCGTCGTTGTCACCTCGATCATGGTGTACCTGGGCAAGACGACGATCGGGCCGATGCTGATCGCCAACGCGATCATGGTCGTCCTGATGCTGATGGCGATGCCGCTGATGCCCAAGTACACGGCGAACAAGCGGGTGCCGCTGTACGGCTCGCGTTTCAGCCCGATGCCCGATGAGATGGTGTTGACGGGTCCGACTTCACGGCTGGCGATCGAGGATCGGCCGGTGCAGGGGACTGTTGCGACGCACTGAGGCAAGGCTCAAAGCGAAAAGCAGCAAAGAGCACATAGACCGGAGGCGGCGCGTGGGCCAGGGCGAGATTGATCGACTGGGGCTTGAGGCCGCGATCGAGCAGGCGATCAAGAGCCGATCGGAGGGTGGGATTCCGATCGGATCGGCGCTGGTTTCGCCAAGCGGCGAGATTGTCGCTCGCGGGCACAATCTTCGTGTGCAGTGCGAGGATTCGACGGCTCATGCGGAGACGGTGTGCATCCGCAACGCGGGGCGCAGGCGCGACTGGCACACGCTGACGCTTGTCTCGACGCTGTCACCGTGCGCGATGTGCAGCGGGACGACGGTCCTGCACAGGATCCCGCGGGTGGTGATCGGGGAGAACACGACGTTCCTGGGGCGGGAGGATTGGATGCGCGCCGAGGGGATCGCGGTGGTGAATCTGAATGATTCGCGATGCGTGCAGATGATGCGGGAGTTCATTGCGGCACGGCCGGAGTTGTGGGATGAGGATATCGGGGTGCCGCCCAAGGCGTGATACTCAGAGCCTCCGGCTTCCAGCCGGAGGACGATGACATGCGCCATGCACGTTGGTGTTTGAGAACACCGCGACCCACGGCTGGAAGCCGTGGGCCCCGAGTCACTTCAAACCGCCTACAAATTCCGCCAGCCGGTCCATCCCCTTGTTGATCTGCTCGTTGGAGCACGCAAACGAGATGCGGATGTGGTTCTTGCCGCAGCCGCCGAAGTCCTCACCGGGGACGAGGGCGACCAGGTTCTCCGCGAGAATCGCCTCGCAGAACTCCAGCGCCGAGTTGATCTTCGCCCCGCCCTTGCTGGTCTTGCCGAAGTGGGCCGAGACATCGGGGAAGGCGTAGAACGCGCCGGTCGCCTTGATGTTGCGCACGCCCGGAATCTTCGAGAGGCGGGCGTTGGTCAGTTCCGCCCGCTCGGCGAACGCAAGGCGCATGCGTTCTACATCATCGGCGCACTTGCTCAGCGCGACGGGGATCGACGAGTAGATGAAGGAGGTGATGTTCGTCGACATCTGCCCCTGAAGCACAGCCATCGCCTTGGTGAAGGCCAGGCCGAAGGCGCCGCTGGAGCCGGTGTACCCGATGCGCCAGCCGGTCATGGAGTAGGCCTTGGAGAGGCCGTTGATGGTGATGACTCGCTCGGCGATCTCGGGGATCGAGCCGATCGAGAAGTGCTTGACACCGCCGTAGACGATCTTCTCGTAGATCTCATCGGAGAGGACCAGGAGATTGGGGGCGATCGTCCTGGCCGCCTCTTCGACGACCTTGCCGATCGCCTTGAGATCCTCGGGCGTGTACATCGTGCCGCAGGGGTTGCTGGGGGAGTTGAGGATCAGCAGGCGCGAGTTGGGTGTGATCGCCCTCCTAAGCTGCTCGGGCGACATGCGGAATCCCGAGTCAACGGTCGTCGGAACCTCGACGATCTTGCCGCCGGCGAGCTCGGCGATCGGGGCGTAGCTGACCCACGTCGGGACCGGCAGGATGACTTCCTGCGCGGGCTCGCCGGGCTTGGGCTGATCGAGCAGGCAGTGGCACGCGACGAAGAGCGAGTGCTTGCCGCCGGCGGAGACGATCACGTGCTCTGGGGTGCAGCCGGGGATGCCGTTCTCTTCGGTGAACTTCTTGGCGATCGCAGCGCGCGACGCCGTGTCACCGGGCGTGGGCATGTACTTGGTCTTGCCGGCCTTGAGGGCATCGATCGCCGCCTGCTTGATGATGTCGGGCGTGTCGAAATCGGGCTCACCGGCGGCGAACCCGAGGACATCCAGGCCCTTCTCACGCATCAGCTTGGCGCGGTTGGTGAAGGCGACGGTGACGGAGGGCGTCAGGCTCGCCACGCGACGGGCGATCTGGAGTTGGTTGTTGCTCATAACGGGCGTGAGGATAGGTGGGCATGCAGGCTTTTTGCAGTGTCGCACGCGAATCCGGGGAGGAAACCGTGCTGGAGACACCGTGCTGGTGCAAGTAGTTTCGGTGAGATCGGAGTTTACGAACCCGTGAGGGATTCGCCCGCTTGGCGGGTTATGAAACAAAGACACCCGGCTGAAGCCGGGTGCTCCGAGATTCATGATGAGGGACTGATTCGCGCTCAGGCGGCCAGGTCGATGTCCGGATCCTCACCCAGGCTGCCGGGCTTGAAGCCCCACTTGTCCTTGGGCAGGTGGCGATGATGGACGTGGATGATCCGGGAGAGCTGCTGGCCGAAGTGCTCGGCGATCGACGGGAGCTGGCGGGTGAAGGCTTCCGGGAACGGCGTGCGAACGCTGCGATGGATCAGGACAACCGCGAGGCATTCACCCTGATCCCGGCACGAGAAGGCGAGCACTTCCGATTCATCGATCCAGTCGGCCTCGGGGCCCAGGTGCTGGAGCATCTGCTCCCGGCCGCTGATCTGGAGGATATCGGTCTGTTGCTCGAGGCGCGGGGCGATCGTGCATGAGAGGTGTTCGAGCAGCGTCTCGGCGGAGTCCTTGGGGCCGTCGTAGTTGATGTACGCACCCAGCGAGAAATCTCCGCTGCTCGCCGGCAGGAAGATCGCCGCGTTGGTCGGTCCGGCCTTGGCGAGCACGTACTCAAGCGCGACGCGCAGGAGGCTCTCGAGGTCGAGCTCCTGGCGGACGAGGCTGTTGAACTCGGCGGCGGCCGCAGCGCAGGAGACGCGATCCGTCAGGTCCTGGTACGCGGCGGCGAGGTCATCACAGAGTGAGCCGACCTGGCTGGAGACAATCTCCCGGGCCTTGTTGAGCTCTCGGCACGCCTTTCGGAGTTTGCGGATGCGCTGTTCCCGGTCCTTGGCGACCCCGGAGCGGCGGAGGGCATCGGCGATCCGATCGACGAACTCGGAGGAGCTCATCCCGACGGCAAGCAGGTCGGCAGCGCCGGATCGCAGGGCGATCGAGGCTTCATCAAGGGTGGGTCGGTCGGAGACAAGGATGGGACAGACGGTGGGGTGCGATTTGGAGATTCGGCGTATGAGGGCGGATCCCTCGCAGTCCTCAAGCCGGATCTGGACGATGACCGCGTCGAACGTGTCCTTGGTCAGCCGCCGCTGGGCATCGGAGGCGGTGTCGGTCAGGCAGACTTCAAACTCCCCCGCGCCCAGGTGGTTGGCAACGGTGTCCCGAAGGTCGGGGCAGGTCGCGACCACCAGCACCCGGGGATGCATGCTGGCCACCTCGGGCTGACAGTCATCCTGGGATGCCTGCCGCTTGGTTCCCGCATCGCGGCCGGGGGCTGCGGAGGCGGGACCACCAATGGTGGTTTGAGGGCTGTTGTTCTTGCGCTTGCGTGCCATGAGTTCTCGCCCTCGGTCGGCGATCCGTCGGAAGACAATGCCCGAGCGGAAGCGCCTTTCTCCCAAGTCGGCAATCCTGAGGCGAGTTTTGAGCGTGGGGTTCAAGGATCCGTCGGACTCCGGGGGCGCGCGTGAACAGATCAACCGGCCCATGCCCGGAAATCGTGGAAGGGAAGTGCATACCCGCCGTCTTTTGCGCGTGTTCTCGGCCGGCGTGATGTGGGAAGGGGGTTGCCGGGGAAACCGGGCGATTACTCGCCGTTCTCGGACACCGGCTGGCGAACGAACGCGGAGAGGCTCGTGACGATCGCCTCGGACCGATCGGTCAAGGAGATGATCGCCGCCGCCCCCGCGGCCCGCAGCGCTGCGTTTACGGAATCGCTCGGGGAGGAAACAGCACAGACCAGCACCGGCGGCGGATCCAGCCCGGCCAGGCGATGCAGAGCCGGTTCCATCTCCAGGCCCGGGACATCCTGCGACAGGATGATCATCCCTGGCCGGGTGGTGATTGCATCAAGACCCGCCGCAAGCGCGGAGGTCGCAAGCAGCAGCGAGGTGCGTTCCTTGAGCTGGGGATCACCGGTGAGCGCCAAGCGGATGGATTCCTGGAGGCGATGATCGGACGACACCAGCATGATGCGCATGACCGGGGCGGTCTCGATGGCATCGGTGGGGATGCTGTTGGCGCGCATGAAGCGGAGCAACTCATCGCGCGGGATCCTTCGGAACTTGGATCCGGGAACCTTGAAGCCCGTGAGGCGGCCGGCATCGAAACAGCGGATGATGGTCTGCTGGCTCACGCGGCAGACCTCGGCGGCCTCACCCGTCGTGAACACATCCTTGGTGGACCAGTCCATCTGGGGGCTGTTGACGCCCATGTCATTGAGCCCCTGTTGCGCCGCGGGAACAAGAAAGTTCTCGTACCACGAGGCTTGCGGTGAACACATGCACGCCGGCGGGTGGCGGCCGTCCGTGGCCGATGCGGGGCGTACATGCCCGCCGCCCGCGTGCATCAGGCCTATCGGCACGAAGGTTGCCCAACTTGACATGGGGCGGCCGAGGGCCGGGGTGCGCACCGAGTTCGGAGTAATCGGCCCTGCCCGAATAAGGCTATCGGTCCGGGAATTGCCGGAGTGTGCGCGCGCCGTGGTTCGGCGAGTTCACGGCGACCGGGAATTTCGGACTTTATCTCCAAGTCGTGCTGATGGCATGAGTTGCGGCTCAAGGCGGAGTTCGCAAATGAGGGCGTTTCGACACCTGTTGTGCGCACCGGCGTGGGCGCGGCCTGTATGGGTGTGGGCCCGCTCATGCGAAGCGGGCAACCCGAGTGCGACTGACCCAGCGGAAGGGGGCTAGCCCGATGACCTACCGGCTTGGAGCGTTTTCCGGCGTCGGCCTCGATGAGGCGTTCGTCAAGCTCATCATCGATGAGCACAAGGCCGGCAGGCTGCCGCGCCTGCAGCGATTCTGGACGTACTACAGGAACCCGCTCCGGCCGGTGGGTCTCGGGCACGCCAGCGCGGACTCGGAAGGCGCCGGTCCCTGGTATCGCCAGGCGCAGGAACTGGGACTTCCGACACGCATCGTCGGACGCGCGGGGCTGGCGAGCGCGGATGCGATCCAGGGGGGACGCCGCGAGGTCGTCATCGAGAACGACATCGCCTGGCGCATCCAGTCCATGGTGGACTTCATGTTCGCCAAGCCTGTGGCGATCCTGAGCACCGCGAAGGATGAAACCCAGCGGCGAACGATCGAGGAGGCGCTGGATGCGGTGTGGGAGCGATCGGGCGGGATCGCCCTGCTCCAGGACATGGCGCTGCTCGGGCACGTCTACGGCCATGTCGACCTGCTGGTGCGGTTCGATCCCGATCGCATCGGTCTTGATTCGGTCAGCATCGAGGTCATCGAGCCGATGCGCGGCATCCCCGTGCTCGACCCTGCGGACTACCGGCGGCTGGCCGCGTACATCATCCACTACGAGCGCCAGGAGAACAGCGCCGAGCGCCAGGGCTGGCTGCGGGGGATCGCTCGCCGCGGCGGAGGCAACGACCACGCCGGTCCGTGCGCCCGCAAGCGATCGGTCGTCACACAGATCGTCTCTGGCGACATGCGGCAGGTGTATGTCGATGGCCGCCTCTGCGAGAGCGAACCGATCCTCTGGTCCGCGGGTCGAGTCCCGATCGCCCATGTTCAGAACATCTCCGAACCCTTCCGCTACGAGGGGCTCGGGGAGGTCGAGCCGCTCATCCCGCTGCAGGATGAGCTCAACACGCGGCTCTCCGACCGCGCCAGCCGCGTCACGCTTCAGAGCTTCAAGATGTACCTGGCCAAGGGGATCGAGGGGTTCGAGAAGACGCCCGTCGCACCCGGCATGATGTGGTCCACCGATAACATGGGGGCCTCCATCCAGGCGTTCGGCGGGGATGGGGAATCGCCCGGCGAGACCTCGCACATCCAGGAGGTCCGGGAGGCGATGGACAAGGTCTCGGGGATCCCCCCGCTCGCCAGCGGCGTCGTGCGGGCGCGGATCGGCAACCTCACCAGCGCCAATGCGCTGCGCATCACGCTCATGGGGCTGCTGAGCAAGACCGCGCGCAAACGCATTACGTACGGACGCGGGATCGCGCAAGCGTGCGAGCTGGTGCTCGCAGCGCTGGATCACGCCGGGGTGCTGCGCACGCGAACCGAGGATCGCGGCATCACGCTCAACTGGCCCGATCCCCTGCCGGTCGATGACCGTGAGGCGACGGCGAGCGCTGAGGCCAAGATCCGGCTGGGCGTGCCGCAGGAACAGGTTCTCAGCGAGCTGGGCTATTCACCCGGCGATGTCGGCATCACCTGAACACGGCCAGCTCACGACGCGCAACTCAGTACTCAGCACTTCCACCACACCACGCACAAGGAGAAAGTACATGCCCATACCTCCAGGCGGATCAACCGGCGAGGGAGGCTCCGGCGGGGCCGGATCCGGCGGCGGCGGAGATCCACAGAATCCGGAGAACCAGAACTCTCCGCCCCCGCCCGACATCGACCTGAACACAAGCGAGGAGATCGATTGGCGAGCTCGGGCGCTGGCGGCCGAGGAGAAGGTTCGCCAGCTCGAAGCGCAGCTCGCGGACATCAAGACGACCCTCGCCGATGCCCGTCAGCGGCTGGATGATTCCGAGCGCAGGGCGGGGATCGACCGGGAGTTGACCGCCGCCGGCGTCGTCGACACTGAGGCGGCGACCCTGCTGATCGAGCGATTGCTCGACGAGATGGACAAGCCCGATGTGCAGGCGGCGGTCGCCGACCTGCGGCAGCGCAAGCCGTTCCTCTTCCGGCCCGCCGCGGCGGGTGTGCGGGTCTCGGCGATGAGCGGGGTTGCCGAGTCTGGCTCGACGCTGGATCTTCTGGCGGCGGAGGCCCGCATGTCCGGGGATCGCAAGTCGCTGATGAAGTATCTCAAGGCCCGGCGCCGGGCCTGACCCGACGACCCCGGCGCGATGTTCACGGTTCGCTGACTCACACGCATGCAAGCACTGTCTTGCAAGGAGATCACCATGCCTTTTACCGGCAAAGCAACGTACGATGCGGGCGAAACGCTTCCCGAGATCATCGAGGATGTCTCGGACATCATCGGGATCGTGAGCCCCTACGAGACCCCGCTGCTCGACTGGTTGGGGGATCCCAAGCGCCCGGCGATCAGCACGGTCCACGAGTGGCTGGAAGATGCGCTCGTATCCCGTCTGACGAACGCTGATTGAAGGGCGCTGCACGTGTCGCGCGGCAGGAAGAGCGTACCCACCTTGCGGTCGGGATCAATCTCGATCTTCGGGATGAACGCGTGGACAGCCGGGCGCGCTTCGATCATCGGCGTGCCGGGCTTGAGAGCCCGCGCGAGGTCGGCGACTCGCTCGCGTGCCCAGGCCCGCAGACGGTCGGGGTCGATCGACTTTGGAGACGCGGGCTTGTTGGCCACGTCGGCCTCGAGCGTCTCGCGGCGGCGCTTGAGATCCACCAGCGCGGCCCGCAGTTCGCCAACGTCGGCGAGGTCGCTGTCGGAAAGCAGCGCGACCGTCGCCTTGATCCGCTTGTTCAGGTCGGCCAGTTCTTTGCTGCGGTCCGGTTGCGCCTTCGCGGCCGCACCGCGTCCGCACGCTGCCTTCACGAACTGCTCGATGGCCCGCTCGACCCCTGCCTTGTCGGCCAGGAAGGTGGTCCGCAGTTGTTCCAGCACCCAACGGTCAAGCGCCGCGGCTTGGATGTGCGTCGCTTTGCAGACGCCGATCCCCTGCGCCCGGTATCCGCCGTCGGCATAGTACCGGATCTCACCCGCGCTGTTCTTCAGCACGCAGCCCCAGAAGTTGTGGCCGCAGTGCTTGCACCGCACGAGCCCGGACAGGAGGTACCGCTGCGTCGGACGGGCCAGGCCACCGGCGTTGCGGCGCTTGGCCATCTGCTCGTGCGCCTTCCAGAACAAGTCCGGCGGCACGATCGCCTCATGCACGTTCTCGATGACGATCCAGCGGTCCTTGGGGTTGCGCGTCGTCTTGGCGACCCTCTTCGGGATGGCCGACCCGTCCGAGGCCACCTCATGGATCTTCCCGAACGTGCGGCGGTTCCACGCCAGCGCCCCGCGATAGCAGGGGTTCTGGAGGATCGACTTCACCGCCATCTGGTTCCAGCGGGCGTGCATCGGGCCTTCGATGCCCTTGGCGTTGAGCGCGATGAGGATCGACCGGAAGCCCAGCCCCTTGGCGCACATGTCGAAGATGTCGCGCACGACGGCGATGTGCTTCGGGTCGCCGGGGATGAGCCGCACGATGTCCGACTTCATCTTCTTGGGCAGTTTCTCCTTCGGGTCAATGAAGCGCAGGTGCCGACCGTCGGGACCAAACTCCTGGCGGCGGCCATCCGGGAGCGTCCGGACGGTCTTGAGCACCTGCCCGTTGGCGGACACGTACTGGCGGTCGTAGCCGTACGGGGAGCGCCCGCCCATCGCGCTGTGCTTCACGGTCACCGTCGAATGCTGGCCGCGAATGCTGTCGCGCGAGAGCTTCACCGAGTACTGGCGGGCCTGCCACGACTTCACGCCTTGAAGCAGTTCACCCTCATCGCCGTCGGGGATGCCCTCGGCGGTGAAGTGCGTCTCGACCCCCGCCAGTCGGAGGCGATGGATGTAGTAGCCGGTCTCGTTCGTGCCGCCGCGCGAGAACCGGGACATGTCGTAGCAGAGCACCGCATCGAAGTCGCGACCGTTCTCCGCCTCATGGATGAGGCGGGTGAACTGGTCGCGACCTCGGGCGCTGGTTCCGCTGATCGCGTCATCCACGAACCACCGCAGGATGCGGAATCCGTGATCGCGAGCCCAGCGCTCGACCGCTGCTTTCTGGTCGGGAAGCGA
>JADLBU010000127.1 GCA_020847535.1 Phycisphaerales bacterium
CGCGACCACCCGGCGCCGCAAGTCTTCCTGAGCCTCCGGCGGGAGCTTCCTTGCATCCGGTCTCTTCATCCCTCATCATAGCCGAAGCCCAGTCGACTGTCCACTAAATACGAGTCTGATTAGTAACAGTGCTGGACCACTCGGACAGCTACTTCCAAGTCGACCATATGTCCGGAGTGCTCGCTTGGACCCAGCGTGGCTTCGTGCTCGCCTGCCAAGGTGTGGCCAACATCGGATCGGACCCACCCGGCGCAGAAGCGGTCGCGGCGGGCAAGCTCATCGAGTACATGAAGCGCGTTTACGACTTCGGCTCGATCGACGGCCGAGATTTCAACGGGGATGGCCTGATCAACGCAACCGATGTCAGCGACTACAACGCTGCATACGCCCTGTACGGCGGCAAGACCACCGGCTGCAACTGGGCCCACGGCGACATGAACCAGGACAACGATGTCGATTCCAGCGACCAGGTTCTCTACAACCACCGGCGGATGTCGCTCTTCCCGGTGACCATCAACCTCGGCACCGCAGAACCCAACGATGCCTTGACGAAGTGAATTCCGCATCCAAGAGTCAATCCCGAGCAACGCCCGCCGCCCACGGTGGGCGTTTATTCATTCACTGTCGATCGTTCCACTACCCGCGCACCGCCCCCAGCAGTTCTCTGGGCCGTCGGCGAACCAGCGAGATCATCGATGGGCTCGCGGCCAGGATGCAGATCACGATGACAAAGCCGCAGCCGGCGGCGATCGCCCCCCACGGGGGGACCAGCGTGGCATCCAGGCCGATGACCAGGCGCTGGACTCGCTGGCCGATGAAGGCGCCCTGGAGGCCGGAGATGGCGCCGATGATGCAGGCGCCGATCGCGATCACCAGGACCTCGGCGAGCACGATGCGGAGCAGGAGCCCGCGGCTTGCGCCGATCGCGCGCAGGACTCCGAACTCAAAGTGCCGGGCGGAGATGCCGGCGGCGATGATGTTGGCGACACCCAGCGAGGCGACGGCGAGCGCGAAGATGGCGATCGCGGAGGAGACCATGAGCGTGCGTTCGACGAAGCCGCGGATGTCCTTGAGGATGTGGCGGGCGCTGCCGGCATCGTAAATGCCCGCGCTGAAGAGCTCCTTGCGGATGGTCGCGGCCGCCGTCTCGTCATCGACGCCGCCGGGGGCATCTTCGGGAACAAGGCCGATCTGGATCAACTGGATCGCCTCGGAGCCGAACTTCTCCTTGAGATCCTTGCGCGAGCCGAAGATCGCGTGCAGCGACTGCTCGGTGTAGTCCTGGCCGATGGTGAAGTACTGGCTGATGATGTCCAGGCCCGGGCTGTGGACGACACCCACGATCTCGAAGTCAGCGCTGCGGTCTCCGGAGGTGCAGGTGAGCATGTCGCCGACACCCAGGCCCTTGGCGGTGTGAAACTCCTTGGCGACCAGGATGGCGCTGCCTTCCGCGAGGCGCTGCTGGGCGATCTTGGGATCACCCTGCACCCAGATGAGGTTGGTCATCTCGAAGAAGGGCTTGGGCTCGAAGGCGATGAAGGTCGAGGTGTAGGTGGCAAGGCCCCTAATGCCGAAGGCTTCGGTCTGGACGGGATGGAGCGTGATAGCGCAGGTGCGGCGAACGAAGGGCATGTTGTCCAGCGTGTGCTGGGCCTCGGGAGAGAGGTTGAGGCCCATGACGAAGGCATCGGGGAACTGGAGCTTGTCGATCCAATCGCGCATGACCGCCTGGCCCTGGGCCCAGAGTCCGACCATGATCGAAAGGCCGAAGCTCATCGCGCCGGCGGTGAAGCCGTGGCGATAGGGGGCTGCGCGGACGGTGCGAGAGGCCATGTCGGCGGGCAGGCCTAGGAGGCGGGAGATGATGGGGCCCAGCCATGTGCCGACCAGTCGCACCACGGGGACGCTGAGCAAGAAGTAACCCGTGATGATCGCCGGCACACCCACCCAGAGATACAGCAGGAACATGATGTCGGTCTGGCGCGTGACAAAGCCGGAGGCGATGTGGATCGGGATGAAGATGAACGCTGCGATGGTCACCCATCGCAGGTGGGCTGCTCGCGGGGCTTTGGAGCGGACGGCGAGCGCTTCGAGCGGGCTGGTGCGCGAGGCCATCCACGCGGGGATCAGGGCCCCCACCACTCCCGAGGCAGCTGCGCCGATTCCGGCCCAAAGGACCGCCATCGGGGAGACAATCAGCCCCGTGGGCACCTCGGCCTCGAAGTGACGAATGACAAGCGCAGCGAGGCCGATCCCCAGTGGCACACCGACGATCGCGCCCAGCACGCCGATGAGGCCGCCGATCACGAACTGCGATTCGGCGAGCTGCCAGCGCTTGGCGCCGATGCAGCGCAGGATCGCCAGTTCGCGCTGGCGCTCGGTGACGCCGGTCGAGAGGCCGGTCATAATGATGAACGAAGCGCCCAGGAAAGAGATCGCCGAGATCACCACGAACCCAAGCTCGTTGCCGGCGAGGTTCTGCTGGAGGCCGGAGGTGATCTTCTGGCCGGTGTCGATGCGGACGCCGACGGGGAGCTGGTCCTTCACCGATGCGGCGATCGCGGTGGCATCGGATCCGGGCTTGAGGATGATGTCGATCTGGGAGAGCTTGCCGGGCTCATCGATCAGCTTGGACATTTCTTCCAGAGGGAGATATGCCTGTGATCGGCCACCCATGGGCGGTTGGGCGATGATGCCGACGACTTTGAAGGTGACAGGCCGGCGCAGCAGCCGCAGCCAGCGCACATCATCGCCGACTCGCAGGTCAAAGGCGCGGTTGAGCGAATCGGCCTCCGGGCGATCACGTACGTGATCGGGGGCGTTCTGCGGACGGGGCGGGATCGCCTCGCGGAGGCCTTGGCCGCGGCCGACGCGTGAGACCTGCGAGAATACGGATCCTGGCGTGGCGGGTCGGCTCAGTCGGCCGGCGAGCATCTCGTCTATGGCGATCTCGCCAGGTGCGGTGGGCCAGCGGCCTTCGATGATCGGCAGTTGGCGGATCGCCGATTCATCCTCGGGGACGATTCCCAGGCCAACGGCAGTTGCGGAGTAGGTTTTGGAGATGCGTGGAAAGATGAGCTGCGCCTCGCCGGGCTCTGCTGGGCCTTCCTTGCTCGTATCCCACCAGGCTCTTTCATTCTGGAGGGCCATGCTGGTGCGGAGCTGGCCGGAGGCGATCGCAACCTGGGGCCAACGGCGAACATTGTCGAGCAGGGCGCGGGGGAGCGATCCTCCCGCGCCCGGGGAGATTTTCAGATCCGTGCGGCCGACGGTCGAGAGCAGGTTTTCCTGGATCGCGTGGTTGAGGGAAGATATCGCGCAGGAGACGGCGGCGATCATCGCTGCCGAGAGCGCGACGGTTGCCGCGAGCAGAATCGTCCTGCTACGCCGCGTGGATGCTGTGCTGATAGCGACCCGCCACGCCGGCCGCATCGAGTCCCTCCGTGTCGATGATCGTCTTGACTCGTCCATCCTGAAGGATGAACGCCCGCCGGCAGTGTGCCGCGGCGGCCGGCTCGTGGGTCACCATGACCACGAGCATTCTCTGTTCGTTCGCCAGCTCGGCGAGGAGTGTCCAAAGCCGTTCGCTGGATACCGAATCGAGATTTCCCGTTGGTTCATCGGCCAGGATCAGGGGTGGGGAGAAGAGCAGTGCCCTGGCGATCGCGACCCGCTGCTGCTCACCGCCGGAGAGGGCATCGGGGCGATGGTCTGCGCGATCGGTGATTCCGAGGCGGCCGAGAAGTTCATCGCTGCGAGTTCGCAGCCAGGAGGCGGGCTCACCGGCGAGCATGCCGGGGAGTTCGATGTTCTGGCGCGCTGTCAGCGTCGGAATCAGGTTAAACTGCTGGAAGACGATCCCGACTCCGCGCCGGCGATACTCGGTCGCCTGAGATTCGGAGAGCTGGTCGAGTCGTCTGCCGGCGAGCTCGATGGTGCCCTGGTCGGGCAGATCGAGGCACGCGAGCAGGTGCAGGAGCGTCGATTTGCCGCTGCCGGAAGCCCCCATGATGCCGTAGAAGCCGGGCTCATCGATGACCAGGTCGACGCCGCGCAGGGCTTGGACTTCGCGTTCACCCAGGCGATACGACTTGTGGACTTGGGCGCAGGCGAGCAAGCGGTTCTCCGGTTCGCCCCGCATCAGCCCGGGTGGGCGGTGTCGTAGGCCTTGGCATCCAGGAGCTTTGCCTTGCCCGCGGCGTCGGTGACCTTGATCTTGACGAGCCAGCCCTTTCCGAGGGGATCGGAGTTCAGCAGCGACGGGTCATCGGAGAGGGCCTTGTTGACCTCGACGACCTCTCCATCCACACCGCAGTAGATGTCGCTGGTGGCCTTGACGGATTCGACCTCTCCGACGATCTCCCCGGCCTTGAACTTGGTGCCGGGCTTTTTCATCTGGACATACGTGATGTCCGTCAGCGTGTTGACCGCGTACTGCGTGAGGCCCAGCGTGAGCTGGTCTCCATCGAACTTGTGCCACTCGTGGGAATCGGAATAGACGCGATCGGTCGGAGATGCCATGCCGGTCTGCCTTTCATCGAATCGGGGGCGACCGCCGGGGGATCAATCGGCCGCGGCGTGACCGCGGGCGGGACCGGCGATGCCAGATGCTAGCCGCGCCGATCGAGGTCTTGTGGCCCACTGCCGGACCTCGTGCAGGACCCCACATCTCCGCACCGACCGGGGTCCGGGATGTCCAAACCGCAACCCCTCGTGGCTGTCGCGGGGCTTGACTCGTGGTGAGCGGTCGGGTGGACTACAGTGGTCGCCCCTCATGCTCTTCACCCTCCACGCTTCATGCCTGCGATCGCACCTGGCGCCCACCGATGGGTCCAAGCCCAAGCTCGCGCTGCCCGATCTGCCGGCCTACACGAAGAACACCCTCGGGCTCAGCGGCCTGAACCTCACGACCGATCTGCTCGCCGGCGCGGATCGAGCCCGGCTGGAGACGATCCGGGAGCGGGCTGACAAATCCGGGTGCGCGTGCCTGCTCTTGATCGAAACCAATCCCCTCCCGCTGGCGGATGCCGACCCCGGGGTCGCCGGGCGCGCTGTTGAGCGGATGAAGGCGGTGGTCCGGGCGGCCCACATCCTCGGGTGCAATTCCGCAGCCCTGACCATGACCGGGGCCAACACCGAGGCGGCACAGGCCTTGGCGGTCAAGAGACTTAAGGAAGTCTCCGAGCCTGCCGAGCGGCTGGATCTCAACGTGCTGATCGCGCCCACCGAGGGGCTGACCGCCGCCCCAGAGCGCGTGACGGAGATCATCAAGAAGGTCGGCGGCTTCCGGGTGGGCACGCTGCCGGATTTCCTGAGCGCGACCAAGACCAAGGAGCCGGTCGCCTACCTGCGGCGGCTGATCCCGTACGCCTCGTGCGTGACGGCGGCGACCATCGATTTCGAGGTGCAGGAGTACACACCGCCCAAGGCGCCTTCGCGGGCAGCCAGCGCCCCGGCCGCTCCGGGAGGTGCCGATCCCGCTCCGTCAGCGCCGGCCGCCGGGGCCGCCGGGGCCGCCGAGCCGGATCTGGATATTGACGACGATGACATCGACGATGAGGAACTCGATCTGGAGCTGGAAGCCCTGGCCGAGGAACTCGCCGGCGGCATCCCCAGCGAAGAAGAGATCCCCAAGGAGGTCATTATCCACAAGACCTACGACCTCAAGCCCCTGCTGGATGCGGTCCTTTCGGTCGGCTATGACGGCTCGCTGGGGATTGACTACCGGGGCGGTGGGGATGTTACAATTGGGATATCCCGGAGCCGCGAAGCTTTGCGGCTGATCCTCGCCGGCGTCGGCCGGACAGGCTGACTCGGACCTTTGAGCCCCGTTGCACCACGAATCCCGGGCCGCGCTCCCGCCAGACGAGTAGTCTTTGCCTTGGCATCGTCGGACCGGCCCATCATCATCACGATCGACGGGCCCGCCGGGACCGGGAAGTCATCCGTCGCCAGGCAGCTCGCCGCACGGCTGGGGCTGGATTTCCTGGATACGGGGGCGATGTACAGGGCCGCGGCTGCGATCGCGATCGATCGCGGGTTGGATCTCTCAGATCACCAACCCCTGGTTCAAGCGGTCGCCGATGCCGATCTTCACTTTGACTGGTCCACCGATCCTCCAGCGCTCCTGGCTTGGAATCAATCCATCGATGCCCGGCTGCGGGATGCGGATGTCACGGCGATCGTGTCCCCGGTGGCATCGATCGCCAGCCTGCGGCGGCTGATGGTGCAGGAACAACGCCTGATCGCCGCCGAGCACCCCCGGCTGGTAACGGAAGGCCGGGACCAGGGGTCGGTCGTGTTCCCGGATGCACCGGTCAAGTTCTACCTGGATGCCTCACCGGAGGTCAGGGCAGTCCGCAGAGTCCAACAGTTGCGGCAGGCGGGCCAGGCGCCCGATGCCGAACTGGTGCTCGCCGACATCGTCGCCCGGGATGCCAGCGATTCAGCACGGGCCGATGGGCCGTTGGTTTGCCCCTCGGACGCCATCCGAGTGGATACATCGACCATCCCGTTCGACCGGGTTGTGGATGAGCTTGAGCGGCTGGTGCGCGAGAAGATCGGCGTTGATGGTTGATGCACACCTGGCATCTTCCTGCGTAAGGCAGGCCTATGTTCTGGCCATCGCATGAGCGACTCGCCCACTCCCACCCCGACTTCAACGTCGATCTCGAGCACTCACCCCCCCAAGCCGACGCTTCTCTACACCTTCATCCGTTGGCTCGCCGGGGTTCTGCTGAGGTTGATCTACCGCTGCGAGCGGTTTGGACACCAGGATGTTCCCGCCTCGGGGGCGATGCTCTTTGCCTGCAACCACCAGTCGTACCTGGACCCCCCCATGGTCAGCACGATGACCAGCCGGGAGGTACAGTTCATCGCCCGATCGGGGCTGTTCTCCTTCAAGCCATTTGCGTGGCTCATCACCAATCTCAACTCGATCCCGCTGCGGGATGACGGTGGGGATGTGGCGGCGATCAAGGAGATCATCAAGCGGCTGGACGAGGACAAGGCGGTGCTGATCTTCCCCGAGGGCTCGCGCAGCGAGAACGGAGCGCTTGGGGAGTTCAAGCGCGGGGTCGCCCTGCTGGTCAAGCGGGCCAAATGCCCGGTGCTCCCGGTCGCGCTCGAGGGGAGCTTTGACGCATGGCCCAAGGGCAGCGCCCCGCGATTCTTCGGCAAGCGGGTGGCAATCCGGTATGGGACGCCTATCCCGTATGACGAATTGATGAAGGATGGCCCCGATGCGGCCTTGCTGCGGCTGGCAAGGGAGATCGAGACGATGCGGATGGGGCTGCGTGAATACCTGCGAAAGAAGAGCGGGGGCGCGTACCCGGCGGCGGGCCCCGGAGATTCACCTCGGGCCGATCTCGCGCCAGCGCTGGCCGCCGCCGCATCAGCGACCTGAGCCATCCTCACCGCGGAAATGCCGGACCATGTCACGCATCAGGACCGATGCCCTGGCCCGCTGGTGGGGTGAGGCGTGGGAGCCAACACCATCGCGCATGAAGGTGAACATGCGGCCGAGTTGGTCCCCGGAGGGTCCGCGGCCCTCGCGCACGCGATCGGCATCGCGTTTGGCATCCCGGCGGGCCTGGGCGAGCCGTTCGGCATCGGACACATCGCGCTGGAAGCCGGCAACGGATTCCATGGTCTTGCTGAAGTCCAGGAAGGCCTCGTCGAGGTACTGTGAGCGTTCCTCGGGTGGGATATCGTCGTACTTGACGGCGTAGCCATCCCACACATCGATCGCCAGGTGCGAGACGTTGTTCATGAGCTGATCCCGGGCCGAGCCGGCGATCCCCGCGGCGAACGCGGCCATGAGGGCCGAATCGCCCGAATCCATTTGCTTGAGGCGGTTGACGAGCTGGCCGATGAGGGCGAGCCGCTCCTTGACGGGCAGCTTGTTGAACTCATCGGTGAGGAGCGTGTAGTCGAGGATGTCATCCATCCCGGCGTCGAGGTAATCGGGCTGGGGGCGCTCCCTGAGGGCGAAGTATCCGCCGACCGATCCGCCGACCAGCAGGATCGCGGCGAACACCTTGAGCTTGCGGACCATGCCGGGTTTGCGTGCCGGATCGCGCCATGGATCGCCGAATCGCGTGCGGAAGAATCCCGACCAGCGGGCGCCGATCCGCTGACGCAGGGATGGCTTGCGCGGGGCCGGGGTCATCAGGTCGGGCGTCACCAAGGGGCCCATGGACCCATCCAGGGAACCGCTGTTGCCATGTTGGACGGCGGCGTAGATCCCGTGCTGAATTCCGATGGTTCCCAACCGCATCCCTCCCGTGCAAAGACTCAGCCGGCGTTGATCCCGTAGAACCTCAGGACATCCTTGATCATCTGGTTGATGTCTTCCTGCGATGGCGGCTTGAGCAGATCGGCCCGCCAATCCCGGTAATACAGCGCGTTCTTGAAGTTGTCGTTGCTGGAGACCTGTTCCTTGCGCCTGGTCGTGTGCCAGTTGTCCATGTCGCGGAGCACCGGCCAGTCGCGCGATTCGTACGCCTTGGAGACGCCCCGCGAGGTGTCCTTCAGCCCGGTCGCCATCTCGATCAGCAGCATGATCTCACCGGGAATGAACTCGTAGCTGGTTCCGAACTCGCGCCACGTCGGCCCGAAGTTGGATTTCTCATCGTCCGATGTCCGGTCCGAAGGGCAGGTCCACGGGTCGGAGGCGTTGAACAGCTCATCAGGCCCCTTGTACGGCGTCGTGGCATCGACGTAGTTGCCGATCAGGTCGAGCAGGCTCTTGTCGTTGTCGCTGGAGGCATCGTTGGAGAACGGCAGCACGTACGGGAAGACCCGCTTGTAGTCGTTGAGGTAGAGCTCGATGCCCACGCCGATGCCCTTGAGGTTTGCAAGGCACTTGACGCGGCGAGCGGCTTCCTTGGAGCCTGCGAGGGCCGGGAGCGTGATCGAGATCACCACGGCGATCACGCTGATGACCACCAGCAACTCGATGAGCGTGAACGCGCCGCGCGGTGAACCGGCGCGACAAGGGATCGCCCTGAAACGGCTTATGACCTGAGCGGCCGGCAGCAACACGACGCCTCCGGGTGCAGGACTGAATCACGCTGGGGCAGAATCGACCGCTGGAACCGTAGGTATTCGCCACGAACCGGACCACGGATGCGTTATCGGCCTACCAGAACGGCGATACGCTAGTTCAGCGGTCCCACATCGCTGGGCGGCAGCACCTGGTACATCGTCGGGAGCAGGTAATTTCGGCCCGAATACGTGAACACTCGGCCGCTGATCTCGATCGCCGCACGATCCCCGCGCCCCCCCACCACTTCTTCCATCCGCTGGACGATCTGGCTGGGGAGCAGCGCCATCGGCGCTTCCACGCGTCTCGCCCCGGCCGGGCTGGTCGCAGCGTTGTCGAAGGAGATTCCCGGGGAGCCATCCGAGAGCCGGATCAGCCGGCCGCGGCGAGCCGTGATCACCGATCCCTCCGCCATGGGCCAGCCACGCGCGGACCTCGCGGCCTCGCTGCCCGAGGGATCTGTTGCTCCGGTATCGCCCGCGGGTTTCTCATCGGGGGCCTTGGCATCGGCTCCCGGCGCTGCGGGCGGCGGTTCGGGATTCCTGCCGGCATCGCGCGACAGCCCGCGATTGGCGGTTCGCCGGTCTTCCAGTTCCCGGATCAATGTCTCCACCTGTGCATCCCGATCTTCGCGATCCGGATCGATCGTCTCTTTCGTGGGCGCCGACTCCGGCTCGGCATCGGAGTTGTCAGCGGGCGCGGGGGTGCGGGTGGGTGTGGGGGTATGGACAGTGGTCGCGCCGCTCGCCTCCGCAGGCTTGGCGGGTTCAACAAGCTCGATCTGGAAGGTCGTCGGGAGCAGGTATTCGCGCTGTCGATAGACGGTGACCTGGCCGCTGAGGGTCGCCCGCGCCCTGGCCGGTGAATCAACGCCCGCCGAGTCGACCCGGAGCCCGGCAGCGCTCTCCAGCCGCGCCAGGGTCTGGCTGGGGAGGAGCACCATCGGCCGGCTGGTGCGGGCTGGGCTGCCCTTGTCGGGGATGAAGATGACATCGCCGGTCCGGGCGACCATCAGCTCTCCGCGCTGCTTGATGATGAAGATGCCCTCGCGAGCACGGCGAGCGACCGGCACGGGGATTCCGCTCTCGGGCGCTCGGGGACCGGCGGCGGGCTTGGCGGGCGCTGCGGGGCTTTGTGATGGGCCGGTGGTCGGCTTGATCGCATCGGTTTCGTTACGCCGCTTCATGCGGCCGGCCTCATCATCGCTCGCCGGCTGCTCGGGGGCCTGGGCCGGGGTTGGTTCTGGCGCTGGTTCGGCCGGCTTCTCCGAATCGGCGGGCTGGGCCTCCTGATACCCGCTCGCCGGGGGCAGGGGCATCCACGAGATCAGTGCGCACGCGAGCAGGCCGCGGGCGAGCCCTGGCCGCACGTTCAACCGCAACTTCCATGTGCCTATATCAACCGTGCCCATGTCAACCTCGCTTGGCGTGCCCGGCCCGGACAACCCCAGGGCGAATCATTCCACCGTGATGCTATCGGCTTGGAGGTCTGTGAAACCAGGAAAAGGGGTGGGATTGGGGAGGCAGGATTGGGGAAGCAGGTTGTTGGCAAGCGGGACGGCGAACGGTGGTTGATTCCCGCGATGCGGGCTCGTAGTGTGGAGTCCTGCCGGGCCCGGTTCCGGCCGGACCCGGGCGGGTGCCAGAGTGGACAAATGGAGCGGATTGCAAATCCGCTGCGCAAGCTTCGTGGGTTCGAATCCCACCCCGCCCTTTGCCTCCGAGGAGATTGTCGGACGACCCTCCGAGCCAAGACACTCACCGCAGAGGCACAGAGAGCACAGAGAAAGAACCGGAGGAAGCATGGAAGGGACTCGGTCGTCCTGGTGGTTCCTGTTGTTCTCTCGGTGACCTCCGTGCCCTCCGTTGGTGAATGTCTTACTCCATCGCCTCTTCCGCCCTACGGGACCACTCAAATTCCAGTGGTTCCAGCTCCGAACTGAGCGCCGATCGCTCATCCCCCAGCTTCTGTGCCTTCGTCGGGTTTGACCACACATCCCCCATCTGCTCATCGATCTGGCGGATCCGGGATTGGATCTGCTCGATGCGGGTCTCGATCTGCTCGGTCTTCATGCGCTCGAGCTTGCTGAGGGGGCCGGACGGCGATGAGGCCGGCTTTTTCTGTTGCTGCTGCTTCTTCTTGTCCTCGGCAGCGCGATTGCGGGCCTTCTCTGCATCCTCACGGCGTCGCTTGGCTTCGGCCTCTGCGGAGGCGATCTCTTTGGCGCGCTCCTGGTGCTTCTCGTGCCACTCGGTGTAGCCGCCGTGGAAGATCTCGGCGTTTCCCTTGCCATCGAGCACAACCAGGTGATCACAGGTGCTGTCGATGAGGGCGCGGTCGTGGCTGATCAGGATCAGCGTGCCCTCGTAACCACCCTCGACGCTCAGGCAATCTTCGAGGCGCTCTGCGCTCGAGATATCCAGGTGGTTGGTCGGCTCGTCCAGGATCAGGAGGTTTTTGGCGGAGCTGATGAGGCCGGCGAGCACCGCGCGGGAGCGTTCTCCGCCGGAGAGCGTCCCCAGCTCGCGCTGCTGCTCATCCCCGCTGAAGAGGAACGCGCCGGCGAGGTTGCGGGCCTGCTGCTCGCTCATCTGCACGCCGGGGACTTCCTTGGCGATGATGTCCTGGAGGTAGCGGTAGACGATCTTGCCCGGATCGAGCCCGGCGTGGTTCTGCGAGTAGTAACCGATCTTGAGGTTGGAGCCGAGCTTGGAAGTACCGTTGTCGATATCGATCTGCCCGAGCAGGCAGCGCACCAGCGTCGTCTTGCCCGCGCCGTTGGGGCCGATGATCGCCCACCGCTCCCCGCGGCTGATCTTGACGCTCAGATCGTGGAAGAGAACCTTGGGCTCGCCGTTGTCGTTGGTGTACTGCTTGGAGAGGCCGTTGGCGGCGAACACCATGTCGCCGCTGCGCTCGGCCTTGGGGAGCTCCATCTTGAAGTTCGCCAACTCCACCGGGCGCTCGAGCTGGTTGTCCCGGCGGGCGCGGGCAAGCTTGGTCGCCCGCCCGCGAGCCTCCTTGGCACGCTGACCGGCCTTGTACTTGAGGACGAACTGCTCCTCCTTGTCGAACTTCTTCTGCTGGTTCTCAAAGGCTCGGGCCATCGCCATGCGCCGCTCCGCGCGCAGCTCGACGAAGGTCGCGTAGTTGCCGGGATAGTCGATCAGCCGGCATTGCTCAGTCTCGATAATGCGATCGACGACGTTGTCGAGGAGGTAGCGGTCGTGCGAGATCACCACGACCGCGCCCTTGTACTCCTCACGCAGGAACTGTTCGAGCCACAGGCGACCATCGATATCGAGGTGGTTGGTGGGCTCATCCAGCAGCAGCACATCGGGCTCTTCAAGCAGGAGCTTGGCGAGCGCCAGCCGGCCCTTCTGGCCGCCCGAGAGCCCCGAGACGGGGATCGTGAACTGGGCATCGGTGAAACCCAGCCCGTGCAGGATCTGATCGATCTTGTGGTCGATCGCGTACCCGCCCATCGCATCGATCTGGCGCTCGATCTCCTCCTGCTTCCTCATCAGCTTCTCGAGCTGCTCGGGGGTCGCGGTCGCCATCTTGTCGTAGATCTTGTGCTGCTCCTCGTGCAGGTCGTGGAGCTTCTCGAAGGCGCGCTCGGCGGCCTCGCGCAGCGTGTCGGTGGGTTCGAGGATCGGATCCTGGTGCAGGTACCCGGCGCGGCTGCCGCGCTGGAGGGAGATGAACCCCTCATCGGGCTTGATCAGCCCCGCCATGACCTTCAGGAGCGTGGACTTTCCCGCCCCGTTGCGGCCGACGACACCGATCCGCTCGTTGGGCTCAATGGAGATGGAGACCCCATCAAGAATGATGCGGCTGCCGTACACAACCCTGATATTTGTCGCTGCGAGTACTGACACGGGCAATCATATGGAGCGCTCGTGTGGAATTCATCGCATCAGATGGTCGAGAAACCCGCGGCATGCCCGGTCGAGCATGTGGTACATCTTCTCGAAGCCGTCTTCCCCACCGTAGTAGGGATCGGGGACATCCAGCTCATCCCCCTTGAGGCTCTTCATCTCCGGATCGAATTCCCGCATCAGGTGGATGCGTGAGCCGTGCCGGCCCTGGATGGCGAGCCATCGCATGTGGGAATTGTCCATCGCAATGATCCAGGGGAAGTCGGTGAAATCGTGCCCGGGTCGGAACGCCCTTGCGGTGTGCTTCATGGGGATGCCGTAGCGGGCGGCGACCGCGCGGGTGCGTGGATCGGCATCGTCCCCGGCGTGCCAGGAGCCGGTGCCGCAGGAGGCGATCTGGAACTGGTCGATGACCCGCCGCTCGCCGGCGATGTGTCGGAAGATCGCCTCGGCGAGCGGGGAACGGCAGATGTTCCCCGTGCAGACGAACAGCACGCCGGTGCGGGCCGGCTGATCGGCGGAGCTTGGCTTGGTGGCGTGACTCTTGCTCATCGGACTTCGACCGCCCTCATCGTGTCCAGCGTGCCATCAACTCATCGGCCAGAACCTGTTGATCCTTGCACACGCCGGGAGGGATGCGCCGGTGTGATTGCCACTGGTGGATCGCATCGCGCAGGGCTGCGGCGGTCAGGGCGTATTCGGTTGCACACGCCGGGTTGAGGGATTCATCTCCACCCTCGACCACATCGCTGGTGGGCTCGATGACCCGAAGCCCGCGGGCCGCGGCGAGCGCTGCGGCGGGGTAGCGATCGCGCCGAGCGCTTCGCGGCAGGACGGCGATGTCCGCCGCATCGAGCAATTCGATCCCCGATCGCTCCGAGACCACCAGCGGGCTGGTGATCAGGGCATCCCGGTGCAGGACCGCAGCCCGATGAATGCCCCGCACCCCGCGCGGGATCACCAGCGTGAACCGTTCACCGGCCTTGTCGGTCATCCCGATGATCCGAAAGAGCCACGCGGCCTCGCCATCGTCCGGGGGATCGGCCGCGAACAGGACCACTGGACGCGTGCCATCGATCCCGAGTTGGGATCGCAGCTCCTCCCCGCGCGCCCGCCGTAGCAGGTCTTCCTCTTCAAGCCGGTCGGTGATCTCCAGCAGCGCGCCGAGCAGCTCGTGCGTGGGCGGAGCCGCGATCCGCACGACCGCGGGATCGATCGCATCCACCAGCGAGGCGTGCCAGGGCTGCACGACATCAAACCGCTCCCGCAACCGCAGCAACCCGCTGATCGCCCCCCGCGCCAGCCCCGGCCGGCCCAGGGGCGGAGACACGCGGTCACGCACCGCCACACCCAGCCGCTCCAGCCGCCGTTGCGTATCCGATCCGCCGATCGCCAGCACGCGATGCTCGAACCCGGGGGTCAGCCGCATCCCCGCCCGGCACGCGAGCGGTGCGGCATCTCCCGCCGCCCGCGATGATTCACCATGGCGCAGCGGCATCCGCCCTCCGCGCCATCGCGGACGGCTCGCCGTCACCACATGAAGCACACGGATCGCCATCTTGGCCGCTATTCGCGAAACTTCCCCCCACGCGTTGCCGGTTCCTACAGCGTCGCCTTCGAGCCCATGCCGGCGGCCTCGCGGGCGATGTACTCGACAAACAATTGCGCCACACCCAGCCCTGCGCGGCTCGCGGCCTCCTGCCGCACGTTGTACATCTCGCCGGGCGAGTTGCTCAGCGTGCCCTGCTTGGGCGGGGACTGCACACCCAGGGCGTATCCCTCGGGCTCCTCAGGCCACAGGCGCTTCTCGGTGATCGCATCGATCACCTTTATCCGCATCGCCGTCGATGGCGCCACCGTCTGGCCGTCGCGCGAGAGAGAGAACGAATCGATCGTCACGTACACCACGATATCCGCGCTCACCGCCCGCCCGATCTCGGAGATCGTCATCGGAGAGCCGAAGCGATCCTTGCTCGCCGCCGCAATCGCCGACCTCGAATCGATCAGGTCGTTGACAGCCCCCTTCTCCATCAGCACCTGCCCGGTCGCCGAGGCGATCATCTCGCGAAGGTCGCGCGAGGGCAGCTTGCTGTTGCGGTCATCGACGAAGACGACGGTGGATTTGTCTCGCGGCAGCTCGAACTTGGGCGGGATCTTCGCATCGGGGCCGTGGACGACGTAGAACACCGCGCTGGCGATGTTGCAGCCACCGGCGATGAGCGCAGCGCCCAGACTCAACCCGGCCGCCGCGGTGAGAACGGCGATCCGGAAAGACGCGCGGGGGGTGAGAGAGTGGAGGCTCATGCCTGATGCGTGCCTTTCGTAAGTGAGATCCCGATCCAGCTCTTGCCGCGCCGATGGTCCTGCCCCCGGCCTCAATACCCCTGCCCGGGCTTGGGGTAGTACGGCTCTTCGTGCGTGTAGAAGAAGACCGAGGTCCGCTCGACGAACCTCCCCAGCAGCGCGGAGGAAATCACATCGCGCCCGTACTGCTCGGGCCCGATTCCCTTCTGATCGGGGAACCCGACGCGGATGGGCCGGCTGAAGGCGTAGTCATCCGAGACCGGCCCATCGGCCTCGACGACCGACACCTGGCCCGAGGCAGCGCCCTCCCAGAGGTACTGGTTGCCCGGATCGTTGAGCCGGAATTCCTGGAGCTCGACGACGATCAGCCGCTGGACGCCCAGGTGCTGGGCCAGCTCCCCGCGGGGCTTGGCGAGCAGCTGCGGGTTGTTCAGCAGGTACTGCACGAGCTGAACGCTGGGCATGCCGTACGAAGGCTGGGCATTGCGGAGAACGTTCTCGTTGATCCGCTCGTTGATGGTTGCCGTGATCCCCGGGAAGTCGGCCTCGATGGAGCGATCGGCGATCACCACGACGGCGACCGACTTGCCGACGATGCCGATGTACTCAGCCTCGACCGAGTGCGTGCTGGATTGGCGATAGCTCTCGATCATACCGCCCAGGAGCGTGCATCCGGTCAGGCTCCCGGCGCTGCCGATCAGGCCGCAGCAGAGGGCGCACGCGGCGATCTCACGCACGGTGGACCAGAGTCCAGAGGTTGACAGGTGTCCCATGTTCAATCCAATCGCCGATTCGGCCACGGCTCACCCGCCGGACGGGCCCCCGAAGGAAGAAATGCCCACGGGCACGCCCGGCGCTGCTCCCAAAGCCACCACCAGCTTGTACCCCCAGGAGATCGCCAGCAGCCCCAGCATCACCCAAATCCATCGGGGACGCAGGAGGAAAGCATAGCTCCCCATCACCGCCGACCCGCTCACGGCAGTATACAAACAACCCCAAAAGCCTGCGGAAACCCCCAGCGCCAGGAGCAGGGCGAACGGCTGGACCCTGGCTGCGGCGAGCAGTTGGCCGTGGGAGGCGTGGGAAAAAGCGGTGGTCATGCCGCAGGTGGGGCAGGGCTTGTTGAAGGCGATGATCCAGCCGCAGGGGGGGAGCCCGAGCTGGCGATGGGTGCCCATGCCGCCGGAGGCGGGGGTGAGGGCGGAGGCGAGGGTGAGCCAGGCGAGCAACATGAACGCGAACATCGCGCAGAGCACCCGCTGCTTCTGGCTGCTGCGCTGTTGAGAAACGTCGGCGGGCATCACGGCTCCGACATGTGCCCCAGATGGGATCGCATGCACGCGTTGATGACGATACCTACATGACGCGAACGAACTTCGGTTTGACCCTCGATGACTAACGCTCGCACGGCTACTTCTTCTCCTCCACAATCGGCTTCCACTCCGGCTCCGCAAATTTGTACTGCGTCCTCGTCCCCACCAGCGTCACGAACACCACGCGCTCGGGCTGGGTCTTGGCGAGCGCTTCCATCTTCTTGCGATAGGAAGCCAGATCGCTGACCGCCGTGCCGTCGATCGACACGATCAGCTCGCCCGGGCTCAGTCCCGCCAGGCCCGCCCACCCCGCCCGCTCGACCTGATCCAGCAGCACACCCTGGATGTTCTCATCCCAGCGGTTGTCATCACGGTCAAAGAACGTCAGCTCCCGGACCGTCATCTCCCAATCCTTGTTCTCATCCCGGCGAGCCTCCTCCGGCCCGATGCGGGTCCGCTCCAACTTCACCGCGATCTCGACGGGCTTGCCCTCGCGCAGCACCGAGATCTTGGCCTCCTCATCGATCCCCAGGCTCCGCAGCCGGCGGTTGAGCATGCTCCCCTCGGCCATCGTCTTGGGAGCGAGCTTCTCCCCGTTGATCGCCACGATCAGATCCCCCGCCTTCAACTCCGACTGGGCCGCGGTCGTCTTGGGATACACACGCGTGATGCGGAAGCCCGTCTGGTCGGCGTGCCCGAGGAACTTGGCCAGATCCCTGAGCACCGGCTGGGTCGCGACGCCCAGCCACGCCTTAGGGACTTCGCGCGGCGGATCCTCGCTCTTGGGCGGCTTGGGCTTGATGAGCGTCACCTGGCGCTTGCCCTGGCGATCAAACTCGACCAGCAGGAACTCCGGCGGCTTCTCCTGCGCCATCACCTCGTCGTACACCTTCACCGCTTCATCAACCGACTTCACGGCCTTGCCGCCGATACCGACGATGATGTCGCCCCACGAGAGCTTGGGCTCGGCGATATCTCCTGCCCCGCCGGACCGCACGCCCGAGATGTACGCGCCCTCTGAGACTTCCAACTGCCGCTCTCTCGCCATGTACGGCGTGATCTCCTGGAGATTGAGCCCCCACGCCCGCAGCGTCGTCTCCTGCCCGCGTTCCTTGAGCATCTTGTCGGTGGTGATGGTTGCCACCGCATCCGCGCCGTCGCGCCGGTACGCGACCTTGACCTCTCCGCCGATGGGGAACTCGGCGAGCCTCTTGAGCAAGGGCGGGATCTCTTCGGCGAACTTCACGGTCACCGGATCGCCGTTGAGCGAGAGGATCTGGTCCCCGGCCTTGAGCCCCGCGCGGGATGCCGGGCTGTTGTTGATGACCGCGGTAACCAGGGCGCCCTCGGTCAGCCCGGTGCGCTGGATCTGCCGCAAGGCGATCCCGAACCAGCTCCGCGGGACTTCACCGTGCTTGATGAGCTGGCCTGCGATCTGCTGGGCCATGTTGCTGGGGCTGGCAAAGCCCATCCCCGTGCCGCCGCGGGTGTTGACACCCACAATCCGTCCGCTCAGATTGATCAGGGGGCCGCCGCTGTTGCCGGGGTTGATCAGGGCATCGTGTTGGATCCATCGCGTGAACACACCCGTCCGCTGATCACCCTCGAAATCCAGATCCTCGACATCGCCGGTGTTGCCCATGAACACCCGCTCGGTGTTCGAGACGATCCCCAGCGTCACCGATCTGGAAAGCGAGAACGGGGATCCCATCGCCATCACCAGATCCCCCACCACCAGCTCATCGCTGTTGCCGAACTCGGCGACCGGCAGGGAAGCGCCCTTGTCCGCCATCGCATCCAGATCGATCTTCAGGACGGCCAGATCCGTCAGCGGATCCTCCCCGACCATGATCGCCGGCACCTCGCGCTTGTCGGCGAGCGTCAGGCGGAAGCGCTTGCCGTTGTTGGTCACGTGCGCGTTGGTGAGCACGTGCCCTTCCTTGCTGATGATCGTCCCGCTGCCGGTCGATTGGCCCTTGGTCTCCTTGCCATCCCAGAACGAGACGGTGACAACCCGGATATTGACCAGCGCCGGGAATACCTTGTCCCTGGCGGAGGTGACCATCTCCCGGATCCCCTCGCGAACCTCGCGGGCCTCGGCTGGGACGGGCTGGGCCTGCCCCGCAGGGGCGGTTGAGGCCGGCGTTTGGCCGTTTGCCATCGCGCTCGCCAGCCCCAGAGTCCCGGCCGCCATCGTGAGCCCCGCGATCCAGATCCGTGAGTTCTTCAAGGCTTCGCTCCATGTGCCCGGGCGATCCCTGCCCGGGTCCGCCATCGTAACGGCGAGCGGGCGAGGGAGCGGGAGGCGGGTTTGCCGCCGCTCAATGTCCGCCACATGGTGTGATCTCCCGACGTGGCAGCCGTGCCACTCACGCAACCGGGCGCGGGGTTTACCTAATCTTTCTCTGTTGCGAAATGCTCCCCGGCCGGAGGGATGGTCATGGGTGCGACGGCAGCGGTCTCGTACTTCCTGTGGCTGATGGTCTTGGTGTTCCTCGCGTTCGTGGGGGCTCGCCACATCTACATCACCATCACGCCCCCGCGGCGGGCATCCAAGGTTGCCGCGTGCGAGATGTGCGGGTACGCGGTCGCCGGCCTGCCGACTCTTGCCTGCCCCGAATGCAGCACGGACCTGCGCACGACCGGGATCATCACGCTCCCGATGGAGATGCGGCGGCGCGGCGGGCTCTTCGGGGCGATCTGCCACTGGACCCTGGTGTGGTTGATGATCGGCGCGGTGGCGATCTCGGTGACGATGAGGTTGTATGTCGCGGGGCGCTGGTCCCCTCCGTCAACGACAGCGATATATACGTTTACGCCGCGTTCCGGGGCGTTTGCCAACGTCACGGCGACGGTCACGGATACACAGACGACCAGGGCGATCCACCTTGAGATGAAGCTGCTCGATGAAGCACGCACCGGGTTACCCTGAACGTGCCCGGCGCAGCGCCGACCGGCCTTGTCGAGGTGATCCGCGATGGGCAAAGGTCGATCATCAAGACCCCGGTCTCGCCCGATGTTCTGAAACCCTTGTACATCGATTCCGGTCTGGATACGAGCCTCCCGGTGCATCAGAATGAACTGGCGGAGATCGCCGCCTTTGCCGACACGGCCATCACCGGCTTCCCGACGGCCCTTCCGAGCAGCAGCTTCTCGTCGGGGGCCATATCCATGACGGCGTTCGGAGGCTCCCCGCCGCTCTGGGACTCGTGTTCCCCATCGGCGCCGTGGGGTTCGCGCTGCTGGCGATATATTCCTGGGGGATGTACTACATCATCTCGCGGCGGCGGAGGCTGATGCGCACGGCGGATTCGCTCGAGGCGAGCCCAACCCAGGCCTAGATCGCTCGGATTCGGACGAGCGGAACGCGACCAGAATATTCCCGCCAGGTTCAGCGTGACTGCGCAGCGCCCCCACCGTTCAAACACCGTGGGATTGCACTCGCATCGTTCCTGACCCCGCACGTAACACCTGAACGGAGATTCACATGTTCTCACCACACCGCACCGGTCTGGCCATGTTCGCCGCGCTCATCGTGGGCCTGGGCTCAACCCCCACGCTCGCCGGCCCCAGCGACATCAGCACCAACTACCCCGTCGGCCTCGAGGTCGGCGGCAAGTCGTTCAGCGGCATCGTCGATTCGGGTGGCATCACGACCCTCAGTTTCGAGGATGCCAAGGCCGCCGGACTGTTGGATGAGAACGGGGATCCCGTCAACCCGCCCGACGGCTCCGTCAACGTCGGCGGCACCGGCGGCGGAAGCGTCAAGTGCCACAAGTTCAACAAGGTCAAGGTCAAGGTCCAGCCCAAGAACGCCGACGGCACCAACAACGGCGATCCCAAGGAGATCGAGGTCACCGTCCTGGTCCCAAAGAAGCCCGCCGACCAGGATGGTGCTGATGATGCCGCCAAGAAGAAGAAGACCGATTCGGTCATCACCAAGGCCGGCCGCAACATCGCCGGCGCCACCATCGACGGCAGCAAGCTCGAACTCACCGACAAGGAAACCAAGGAGGCCAACAAGAACTCGCGCAGCACGGGCTGGCAGGCCAACGTGAACGATGGCCACGAAGTTCCCTTCAACGAGGATCCCAACGACCAGGATGACATCGAGGTTCCCTGCTCCACACCCATGGCGTTGCTGAACGGCAACCCGATGCCGATCGCCATCTCGACCGCCTCCGTCGGCGTGATGCCGCTGAGCATGGCGATGGACCTGGGCGGGATTCCCCTGGGCACCCGTCCGGTGGATCCCTTCACCCAGCGGGCGCTCTTCATCGAGGGCCACTGGCCGAACATCCCGCAGGATCATCCGGTCAACGTCCAGGTGTTCGCGATCAACGTCGTGCTACCTTCGCTGGCCGATGGCCCCCTCCAGAACTCCGGCCCCGCGCACTTCCTGGCAGCCCCCTTCTTCCAGCAGCCCATGATCGGCGGCAACGGGCTGATCCCTGAGAACTGGTCGGCGACCCTCGATTCGGAGACAGGCCTCATCAACTTCGTCCGCTACTGTCCGGCGGACTTCGACCACTCGGGCTTTGTCGATCTGGAGGACTACGCCGCGTTCGTCCAGTCCTTTGAGGAAGGCACCGGCGATGCCGACTTCGACGGCTCGGGATTCGTTGACATCGAGGACTTCACTGGATTCGTGCTTGCGTTCGAGGCCGGCTGCTGAACAATCACGGCACGCCGACAGCGCTGCTCCTGACTTCACACCCACACACCACAGCCCGCCCGAGAGGGCAGGCTGTGCGTTTCGCGGCTCCTTCCAACCGCCGGCAGTAGCACCATCATCGCCGAACCCAGTCCCCAACCCCCAATCTGGACCGGATGCTGGCCCTCGGACACCCTCACATCCACCGAAGATACCTCCCGCAGGAACGGAAACCCCGAACCTCCGCGCCTACGCTTGCACCCCCTCGGGCCGCCCGGTCCGGACGGTCTTCATCACGCAAGTCCAGAGGTACCCAATGCCCAATAACGGCACGATCACCCAGGTCATCGGCTCCACCTTCGACGCCCAGTTCTCCGAGGACCAGCTCCCGGACATCTACAACGCCGTCGAGGTCAAGACCCAGACCAAGACCGGCGAGCTCTACCTCGTCGGAGAGGTCCAGCAGCACCTGGGCGGTGGTCGCGTCCGCGCGGTCGCCCTCGGCTCGACCGACGGCCTCTCCCGCGGCATGACCTGCTCCGACACCGGCTCACCCGTGACCGTCCCCGTCGGGGAAGCCGTCCTGGGCCGCGTCTTCAACCTCCTGGGCCAGCCGATCGACAAGGGTCCGGCCCCGGCGACCAGCAAGCGCTCGCCCATCCACAAGGCCCCGCCCGAGTTCGCCTCCCTCAACCCCAAAACCGAGATCCTCCCCACCGGCATCAAGGTCATCGACCTGCTCTGCCCCTTCGTCCGCGGTGGAAAGATCGGCCTCTTCGGCGGCGCCGGCGTCGGCAAGACCGTCGTCATCCAGGAGATGATCGCCCGCGTCGCCAAGAACTTCGGCGGCTACTCCGTGTTCGCCGGCGTCGGGGAGCGCACCCGCGAGGGCAACGACCTCTGGCGCGAAATGAAGGAAGCCGAGTACACCGACGACAAGGGCCAGAAGGCGCACGTCCTCGACAAGGTGGCGATGGTCTTCGGCCAGATGAACGAGCCCCCGGGATCCCGCCTCCGGGTTGCCCTCTCGGCCCTGACCATGGCCGAGGAGTTCCGCGATGCATCGGGCAAGGAAACCCTGATGTTCGTGGACAACGTATTCCGCTTCACCCAGGCCGGTTCGGAAGTGTCGGCTCTCCTGGGCCGCATGCCCAGCGCGGTGGGTTACCAGCCGACGCTCTCGACCGAGATGGGTGAGCTTCAGGAACGCATCACCTCGACCGCCAAGGGCGCTATTACCTCGGTGCAGGCGATCTACGTCCCCGCCGACGACCTCACCGACCCCGCCCCGGCGACTGCCTTCACCCACCTCGACGCCTTCATCGTGCTCGCCCGCGGCATCGCCGAGAAGGGCATCTATCCCGCCGTCGATCCGCTCGCCTCGACCTCCCGAATCCTCGATCCCCAGATCCTCGGGGAGCGTCACTACAAGGTCTCGCGCCGGGTGCAGTCGATCCTCCAGCGGTACAAGGATCTCCAGGACATCATCGCGATCCTCGGCGTCGATGAGCTCTCTGAGGATGACAAGCGCACCGTCTCCCGCGCGCGCAAGATCGAGCGCTTCCTCTCCCAGCCCTTCCACGTCGCCGAGCAGTTCACCGGCTTCAAGGGTGTCGATTCGCCCCTCGAGGTCACCATCGACTCCTTCGAGCGCCTCTGCGATGGTGAGGGCGACAGCCTCCCCGAGGGCGCCTTCATGTACGTTGGCACGCTCGACGATGCCAAGGCCAAAGCCGCCAAGATGGCCGCGGGTTGATCACGACAGGATGAATACAGCACAAGCCTCACTCAGACCCCCGCCGCATGGCGGGGGTTTTTCATCGATTATTTGCAGTCCGATTCGTGATACACTCCTCGAGCGGCGATTGCAGTGGGATGCTCGCCCATTCATACTTACGGTGTACCTCATGGCAACTCGTAGACGCCTCTTGATGACCCCGAGCATCGGTACGCTCGCCTGCGGTTTGCTCCTGCTCATCCCAGCGCCAAAGACCGGCGCCTGGCCTATTCAACCTTCCGCTCCGTCTGCCGAAACCCAGCCGGCGGGCAGCATTGAGGCCCGCCTCGGCGATGCTCTCAACAAGTTCCTCGCCACAACAAACGCCCCCGGCATCACGCTGGGCATCGCCAAGGCCGATGGCTCCGAGATAGCGCTTGCCGCCGGCGTTTCCCGTCGCGTGCCCGAGGGTGATCCGGCGCCGGCGATGAGACCGACCGATCGCATGATGTCCGGCAGCGTCGGCAAGACCTACTTCGCCGCGGCCTTCATGCTGCTCGCCCAGGATGGCATGATCGACCTCGATGCCCCCATCGGCAAGACCATCGGCTCTGAGACCTGGTTTTCGCGGATCCCCAATGCCAAGGATCTCACCCTCCGGCTCCTGCTGCGTCACCAATCCGGCATCCCCGAGCACGTGGCGATGAAGGAATTCCACGAGGCTCTGCGCAAGAACCCGCAAGCCAACTGGTCTCCAGAGGAAATCCTCCAGTTCATTCTCGACAAGCCCGCCCTCTTCGAGGCCGGCAAGGGCTGGTCGTACGCCGACACCAACTACATCCTCGCCGGACTGGTCGTCGAGCGCATCACCAGGCAGAAGGCCTATGACCTGCTCGACACCCGCGTGATCCAGCAGCTCTCGTTGCGTGACACAGGTCCCAACGACAAGCCCCATCTCCGCGGACTGGTCAGCGGATACACGTTCGCGACCGACATGCTCCCGGTCCCCGAGGAGGTCGCCATCAACGAAACCTACGCGAGCAACCCACAGTTCGAGTGGACCGGCGGCGGCCTGATCTTCACCGCGATCGACCTTGCCCGTTTCGGCCACAACCTCTTCGGCGGCACGCTGGTCTCCAACGACTCGCTCGCGGCGATGCTCGACGGTGTCTCCGCGCCGCGTCTGGGCAAGGGCGCCACCTACGGCCTGGGTGTGATCACATGGAAAGATGGCGATAAGAGCTACCACGGCCACTCGGGCTGGTTCCCTGGCTACATTACGCAGCTCATCCACGATCCTGAAACCAACACCACGCTCGCGGTGCAGGTGAACACCGACAAGGGCATCGGCCCGCCAGTCCTGAACCCGCTCACCCGCGAGCTGTTCAACCTGATCAACAACTAACCCCTCATTGCCCTTATCCGCGTTCGTCCGCGAAATCCGCGGCCGCCTTTCTCTTCGGATCGCTACCGTCCCCGCCATGCCCGCCCGTCCGGCAACCACCTCCACCCCCACCTCCACTCTCCACACCACCGACTGGCTCACCCTCGCCCCCACTCTCCCGCGCTACTCCATCGACTTCCTTTACGCCGACCCACCGTTCAACACAGGTAAAAGTCACTCCACTCCCCCCAACGCGACCAAAGCCGGCCGCAGCGCACAAGCCTCCTACTTCGATTCCTGGCCCACGACTGCCGACTACATCTCATGGCTCCGTGCTCGCCTGCTCGCCATCATCCCCGCGCTCAAGCCAACCGCCTCGATCGCGATCCACTGCGATCACCGCGCATCACATCACATCCGCCTGCTGCTGGATGAACTTCTCACACCCGACCACTTCATCAATCACCTGATCTGGCACTACGGCCTGGGCGGCTCCTCACCGCGCCGGTTCGCCCGCAAGCACGATGACATCCTCATCTATGGCATCGATCCGGCGAAGTACTACTTCAAAGCCCCGATGGTGCCGGCGACCAGCCAGCGGCTCAAGGGCAAGCTCAAGAAGGCGACCGATGTGCTGGACATCCCGGCGATCAACAACATGGCCAGGGAACGCACCGGCTATCCAACGCAGAAACCCATCGAGCTGCTCGAACTGCTGATAAGCGCCTTCTGCCCGCCCGGCGGCACGGTGCTGGATCCCTGCTGCGGCAGCGGTACAACGCTGCTCGCGGCCGCCAACCTGGGGCGAGCGGGGATCGGGTGCGATATCAGCCCGGCGGCGATCGGGATCGCGACCAAGCGGGTTCCGAAGTCATGAGTGCTGGGTGCTGAGTGCTGCTGGGTGCTGGGGCGCGGATGCTGGCGAACATCGCTGCGCCAGGATTCAGGATCGCGCCTCGACTCAGGACCACATCCCGATCGCCCGATGACCCTCACATGGGTCCATTCAACCGGCAAAGCCGGCATCGGTTCGCCCGAGAACTCGGGAAAGACCCTACGCATATACGGGAGGAGTTTGGCCGATTCCTGCTATACTTCGTTACGGGCGTCTCATTGTGTAAGGGCGGAACACCAGAATGATGCCACATCCCGGCCGTAGATCCGTTGCCGCGTGCTGGTTGCGTCGCACGCTGCCATCGCTGCTGATGGCGATCGTGATCCTCGCTTTGCCATCGCCCGCCCGCGCCCAGCCCGCCCTGACCTTCCGCTTTGATAACGCCCCCATCCTGGATGCCCCGCTTCAGTTCCATTTCGAGCGAGATGCGGTCGCGCTCTCGCCTGATGGCTCGCTCATCCCCATCGATCAGCCGCGATACCGGGAGCCGACGCTCCTGGCCCCGCACTCGGCCTTCACCACCGACCCCGACACCTTCGCCACCCCGGCGGTGAACATCCTCGCGACCGGGTTCGCCGCCGATGGCATCACACCCATCTGGCTGATCGCGGACTTCGGCCAGATCCGCCTGCGCATCTACGTCGGGAGCATGACATCCACACCGTACGAGTACTCGATGGCCTACAACGGCAACAAGGCCGCGCAGATGGATGTGCTGGTTGAGTCGATTGACAATGTCGGAAACGAAGCCTGGCGACCGGTGTCGGCGGCGATCTGCCACGGGTTCATCGTGATGCAGTGCAACGTCGCGGTCCCCGGCCCCGCGGGCTGGAACTCCAACCGCATCGGGTTCTTGACCTGCCGCATCTCGGACCTGGGTGGCCCAAAGAGCCACTGGTGGCGGCGGCACGCGGTCTCCGATCCCCTCTCCCCGCAGCCTTCGGGCGTCGGTCTGGGCGCGTTCTGGTCGCTGAGTTCCTGGTGGAGCACGCAGCGCGACGGCACGGCCCCGACCAAGGCATGGATCGCCGCGACCGACTACCACGCCGCGCCCCTCAAGGATGGCGGGGCGTACATGGTCTTTCCCATCCAGCGCAGCAGCGCCGGTAGCGGCGACTGGACCGCATCCCCGGTCGTCGAACTCCCAGGCCGCTGGCACGATCCCACCAACACCTCCCACGCGCACACCATCGGCATCACCAAGTTCGGCACAAGCGGCCTGCTCGCCATAGGCTCACGCGGCGACAGCGTTGGCAACGCCGTCAATTACGCCTGGACGATTCCCAACGAGTCGCACTACGCCCTGGGCTCCACACCCAACGCCAGCGCCTTCAATTGGAGAACCGCCGGCCCCATCTGGACAGGTCCGGCGGTCGTTCACGGCAACCTCGACCCTTCGCTCGCCAACCTTCAGACCCGCATGAAGGGCAACCAGTTTGTCGGGATCGCCCCCGGTCCCGCCGATGGCACCTTCATGGTCGGCGGAGATGAGGTCTCCGAACCGCTCTGGATCACATCGAGCCCCTCATCGCAGGCAAGCCCGCTCGCGTTCACCGCGCCCTACGGGATCGTGCAGACCGCACCACTGATCGCCCCCGGCCACGATGGGCCTTGGCGACATTACCTGATCTTCCATATCCACACACCGTATCCCAACGCACTGGGCGGTCCATACATCGCACAGATGTCTCCAAGCCAGAAAGATGCGGATGGCTGGGCGAATCAGCGCATCCTGTACTCTCCCGATGGAATGCGCTGGGCACAGGTTTGGACCCACTACGAAGGCAACCAGGCCTCGCCCTGGCTTGCCGACAACCGCATCTGGGTCGGCTCTTACGGCAAGTACACCGGCGCTGGCATCCGCAGCATCCCGGTTCCCGACCTGGTGAGCGCAAGCCCCCTGACGATCGCTCCCGGGGGACGCAACGCTGCCTTCGCAAACCCCGCCTACTTCGATAACGGCCTGGGAGTCGCGATACAGGCCAATCCAAGCCTCCCGCCATCCATCCCCGATCCGCCCTGTGCTGGACCGTGGTACCGCATCGAGAACAATCCTCCGACCCCTCTGACCGGCAGCTACCAGCTCGGTCGCCTGCGTCTGGCCGGCGGCATCCCAGCCGATGTGCGCGAGGTTTCGGTCAAGTTCTGGGTCCGCCATGACACCCCCGACGAGTCCGGCCGCGCGGATTCCCTCTCGATCATGTCCGCCCTGCGGTCCAGCGATGCCGCCGGCTCCGCGCAGACGGTGCGCTCCTCCGCGGCATCCACCTCGATCGATATCTCGACCAGCGGGGCATGGGTTCCGGTGGTTCTCATCACCGATCTTTCCGTGTGGGCCCAACCAGAGGACTGGACCGCCGCCGGCGGTGTGCTCGACCTCGTCCTGACGAGCGCCTGGAACATCGAGGGTCCGGCTTCTTTCTATCTGGCGATCGAGTCGGTCTCGTGGGAGCCATCCCCACCCTATCCCGCCGCGGTCGAGACAACGCTCCCCGATGAGCAGGCGTGGATCGACGGCTTTGATGGCAGCGGAAGCTGGACCGTATTCGTCTCCGGCATCGTCCCCCCGGCCGCGTGGGACGGCTCGGTTTCAGGCCCAGATTCGGCCGAGAAGCCCCTCTTTTCGATCGTCAGTCAGACCGGCCAATCCTGGATCGATGTGCTCGCCGAGCGCACCCAGGGTGCGGTCGTCCTGCGATCCGGGGGCATCGGCGCCGGCGATGGGATGGAGCGGATGATCACCTTCAACTGGATGGCGGGCTCTCCGATCCATCTGGCCGTCACGCGATGCGACGAATGGAACGGCTTCATCGTGCGCGGGACCATCGGCAACGCCCCGATCCGGTCCAGCTTTCCTATTTACGCGACCTTCGACTCACCGGCGGGGAGTGTGAGGTTCGGCTCGGGGGATGGCACAAAGGTGACCGCGCTGGATGTCTTCGGTGGGGCGATCGCCCCCGGCGAGGCCACCGAATCCGATGTCCGGGCCGTCATTCAGTCGCTCCCCATGCTCCGCGGCCAGCCGATGCCGGGGATGACCGGCGACTGTTCCGACATGTCGGTCGGTGATTGCCACGCGGACTTCGATGGCTCGGGATTCATCGACACCGACGATTTCGATGCCTTCGTGCAGGCCTTCGAACTCGGGACCGACGATGCCGACTTCGACCACTCGGGCTTCGTGGATACCGACGATTTCGACGGCTTCGTCCGTGCCTTCATCGCCGGATGCTGAATCCCCCACTGCGGCCTCCCCTCTCTCCCCTTCCCCCCGCTCGCCGTTCCCCTCTTCCCGTTTCCCATCCCCACTGGCACGCTTCATCCAGCCTGCACACAATGGAAGGATGAGTGATGTCGAACCCGTGCGTGCCTCGGCGAGCCCCAAGCCCGATCTGTCCGGAACCGTGATCGTTCGGGATCTCTTCGAGGACCTGGGGGAGGTTCTCCTGACCGACATGCTTCTCCAGGCCCAGAACTGCGTGCGGGCGTTTGGTGACTTCCACCTGGCGATCAGCGCTTCGGAGCAGACCGAGCCGGCGCTGGTGCGGCTGATGCTCGACCCCGCCTATCGCCTGCTCCCCTGGAAGCGCACGCACCTGTGGACCATCGATGACTGTCTCGTGGCTATCGACGATGACCGCTCGCGCGGCAAACGCCTGCGCGAGATCCTCGTCGATCACTCCGATATCCCCATCGACCAGGTACATGGCATACCGGTGAGCGACGATGACCCCGCGATCGCCTACCAGGATGAGATCCGGGAGACGCTCGGTTGGCGCGAGAAGGGCCAGGATCGCCTCGACTTTGCGCTTCTCTCGCTAGGCGATGGCGGCCCCATCTCCGAAGCGCTCGCCGGCCGCCACCACGCCGACGATGGCCCCGACCTGGTCATCCGCAAGCCCTGGAAGGATCCACGCGGTATCCAGTGGCACGCGATGTCGCCGCGCATGATCTCCGCGAGCCGGCTGCTCGCCGTGCTCGCCGTCGGTGAACCCGCCCGCGCCGATGTCTCCGCGATCGCCGAGGCCCGGCGCATCGGCGGACCTAACACGGCGATCGGGGGCATCAAGCCGATCGGCGGAGAGATGCGGTGGTATCTCGATGCCGCCGCGAACCCCTCGGGGTCCAACCCATGAGCGTCTTCTCCGTCGAGGCCAACGACCGCATCACCTTCAAGGTCCGCCACGAGGATGAACACCTGCTGGTTGTGGAAAAACCGCCAGGGATCGCCACGCAGCCCGGCCTCGGGCACGACTACGACACCCTGCTCAACGGGCTGTTCGTCCGCTACGGCCAGAAGCTCCAGAACCTGGGAAAGGACCGTGATTTCGGGCTGCTTCACAGGCTGGATCGCAAGGCCAGTGGCCTGCTGATGGTCGGGCTTTCGACCAAGGCCTACGACGCGATGCGCGTGGCGTTCGCGGAGAAGACACTCGGGAAGTTCTACTGGGTGATCGTCAAAGGCGCACCCAAGACCGCGCAGGGTGTGATTGACAAGCCGATCATCGAATCGATCCCCAAGGGTGAGGGTGAGATCAAGCGCGCGAAGATATCGGCGGTAGGCAAGCCAGCGAGCACGGCATTCCGGATCCTGCAGGCGGGCGCGGATGCCTCGCTGGTGGAGTGCCGGCCGATCACGGGCCGGCTGCACCAGATCCGCATCCACATGGAGACCATCGGGTGCCCGGTACTGGGCGACAGCATCTACGCGACCCCGAAGATCAGGGCGGCAGCGCCGAGACTGGCCCTGCACTCGCATCGGCTGGTGTTCGATCACCCGATCAGCGGTGAGCGGATCGATGTGCGGTCGAAGTGGCCGAAGGATCTGCGAGCGACGCTGGAGAGGTTCGGGCTCAAGCGACCGGATGTGGAAGGCGATGAAGAAGCATGACAGCCCTCCCGACTACGTTTCTTGGCAGATTTCACCGCTCGAGCAACCGCATCGCCTCGAGGTCAAAGTACCGCTCGCCGCACTTCTCGCAAACATCGGCCGCCACCTTCTCAACCTGCCTGCCATCGCGGCGTTGAACCGTTACCAGCCTTCTGGCGATCCTGCGAGATCCGCAGACAACGCACTCCTTGAGCGGCGTGTCCGTGTGCTTCGCGGAACGAAGACTAGTCTCCGACCGTTGCGACCTTCGACGAGATGAAGATGTAGAACGTTTCTTCGCCGTCTTGACGGACGATCGTCCCTTTGGTGTAGATGAGCGTGCCTTCAAGACTGAAGCTCTTGATGACATACAGCTTTTCTCCCGAATGACGGCGAGTGGAGCTGCGGGAGCGCAGCGTCTTTGAAACTGCTTGAGCGTTGATGACGGACTCGAGAACCTCCTCGGCCGTCAGATCGTCCTGCTCCATCTCGTCCTGACCTCAGCAAGCATGAGCGAGCCCGCTGCCAGCAACACTACAAGCCCGAAGTTCGCGTGAATGGGTAATCTCCCGAGCCTCATGATTGCCCGGTCGAAACCGCGAATGCCGCCGTTACCGTGCGGTGACAGTCAGCCCAGGCACTCAATCAAGGGCCGCGAACAGCTCGACGGCGATCCCATCGGCGAACAGAATGCCCTCATCTGTGAGAATCCACATCCCATCGCGAACTACGAGCTGTCCGCGATCACGCACCGCCGCGATCGCCGCCACAAGCCTCTTGCCCGATCCGGGATGAAGCCCATCGGCCGTCGCAAGCACGCGGCCGCCATCAAGCCCCTCGCACAGCCGCAGCCCCGTCATGATCCGCTCCCGAAGCGCCCGAGCGGCATCCGGCCCCTCATGATCGCTGATCGGCGAAAACCCCGTCGCATCCCCCTTGCGCAGATAGTCATCCAGCCGCGGTGTGTTCTTCCAGCGATGCCCAGGCGCGATGTACCTCCCCCCACTGCCCACCTGCCCACCCCCCACTGCCCCGCCAACACCCACCGTCCCTTCCGCCCCCACGCTCCCAATCCGCAAGTGCCCCGAAGCCGAAGGACCCGCGGCGAGCCAGGATCCCTGTCGCCAATAGGCAAGATTGTGGAGGCATTCAGCTCCCGGCCGGGCAAAGTTGCTGACCTCGTAACGATCAAGCCCCGCCGCTCGCAACCGATCCCACGCGAGCCGATGCATGTCCACCTCAACCCCCTCATCCATCGCCTCGAACGCCCCACGCGTGAGTCGGGCCGTCATCGCGGTCGCCGGCTCATACGTCAGGGAATAACACGACACGTGCTCCGTCCCCAGCCCGATCCCCCGCTCCAGATCCCTCCCCCAGTCGTCCAACGTCTGCCCCGGGATCCCGAAGATCAGGTCAATGGACTGCCGAGCGATCCCTGCATCCCGCGCCAACCCGATCGCCCTGGCGACATTCTCCGGATCATGCCAGCGCTCGAGGGTCTTGAGGTGGCGGGTCTCAAAAGATTGCGCCCCCATACTGACCCGGGTCACGCCGCCCGCTCGCAGGGTCTCCATGAGCTCGGGAGTCACCGTCTCGGGATTGCACTCGACTGTAAACTCCGCCGCCCGTGCAACGGTGGCTGTACGCGCAGAAGATGCCCGCTCTCGCGCTTCCGCCGATCGGATCTCCGACAGGTCAAACAGGCGATCCAGAGCCGTCAGCAGGCGTTTCCAGAGATCCACGCGAAGCAGGCTGGGTGTGCCACCCCCTGCGAAAATGGTCTTGAGGGGCTGTCGTGCGGAATAGGGAGCCAGTGCGGTCAGTTCTCGGATGAGCCGGTCCGTGAACGCTTCCTGGCGATCCTGGGTGTCAACAATGCTGTAGAAGTCGCAATAGTGACACTTGTGAAAGCAGAACGGGATGTGGATATAGAGGGATGCGGGGGTATCCAGCCCGCCAGTCCCCGGCGGGGGCAGCACCTCCCCGGCCGACCGATCTCGGCGTTGCGGAGCCAGGGTCAAGGGTGTATCGTGCGACATACGGGCTGCACCGGCTGGGCGGCCAAGGACGCTGGTACGTGGTGAGGGGGTTGTTGTCGGGGCCGTGGTCGGCTGAGGGGCGTGGACGCGTGGGACGCGTGGGACGCGTGGGGGGCGTGGGGGTTAGAGGTCGCGGGACCGAACCGTTCTGACGGGGATACGGGAGACCCTACCGGGTTCCCAGCCCTGTCCGTCAGGTCCGGACGCCGCTGCCGGGAAAGGATAGCGATCACGTGGATGCCTCATTCGTGCTCATCTCCCAGGATCTGTCCCAGCGGACCGTGCCGCTGAATCGCCCGCGAACCGTGATCGGGCGGCAGACCGATTGCAACATCCGCATCCCCTCCAGCGGCGTCTCGCGTCAGCACTGCGAGATCCTGATCGATGGGGATGCCATCACCGTCCGGGACCTCAATTCCAGCAACGGGACCTACCTCAACCGCAAGCGGATCACCGAAGCCCGCCTGAATGCCGGTGACCTGCTGGCGATCGGCAACTGCGTCTTTGTCACGCGGATCAACGGTGAGCCCGGGGTGATCGACTCTGAGGATGTCCTGGAGGACGGCGCGGTCTCAGCTCCCGACGGCGCGGTGCCGGGCCGGGCGAGCGAAGCCCAGACAACCATCACCAGCAGACCCGCCAAGCCCGCCGAGCCGACGGGCAAGGGCCGCCTGGTCGGCTCCGAAGACAACGATGACAGCGATTCGTTCGACTTTGATTTCTCCGATGATGACGAGAAGAGGCCGCCGAAGCTGTAGGTCACCATTGCGGTCGGCGCTCGGATTCCTGTATTCTCTCACGTCGCACCTCGAACAAGGAACTAAACTCCCCCGCCGATGGTGTGGGCATGTCTCAGCCTGATCGCGGTCGGATTCGCGGTCTCACTGCCGCTGACGTGGTTGCTCGTGCGCCTGGGCCACAGGCTGGAGACCTTTGATTCGGCCGGTGTACCCGGGCAGGTCAAAGCGCCGCGACGGCGCATCCCCAATACCGGCGGTGTGGCGATCTTCTGGGGAATCGCGGCTCCGATCGCGGTCGGGATCACCGTGCTCAACATCCCGTGGACGCCCTACACGCCGACTTCCAGCGTTGATTCCACCGCCGGAGACCTGCTCGCCGGCTGGTTCCCGGGGCTTCAGGAACACCTGCCGGGGATCCGTGAACGCCGATGGGATGCCGTTGTGCTCATTCTCTCCCTGGGCATCGTCCACGCCATGGGCCTCATTGATGATCGCCGGCCCCAGCGGGCCCTGCCAAAGCTCCTGGTGATGATCGGCGTCACATCGGGCCTTGCAATCCTGACCGGATCCCGGCTGTTGACCGCCCTCGATGGACCCGCCGGAGGGCCGTGGCTGTCGTACGTGATCACCATCCTCTGGCTGATCGCGATCATGAACGCGATGAACTTCCTGGACAACATGGATGGGTTGTCGGGCGGCATCGGCATGATCGCCGCCTCGTTCTTCCTCGCCGGAACGCTGGTCGGGAGCCGTCCGCAGTGGTTCATCGCCGCATGCCTGGCCCTGCTCATCGGCTCCCTGGCCGGGTTCCTGGTCTTCAACGCGCCGCGGCCGTGGAGCGATCGCGGAGCTTCGATCTTCATGGGCGATGGCGGCTCGCTGGTGGTCGGGCTGCTGCTGGGGTTCCTGACGGTCCGAACGACGTTCATCGAGCCGGCCGACACGCCGGGGTCGCATCCGTTGAGCCCGTGGCACGGTGTGTTCATGCCGCTGGTGGTGCTGGCGATCCCGTTGTATGACTTTGCGACCGTGCTGGCGCTCCGGCTGCGACAGGGCAAGAACCCGTGGGTCGGAGATCTTCAGCACGTGAGCCATCGACTGGTGCAGCGCGGGCTTTCTCGACGCGGGGCGGTGTATGTTCTGTGGGCCTTGACGGCGGCGACCGGGTGCGGGGCGATCACGCTGCGGTCGCTGGAGGGGTGGCAGGCGATCCTGGTGGGGGTTCAGACGCTCGTGATCCTGGGTGTTCTCTTCGGGCTTGAACACGCGAGCCGGCGGATGGTCCAGGATTCGAGTCGGTAACCGCGGAGATTCTCTCGCCGTGACATCGATCGCACCAGAGCCTCAACGACACGCCGAGGGCCGACTCACCGAAGGCCTGCTCTCGGCGGCGCTCGCGGGGCTCGTGTGTCTCAAGATGCTCGTTACGTACGACGCTTTCCCGGGGTGGGGCACCGATCCGTCGATCTCGGATCAGGCGCTGGGTGTGTCGATCTCGCCCACGGGATTGCTGGGGATCAATGCAGGGATCATGCTGCTGGCAGCCGCGATCGTGGTGACCTGCCGAAGTTGCAACGGCGGGCTCGGCCGCGCGGGGATCTGCATTCGCTCAGCGCTCCTGGCAATCGGTCTGGGCGGGATCGCCTGGCACATCGCCCTCAACCCCGGCACAACGGTCGAGGATTGGCTCTCGGGATCCGATGTTGCCGCCGCCCTGTGTTCGGGCGCGGCGTTCTGGCGCCTGGCACAAAGGCCACGCAGCGGCAGGATCGCCGCCGGGATCCTGATCGGCGTCGTCGTCATGCTCGCCGGCAAGGGCGCGTTGCAGGTCCTGGTCGAGCACGAGCAGACTGTTCAGACGTACAAAGCCTCGCGGGAGCAGATCCTCGCCGCAAACGGCTGGCTGCCGGATTCACCATCAGCGCTCGCGTACGAGCGCCGGCTCATGCAGCGCGAGGCCAGCGGCTGGTTCGGTCTCTCGAACGTCTACGGGAGCATCGTCGGCGCGGGGGCGATCGCGCTGACAGGCCTGGGATACTTCGCACCTCGCGGCGGCAAACGCGCCATCCTCTGGCTGGCAGCGCTCGCGGCGTGGACGGCGCTGGCAATGAGCCAATCCAAGGGCGCGATCGTTGCGGCGGTGATCGGCGTGGGTGTCATCGCAGGGAGCTTGGCGCTCCCTCGCGTAATGAGCTCGCGCACCGATCCGGAACCATCCGCCAGCAGTTCGTGGTGGCAGCGCCCCCGAACGCTCGGGATGATCTCGTTCGCCCTCGTGCTCACCGTCCACGCCGGAATCTTCGTTCGCGGGATGCTCGCCGATCGCCTCGGTGAACTCAGCCTCTGGTTCCGCTGGTTCTACGTCCAGGGCGCTGCTCGCATATTCGCCGATCACACCCTCATCGGCGTCGGGCCGGCGGGGTTCAAGGATGCCTACATGCTCGCCAAGCCTCCGATCAGCCCGGAGGATGTCGCCAGCCCGCATTCGCTCCCGTGGGATCTGGCTGCGGCCCTGGGCGTCTTCGGGGTTGCGCTGGCGGTGTTGTGGTTCACGTGGATCTGGGATCTGGGCCGATCTCTGCTCACGGGATCTACAGCAGCCGGTGACGATGCCGATTCGACCCAGGCCATCGACGATGCAACCGCTCGCCAAGACCTCCGCCTGATCGCCGCCGGCGTCATCAGCGCTGCCATGATCTCGATCTGGATCGAACGCACCGCAAGCACACCCGAAACGGCCATCACGAAAATCGGTGGGTTGCTCGCGTGGATCATCGCCGCGGTCGTGATCGCTGCAACCAGCGATCGCTATCCACGGGCTCCGCTGGCGCTGGGCGCTGCGGCCATCGCGCTGGCGATGCACGCCCAGATCGAGATGACCCTCACATGGACAGGCTCGGGCGCGTGGGTTCTGGCAATGATCGCCCTGGCCGCGGGATGGTCGCGCAGGCTGCACGCACCAGCAGTTCCGCCGCAGACCATCTCATCAACACTCACTTCATTCTGGCCCTCATCGCTCATCGCCCTTCTGGGGATCGCCTGCGTGCTCGCGGGAACGCTCGGACGCATCGGCCAGGTGCATCGCTGGGAAGCCTCGCTCCTCTCGGCCGCCGACGGGCCGCTCGACATCACCCGACTCCGAGCCGCGTTCGTCGAGATCGACTCATCCCGTGTCAGCGCCGCCGAGAAACAGGCATCGCTCGCCGCCGCGTGCCGGGAAGCCGGTCTGCCTTCACCCGCTGCCGGGCAGAGCCTGGAGGCGTTCCTCGCCGAGTTATCGCTCGCCGCGTGGATGCACTCACTCGAGCCCCTGGGCGAGGCGACGATGGCGATCCCATCGCACGGACCGACGCATCGAGCACTGAGCCAGATGGCGCTGCGAACGGCCGAGGCCGTGCCGGATCAGAATCAGCGCGAACAACTGATCGCCCGCTCGCTCGCCGAAGCCGATGCCGGAGCCCACACCCCGCGCCAACGCAGCGCAGGCCTTGCATGGTCGGCAGGTTTGCGGATACAACTGGTCAAGAGTGGACGCATCGATTCAGGTACCGGTCTCCAGGCCGCACGCGAAGCCCTGATGCAGGCAGCGCAGATCGATCCTTACAACTTCCAGCACTCCGCCCAGCTCGCCCAGATCGCAGATGCGCTCGGGCAGCCTGACCAAGCCCGCACACACGCAGCGCACGCGATCGCTCTCGAGAAGGCCGCTCGCCTTGATCCGCTTCGGCGGATGGATGACCGGACGCGTCTGGAAATGGAACGGCTCGTCGCGACGAGTCGTAAGTAACTCGCTCACAAGCTGTTGCGTGGCACATCACGACACGCGTCACGAAGGCGCTGCGGCACGAGATCGCAACGATCTTCCCGCCGATGCAAGATCTCGTCAGGGTTGCTGGCATGGATGGTGAGACGCGAATCCTCGCGGCTCGATCGAAAAGGAGCAACCCATGGAGCATTTCGCACAACTGAACACTCGAATCCCCTCGCTGCGAATCTTGCACGCGGTCGCCGGCACAGCCATCCTGGGCCTTCTGGCCTCAACCGCCAGCGCCCAGAACCTGATCGCCAACGACAGCTTCGAGTACTACGGCCAGTTCGGCGATGAATGGGCCGTCGCAGCCGGCACGCCGGACTTGTACACCGGAGGCTTCATCTCTCGCACACCCCGCTGCGGCAACGTGATCGGCCTGCGATACGAGTCATTCCTCCTGGATGCCATCAGACAGTCTCGCACGGCACTTTGGCAAGATTCGGGGAGCTACCTGGCCTACGCCGACATCGCCGGAGATCGCTCGGTATTCCCCGCGCCGTGGGTCACGTCGCTGGGCATCAAGCTGGAGGCCGGAACACAGACGGTCCACAAGAGCATCCAGGCGCCAGTGCCCTTCGCGGGAATCAACAACACCAACATCAAGAACGCGAGCTGGTATCCCCGGCTGGCCGGCTTCAAAGCCAACATCCCGTACCTCTCCAACTACAAAGTCACGCTCCACGACAACGACGATCGCGGCGTGCTCGCCGACAACGTACACCTCTTCCCCCTCTACTGGGATGACTGTACCTGCGGCTGGCCGCTGGGCCTTGCCGGCTTCTCGGTCGAGACCGACTACTGGTCCGGGCTTGGGCCCAAGCCTATCGAACATCTCTATCGCGGCACGGCTTCGGGCTGCTGCGGGCCGATCGGATGCGACAACGTCAACTATGACAACGATGTCGTGTGGATCTGGAACAAGGAATGCGACCACAAGGTCACGATGATGATCGCCGGCTGGACCTTCTGCGATCAAGGCACCAACGCCCCAAACACGCTCAAGCTCGACCTCGAACTGGAAGCCACACAGGGGACGCCCGGGTTTGTCGTGCAGTTCTACGACTGGAAGTTGCAGCGCTGGGTCGGCGCATCGGCGCTCACCGGGGGCAACTCAAGCAACCAGTTCCCGGGCGGACAAGTGACGGCGACACCGCAGTGCTTCACCGTGGACTGGACGCAGTACATGTGCCCGCAGCCCGGTAACTCAACGCTCAACACACCCCTTGGAGACTACGTCAGCCACCAGGTCAACAATGGCTCGTTCGCCCCGTTCAACAACGTGAACCTGGTGCTGGCGAGAGTAACCTTCGGTGTCTGTCCCGAGTGGATCTGCATGGCCAATTGGCCACCTCCCCCGCCCCAGGACTTCATCGTCAAGGTGCATCACGCCAAAATCGTTGCCTCGAACCCCTAAGGGCTCGGGCGCAGCTCCGATCTCCATCCTCCATCGGGCCGGGCGCTGAAGAGCCGCCCGGCTCTTTTCATTCACTTCCGCCTGGTCATGAACTCCAGCACATCCACCTTGCTCACGATCCCCACGATCTGGTTGTTATCCACCACCACACCCACCTGGTCGGTCTCGAAGATCCGGAACAGCTCCTCGATGCGGGCCTTGGGATAGATGAGTCCACCGATGGCGCTCGCGATCGCCGTCGCCGGGCTGGTCGGGGTCACCCGCCCCTCGTTCAGCCCGCGCAGGACATCCACCTCGTGGACCATCCCGACCGGATTGCCCTTGGCATCGACCATCGGCACCTGCGAGACGCCGTGGTTCTTGAAGAGGGCGATCACATCCCCGACGCTGTGCGTCTGCTTGGCGGTGATGACCTGGGCGCTGCCGCGAGCCTTGACGATGTCCTCGACCAGCCCCAGGTCGCGATCCCCACCCAGGAACCCGTAGTCCTTCATCCACGAATCCTGCAGGAACTTGGTGATGTATCGCGTACCCGAATCCGGAAGCACCGTGACGATGGTCTTGCCCTTCCCAAGCTGCTTGGCGAGCTTGGCGGCGATATGGACGTTGGAGCCCGAGGATCCGCCGCAGAAGATGCCCTCCTCCCGCACCAGCCGCCGAGCCATCGCGAACGATTCCTTGTCATTGACCTGGTAGAACTCATCGACCACCGAGTAATCCATCGCCTGGCACAGGATGTCCTCACCCACACCCTCGACCTTGTACACATGCGGCGTCGGCATGGTCTTGGTGTAGAAGTAGTGGTAGTGGATCGACCCGATCGGATCGACACCCACGATCTTGACGTTGGGAGCCTTCTTCTTGAAGAAGCGGCCGATGCCCGAGACCGTGCCGCCTGTACCGGCGCCGGCGATCACCATGTCAACCTTGCCGCCGGTGTCTTCCCAGATCTCAGGGCCCGTGGAGAGCTCATGGGCGGTGATGTTGTCGGGGTTGTGGTACTGGTTGACGTAGAACGAGTTGGGCGTTTCGCGGGCGATCCGCTTGGCAGTCTCGACGTAGTGCTGCGGCGAATCGCCTGGGACATCGGTCGGCGTGATGACCACCTCGGCCCCGAACCCCTTGAGCATGTTGACCTTCTCGATGCTCATCTTGTCGGGCATCGTGAAAACACACCGATACCCCTTGACCGCCGCCCACATCGCCACCCCCTGCCCGGTGTTGCCCGAGGTGTTCTCGACGATCGTCCCCCCGGGCTTGATCTTCCCGCCCTTCTCAGCCTGGTCAAGGATGTAGACCGCCATCCGGTCCTTGATGGACCCGGTGGGGTTCATGTGCTCGCACTTGACGAGGATGGTGGCATCGTCGGGGTTGGTGACCTTGTTGAGCTTGACAAGCGGCGTGCGGCCGACGGCTTCGAGGATGTTATTGCTGATCGCCAAGCAGAGCCTCCTGTTCCGGCCCGCGGAACCGCGGGTACGTGGGGGGGGGGGGGGGTGGGGAGAAGGCTAGGCAGGCATTCTCCTCCCATCGGCAGAGGCAATCCTCGCTCATTCAACCCGGCGCCCGCTTCAGATACCGCATCCCACTCGCCCGCGAGGTATTCATGATGAACCCATCGACCTTGCCATCGCTCCCGCGGGTAAAGACCGCCTCGAACCCCCACACGGAGAACGAATTCGAGGCATCCCGGCTCAGTGGATACGGCTCGGCTTCTCCAGCGCCCGCGAACCAGAGCTGACCGGCGGACACGGATGCCTTCACCGAACCGCCGATCTCATCGCTGTCGTACATCCCCTCGAAGTCGGCAAGGCCGGCGGCGGGATCGGTCAGCGTCTCAATCGGCATCAGCCGGACTTGGGGCGTGTCGGCGATCGTCTGTGTGAGCGAGATGATCTTCCCGCGATCATCCGTGCGGAACGCCAGCCGCGCAAGCTGCGGGCGATCCGTGGATTCAAACTCCATCGCCCCGATCGGCCGAGCCGAGAACCGCAGCCCTGAACTGCTCGCGATCGCCAGCGTGTCCCCGGCCCTCGTAACCGTCCAGATCGGCCCGGCATCAGCCTTGTAGCGGCCCAGGAACTTGTCCCAATCCCCCGACGACATCGAGACCGTGAGAGTTGCGGAAGGAGCCGCTGTCGCCTGTGCTTGGGGCGCAGCATCCGTGCCCGCCGCGCTGTCTGACAGGTACAGATCCGCCACCCGCCGCGCCATGATCGCCGAGTCAATCGTCACGATGTTCGCCAGGCAGATCACCGAGAGCTTCTGCTCCGGGAATCGCACCAGCTCCGCCCTGAACCCGCGCCACGCCCCCGCATGCGACACCATCCGCTGCCCGCGATGCGTGCCGATGAACAGCCCCGAGCCGTACCCGACCGGCCGACCGCCATCGAGCGTTCCCATCTTCTCCATCTGCTCGATGAACTCAGCCTTCCCCGCGCCGAGCTTGTTGTGATAGAAATTTGCATCCCACTTCGCCAGATCCTCGACCGTGGTGTAGATCCCGCCATCCCCCACGTTGTCCATCAGCGATATCGCAAGCCCGTACCGTCCCGAGCCATCCTCGCGCGGAAAATAACTCTCCGCCCGATTCGGAATGATCGCCAGGTGGTCATCCCAGAACATCGTCGAACTCATCCCCAGCGGTTCGAAGATCCGCTCCTTGGCAAACCGCGACATCGGCATCCCGGAGACACGGCGAACAATCTCCCCGAGCAGGAAGTAGCCGGTGTTCGTATAGCTGAACCGCTCCCCGGGCGGGAAGTTCAGGCCCTTCTGACGGAAGATGATCCCCAGCAAAAGCGAATCGGGATAGTCGTGCTCGATCGAGAGCCCGCCCAGACCCATGATCGATGTGTAATCGCGCAGCCCGCTGGTGTGGTGCAGCAGGTGGGCGATCGTGATCGGCTTCTCGTACTGCGGCAATTCGGGGATGTGCTTGCGCACGTCATCCGTGATCGCCAGCTTGCCCTCCTCGGCAAGCAGCACAATGCACGCGGCCGTGAACTGCTTGGACGTCGATCCGACATCAAAGACGGTCTTGGGCGAGATCGGGATCCCGTAATCAAGATTCGCCGAGCCGTATCCACGCGAGTAGATGATCTTCTCATCCCGCACGATCGCCAGCGCAACGCCGGGCGTCTCCGGACTCTTCCACTCCGCAAAGATCGCATCGATCGCCGCCGGTTCGGGATCGGCGGAGCCGGCGTGACAGATCCCGGAAAGCGAAAGCACGAGCAGCATCGCCCCGAGTGCGACGAAATTCGGCTGAAATGCACGGCTTGTCATTGAACCCTCTCCGTTTGCGACGAACGGATGCTCGTTACGCCCCACTGTGACATTGTCACAGCCATCCCGCAGACTAGCTTGGACCCGGTGCCGCGGATATGTTTCACGAGTTGCCCGACCACGCGACTACACGATTGGCTGACCCTCAACTAATCCCCCAGCACTTCCTCACAAATTTTCATCGCCTCCGGCAACGCCTCCGCAACCCGATCCCAATCCACGCTCGCGGGCGTCGGCACCACGTACGCCTTGCGCTCATTGTCGGACATCAAATACGTCCGGATCGGCACCGTGCGCTGCTCCGTCTTGGCGAGCATGGCCTCGGTCTGCTGGGACATCAGGAACTCGGCGAGCAGGCGGGCTTCCCTGGGATTGGGGCAGCCCTTGAGGACGGCGACCGTGTTGGGAATCACGATCGCCCCGAGGCTGGGCAGTTCCGTGCGCGCCGATGCCCCGCCCGGCGCTTCCTCGCCACGGCCGCCCGCGCCATCGGCAACCTTGGATTCGTTGGCCTCGTAATGCATCGCCACCGGCCAGGCGTTGAGCTGGGCCGACCACACATCATCCGTGTCCGTCAGCCCGACATCGATCTCACCCATCGAGAGCCCCCGCGCCACCGCCGAGTTGCCATCGTACAGCTTCACCTCGTTGGCCTTGAGCGCCTCCAGCCAGCGGCGGAACTCCACCGGCCCATGCATCGCCGCCAGCGCAGCCATGTGCGCCCGCGTCGTGCCGAACTGAGGCCTGGCGATCCCGACCTTGCCCTTGAGAGCCGGCGCGGTGAGCTGCCGCAGCGTGGTGGGTGCATCGGTGCTCTTGATCCAGCGCGAGTTGTACGCGATCACGCGGGCACGCTGGGCGAACGCGTGCCACGAACCATCGGCAGCCCTGAACTCCGCCGGCCAGGGTGTGCCGTTCGCGGGATCCAGCGGCGGGGATTCGATCGGTTGCAGCAGGCCCTGCTTGGCAAGCAGGACCGTGCCCAGCGGCTCGCTGGACCACCACACATCGGCTCGCGGGTTGTCCTTCTCGGCGAGCAGCCGCTGGATCAGTCCGGTGGTCTTGGTCGCCTCGGTGTCCCCCACCATCTCGACGATGATGCCGAACTCGACGCGGAAACGGTCGGCGATCTCGCGGGCGATCGGATCATCCACGCTGGTGTAGAGCACCACGGTTCGCGGCGGAGGCAGCTTGTTGGCAGCGCGATCCCAGCGCCCGGACATCGCCAGGATCGCAAAGACGATCGCCGCCAGCAGCACGACGACTGCGCCGATTCCAAACGCCCATTCCCGGGCGGTTCGAGCCATGCCTGTTCCCCTGCGCGCGGACCTCCACCCGCCAGACAAAGGTATACCACCAGTCGCGACGATTCGCACGACATTCTGCCATCCTTTGTCACCGGTGTTGACCCCACCTCGATATGCTGCTGTCATGACCCGCATGCAAAGCAAACGCCAGGTCGGAAGCACCAAGGCCCGCAAGCCCAAGAAGTCAAGCACCGCAACCGTTCGCGTGCCCGCCAGGCCGCGGAAGTCCGCCGCCCGCAGCTCGTTGATGGGAGTATCCGACAACGGCGTTCGGCTGGGCACGCTGAACCTGGAAAAATGGATCAAGGCCAACCGGGCGAACCTCAAGCCCCCCGTCGGCAACCGCCAGCTCTTCACCGACAGCGACGATGTCATCCTCTTCGTCTCGGGCGGTCCCAACACCCGCAACGACTACCACGTCAACCCCACCGAGGAGCTCTTCTACCAGATCAAGGGAGACATCGCCGTCCGCATCCGCCCCCTCGATGACTCCTCGCCGCGCGATGTCATCATCAAGCAAGGCGAGCTCTTCCTCCTGCCGCGCTGGGTCCCCCATCGCCCGCAGCGGCCCGCCGGCACCGTCGGCCTCATCGTCGAGTTCCCCAGGCCCGACGGCCAGCTCGATGCCCTGCGCTGGTACTGCGCTTCGTGCGATGAACTGGTCAACGAGGCCCAGTGGCAACTCCGCAAGATCGATGAGGATCTCAAGATCATCATGGAGGCGTTCTGGGAGGGACCCGAAGAGCAGCGGACCTGCCCGGGGTGCGGCGAGGTGATCCAGCGGGCCGGAGCGATCGAGCTCAAGCAAGGCAAGATCCGCAAGGCTCCCCGCTCCCGCTGACTCGCGAAATGAATCCTGCCGACTTGGCCTTTTTCTATTAGCTGATCCGCGTTCGTCCGCGAAATCCGCGGCTGCATTCTGCCTTTGCTGCGCGTGAGACTACGCGCAGTGCCCATCCCAACCTGCGAATACTGCGGCGACTCCCTCCAAGGCATCGGCTCCGAGGGAACCCGCCCGCTCTGCCCCGAGTGCGGTCATCCATTCGATCCCGCCGCGCCATGGATGCCAGCACCCTGGCCATCACGGGCTCGGCTGTGTGTCTCCGCCTGCATGCCGCTGGCGATAGTCATCGCCGCGGTCGTGCTCGCCTCGATGTACCTGCCCATCCGCAACCCGCTCATCTGGCCCTTCTGGCTCATTTGGATCATCCTGATCGCCTACTTCACATTCAACTGGCCCTTCCAGTTCGCCAAGACCAGCGCACTCAACCATGAGCCCAAGCTCACCCGACGGACCGCCGCCCATCGGATCGCGATCCCGGCACTGATCCCCAACGCAGGCCTCGCGGCCGTGGCGTTCGTGATTCTGAACATCATCCTCTGAGCGCGCCGCAGCGAACGCCCGGCGATAACATGAGCCCATGCGGACCTACCACGCCGGCGATTACATCGACCACTTCACCTCACTGGTCCTCGGCCACATCGATCGCGAGTACCCCAACAAGCTCGACCACGTCATCAACGATGCCGCGCAGCTCAAGAGCCCGCGGCAGATGCACCCCATCTTCTACGGTTCGTTCGACTGGCACTCCAGCGTCCACGGCCATTGGCTCCTGATCCGCGCCCTGCGGAACTACCCCCGCCTGGGCCTGGCCGCACAGATCCGGGAGCTCCTCGATGCCCGCTTCACGCCCGCAAACGTTGCGATCGAGGTTGAGTACCTCGGAGAGCAGCGCCGCGAGACCTTCGAACGCCCCTACGGCTGGGCATGGCTCCTCAAGCTTGCCGCCGAGTTGAAAGCCACCACGAACCCCGCGAACGCTTCGCACGAGGCGCCATCTCCCGAAACGCTCAACGCCTTCGCCCGCTGGGATGCCGCGCTCGCACCCCTCACCGAAGCGTTCGCCAGCCGCTTCCTCAAGTTCCTCCCCAAGGCCACCTACCCCATCCGCGTCGGCACCCACCACAACACCGCCTTCGCACTCGCCCTCACGCACGACTACGCCCGGCTCGCAAGCAAGCCGCTCGCCGGCCTCATCGATTCCACAGTTCGCCGCTGGTACCTGGCCGATGCCAACTACCCCGCATGGGAGCCCGATGGCAGCGATTTCCTCTCCCCCGGCCTGTGCGAGGCCGAGTGCATGCGCCGAATCCTGCCGCCGGCAGAGTTCCTTCCCTGGTTCGATCGCTTCTTCCCCAACCTCGCCAAGAGTGAGCCCGCAACGCTCTTCAAGCCCGCGATCGTCAGCGATCGCACCGATGGGCACATCACCCATCTCGATGGATTGAATCTCAGCCGCGCGTGGTGCTGGCGATCTCTTGGCAATGCGCTGCCCGAGGGGGATCCCCGCCGCTCGCTCGCCGAGCAGGCGTACAAGGTCCATCTCGAATCAGCCCTGCCGCATGTCACCGGGGACTACGCAGGGGAGCACTGGCTCGCCACGTTCGCGATGCTGGCGATGACCGAGTAGCCCTCGCTCACCCGCCCTGCTTCACCGTCAGCGGCAGGAACGTCCGGACATCCCCGACCGACTCCATCGACAGGATCGCCGTCTTCAGCTTCTCGCACGCGGCCCGTCCGATCACCGCATCCCCCAGCGCGTGGAACTTGACCCCGATCTCCTCGGAGGTCATCGGATCCCTCGGATCTCCCTTGGGCACATCCACCCGCGTCGAAAATGCCTTGCCCGCCGTCGTCGTGATCGTCACCCGCGACGGCTGGAACTTCGGGAAGAGCGCTTCGAACTCGTCGTTGGCGACCACCTTGACCATGTCCATCACCGGGATGAGCGACTTGTCGAGGATCCGCTCCTCCTTGAATTGAAGCGGCGTCACCATGCCATCGACCAGCCCCACCGCCATGCAGTACGGCAGCGAGTGGTCGGCGGTCTCCTTGCTGTCCGGGCGATATTTGTGTGGATCCCCGAGGATGTCCGCCGCGCGGGCGATCACCTCGACGCGGATCTCGGCGACATCGGCCGGCTTTATCCCGTTGTCCTTGACGCACTTCATCATCGCCGTCAGCGGCGCATGGCTGAGGGCCTCGATCGGGAAGCTCTTCATGCCGCAGTCGATGATCCGGTAGTGATCCCCGCTCCCCGTCGGCAGCTTCGAGAGCAAGAGATCGGTGTCGAACTTTGCCGGCGCGCCCTTGTACTGGACATGTCCAAAGACCGCGTACAGGCCCTCCTTGCCGTCGAAGATGTGTTCGGGGCCCGAGTAGCCGCGTTTGGCGAGCAGGGCCGATTCGACTCCCATCCGGGTCGCCCACGGATCGACCGTGTTCTTCATGTTCGTCAGCTTGCCGGCGGTCACCGCGCCGGGAGTGAACGTGCGGCTCGCCGAGATCCCGATCGCCTGCACCATTTGCTCGACACTGAGATCCAGCACGCGCCCGGCGGCGATCGGGGCGGCGAACGCGGTCAGGGTCGCGTGGTGCCAGCCGTACTCACGGATCCCCGGGATGCCGAACTCGCACAGGCGCTGCTCGACCTCGTAGGCGATCACGGTCGCCAGGATCAGATCCTTGCCCGATTTGCCCAGGTGCTCGCAAAGGGCGAGCGGGCCGGCGATGATGTCGGATGGATGGCACGGATCGGCCTTCCAGTAGATGTCGTTGTAATCCATCGCGCGGATCATGTGGTCGTTGAGGAAGGCAGCATCGACAGGGTTGGTCTTGAACCCCGAGACAAACGCGGTGCAAGAGCCGCCGCCCTTGCCGGTCATCTCCCGGTAGTGATCGAGCAGGATCCGGGCATCTTCCTGCTGGCTGCCGCCCAGCGCACAGCCCAGCGAATCAAACCAGAAAAGTCTGGCCTTCTCGATCGCCAACGCCGACAGGTGCTCGTACCGCAACCCGCAGGCCCACTGCGCCAGGGTGTGCGAGAGGTACTTCTTGTTGGGATCAACGGCTTTTCCGCCCATGGCTGGCTCTCCGGGGATTTCCGCCATCATACCGGATTCCGCCGCGGGATGGGCCACTCACAGCGCAGGTTGACCAATCCCATCGCCGCCAGATAGGCTGAATCGCCGTCAACCTTGTCCATCCGGCAGGAGCACACGGAGATGCGCATGTTGATCTACATCGCGATCGCCTTCATCGGCCTGCTCATGCTCGCGATCGGCATCACGGGCATCCTCGGATCCAGACTCCCCGAGACCCACACCGCATCGATGTCCATCGAGGTCGGGACACCCATCGACAAGGTCTGGGCGGTCATCGACGATGTCCAGGCGTTCCCGACGTGGCTGACGGACATCAACAAGATCGAGATGCTCTCCGATCGCGAGGGTCGCCGCGCCTTCCGCCAGACCCAGGGCCGCAACTCCTTCGTTCTCGAAGAGACTGTCAAACAGCCGCCCACGCTGGTGACGCGCACGATCACCGATGACAGCAACATGTTCACCGGAAGCTGGGAGCACCGCTTCGAGGATCTGGGCAACGGCCGCACGCGGATCACCATCACCGAGAACGGCAAGGTGAGCAGCGTGATCCCCCGGGCGATCATGCACTACACGTTCGGTGAGGACTACTACCTGAAGAAGTTCGGGGATGCGCTCAAGGCGAAGTTTGGGAGCTGACCTCGCGGTCCGCCACATCTTCTCTGTTCCGAATCCGCGTTCATCCGCGCAATCCGCGGCCGCCTTTCTGCCCTACACCGCAACCCGCGGCAAGCCGATCGCCCTCCGCCACGCCGACATCTGCCCCAGGTGCCCCGATTCGTGCTTGACCATCAGCGTCACGAGCATGTCCCCCACCGTCGGATGCAGGGTGCGCCAGCGCTCCACCGGCGGCGCAGCGCTGATCACCTGATCGCTTGCCGTGCGCAGGGCTTGGGCGCCATCCTCGTGGGATCGCGCCCAAGTGGCGAGCAGTGCATCGCGGGAGTCGTACACCGATGGGTCGGCAAGCGGCTCTGACTTGGCGCCGTGGGGATGGTCGGCCGGATCGTCGAACGGCTCTCCGCGAGCCATCTTGGCGGCGATCCCCGCGTACAGGTTGAGGTGGCTGAAGATCCACGCCGGATGGTTGATCGCCCGCCCTTGGACCGGCTGGGCGATCAGCATGCCGGGTTCGACATCCCCCAGCAGCCGCTGTCCATATGCCGCGTTGCGATTCCAGGAGATCAAGATCGCCGATGCCAGCGGATTCATCCCCACAGCGTACCAGCCCGACCTGGTTTTCTCCGTGGCTCTCCGTGATCCCCGTGATGCACTGCCTCACGGCGTGATGATCGGCCCCGTATCCACCACCTCGAAGTTCGAGCCCTTGACGCTGTGCAGTGTCGCCAGCTCATCATCATCCCATCGCGGATCGGGCGCACCGGAGATATACCAGTTGCTGCCGTTGTCGGCGACCATCATGCCGTAGGCCTTCAACGCCTGGAGGATCGGGCGCACGCTCGCGGGGTAGGTGTTGATGTTGAAGCTCGCCTTGAGCCGCAGGCGCAGGCCCATGGGGGGGCGGTCGGGGTTGGTGGATGAGCTCGCCCAGTGGGTCGCCGGGAGGATGTACGCCTTCTGCGTGTTCTGGACCGTGAAGCGCAAGGCGTGGCGGATCTCACCCTTGATCACCGCCTCGTCATATCGCACCAGGCCGGGGAAGATCGGCAGGCCCGCGGCGTCAGCACTGGTCCAGCCTTCGGGACGGAGGTCGTTGGAGGTCAGATCCCAGACCGCGCCGCTGCCGGCATCCCAGCTGCCATCCTCGTTGGGGAAGGCGTAGTACAGCTCGTAGAGGCGCCGGCGCAGCGGATCGATGACCAGGACGTGGCGATCCCCGGTGGAATCGGGGCCACCCTCGATCGGCGCTCCCACAGGGACCGGGTAAGGGCCGGGATCGGACTGATCGCCGTAGAGCGTGAAGTGGATATCGACGGGAGTCGTTGCGGGGTTGGCGATGCAGAAGGGGATGCCGTTGGGAGCGCCGGCCCAGACGGTGCCGAAGTCGGGGTGCAGGCCCGTGTTGCTGCCGATCGAGGCGATGAAGTTGGCGGAGTTGGCGTGGATGGGGAACGCGGAGATATCCGTGTTCCACGGGTTGTCGGGCGGGAAGATCGGGATGCAGGGGACCTTGGTGCAATCGGTCAAAGGGATCTGTGACTGCTGGACCGGAGCAACCGGCTGCGCGGGAGATCCGACGATCGCGAGCCAGACAGAGAGCGGGAGGATGACCCCTGAGATGATGAGGATCGCGGTTTTCATGACATCGCCAGCGTATCGCGAAGTCGAGATTTGGCGAGCCGATTTTCGGGGTACGCGAGCGGAGGCCGCGATGATCGCCATGCTGATGAAGTTGTCGGCAATGCGCGAAATCTGCGCGGGATAGCAGCGCTATGTCCTTCATTGTGCGCATAAACATTGACTTACGGCCACGATCGCTCAGGAGCCGTTCTGATCGCGATTTGGACCCTAGGTTCCTTCCTCGCTGCGAGGGCTGGGAAGGGCGGGAAAGGGCATTGGCGAACATGTCGTCGTTCGTGCGCACATTTGCGGTCATCCGGAGAGCGACCGGGTGGCAAGCTCAGGGCACATCGGCCTCGACCAGCTTGGCGAGCAGGAAGAGTGATTCCTGCCAGCCGAGGTAGCACATCTCGGCGGGGATCTGCGGCGGGATGTTGTCCTGCACGATGGTCAGCTCGGTGATCTTGCCATCGAGAACGGGGCGGAAGGTGATGGTCACCATCATCTCGCCGGGCAGGTTCGGATCATCGAACTTGTCGGTGTGGCGGATGAGCTTGCCGGGCTGGAGTTCGAGGTAGTCACCGCCGAACGAGTGCTTCTGGCCGGTGCGGAAGTTGGTGAAGGACATCTTGTACGAGCCGCCGGTGCGGGCATCCATGCTGTGAACAGTCCCTGTGAAGCCGGCGGGCGGGAGCCACTTGCACATCGCCGCAGGATCGATGAACGCGCGGTAAAGGTGCTCGGCGGGGCAGTTGATGACGCGGTGGAGTTTGACGGTGTTGGACATGGGGCAGTTTAGGTGAGCCTGGGATGGGGCGCGGTCGGTCGGGTAGAGTTGGCGCTATTTGCGTCGTTCATCCCGCGCGGCGCTGGGACGGTACTGGCTCGGAAGGTGTTGAAGCAGCCGAAGGCGGCGTAAGCCCGGCTCGCTCAATCAATTCACGTTCCCGTGCGGCCCACTGTTCGGGCGTGCGCGTGACCAGTCGGTCGTACGCGGTCTTGCGCCAGCGACGGACATCTTCGAGCATGCGCGGTTCATAGTCCTTGTGGGTCGTCATCGAGAAACTCCGTGGGCGTCACTATTCTAAGCGGCTTGCGATACCAGCCAGTCTTTGCCCGAGCTTGCGCTCGGGGCTCTCTAGGCCGCGTACTTCGCGATCTCCTTCGCCACATCCAGCGTGCTCGCCTTCCCGCCCATGTCGTACGTTCGGACCTTGCCTTCCTTGATCACGCGAGCGATCGCGGATTCGAGTTGCTGGCTCTGCTGCGTTTCGCCGAGCCAGTCGAACATCATGCGGACGGTGAGGAGCATTGCGATCGGGTTGACTTTGTACTGGCCGGCGTACTTGGGTGCTGAGCCGTGGGTGGGTTCGAAGACGGCATACTTGTCACCCATGTTGGCGCTGGGGGCAAAGCCCAGGCCGCCGACGAGGCCAGCGCAGAGGTCGGAGACGATGTCGCCGAACATGTTCTCGGCGACCAGGACGGAGTAGTCCTGGGGGTTCTTGAACATCCACATGCAGATGGCATCGATGTTGGCTTCGTCCGCCCAGATTCCATCGGCTTTGTATTCGTCGGCAAGCTTGCGGAAGATGCGGGTCATGAGGCCGCCGGTTTCGCGAAGGACGTTGGGCTTCTCGACGAGGGTGACGCGTTTGCGGCCGGTCTTCTTGGCGAACTCGAAGGCTTGGCGGCAGATGTTGGTGCAGCCCTGGATGGAGACGATGCGGGTGGAGAGGGCGATGTTCTCGAGGCCCTTGTCCTTCCAGGGTTTCATCTTGGGGTTGGCGCAGAGGGCGGTGTAGACGGACTCGGGCAGGGGGTGGAACTCGATGCCGCCGTACATGCCCTCGGTGTTCTCGCGGAAGACGACCTGGTCGATGGGGATTTCAGCGCCGCTGGGGTTGGCGAGCGCGGTGCCGCGGTAATTGAGCGGGTTGCCGGGGTAGCTCTTGCAGGGCCGCATGTTGGTGTGGAGGTTGAACATCTGGCGGAGCTTGACGATGGGTGAGAAGTAGACGAGGTTCTTGTCCTTGAGGCCGGGGGCGAGCTCGAGCTTGGCATCGTCCTGAGGCTTGGATGTGATCGCCCCGAAGAGGCCGCAGGTGGTGCCCTGGAGTGCCTTGACGGTGCGATCGGGGAGCGCGTTGCCCTCGTTGCACCAGAACTCCCAGCCGATGTCGCAGGGGATGTACTCGGCATCGAACTTCATGGCATCGAGGACGAGGCGAGCGGCATCCATGACGTCTTTGCCGATCCCATCACCGGGCATCCAGGCGATCTGGTACTTGGGCATTGAGTTCACTCCGAAAGAGATTCACCACGGGGGACACGGAAGGCCACGGAGGAGAGGATACAGGATGGGGGGAGGGGATGCCGCAGAAATTGACGGGCAGGTGAGGCGATCGCCTTGGCTGGTCGCATCCACCGGCTGCGTTGACTTTAATGGGTAGGGGCTCTTCAATAGCCCCTGATGCATATGCCGGCTACCACATCCAAATCGGGCGTGTCCAAAGCGGTGAAACACCGCGGCGGTCGTGTTCCGGCGGAACTTGGGAGCAAACGGCGAGCATCGCGCTGAGAGACAGCGAGGTACACGCAGTTGCCTGAGGCCCAGCGGAACACCGTTGGGCCTTGTTGTTTTTGGGGAGATCAGTAGGCACTGGGCATCGGGCACTGGGCACTGGTGTCAAGGCAAAGGATCCAGGACTCAGGACATTCGGGCTCAGGACTCTTTTCAAGGTTCACATGGCACCCATCGCACCAAGCACCCCCACTTCTCCGGTTCGGCCGTTCGCGATCATCGAATCGACGCTGCGGGAGGGGGAGCAGTTTGTCAACGCGTTCTTCACGACGGCTCAGAAGATCAGGATCGCGACGCTGCTGGATGCGCTGGGGGTGGAGTATCTGGAGCTGACCAGCCCGCTGGCCTCGCCGCAGAGTGCTTCGGACCTCGAGACGATCGCCGGGCTGGGGCTGAAGGCCAAGATCCTGACGCACACGCGATGCCACCCGGAGGATGTAGCCGCAGCGCTGAAGCTGGGTGTGGATGGTGTGGATGTGGTGATCGGGACTTCGAGCCAGCTGCGGAAGTTCAGCCACGGGAAGTCGATCGATGAGATCATCGGGATCGCGCGGGATGTGCTGCCGATGATCAAGGAGGCTGGGGTGGAGGTGCGGTTCAGCACGGAGGACAGCCTGCGATCGGAGCTGAGCGACCTTTTGCGGATCTATGAGGCTGTGGATGGGATCGGGGTGAACCGGGTAGGCATTGCCGACACGGTGGGGATCGGGAACCCGCGGCAGATCTATGAGCTGGTGTCGGCGGTACGGCGAACCGTCAAGTGCGACATCGAGTTCCACGGGCACAACGACACGGGCTGTGCGATCGCCAACGCGTTCGCGGCGTGGGAGGCGGGGGCGACCCATATCGACACGAGCGTGCTGGGGATCGGAGAGCGGAACGGGATCGCATCGCTGGGTGGGTTCATCGCGCGGATGTACGCGACCGATCCGGAGGGGGTGAAGAAGAAGTACAAGCTGCCTCTGCTGCACGACATCGACCACATGGTCGCCGAGCTGGTGGACATCGATGTGCCGTTCAACAACTACATCACGGGGTTCTGCGCGTTCAGCCACAAGGCGGGGATCCATGCGAAGGCGGTCTTGAATGATCCTTCGACGTACGAGGCGCTGCGGCCGGAGGACTTCGGGCTTACGCGATACATTCATATTGCGCACCGGCTGACGGGGTGGAACGCGGTGAAGCACCGTGCGGAGCAGCTGGGGTTGAGCTTCAGCGATGTGCAGGTGAAGACGATCACGGGGCGGATCAAGGCCCTGGCGGACCAGCAGGCGATGACGCTGGATCATGTGGATCAGTTGCTGCGCGAGGTGGCGGGGACGGCGGAGACTGTGGTGGTGGCGTAGAGCCGGCCCCGACCTCAGCCATGTTCATTGATGACGGAAATGCAGCACGCATTGCTGTGGTGGCTGTTTGCAGTCGCGTTGCAGGCGGATTTGCCATTGCTCGCTGCAAGATTGTGCCTGGGACTTCGGCATAGACAGTGGCCGACACCGACGGCAGTGGCACCGCGGGAGCGTGTGACCGCCAGCAAAGAATGGGCGGTCACGAACGGGAACCATCCGTGGGCGGAATTCGGCTATTGACACGGGGTGTATATTGCTTGGCCTGGAGGGTCCAAGCATGAACCGAACCGCCATCGTGTGTACGTCGATCGCAGGGCTCTGTCTGCTGGGATCGGCGGCGATCCTGGATGCGGGTCCGCTGGATCCGCCGGCGGGACCGGTATCGCCGTCGTACAAGACGCTGACCGAGGTCGAGCCGCGGATCATGATCAGCACCGCCAACACGCCGGGGGATGGCGACAGCCAGTTCAAGATTTCGCTGCCGGGGTCGTATTACCTGGGCGGCAACATCACGGGTGTGAGCGGCCGGAGCGGGATCGAGATCGCGGCCAGCGGGGTAAGGCTGGATCTCAACGGCTTCACGCTGACCGGGGTCGCGGGGTCGCTGAACGGCGTGACGGTCAACGTGAGCGGGCCGTCGGGGATCGCCGTCGTGAACGGGACGGTGACGGGCTGGGGGCAGGCGGGTGTGGACCTTTCGTTCGGCGCCAACGATGACTGCCTGGTTGAATCGATCGTGGCGTTGAACAACGGAGATATCGGCATTGCGACGAGGAGCAGGGCCGTGGTTCGCGCGTGCGTGGCATCGGGCAATACGACTCGGGGCATTCTCACGCTGAGCAACTCATCCCTGAGCGATTGCGTCGCCACGGGCAATGGAGCGGGCATCTCCGCCGGTGTGGGTAGCACTTTGGACAACTGCGTCGCCGCGAGCAACACCGGCGACGGCTTCCTGGCCTCGACCACCGAGGGTGGGATGACGTTCATCAACTGCAGCGCCGCCAAGAACGGGGGGGATGGGTTCCAGTTCACTTCGACGGGGAACATACTGACCGGCTGCAGTGCGTTTCGCAACCTCGGAGGCGGGTTCGTGCTCAACTCGGGAAGTTCGATCTCGAACTCCAGTGCGCACGAGAACGGCGGGATCGGATTCGATCTTGCGGTTGCCTGCTCGATCACGTCGTGCAACGCCCGGTTGAACGACCTGGACGGAATCCGCGCCAGCTCGCACGGGCTCATCCTGAACAACATCTGCATCCTCAACGGGCAGGAGGCGGCGGGTGGAGCCGGGATCCATACGACCGGCGCGGACAACCGGGTTGAGGGGAACAACTGCAACGGCAACGACCGGGGCATCGACGCGGATGCGGCGGGATCGGTCTACTTCCGCAACACGTGCTCGGGCAACACGAGCAACTGGGTGCTGGTCAGCAACAACGTGTTCGGTCCGATCGTGGACCGAACATCGCCGGGCTCGGGTTCCGTGAGCGGCAACGCGGCGGCCGATTCGAGCGCCAACACCAATCCCAATGCGAACTTCAGCTATTGAGCCGGCGCCGCGATCGGTGGTCGGAAATAAAGTCATTCCAACTACAACATCGCCGCGGGAAGCGTGTGCCTCGTCGTGACCGCCACGGTCACACTGGGGGCGATCAATGGGTCATCGGGCGGCTCGGCACCGAGAAGCATGGATCCGTCGTTGAATTCCTCGTACTGGGGGTCAGTACTCGATGTTGGCCCACGCGATCGCGAGCGTGATGAGCAGCAGCCATGTGGCGATGCTGGCCGCAACCCATAGCGGTGAGACGCGGCGGTGACCCATTCGGGCTCGCCAGGGATCGAGCCACGGGTTGCCGCATTCGGGGCAGTTGGGACCTGGCGCGGTGTCCATCGCGTACTCGCAACGCGCACAGCAAACGTCATCGCCTGTTCTCCAACGCACGCCCAGGTAGATGCTGAGGGCTCCGATACCCCCCAGTTGCTTGGCCAACCCGACTACAAACATGTTGGCATCGATCGCCGCGAGCGTAACGAGGCCTGCAACGACGATCAGCACAAACATCAACATCGCTCGTAGCATCCTACGACGAGCCTGAATCGGCGACATCGCTTTCGGAAACTTTCGCAGGCGCCGAGAGTGCCCGATACGCGCCAGTGGCGGTATCAGAAACCGTACGACCAAGGCGACCGCGAGTGCTACCAGGGCAGCACTCAACAGCGATCTGGCGAGCCACATCGTTCGTTCACCCACGGTCATCGCGAGTCCTGCACGCGCCATCGATGTAGCCATCACAAAATGGGCAACCGCGGTATAGGGCGCAAAGAAACCGAATGTCATGCCCAGGAGCCAGGCGGAGAGGCCTCCGACGCTGTTGAGCATGTCGCGATCCCAGCGGATGGCGGCGAGCCGATAGGCGTCGAGAGCCCCTGTCGGGATGGGATCTGCCGTGGTCACGCGCTGGCGACCAGTCGGCGCTTGGTGACTTGCTCAGCACCGCCGGCGACCACGAGCTCCTGGGCGACCGGGCTGAGGGGCGGAAAGGGGAAGGAGATCGCGTGGCCGGACTCGGGGATGAGGCGGAGGGTGGAGGTCTGGTAGTCGATCTCGATCGTGCCGGCGAGGCGTGACTTGGTCTTGGCCGCAGGTTGGGGCGTGGGGCTGTTCGCACTGACTTGCCCCAAGGCGGGCAAGTCGGTGGCACGCAGATGCTCTACTAACGCGGGGCACTCGAAGACGACAAAGCCGTTGTTGAAGGCGTTGCGCTTGTAGGTTTCGCTGAAGCTGGCGGCGAGCACGCAGGGGATGCCGGCGTGCTTGAGGGCGGTGGCAGCCTGCTCACGGCTGGAGCCGGTGCCGAAGTTGAGCCCCCCCACTACCACATCGCCGGGCTGGAGCTTGGCTCGAAGGTCGGCATCGTAATTCTCGAAGATGACCAGGGCCATCTGCTCTGGGGTCATGCTGTCGTTGTAGGTGTGTTTGCCGGCGTAGATGCCATCGGTGTTGAGGTTGTCGCGATCGAGGAACCAGAGGCGGCCGGAGACCTTGGCGGGGAAACCATCGATGACCGAACCGGTGCTGCGTGCTGAGTGCCGGGTGCTTGGGCGCGGGTGGATGGTGGTTGTGGGCTTTGTGTTGGTGAAGGCGGTTGGGGAGCAGATGTGGCCGGCGATCGCGCTGGCGGCGACCACGGCGGGGGAGCCGAGGTAGACGAGGCCGGCCTTGTCGCCCATGCGGCCTTCGAAGTTGCGGTTGGTGGCGCTGATGCCGACCTCGCCGGCCTTGATGGTGCCCTTGCCCAGGCCGATGCAGGTGCCGCAGCCGGGGGGAAGTTCGGTAGCGCCGGCTTCGAGGAGGGCCTGCCAGTCTCCGCGAGCAGTGGCGGCCTGCTGGACATCGGCGCTGGCGGCGGCGAGGTAGAACTCGACCCCGGCGGCGATCTTCTTGCCGCGGACGATGCTCGCGGCGGCGGTGATGTCTTCGAGTCGGGCGTTGACACAGGACATCAGCCAGGCCTTGTTGATCTTGATGCGGCGGGATTCGATGTCGGGGAGGGCGGACATCGTCTTGACATCGTTGGGGCCGGAGACGTGGGGAACGATGGTCGCGAGATCAATGTCGAGCTCGATCGCGTAGCTTGCATCGGGATCGGGCTGGAACTCGGAGCGGGCGTTCCACCAGGTATCGACCTCGGCTCGCGTGTAGAAACCGAGGGATCCGGGGCGGCGGACTCCCGGGCGGCGAGCGGCGGCGAAGTAGTCAGCGCGGGCGTGGAGGTAATTGCGGAGGGTTTCATCGAAGGGGAAGACACCGGCGAGCGCACCCCATTCGGTGGACATGTTGGCGATGCTCATGCGCTGGTCGATGGAGAGGGAGGCGATGGCATCTCCCCCACCGCTGGCGAACTCGACGGCGTGATTGAGGACTTCATCTTTGTTGAACGCGCCGCAGAGGGCGATGATGACATCTTTGCCGACGACGCCGTGCTGGAGGCGGTTGCGGAGGTTGACGCGGGCGACCGGCGGGGCTTGCCACCATGTGATGCCGGTGGCCCAGATGCTCGCGGCATCGGTGCGGACGACAGGGGTGCCGAGGCAGCAGAGAGCGCCGTAGAGATTGGAGTGCGAATCGCTGCCGACGACCATCGAGCCGGGTGTGACGTAGCCCTGCTCGACCATGACCTGGTGGGAGATGCCGGTGCCGGCGGGGTAGAAGTCGATGCCGTTTTCGTTCGCGAACGATTCGATCTTGGCGTACTTGCCCAGGTTCTCGGGAGTGGTGTTCTGGATGTCGTGATCGATCGCGAAGACTGGTTGATGGGGGTTGTGGATCCTGGGGGTGAGGCCGGCGATCTTGAAGATCTCGCGGCACTTGGGCATGACCGCGCCGGTGTTGTCGTGGGTCATGATGTGCTTGGGGCGGATCATGACGAAATCGCCGGAGCGGACAGGCTGGCCGGAGGGCAGGCCATCGGCGAAGCGGGTGGCGAGTTTTTCGATGAGGGTGAGGCCGGGCATGGTGTCTCCCGCGATGATCGGGATCATCATACCGAGGATTCCATCGAGTTGATTCCTGGGAACCGGATGTGCGCGATGGGCGATCAACAAGGGAGTCGTCCGCCCTCCCCGGGCGGAAGGGGCCAGAGAGCGCTCTGCGGTGGCTGAAGCCACCGGCAACAGTCGTGCGCCCTTCTGGCGCAATCCAAGAGCCAGCTCGACATTCACACGACAGGAGCAGCTTGCCAAGCGATGTCATTGCGAGCCGGTGCCTTGCGGGCGGCGGTGGTGTCGATCTCGGGAAGTTCGCGTTCGACGAGGTCTGTGGTCTCGGCGACCAGGGAGCGGAGGGTTTGGGTTGCGGGGCGGGAGGGGAGTGTCCAGAGGGATTCGAGGCGATCGGCGAGGTTGGGGGGAGAGAGTGTGAGCTTGGAGATGAAGGCTCGGGTGCGTTTGAATTGGAAGGTGGTGAAGTACTCGCGGTTGAGGCCGGCGAGCGTGCCGAGGACGTTGAAGGAGGTGTCGAGGAGTGACTGACGGATCCAGAGGTGGGCATCGCGGACTTCGAGTCGCGGCATGACACCCCAGACGGCGAAGAACTTGAGGTGGTGGCGAACCATGGCGAGCCGGAGGGTGTCGGGGTAGGCGCGGATCTGCTTCTGCCAGGCTTCGAGGCGAGCAGCGCCGGTGATGGGGATGGAGATGAGCGTGCCGGACATGGCTTTGTGAAGTGGGCCGCCGGGATCCTTGCCGGCGAGCGTGCTCGCGATGTCGCGTTCCCAGCAGTCGACGGTGGCGTGGCCGATCTGGACCTCGACACCGTTGATGCGATAGCTCTCGCAGAACTCGCCATCGGCGTGGGAGCCGATGGTCCAGAGGAGGTCTGGGATGTGGGGGTCGCCGTGCTGCTTGCGCGGCCTGAGCTTGCGCTCAGGGCTCTCTATTTGATTCCGATCACCATCGAGTCCGGACCGCAGAGGTGTTCGACGCGGGTTGACTTGAAGCCTGCGGCTTTCATCCAGCCGGCGGCATCGGCGCCGGAGTAATCGAAGCCGCCGGTTGTTTCGATGAGCATGTTGAGGCTCATGAGGAGGCCGAAGGCGTTGGTGCGGCGATCATCGTCGATGAGGGCTTCGTAGACGATGAGGGCGCCGCCGGGCGGGAGGGTTGCGCAGCACTTGGCGAGCAGGGCCTTTTTCTTGTCCAGGTTCCAGTCGTGGAGGATGTGGCCCATGATGTAGACATCCGCGGGCGGGAGCGGATCCTTGAAGAAGTCGCCGGGGTGGAAGGCGAGTCGGTCGGAGAGGCTGAAGGTGCGGATGTAGTCTTTGTATATGGGGCCCACGATGGGGAGATCGAAGTTGCCGCCCTTGAGGTGGGGGTGGGCAAGGGCGAGCTGGACGGGGACCGCGCCCTGGGCGGCGCCGATGTCGATGAAGGATTTGTAGTTTTTCCAGGGGAACTTGGCGGCGATCGCGTGGGCTGCGCCGAGGCTCAGACCGGTCATGCCGGCGAGGAATTGGCGGAGGCGGGCGGGATCGCTGTAGAGAGCGGCGAACAGGTTGTCGCCGGACTTGATTTCGTTCTGCGGCTTGCCGGTGTGGAGGGCCTCGGTGAGGCTGCCCCAGAAGGGGTAGAGGCGAGTGCCGGCCATCTCGAGGATGCCGCCCATGTAGGACGGCTTGTTTCGGTCGAGGAAGCGATCGGTTTCGGGCGTGTTGGAGTAGATCGCCGCGGCCGTCGATGCGCCGCCGCCATCGCGATTGAGCATCTTGAGGGCGACCAGGGTGTCGAGGAAATCTCGGGCGCTGCGGTCGTGGAGGTTGAACTTCCTGGCGAGCGTGGGCTGGTCGGCGGGGCCTTTGGCGAGCTCGGTGAAGAGGCCGAGCTCGATGGCGCTGAGGAGGGCCTTGGAGGCCCAGAAGCCCAGGCCGAGTTGCATGATGGAGTCGGGGGATGGGGCGGGGGTATCGGGCACGCGGGGTCTCCGGGAAAACCAGGAAGGGTGATGAGAAGAGAGGCATCGAGGGATCAAGGCATCGAGGCATCAAGGTGTGTTCACTGGGCCTTCTTGCCCAGGACCTTGGCGATGTCGAAGTCGATGAAGTCGGCGTGGTGGAAGATCCAGCTCTCGATGGTGCGTTCGACCTTGTCGCCCTCGTGGGAGTGCGTCGCGACGACGTGCATGACTTCGGGCGGGATGCCGTGCTTGTAGCAGAGGGCGACGCCTGAGAAGGGGTGGCGGAGCATCTCGCCGTAGAAGCCCTTAATGACCTTGCCGGTGGGATCCTTGTCGAACTCGAGCATCTTGCCGACATCGGCGAGCAGGGAGCCGGCGATCAGGTGGTCGAGGTTGATGGGGATGCGGGCGCCGAATACTTCGTTGAGAACCCTGGTGATCGCGATGCACTGCTTGCAGCAGGAGTTAAGGTGCTCGACGAAGCGGAGGTCGATCTTGCCGGCGAGCAGTGTGAAGGGGATCGCCCGGATCTCATCGAAGGTCCAGCCCTTGCCGCCGCAGCCGGTGGTGAGGGCCTCGTTCCAGACGGCGGCGACCTTGTCCCGCAGGGCGGCATCCTTGATGTCCATCAGGTTGGGGAAGAGCTTGGCGATGTCGGCGGTGGTGTGGGAAGGCATGGGGACAGCATACCGCGCGAGATCAGGAGTTTGCAGGGCTTGGGGTCACCGTTGGTGAACGGAAGCACCGCCAGGGTTGTGTGGTGATGAGGAAGGCGAGGATCGCCAGGGACCAGCCGATGAGCTTGATCCAGAGAACGGCGATCGACGGCAGTGGGCCGGGATCCGGCACACCGGAGCGGAGATGCTGAAGCTGGCCGATGACGCTTCCGTAGCCGATCCCGCAGACGAAGCCCCATGCGCCGGCGAGCAGTTGGCGACCGCGGATGGGATCGCGGCCGGCTGCCCAGGCACCCAGGAGGAGCAGGATGCCGACGATGTAGTCATCGATGAGGGCGGGGAGATCATGGTTCCAGGTGTGCCAGCGGCGGATGGTCTCGGCAAGAGGCGTGAGGATGCCGAAGACGATCGCGAGTGTTCGGCTGAATCGCATGGGAATTAGTACACAGTTGTCGGGGGCGGCGGCCTGGGGCGGGTGCCGCGCGTGGTCATCGACTACATTGGTGCCGAGTTCATGGAAGGATTCGACGCATGAGCGGACCGGCACGCATCCTGATTCTGTCGGCATCGGTGGGTGGGGGCATATGCGCGCGGCGGAGGCGGTGGAGCTGGCGCTGCGGGAGGTTGCGCCGGGGGCGATCGTGCGGAACCTGGATGTGCTGACGTGCGCGACGGCGGCGTTCCGGAAGGTGTACGCATCGATGTACCTGGACCTGGTGAACCGGGCGCCGCATCTGCTGGGGTGGTTCTATGACGTGACGGACAAGGCGCCATCGACGACGAGGCGGACGGATCGGCTTCGGGTTCTGGTGCAGCGGGCGAACCTGAAGAAGCTGGATCCGATCCTGAAGGGTGAGAAGGGGAACGGGGGGCCTTGGGATCTGTTCATCAACACCCATTTCCTGCCGCCGGAGATCATCGGGCGGATGAGGCGCAAGGGACAGTTGCCGGTGAGCAGCAGGCATCTCACGGTGGTGACGGACTTTGATGCGCATGGGCTGTGGGTGCAGGATCCGACGGCGGGGTATTTCGTGGCAACCGAGGAGGCGGCGATCACGCTGGGGCGATGGGGTATGCCGCGTGAGATCGTGCAGATCACGGGGATCCCGATTCATCCGCGGTTCGCGAAGGCTGTTTCGTCGGAGGAGGCGCGGACGAAGCACGGATTGTCACAGGATCGGCTGGTGGTCCTGCCGCTCGCGGGCGGGTTCGGGGTGGGACCGATCGAGGAGTTGTATCGGGCGATACTGACGCTGGGGAGGCCGGTGCATGTGTGCGTGGTGTGCGGACGGAACGCGAAGTTGAAGGCGACGCTGGGGAAGATCAAGGCTGGGGCGTTCCACAAGGTGACGGTCCTGGGATTCACTACAGACATGGATGAGCTGATGGCGGCATCGGACGTGGTGGTGACCAAGCCTGGTGGGCTGACGACCAGCGAGATCCTGGCGCGAGGGACTGCCTTGGCGATCGCGAATCCGATCCCCGGGCAGGAGAGCCGCAATCGCGACTACCTGCTGGAGCACGGAGCGGGGATCAAAATCGGGAACCCGGCTGTGGCAGCGCACAAGCTTGGGGATGTGCTTGGCTGATGCGGGGCGCTTGCGATGCAGCCTGTGGTCGAGCCGCACTTGGAAGTCGGATTCGCGCTGTGCCGCGGCTCGCGCGGGGCGGAAGTGCCATCGGTAGCGACGCTGTTCATGCGCCCGACGGACCGTCGTAGGCGTGGTTGACAGGGTCGATGCGTCGCATGGGGCGCTCACGGGTCTGCTCTTCGACGACGTGGGCGACCAGGCCGGGCGTGCGGGCGATCATGAAGATGCCGTTGAAGGTGCGCGGATCGAGGCCCAGGTCGGCGAGGATGGCGCCGATGGCACCATCGACGTTAATGGGGAGTGGCTTGCCGATCGCGGCGAACGCGCGTTCGACAGCGCGAGCTGCACCGATGTGCGTGCCGGCGTCATCGCGCAGACCCGCCTGGGCGGCGAGCTCGAACATGCGAGCGGTGCGGGGATCCTTGGTGTGGATGCGATGGCCGAAGCCGCTGATGCGATCTCCGGTGGATTTGAGGCGGAGGATTTCCTGGGCGGCGAGTTGATCGATCGCGGCGGGGAGCGAGGTTCCTGACGTTGAAAGCGCCCGCGCCTTCTCGATGAGAGAGCCGAGATAGCGGGCGCAGTCTTCGATCGCCCCGCCGTGGTGTCGGTTGATGGAGCTGATGCCGGCGGCGACCGATTGCGAGAGGGATGCACCGGTGCTGGCAACCGTCCGTGCGGCCAGGCAGCTTGGGGGTGTTGCGCCGTGGTCGATGCTGCTGACAAGGATGGCATCCATAAGCGTGCCGATGCGGGCATCGGGGAGCTTGCCGGTGAGGATGAGATGGACGGCCGCGCCGAAGGAGATCGTGCCCATGAGGTCGGCGATGCCGCGGCCGCGAACGGCGACCTTGTTAGGCTCGATGCGCGTGATCGCCGTCGTCCAGGTGGCTTTGCGCTCGGCTTCTGACATGAGGCTCCTGCTGCTTTTGGCCCGGAGGGCGCCGGCGACGGCGGCTGGGAGATCGCCGAAGGAATCAACGACGGTCGCGCCGGCAGCGCGGAGGGCGGCGACCTTTCCCGCGTGCGTGCCTTTGCCCCCTTCAATGATCGCCCCGGCGTGGCTGAAGCGGGTGCCGGCCTTGGCTGCCTTGCCGCCGATATAGGCGATCACGGGCTTTGTGATGCGGCGCGAGGTGATGAGGTCGGCAAGGTCTTCCTCCTGGGACCCGCCGATCTCGCCGAAGACGACGATGGCATCGGTCGCGGGGTCGGCCTCGAGCATGACGGCGATGTCGGGGATCCGCAGGCCGAGCACCGCATCGCCGCCGACATGGACGATGCTGCTGATGCGAACGCCTGCCTGGCCAACGTAGTAGGCGGTGCTGGTGCCCATGCCGCCCGAGCGGGAGATAACGCCGATACCGGTGCCGCCGGGGAGCGGGGCCTTGAACCACTCGCGGGCGGATTCAGCGCGGCCGCCGATCATGCCGATGAGACCCTGGCCGGGGCTGGCAGCGCCGAGGGTGTTGGGGCCGAGGAAGCTTGCGCCGGCAGCGCGGGCGGATTTGGCGATCTCCATGGCATCCCAGGCTGGAACGCGATCGGCGACCAGGATGCAGAGCTTGACGCCGGCGTTGATGGCATCGAGGGCGGCGGGCTTGATCTGGTGGGCGGGGATGAAGAGGACCGAGATATCAATCGGGCCCAGGGCTTTGACGGCGTCGGGAACGGAATCAAAGACGGGGACACCCAGTACGGTCTGTCCGGCCTTTCCGGGCGTGACACCCGCGACGATGCGTGTGCCGTAGTCGAGCATGAGGCGAGCGCGGGCCTGGCCTTCGCGGCCGGTGATGCCCTGGATCAGGACTCGCTTGGTGTTGTCGATAAGGATCGCCATGGTCAGCGGCCCTCCGGGAGGTCGAGTTGAACGAAGATGGCGCCATCGGGACCGCCGATGCGATCTCGGCGGCAGTCGATCTCGGCGGCGATCAGTTCGCTGTCTTTCGTCTGGAACTCGTCGGACGGAAGAGAGGGGGCGGGCTTGCCGCTTTCGTCTTTGAGGAGGCCGCCGGTGCGGGCGATGATCGCGGGGGCGTTTTGTTGCCAGGACTGGGCGTCGATGTAGAGGGTGCAGTGTTTGAGGGGGAGAGAGAAGACGGTTGCAGAGGTGATGAATGCGGGTCGGCGCGGGGGGCGGGGGATCCAGGAGGATGGCGGTGCATTGATCGCCCCCTGAAGGGGGCGGCTCCGATGGGCGCTGATGTGTTCTGCGACGAGGGTTGCGAAGCGGCTCGCGATCTTGGCGGGAGGGTCGGATTTCTTGTAGGCCTCGACGGTGGCTGGGAGATCGCGGCACGCGGATTGGAGGATCTCGACGGCGCGATCTTCGGTGTTGCCGCCGAGGCGGATGACAGCGGGGATCGAGAGTTCAAGCTCCCAGAACGCCTTGGCGAGCCCGTAGGCGGACCAGAACTGCTCCTGGCTGGCGACGCCGGAGCCTGAGCCGAAGTATCCGATGAGGCCGGGCTGGCTGAGGATGATGCGGGCTGCTCGATAGACCTTGGCGGGGGAGGGGTTGCCGCTGGTGTCGCAGAAGTTGGCGATCGTGAAGCCCTCGGCGGTTACGGCATCCATCGCCATCATCGATCCGCCGCCGCCGGCGCCGTGGAAGCCGATGAGGCCCTTGCTTCCGGGTGACGCGGCGGTGTTCATCTGGGCGAAGAAGAAGGTGCCGCGATGATCCTGCTGTTCGATTCGGTAGGCGAGCCGTTCGAGGTCGGTGGGAGGGTGGTCGAGCTCCCGGGCGATTTCGATGCCAAGCTCGGGATGTCGGGCGACGGCGTAGTCATCGACGGTGATGCGGCAGTCTGCGGGGAGCAGGCGAGCATCGGCGGTGATCGCCAGCGGGTTGATCTCGAGGGATCGTGCATCGATGGACTTGGCGAGCTTGAAGGCGGTGTGGGCGAAGGCGGAGAGCTGAGCGGCGAGCGCCGGTGTGAGCTTGAGGGATTGGATCGCCAGGGCGAGCTGGTTGTTGTCGGGACCATCGACGACATCGCAGGGGATGCGCAGAGCGGATGAGGCACGCTCTTCGACTCCGCTGCCGCCGGCCGAGGAGAGGATCATGACCGGAGCCCGAGCGCGTTCATCGATCGCGAGGGAGAAGAAGAGTTCGCCGGTGAGCGCGAGCTTTTCTTCAACGAGGACTTCGGTGACGGGGAACTCGCCGAAGCGGAGGCTGAGCATGCGCTGGGCGTGGTCGGCGGCCTGCTGGGGCGTGTCGGCGAACGCAATCCCGCCCTGGGCAGCGCGGCTGGTGGTGAAGGCCTGAGCCTTGATGACGGTCGGGCGAGCGAGCCGGGCGGCGATCGCGGCGGCTTCCTGAGGGGAGCGAGCGACATCACCGGCGGGCACGGGTATTGCGGCGTTCCGCAGCACTGCCTTGCCCTGGAATTCGTGGAGTCGTGTCATGGGGGAATTGCCTTGTATATCGAATGTGGGGGCCGGTGTCCATGACGCTCGGCGGGCGCGATGGCGGTTCTTTCGGGGTGATCAGTATTCGCGGGGTTACCACCGATCGAGGGCATCCATGCCGTAGCGGCGGATGGCGCGGGCTCGCGACCAGCTTGAGTGACGGATCGCGTGGAGAATGCGGTAGGCGCGGCTGCGGCGAAGCGCAGCCAGCCGGGCGACCGGATCGGGGATCGGGACATCCCAGCCGCGTCCGAATCGCAGACGGTTGAGTAGGCGCATGGGCCATGAATGCGTGATGCCATGCAGCAGGCGATACGAGCGCGTGGACTGGATCTGCGAGATGGCCCATGTGGCGTGATTGGGATCGGCGGTACTGACATCCACCAGCGGCGCGTGCGCGAACTTCCAGCGGGCCCAGTCGAGTCGCTCCTGCTCGAGGCCGTGGCTGCGGAGGAAAGCGCAGGGCCAGCGGCTCTGATTGCAGATCGCGTAGAGCTCGTGGCCGGCGGCGGGATCGGCGCGGGCGCGGCGGGCGAGGCCCGTGGCGTCGGCCTGGTGCATGTCCACGAACCCGCCGAGGCCGAAAGTCTCGTTGTGACGGAGCCGGAAGAAGGCGTTGCAGACGGGGACCGGCGGGGCGGCGATGATGTCCTTGAGGGCCTCGATCGCCATCGGTCGCAGGTCATCGGCGCAAAAGGCGTAGTCCTGGATCCACCGGGCGATCACGGGGACCGCGGCAAGCACGCCGTTCTGGAAGTGACGGGAGGTGGTCTCCCACATCGCGGATTCATCGGGGTCGAGGAGGCGCTCGACGTGGATTCCTTGAGTGCCGGGGGCTCGGGTATATCCGCGGACGCTGCCGTCGGGGCTGTTGGAGAGGGCCTCGTAGGGCTGGACGTGCTCAAGAAGCTGGCCGGCGACTGCCTCATCAATCGCGACATCGCAGGCGAATGGGATCTTGATGGCGTTGACGGGCTGCTCGTTGAGGACGCGATGCATGCCCAGGTACACGCCGGTGATGGACGATGAGGGATAGATGTGTGCGAGGTTGTCCTGGATGGTGCCGCGCCAGCCAATATCGACGATGACCTTGGGTGCGCCATCGTCGTGGAACCCGCGCAGGGCGAGGTATTCGCGGAGGATGCGGCGGCGATGGTCCCGGGCTCGGTTGACGGTGCCGATGAAGCGACGATCGGCGAGCAGGGCCTGGATGCGAGGATCGAGCCAGGGATATTGGATGGGCTCATCGGCCTGGAGGCCATGGATCTCCAGGAGCGGACGGACGCTGATCTCGGGAATGTCGAGGGTTGCAAGCAGTCCGGCGATCGACTGGGTGGAGTAGAGGTTCCAGATCCGCATGAACTCGCGGGGGGTGACCTCGCGGAGTGAAGCGCAGAAGGTGGCAAGGCGGCTGACTTCGAGCAGTTCGGAGCCGGGGAGCGGCGTGCCGAGCAGTTCGCCGGCGGGTGCGGCGGCGAGGAGCGCATCGTGGATGCGCTGAAAGAAGACACCCTCGCGTGTGAAGTAGTGAACGCGCTGGATGCCGCGGCGGAGAGCTTCTTCGATGGCGCGCAGGACCAATCCGACGTAGAGCGGGGCGCAGCGGGCGCCGAAGTAGTACATCTCGGCCTGGTCGGTTGTCAGGCGATCGGGAGCGCGGACGGCATCGGCGATGTCGCGGCGCATCGCGTGGACCAGGAGCCCGGTGGATCGGTTGCGGCGATCCCAGCGCTCTCGATGGACAGCGCGGCGGGCCTCCTGATCGGGCGGAGCGTAGTGGATCGCCTGCACGCCCATCCTGTGCGGCGTGCCGACATCGACATCGGGGTGGTCACCAATATGGGCGTGCTGGCCGGGGGTGACGCGGGCGTGGTTCTGGATGTAGTTGTACAGACGGCCTGAGCGCTTGTTGAGGCCGACATCGCATGAGACGACGATCTCATCGAGGTGAATGTGCGGGGCCTTGAGTTCGATGAGGGAGGCGATCTGGGCGGAGGAGAGGTAGAAGTCCGACAGCCCGACGCGGCGGACGCCGTTGGCGGTGGCCAGCAGAGCCTGGATGCCCTGGTCGGCGAACGCGACGCGTTTCTCCTGCTCGACCTCGGTGTGTTGGGCCCGGGCGGCGAAGGCGGTTGCGTGGTGCGCCTCCGAATCCATGAGAGCGCGGGCGGCCCAGCGCTCCAGAACCGCCGGGAGGCGGTATTCATCATCCATGCCGACGCCCTTGGCCTCCAGGCCGATCTCTTGCTCGCAGAGCTGGCGGAGGTGCAGGAGAGCGATCGGTGTGCGGAGTTCGGGACGGAGCCTGTCGTGCCAAGTCAGCAGCAATGCCCGCGCGGTGAAGAGCTTGACCTCATCGGGGTGGCAGCGGCGGCGCAGGATGGTGTCCCACACATCGATCGTGAGCAAGGCGTAGTCGGCGCGGGAGCCGCCGGATGGGCTGGGGGCGATTGGAGTGGGGATCGTGGCGTGGGACATGGAGGAAGGAGCGGCCGGCGCAGAGAGCGGAACTCACGGCTGCTGCATGGTATCGCGGTATTTCCACGTCGTGTACCACTTGTACACGGGGTTGCGCTTGGAAGCCTGGATGAAGCGGTAGGTCCGGGAATTGCGCACCCGGTGGAGCCGTTGGCGCGGATCCTCGGCGGGGTCGGGGAGATCCCATTGAGGCCCCCAGCGGAGGCGGGCGACCAGGGCGTACGGCGGGAGGTTTTTGAGCGACTGAAGCAGCCGCCAGGATCTTGAGTGCAGGATCGCATCGAGATCCCGGGTGGCGATCAGCACCTGCTGAGCCTCGAGAGCGGCCAGCGCGGCAGCCCTCTGCCCTTCCTCGACGATCGAACAGGGTTGGGCAGGGATGGAGGCGGCGGAGATGGCAGAGCGGTGATAGAGGGGGGCGACGCCGCGGGAAATGGCAACGAAATCGATCTCGCGCCCGGCGAGGATCCGTTCGGTCGCCTGGATGAACTGCATGTAGCCGAACTCGAGGGAGCGGTGGGCCATGAACTTGAGGCCGTTGATCGCCATGTGCTCCCGCCGGGCATCATCGGAGAGCACCTCGATGATCGCGGCGGCGATGTCCTCCTGGCGCGGACCGGCGAGCAGGACGGCCGAATCGGGCTGGTCGTAGAGGTTGTTCTCGCGATGGATGTCAACGACGGGGAGGCCGGCGGACATCATTTCGAACGGGATGCGGGAGGGGTTTGAGGAACTGATGCAGAGGCCGACGCCGGCGCGGTTGTAAAGCTCGTTGCAGCCGCGAACATCGAGCAGCCCGTGCCACTCGTGGTCGTACCAGACCTGCGGGCGATCCTTGGAGCCGTAGAGGAGGATCTTCACATCGGGCATGTGGTGCTTGACGATGCCGAGAGCCTCGATCCCCAGGCGCGGGCAGCGCCTGGGTTTCTCGGGCTGACAAATCATGACGACGGCCTTCTCGCGGCGGGCGGCGGGAAGCGGGCGATAGACCTCGTGATCGGCACAGAAATCAAAGTACGAGCCGAAGGAGCCGAAGTCGGCGGCGAGCTTGTGCGTCAACCAGCGGCCGATGGTGACTGGCGTCAGACCCAGGCGATACGAATTCTCCGCCATGAGGTAGCCATCCCCCATGGGCATGAACATGGCCTCGTAGTCCTGGACGAAGTAGGCCTTGCGTGGGACGGGGGCCCAGTAAGCAAAGGCAGCGGTATACCAGGCGGTCGCGAAGATCAGATCGAAGCCGGGAGGAATCTGGAAACCAAGCCGGATGTTGGGATCGTCGTAGCCGAAGTACTTGTCGAGCTGCTCCCGGATGCTGACCAGATCGGGATGGTCGGATTCGGGGCCGTGAGATTCGGGGTGCTCGACAAAGAGGTGGCACTCGTGGCCGCGATCGATGAGGGCCTGGGCGTTCTGGAGGATGGTGCGGTGTCCTCCGGAGCCTTCGATGAGGGGCGGCATGAGCCAGGCGATCTTGGCGGGGCGGGAGGTTCGATCCGGAGGCCATTGCACAGCCTTCTGGCCGAGGATCGGTACAGTTGGCGGCATGGTGTGCGCCGCGAGCGGTGGCGTGCGGTATGGATCTGTCATGCCCTGCTCGTATCCCCCAGACCCTTCCGCACTTCCAAGGCCCGTGGGGGGCCGTTCCGGATCGCTGAGGGAAGGGCTGACAGTGTACGCGAGGAGGATGGGGTCGTCGTGCGGAAATCGTCCGCATCCCTCTGGAAGGCCTGTCACTTACGTCGCAGGTATCCGCCGGGATTGAAGGTCATCAGGAGCCGCTCGAAGGAGGAATCCCGCTGGAAGTGGTCGTTTTCCAGCAGGAACTCCTCGACCGCTTCGTAGGCGCCCGGGCCCTGGTCCGGGGAGTAGTCGGTATGTACGGGGTGACCATTGATATTGGAATCCTCAACGATCAATAGACCATTGCTTGGGATGAGCGGTGACCAGAGGCGCAGTTCGGCGAGCACGTGGTCTTTGTTATGCAGGGAATCGAGGATGACCAGTGCCCGCTCGCCGGTGGTGATGCCGGAACGCACGGAGGCAAAGACAGCCTGATCAATCGATGAGCCGTGGAGGTAGGTGATGCGTGGGTGGGAGGGGCGCTGCGGGTTGGATTCGATGTCGATGGAAAGCACGCGGCCCTTGCCGATCACATCCATGATGTGCGCGAGGAAGAGGGCGGTTCCACCGGCGGCGGTGCCCGTCTCGATCACGACATCGGGGCGGTGGGCGTGGAGGATCTCCTGGTAGATCCAGAGATCAAAGGGGCACTTGTAAGCCTGGACGCCCATCCAGCGGACGGTGTCCCAGAGGCGGCGGTAGTAGAAGACCTCGTGGAACTGATCGGTGCGGCGCTGGGCCTCTTGCGGGGAGAAGGTGGGGACATCCAAGTTCGCGTGCTCCGGTGGGTGCGTGGGACACTCTCTATCGGCGCACTCGCCGGGCCTTGGCGATCTCCGGTCGCGGGAGGCGGCCGGAGTGTGGCTGAGAATCCATATCTTGCTTGCGTTCGCGTTCGATCTCGATGCGTTCGAGCTGCTCGATGCGGAGAGCGAGCATCTCGAGATCGGCGCTGACGCGATCGATGGTTTCCTTCAGCTGCTGCATCGTGAGATCCTTTTCGCGCATCTGACGGCGGAGATCCTCGGCTTGCTCGTGGTCCTGGTGGAGGCGGGCGACCAGGGCCTGGATATCGGCGGCGAGCACATCGTGGCGGTTCTCGACATCCGAGATCCGCGACAGGTGCATGGCGCGGTCATCGCTAAGCCTGGCGACATCGGCCTCGAGTTGCGTGCGGCGGGCGGTGAGTTCTGCGATCTGAGCCTGGGCCTGGTCGAGCTGAGCAAGCACGGCGGCGTGGACGGACTCGAGGTCGCGCAGCCTGGCGTAGAGGGCTTCGATCTGTCGGCGATGGTCGGCCAGTTCGGCTTCAGCGCCCTGTGCCCGCTTGGCCTGGGCGACAACCTCCGCTTCGAGCCCGGGCACGCGGGCGGCGATCTCGGAGGCGTGATGCAGGACCTGTTCGAGCTCCGTGATGCGGATCTGGAGGTGCCCGCAGCGGGCGGAGTTCTGGTCTGAGACTGCACGGGCGTCGTCAAGGTCGGTCAAGAGTGCGCCGGACTGGGTGATGAGATTGGAGATCTCGTTATCGCGGTCCGAGACGATGCTCTTGAGGAGCGCGATCTCGGTGTCCCGGTCCTTGATGAGCTTGCCCATCGTGTCCATGGCGGCCAGCCTGCTGACGGCCATATCCCCGGTGTCCTTGAGCTCGATGCCGGCGCGTTCGAGCCTGGCGCGGTAGGTGTAGAGCTTGACCTTGTCGGGGAGGTTTGCTTTCTCGAGGGCATCAAGCCAGCGACGACCCTTGGGGAATACGACACCCAGGCCCCATGAATGCTGGAAGGCAAAGCCGGGGAAGCGTTTGAGAAGGTCGAGCCAGAACCTCGCGGAGCCGTAGCCGGTTTCCACGGCGACATCGTGCAGCAGGATGACGCCGTCGGGGGCGAGCTTTGGGAGCCAAGTCTCGAAGTCGTGGGCGACGGCCTCGTACGTATGGAATCCGTCGATATGGAGCAGGTTGATCGATTCATCGGAGACGAACGGGAGCGCCTCGTCGAAGGTCATGGGCTTGAGGTCGAACGACTGCTTCGGGAAGTGCTCCTTGGCGATCGTGCGGACGGTGTCGAGGACATCGTTGCCGTAGGGGCCGGTGTGGTTGTCTCCGCGCCAGGTGTCCACGCCGATGAGTTTGGACTTGAGCCTGGCATCCTTCACGGCCTGGGCGAATGCGAACAAGGATGTGCCCCAGTGCACGCCGAGCTCGGCGATCACCGCGGGCTTCATGAAACGGATAAGGTCGTAGGACCAGCCGCGGTGTCCGCCCCAGGGCCAGACGGGCATGAGCGGGCAGACCGCATCGGCTTCGAAGCGCGGGGTGTGGATCCTCCACGCCGGTCGAGGTGCGCTGGCGGGTTTCTTGCCTGCGGTCTTGGGAGCGGATTTGGGAGCACGGGATGCGGTCACGACGTGCCAACTCCCCCACCGTTGCCGGTGGGCAAAGTTCCGTCATCGATCGCGACAACATCGAATTCTCGCAGCGGGTTCGTGAAAACTCCGTGGATCGGCAGGTCGGGGCTGATCCCGGCGATCGCAGCGACGTTGTGGGCCCAGCACTGGATCACGTGACAGAGCGGATCGTTCCCCTCTCCGCAGCCGAACGTCACGGTATAGGTCGCCGGCTGGAGCCTGGGCCACTCGTACTCCATGCGCACCAGATATCTGCCCGCGGAGGAGAATTCGACCGGGTGGCCGGGGCGGCTCAGCGAGTTATCTCCGCAGATGCTGGTGCCGGTGCGGTCGATGAGAGAAGCACCGAAGATCAGATCCTTCTTTGGGGTGTCGCTGCGGACGAGGAACCAGGCGATGAAGCGATCCCCCGGACGCGCGGTTGCAAGGCGAGCCCCGCGGCGATCCGTGACGGCGACCCGCTCGATGGTGACCTCGCCGGCGCCCCCGCGGGATTCCTGATCGACATCGATCCACGCATCGGCGGCGACCCGGCTATCGAGAAAGCCGCGAGGGCCATCCGATGACGATACGGGGGCGGAGGGGGAGACTCGCTTGCCGATCGGGAGGGCCTTCTGGAACTCCTCGGTATGCACCATCTTGGTATAGAACTCGATCGCCTCGGCGGGCGATCCGTCGAAGACGAGCCTGCCCTTGTGCATGACGAGGCAGCGGTCGCACAGCGAAGCGATCGAGCCCATGTCGTGGGTGACGATCAGCTTGGTGACGCCGGCGAGTTCATCTCGCATGTGGCGCATGCACTTCTGCTGAAAGAAGATGTCCCCGACGGCGAGCGCTTCATCGACGACCAAGACATCGGGCTTCATCATCACGGCGGCGGCGAAGGCGACCCGTACGTACATGCCGCTGGAGTAGGTCTTCATCGGCTGGTCGAAGAAGTCCCCGATGTCGGCGAAGGCGGCGATCCGGGGGATGAGGGTCTCCATCTGGGCGCTGGTGTACCCCTGGATCGCCCCGGACATGGCGACGTTCTCGCGTCCGGTGAACTCGGGATTGAAGCCGGCGCCGAGTTCGAGCAGGGCGTTGACGCGGCCGGCGATCGTGACGCTGCCGGTGGTCGGGGCAAGCACTCCGGCGATGATCTGGAGGATGGTGCTCTTGCCCGAGCCGTTTCGGCCGATAATGCCGATGGACTGGCCCGCGGGGACTGAAAAGGACACATCCCGGAGGGCCCAGAAGTCTTTGTAGTACTGCCGTCGCCAGCGCAGGAGGGCCTGTTTGAGTCGATCGGCGGGCTTCTCGTAGACGTGGTAGCACTTGCCGAGCCGGCTGGCGCTGATTGCGGTGGCTGGTGGATCGCCGGTGGCCACCGCCCCACCACGCTCATCCACATTGCGGGGTGCTGGCGCTGCGGTACGTGTACCGGAATCCAATGAGGCCTCGGGCGGGCTCTGTGTGGGCGCCAACAGCGTGCTCATGCTCCCCGAATCGTACGCCGGACGGCTCCCGGACGGGTATCAGGATGCGTTTGCTGCCGGCACGGGCTTCTGGGCGATAAACACACCGCATCCATCCTGGTAGACCCCCTCGCGGTGATTGTGGCTCGCCGACCCGCGGATGTTGATCGCCTCGTAGGCCGGGTTGGCTTGCCGCCACTCGGTTACGGCTCGCCGCACCCCACCCTTCCCGGTGCGGTCGAAGATCTCGGCAAAAGGGGCCGAGTCATGGCATACCAGAAATCCGCTGGGTGTGATCACCGGGCACCACAGCGCCAGCTCGCGCACCGTGTGCTCGTAGGTGTGGGATGAATCGATGAACACGATCCGCACCGGACCTCCGAAGTACTCACGGGCCTGGTCGGGGAGCGCCGGATCGCTCGAGTCGGCGCACTTGACGAGCACGTAGTCGCTCAGGGCCGCCCGCTCGACCCACTTGCGCGTGTAGTCGCAGAGGGATGCATCGATGTCGATGGTGAACAGCCCGTGACGCCTGCCCATGCGGCGGAGCATGAACCCGAGCATCAGCGTGGAATAGCCGGCGTAGTGACCGGCCTGCACGATGCCGCCGACCATATTGCCCATCACCAGGCCCTGAAGCAGGGAGATGAGGGGAACCTGGCACTCGCCGATGAGGTCACAGCGATCGGTCTCGTCGAACCAGTCGTTGACGATCCCCCACTCGTCTTCGGTGAGGAACGAGTACACCGGCGGCACGAAGCCCGGGCCATCCTGCCCCCCGTGCCACCAGTAGCGTCGACCTTCGCGTTGTGCGAACTCAAGAGACCGTTGCGGCATCATGCCCTCTATCCAATCCCTCCGTGCCATCCACACTCGCCCAAATTTGGTCTCAGGCGGCCCGTAAGCACTGTAGACGGGGATGCCACGGCCCGCGCTACAGTGAGGCTCAGCGGATATGAACATCATTTTCACAGGCATATAGCGCGATGATGCAGCACGCGGTCACGTTCGACTCGAGGCCCGAGAAGTTTCTTCCACACCTGAGCCCGTCACGCCTCGTGCGGACCCTCTGGGCGCATCGCGGGGTGGCGCTGGCGATCTCCAAGCGGGAGATCGAGGCCAAGTACCGCACCCACCGGCTGGGGATCCTGTGGATCATCGTCTACCCGCTGGTGATGCTCGCGGTGTATACGTTCGTCTTCGGCCTGGTCTTCAAGACGCGGCTGGCGCCGGGCTCCGAGGAGCCGCTGGGGGTCTACGCGCTGGCGGTCTTCACGGGGCTCTTGACGTTCGGGATCTTCCGGGAGATGGCGACCCGGGCACCGACGCTGATCGTGGGTCACAAGCACCTGGTGACCAAGATGGTGTTCCCGCTGGAGTCGCTGGCGCTGAGTGAACTGTTCACTGCGCTCTTCAATTTCTTGGTGGGGCTTGCTGTGTGGGCGGTGGCGTACATCGTGCTGATGCAGGAGCTGCCGACGTGGCATGCGCTCCTGCTGCCGGTGCTGCTGGTGCCGGTGTGCCTGGCAGGGCTGGGGGTGTCGTGGCTGTTGTCATCGCTGGGGACGTTTTTGCGGGATCTGGCGAGCATGATCGAACTGGTGGTGATCGTGCTGTTCCATATGACGCCGATCTTTTACCGGATCGAGCTGATCCCGGAACCGTGGCGAACGGTTCTTATGTACAACCCGCTGGCGCATGTAGTGCTGGGGGTGCGGGCGGTTTTGTTCGAGCATCGCCAGCCGGACTGGATGTGGTTCGGAGAAGCGCTGGCGGTCTCGCTGGGGATCGCGGTTGTGGGGTACGCCTTCTTCGTCAAGAGCAAGCGGGCGTTTGCGGATGTGCTGTAGTTACGGACGCACCCGCCGCAGTGAGAGCATGGTGACGTCACGCCGCAAGTGGATTTGCGTTTCGAGTCACTGGTATGTATCCGAAAATGCCGAGGGGCGGACTCGAAAACGGGGACTCAAACGCGGTTCAACATGCTGTCGCCGGGCTACTTGACGCCTTAGCACGGCTGCTCCGAACAGGAGCCGCCCATGCACAGCCCCGGTCAGCGTAGCGCCACCACCACGAACGCCCGTAACCCCGAGCCCGGCGCCGACCGCCGCGGCCTGCTGAACCTCCTCCGCTCGGTGAAGCGAGCCGACGGCACGGTTCGGCTTTCCCATGGCCAGCGCGGGGTCATCACCCACGGCCTCCGGGTCGCGGCCGAGCGGTTCCGGGACAACGCACGGGACATCCGGGCGACCATCGATCGCGAGCTGTCGGGCCAGGGAATCCCGTCGAGCCGGCTCATCACGTACCAGGAGCTGGCGGAGACGATGGAGCGACAGGCCAGGGAGGCAGCCGACGCCGCGGAGCTGTTCGAGGACTGCGCCAACGCCGAGGTCACCCTCTCGGAGGCCCAGCTCGGCGAGCCTGAGACGGTCGGTGCAGGAGGTGGGAAGTGAACACCACCATCCTGCAGCCGCCAGAACTGGACATTGATCGCCAGCTCGGCACTCACATCATCCCCCGTGGCCGGCTCGAACGACGCGTGGTCTGGAACCTGCTGGCGATCCTCGAGCAGGCCGGATTCACGCCACACATCGTTCACGAAGACGAGGACCACGCGGTCGCCAACGCCAAAGAGGCGATGGAGTGGATCTTCAACCTCGATGACTGCTGGGTCACCTTCCTCAACCGGAAGAATCAGAAGCGGTCCCTTTACATTGTCCTGGGGAACGACGGGTATGACGCCCTGTCGGATTGGGGTTGCCCGCACGACCAGTCGGACGGTTGGCACAAGACGCTGATGGCGTTCGACGGGGAGGCCTACGCATGAGCCGCCTCCCCGCCTCGGTTCACTCGCTTTCTCCCGCGCTGGCGGCGCTCGCCGCCGACATCCAGCACGCCCAGCGCACCGCCGAGGCCGCGGTGAACGGCGTGCTCAACGGCGTCGATCCGCCGTTTGACGGCGGGGACTCCATGCTGCTCCGCCAGCTGGCGTCCTACGCCCAGCAGATCTCGGCCCGCGCGTCGACGCTGGCGATCAACCTGGAGATCGCGGCCAGACCGAGCCCCCAAGCGTCTCTCTCTCCAAGTCCCGCCGGCGGTGCGTGCAGTCCCGCCGGCGGGACACCCGCGAACACGGACGCGCGGCAGCTCGATCCCAACGCCGGCAACTACGACCAGACCCCAGTTGTCCGACTCGGGCCCGGCGGCGACTTCACCAGCAACTGGCCAGGAGGGAGGGCGTGAGGCTCTACCAGATGTTCTCCCGGCCGACCCTCGACCCCGAGGACCTGTACGCCTTCAACGCCGGCGTCACGCCGGTCACCATCCACCGCATCATCGAGCGGCCGGTCGGCTCCCGGATCGGCGACGAGGTCGAGTACTCGTACCTGGTCAAGACGCGGGAGTTCCTCAAGCCGTTCAAGCTCAATCCCGTCAACGGCCAGCAGCTCGCCGAGGTCCTGGGCACCGACAACTCGACACTCTGGATCGGCCGCGTGGTCGGCATCCTGCCGTGCAAGATCTGGGTGCCGACCGATGACGGCGCACAGAAGCAGGTATGGGTCGTGAACTTCGCCGAGGAGATCCCGCGGCACGCGCCGTCAAAGGTTCTCGACCAGGACATCACGGGCCTGGCACGCGACGGCTCGACGGCACGCTGCGGGCGTCCGGGATCTGCCGGCGCCGACAAGGCCGTCGACACGCTCCCGCCGGACATGACGCCGCTGGGCATCGAGTCGGCGGCGGAGCTGAGCTGCCTGCTCGAGGAGCGCGGCCGCAAGTGGGAGGACCTGCGCCTCTTCCTGATCAGCCGCGGTCACGGCTCGCTGATCAACGGCATGATGCCGTTCGACTGCCCGAACGCGATTCGCCCCGCAACCCAGGTCTTCCTGCAGGGCCTGCCCATCGTCGCCCGCAAGCCCGCCCGCGAGAAGTTCAAGCACCAATGGGCCCCGCCGGCGCCCGAGCCCGGCGAGCCGCCCATCACCATCCCGCTCGAGGAGATCCCGTACTAGGTCCACCTCCCGTGGGCCGGCGGACTTTCCACCCACCCACCACCGCCGGCCCGCTTTGCCTCTCGTACACCCGCGCCCGCCTCACCAGGCGGGGCGGGTTTTCGGAACTCCGGAAAGGAGGTGATCGCCATGAAGTACTCGTAGCCCGTCGCGCCGTCGTCTCTTGATTCTCCGTGCGTCGGACGCCAACCGGTGTCCGACGCGTTTGTCCCCGGCCGGTGCCGCAAGCGCCGGCCAACTCCTCCAGCCGCCGGGGAACTTGTCACCCCGGCGGCCTGTCCCCCACAGGCTGGCGCACGGACGCGCCTCCTTTCTCTCGCCGCCCCGATGAACGCACGCGCCCCGATCTCCGTTCCCGCACGCCCGCCCATGCCAGCTCTCCACGTCATCATCGCTCCCGCCTTCCTGGCGGCGCTCACGACGCTGGAGCTGGGCGCGTGCCTCCGCCTCGCCGAGACCGCCTGGGCATCCGAGATGCCTGGCGTGCTGCTCGCCGAGGACTCGTTCCTGCAGGCGGTCTGCAGGACCACACCCGCGGAGTGGACGACGGCAAAGGCCGCCGTGCTCCGGGCACTTGGGTCCGCACCCCACACCGCGCCGGAATCGCCCCACGATGCCGCCGGCGCGGCTGCCGAACACCTGGTCCTCCAGGCCGTCCGGAGTGTCTACCTCGCCACCGCCGCCGACGTCGACGCCAAGACGGCCAAGGCCGCGGAGATCTCCGCCAAGCGCCGGGCCGCCGGCCAGGCCGGAGCGAGCTCCCGATGGCAAAGCGATGGCAAAGGCATGGCAAATGCCATCGGTTTGCTATCCGCTGCGCACTCCTTGCGCCCTGTCTTTAACCAGGTCTCTAGCGCTCTCGCTCCAACGCCCAAACCAGAGCGCGCAATTCAGAGCGCTCCGGAGGGAGATGTCTGCGCCGTTTTGGGCGAGGGAGCACGGGCGCTGCTGGAGGTCGAGACCAAGGCCTGGCGGCGGAAGAAGGCCCTGGGGCTGCTCCAGCCGGCGATCGCACGCTGGGCCGCCGCGGGCCTGACCACCTGCCCGGTGAGCAAGGCCTCCGAGATCGTCGCCGGCGAGCACGCCACACCGGCCCGCGTCCAGTTCCTGATCGAGGAGGCCGACGCGACGATCGAGCGGGAGAAGACCCGCAAGCGGAGCTGCAACCCGGTCGGCATCGTCATCGGCGGCCTGGGCCAGAGCGAGAAGTCCCGCGGCATCCCGCGCGAGGTCCCGCTCCAGCTCGAGCAGCACTGGGCGACCACCGAGGCGGCGACGCTCAAGCTCCTCGAGGCCCAGGCCGCGATCAACGCCAGGCTCCGCACCGCGCAAGCACAACTCGGCTCGTCGACCACGCCCCAGGTGGGCGCGGATCGCCACGCCTTTGGAGGTTCATGATGGCCAAGGAAAAGGCATATCCGGTCCACGTCTGCACTCGCCTCGATCGACTCAGCGAAGCCCGCGTCACGGAGATCGCACGCGAGGAGTCGCTGAAGAAGAAACGCAAGGCTGCCCAGCAGGCGTTCGCCAAGATCGGGTGGGGATCAACGCCAGAGCACAAAGAGCTGGCCCTCGACCTGGTCCAGATCCTGTTCGAGATCGATCACTGCCGCGGCCGGCAGAAGAGCCTCAGCGAGAAGATCGACGAGGTCATCGCGAACGCGCACCAGGGCGATCTGTTCGACAACGAGGACCTGGACAACCTCACTGGCCGGCAATCGATCGACCAGGTCGTCAAGTCGTTTGCTCGCCAGCCGGCCGCGGAGCCTGAGGATCCCGACCAACAACAGCTTCCCGTCGGCGGACCGAACGCCGGTAAGCCTGCCGATCCGCCGCCAGCACCTCTGCAATTCGCCGGCGTCGACGAGCATCTCCAGGCCTCGGTCAACGAGCTGGACATGCGCGAGGACCTCAAGGGCAAGTGCATCCAGGCCGAATGTCCGACCATCGGTCACCTGGCCACGCTGCTGGATTCGCCTGGCCGCGCCGACCTCCGCGACAAGCTCAACGTCGGCGAGAAGCAGGCGGCCGAGATCGCCAAGGCGGTCAAGGCCTTCCGCGCCAAGCACCGTGACGCGATGCGTAAGGCCGAGACCGCCTGACCAACCAACCACGTTCACCAACCGGGCAGATGCCCAGGAGATCTCATGTTGAAGCTCGCTCCGATTCTCACCGTGATTGCCGCCCTCAAGCTGAAAGTCATAGCCCAGATCAAGCTCGACGCCAGCGTCGATGTCAGCGTGCGCCAGGATCCCGCACGGGCGATTCGCTCCCTCGGCAAGGACCTGCCCCCCGAGGTGCTGGCCGAATGCGCCACGCGGGCGCCCTCCGCGGCGATCGAGTACGTCGGCAAGGACCTGCCCCCCGAGGTGCTGGCCGAATGCGCCACGCGGGAGCCCTACGCGGCGATCGTGAAGATCGGCAAGGACCTGCCCCCCGAGGTGCTGGCCGAATGCGCCACGCGGGAGCCCTACGCGGCGATCGTGAAGA
>JADLBU010000128.1 GCA_020847535.1 Phycisphaerales bacterium
ACCATTGATGTCGACGTCAACGGTGATCTCGTCGATCCCTGGCCGGACGACTTCTTTGAGCAGGATTTCAAGGAGAGGTTCTCCTGATGCTCAAGGAGTTCGCGTTCACGCCTCAGGTGTTTGATCCAAACGCTGCACCGAATGATCCCCGGTGGCGCGAGTACATCCATGCACTTGTCATGGCGATATTTCGAGTCCCGGCTGTTCCGCCCATCGTTGTATCCGGGCTGTACTGGGCTGGCAGCGATTGCGCCTGGGAAAGCACCACCCGCAACCTGATCGACTCGATCCCTGATGGTGAGATGCGACGCGATGCCCAGGCGCTGTTCACCCAGATCACGAAGCACCTTGTGCAACGCCCGCCAGGAGCAGACTGGCCGGGAGAGGAAGAACCGGGCTGGGGTCAGGAAGCCGCATTCGGCCACCGTCGTGAGCCTCTCGACCGCGTGGTGGCACAGCAGGTCGGAAGTGTCCCGGAGGACGCGCCCAGAGCTGCCCTCTCATGTGTGATCGCCTCCGATTTCTGGAACCTGCTGCACACAGAGCGGCCAGCCGCGACGAATGTCTCGGAGGCAGCAATTCCGCTGCGATTGGTACTCAGGCACTCGGATCTGCTCGTGATCTCAATGCCTTACGAGACCTGCGAGGAATTCACGCTTGAGTGCATTCGCCGTGCGTGTCAACGCCCTGCCGGAACGAAGCCGCCAGTGATCCAGATCCACAGAAACGCACCCGCCAGCCCAGAGGCAAAGGCCGCCTGGGTGCGCTCGCAGTTGGCGGGAAGGCTTTACGGTGCTGAGGTGCACTACTACTTCTGGCCAGAGCCGTATCGCGAGCGGGTCGTTCTCGGCTGTCGCCTTGCCGAAATCGGCGGCGGCAAGGTGCGCCCAGCAGTGAGATGGGGCGTCTACATAAGCCACGTATGGGGAGAGGGCGATCCGGCAAAGGAGGCGCCGAGTCATTTTTCACTACTGCCTCCGAAGAGTGCCGCAGACCACCTCAAACGCATTCAAGATCAGGCGGCAACCCTTGGGATCACGCCAGTGCGGATTTGAGAGGAGTTCTTCATGGCAGAATCAGGCATCGGTAAACTCGAGCGCGTCCCTCTCCGCGAGGTCTGGAAGCATGAAGCCCTGGACTTCACAAGTTGGCTTGAGAGCAACATCGACGTGCTCGGCGAACTCCTTGACCTGGTCCTGACTTGCATCGATCGCGAGCAGGACGCTGGAGGTTCCAGCTTCGACCTCTCGCCGAGGACCCCGTGGGTGAGGCCGTCATCATCGAGAACCAACTCGGCAAGAGCGACCGCAACCATCTCGGAAACCCTCATTCGTCGGGGTCCCTCGGCGGGGGGCGGGGGAAGGGTGAAAAACGTGCAACTTGGAGACTCGGCCCCGCGAACCCGCGATTCTGCACCGCCCGGTCCTAGGTCGGTCTCAGCCAACCGCTGGCGAGAGACTTCTCGACCGGGCTGCAACCGGCCTTGCGGCTACAGCACTTGGGTGTTACCCATACCCCGCCGTCAACCGAGTGCGACCGCTCGACCAGGCAAGGAACCGCGTTCTGGCACTGCCATGACGGATCCATCGCATCCCCCAACCCTCCGAAGAGGGTTGCTCTCGGGGAGCTTCAAGGGCCGCGTCCAAGCGACGCGGCCCTATTCGTTTACGCTGGGCCTGGGGACCGCACCTTCGGGAGCCCGTCGTTTCTACCCGAGAATCCCCGACTTTGCGGTACCGGGTCGGAACCGGGCGGCACTCTCCGGTTCGCCTCTCACTGCAAGGCGCCATTTCAAATTGGCGTTTCAGCCGCCTTTGGGCGGACCAGACTCTCGGCTCTCGGCCGAGAGCGGACGGATTGGTTGACAGGATGGTTGCCGATAGGATCGGATGTCGAAGTTGGTTCGCAAGTTCCCGGCAAGCCCGTCATCCGCTTCCTATCCACTTGGCTAGCTAGACTCTCGTCGTCGATGATGACCGCCAACCCCTACATCGCCGTGATTGTCTTGGTAGCTCAGCTCCTCTCTGGCGGGCTTTTGGGGCCGCGGATGCTCTGCGCTCACCGGGACGGATCAAAGAGCATCGAGTGGGCCGCGACGACCTGCTGCGGAGGTGGCCGCGCCGAAACGGCCGCGCCGGAGTCCGAGTGCGGCGGTTGCGAGGGCGGTTGCCACGAGGAGCGCAGCGGCCTGGTTCTGACCCAGCCCGATTGCGACTGCGTCGATTCGCCCTTGGCCGACGAGCCAGTGGTCCGGCCAGCCCCGCCGCAGGCCACGTCACAGGACGACCTGGTTGCCACGTTCGTGGCGGTCGTCGCGGTGCTGGTGATCGATCTCGGCCCGGCCAACCCGAGCGGTTTCACTCACCGAGGGGCCTTGCCAGAGTGTTTGGCGCCTCCGCGCGCGCATCTGGCGACAATCGTTCTTCGCTTGTAGTGCTTGCGGTTCGTCGTGCCTCCGGCCCCGAAGCGGGCGCGTGTGGCAGCGTCTCTACGCACCGGCTCCGTCCAAGACGTGAGCGCGATCCAGCACTCCTGAGCGAGAACTCCTGTGAGAAACTCCGCAATCGCGACCATCGGGTCGCTGACATTTCTGCTTGGCGGGTGCGTCAGCTACCACCCAAAGCCCCTCGACCCTCGGGCCGAGCTCGCGGCGCTGGACGCCCGCACACTCCCCGCAGGGACGCTGGTCCACCTTCGGGAGGGGGCCGCAGGACCGCCCGGCGCTCCGGTCTTCGACACGTCCGATGGACTGAGCGAGGCGGAGCTGATGGCCGTCGCGGTCATGCTCAACCCCGACCTCCAAGCGGTCCGCGCTTCGATCGGCGAGACCGAAGCGCTGCTGATCACCGCCAAGACTCTTCCCAACCCCGAGTTCGGCATTGGATTTGGCGTGGGGCTGCTGGGGACCGAGGGCTTCAAGCTCGACACCGACCTCCTCTTCGAGTTGCTCAAGCCCGGTGAGCGTGAAGCGCGAAAGGCCGTGGCCGCAGCCCGGATAGCGGTGACGCGAGCGGAGATCCTGGCGCGAGAATACGAGGTCGCCGCCGAGGTTCGGCGCCTGGCGTTCAATGTGTCGGTGGCCGAGCAGGCGCTGGTAGTTCTGGATGCCGAGTTAGCCCTTCGCCAGCAGGCGACCAGCCTCATCCGTCGCCGCCGGGACGTGGGAGAGGCCAACGACCTGGACATCTCGGCGGTCGACCTTGAGCTTGTCGAGATCCAGCGCGACCGGCGCTTGGCGCAGATCGAACTAGAGCAGGCCAGGCTCGCGCTCAACAGAGCACTCGGCCTCCCGCCGAGCACCGTCATCACACTCGAATCGTCCGGCAAACCGCTCGACGTCCCGCTTCTTGACGCGGTCCAGGCCAGCGGTCTTGACGAGCGGCTCTTCTCGAGCCGGCTGGACCTCAAGGCGCGCGAGGCGGCGTACCAGGTCTCGGAAGAGGAGCTGCGCCTCGCGACGGCGCGGCAGTTCCTGAAGCTCAAGGCCGGACCGAGCTACGAGCACGAAGGTGTTTCTGAGAACTTCGCGGGCGTGAGCGCGTCGGTCGAGATCCCCATTTTCGACCGCAACCAAGGCGAGATCGCGGAGAAGACCGCGGCCCGTGACCGGTCCCGGGCCGAGTACACCGCGGCGCTGCACCGGCTGCGTTCGGACGCCGCAGCGGCGCTGGCGCGTGTTCGGGCTATCCGAGCGGAGATCGAAACCCAGCAGCGCGAGGTCCTGCCGCTGCTGGAGCGAAGCCAGACGCTCTCGCGAGGCGCCTTCGAGGCCCGCGAACTCAACGTGCTGGACTGGATCACCGCGCAGCAGCGGGCGCTGCGGTCCCGCCGCGCGTATCTCGACACCGTGATCTCGTACCGCCGTGCACTGCTTGACCTTGAGGCGCTCAGCGGCTTCCCGGTGTGGCGGTTCGCGCCCCCACCCGAGCCCTCGACCGTCTCCTCACAGGAAAGGAATACACCATGAGCATCATCAAGCGAGCCCCGGGCGCGCTGCTCCGAGGCCTCCCAACGGTCCTCACCCTCGCCGTTCTCGCGGGCGTCGGCTACGTTGGCCACCGCACGGGGTGGAAGATCCCAGCCGCATCGGAGGTCTTCGGCGCCGGCAAGGAGCCTCGCGAGGACTGGTGTGGCGAGCACGGCGTCCCTGAGTCCAGTTGCGTCATCTGCCGCGGCCTGAAGGCGAACGCCGTCCCACCGTCGCAGCAGCGCAAGGGTGGTGCTGCGACGGGTGACGTTCCGGCTGAGCCTGAGATCGAGCAGGTCGGGACCAAGAAGCGACCGGCGGTGCAGCTGACGACGGCCGACACCGCGGCGCGGGCCGGGATTGAGGTACAGCCCGCCTCCGTCAAGCCGATGAACGAGACGGTTGAAGCCAACGCCGAAGTCTCGTTCGATCTCTCCAGGTACGCCCAAGTCGCCTCGCGCGTGCCCGGAACAGTCGCGCTCATGCGCGCCCAGCCCGGGCAGCGCGTCAAGCGCGGCGACGTACTCGCGTTGATCGACGCCGTCGAGGTCGGGCGGGCCAAGGCGGAACTCCTCCAAGCCGCCGCGCAGGTCGTCAGCAGGCAGCGGGGGCTGGACCGCATCCGCAACTCGACCGAGGCTGGATTCCGCAACCAAGCCGACCTGGTAACCGCCGAGGCCGAGCTGAAGGAGGCTTCCATCCGCCTGTTCAATGCGCGGCAATCGCTGGTCAACCTCGGGCTTCCTGTCCCCACCACGGCCGAGGGCGAGATTCCCGGGGAGCGGGATGTGCTCCACCTCGGGCTCCCCGAACCGATCCTTACGGAGCTCGACCCGTCCCGCACGTCGGGCAATCTTCTGCCGCTGCTGTCGCCGATGGATGGGGTGGTGATCGCCCGCGCTGGCGTTGCCGTTGCTGGCGAGGTTGTTGAGTCGGGCAAGCCACTGCTGGTGGTTTCCGACACATCCCGGCTCTGGGTACACGCCGAGCTGACACCGGCCCAGGCGGCGAAGGCACGTCTCGGTCAGCCGCTCGAGTTCGTGCCCGACGTCGCCGGTGCGACTCCGGTCATGGGGAAGTTGATCTGGATCAGTCCGGAGGTCAACGAGAAGACCAGGACGATCCAGGTGCGAGCCGAGGTTGACAACAGCGACGGCCACCTCTTTGCCAACTCTTTCGGCAGGGCCCGCATCACCGTGAGGTCGTCGCAATCGGCGGTCGTGGTTCCCGAATCGGCCCTTCAGAAGGACGGCGAGTCGCACCTGCTCTTCGTCAAGCTCAACGACGAGGTCTTCCAGACCCGCGAGGTCCGTATCGGCGGTCACGGCGGCGGCTGGGTTGAGATCGTTGCGGGTCTGCGGGCAGGTGAGCCCGTCGCCATCAAGGGCAGCTACGCGCTAGCGGCCCAGCTCAACCGGGCCAAGCTTGGCGCCGGCTGCACCGACGACTGAACCTGGAGATAGCCATGCTCAACTGGATCATCGACTGGTCGCTTCGGAATAGGTTCATCGTCATCGTCGCCTCGCTGCTCTTCGCGGGCCTGGGGGTCATGGCGCTCAAGGACCTCGACATCGACGCCTTCCCCGACACCACGCCGGTGCAGGTGCAGATCAACACGGTGGCCCCGTCCTTGGGGCCCGAGGAGGTCGAGCGGCAGATCTCGTTCCCGGTCGAGCAGGCGCTCGGCGGCCTCCCGCACCTCCAGAACGTGCGGAGCGTCTCGAAGTTCGGATTCTCCCAAGTCGTCGTCACCTTCGACGACAAGATGTCGATTTTCCTGGCGCGGCAGCTCGTCGCCGAGCGGCTGAACGCGGTGGAGATTCCCGAGGGAATCTCGCCGCCGCAGATGGGCCCGATTGCGACGGGCCTGGGCGAGGTGTTCCACTACGTCGTGTCGAGCGACGGCATCGACCTCACTGAGCTGCGGACGATCCACGATTGGACGGTCAAACCCGCGCTGCGGACAGTACCGGGCGTCGCGGAGGTGAACAGCTGGGGCGGCTTCGAGAAGCAATTCCAGGTCCGGATCGACCCGGACCGTCTGGTCAAGTACGACGTGGCCTTCGACGAGGTCACAGAGGCCATCCGCCGCAACAACGCCAACGTCGGCGGTGGCAACATCGCCCGGTCGGGCGGCAGCCTGCTCGTCCAGGGGCTGGGCAGAGTCGGTTCGCTAGAAGAGATCAGCAACATCCCCATCACCGCCCGCGGCGGGGTGCCCATTCGCGTTGCGGATGTTGCCGAGGTCAACACGGGCGCCGAGATCCGTCGTGGCGCGGTGAGCTACGACGGAAAAGGCGAGGCGATCCTGGGCCTGGGCTTCATGCTTATGGGAGAGAACAGCCACGACGTGACCTCGCGGTTGCGCGACAAGCTGGCGGAGATCAAACCTTTCCTTCCCGCCGGGGTCAACGTTGACATCGTGTACGACCGAACGGAACTCGTTGACCAGGTAATCGACACCGTTCGTAAGAACCTGTTCGAGGGCGGGCTGCTGGTCATCGCGGTGCTGTTCGTATTCCTGGGGAACCTGCGGGCCGGGCTCATCGTCGCCTCCGCCATCCCCCTCTCCATGCTCTTCGCGTTCGACTCGATGCTGCGGTTCGGTATCTCCGGGAGCCTCCTGAGCCTCGGCGCCATCGACTTCGGACTCGTCGTGGACAGCTCGGTCATCATGATAGAGAACACGATGCGTCACCTTTCGCACGACCAGTTGAGCCGCCGCAAGATCGACATCGTGCGGGACGCGGCGATTGAGGTCCGCAAGCCCACGATGTTCGGCGAGCTGATCATCATCATCGTTTTCCTGCCCATCCTGACCCTGGAGGGGGTCGAGGGCAAGATGTTCAAGCCCATGGCGCTGACGTTTATCTTTGCGCTCGTCGGCTCGCTGGTGCTCTCCCTCACACTGATGCCCGTGCTGGCCAGCCTGCTGCTGCCCAGGAAGGTCCAGGAGCGCGAGCCGCTGGTGGTGCGGCTGGCGCACATGCTGTACGCGCCCCTCCTCCGCCTGGCCCAGCGCTCCCGCCTCGTCGTGATCGGGCTGGCCTTGGCTCTCCTGGCGGTCACCGTCATGGGCATCCGCGGGCTAGGAGCCGAGTTCGTGCCCAAGCTCGGCGAGGGCTCCATCGTCGCCAACACCATCCGCCTCGCAGGTACAGACATCGACGAGTCGATCCGAATGAACACGGTGATGGAGAAAGAGATTCTCCGCCAGTTCCCCGACGAGGTCGAGCACGTTTGGAGCCGCATCGGCACCGCGGAGGTAGCGACCGACCCGATGGGCGTCGAGCTCACCGACATCTTCATGACCCTGCGGCCGCGGTCGCAGTGGAAGCGCGCCACCACGCGCGAGGAACTCGTTCGGGAGATGGACCACGCACTGCGGGACCTCCCGGGCCAGCGTGTCGCTTTCACGCAGCCCATCGAGATGCGGATGAACGAGATGTCGGCGGGCATCAAGGCCGATGTCGGCATCAAGCTCTACGGCGACGATCTCTCGGTGCTCACCAACAAATCGGGCGAGATCGCGGCCGTGCTCGAGGGCATCAAGGGCGCGACCGATGTCAGCGTGGAGCAGCTCACCGGTCAGCCCGTGCTGCAGGTGCGTGTCCTCCCAAATGCCATCGCTCGGTACGGAATTCCCGCCAGCGAGGTGCTGGAACTGGTCGAGTCACTCGGAACGATGGAGCTTGGAACAGTCGTCGAAGGCCAGCTCCGGTTTCCACTGGTCGCGAGGCTCCCCGACCGACTGCGCTCCAGCCCAGAAGCCATCGGATCGATCCTCATCACGGCTCCGAACGGCGAGCGCGTGCCGCTTTCCAAGTTGGCGTCCATCGAAGAGACAGAAGGGCCCTCGACCATCACCCGCGAGTGGGGGCAGCGGCGATCCACGATACAAGCCAACGTCCGCGGCCGCGACATCGGGTCATTCGTGGCAGAGGCGCAGGCTGCCATCGCGTCGGAGGTGGAGCTCCCGCCCGGACGCTACCGGCTGGAATGGGGCGGGCAGTTCGAGAACCTTCAGCGGGCCCAGACGCGCTTGGCGATCGTCGTGCCGGTGGCACTGCTGCTGATATTCCTGCTGCTGTATCTGTCGTTCAAGTCAACCCGCCTGGCCCTGCTCGTCTACACGGGTGTTCCCTTCGCGGTCGTCGGTGGTGTGGCCTTCCTCTGGGCACGCGGGCTTCCGTTCTCGATCTCGGCCGGCGTCGGTTTCATTGCCCTTTCGGGCGTGGCCGTCCTAAACGGCCTGGTCATGGTGACCTTCATCCGTCAGCTGCGCCGCCGCGGCTTGGCGCTGCAGCAGGCCATTTTCGACGGGTGCATGGTCCGCCTCCGGCCAGTGCTGATGACCGCGACGGTTGCGGCCTTGGGCTTCATCCCGATGGCCTTGGCAACCGGTGTCGGCGCCGAGGTACAGCGACCGCTCGCGACCGTCGTCATCGGGGGCGTCATCAGCAGCACCATCCTCACCCTCTTCGTGCTACCGATCCTGTACCCCTGGTTCGAGCCTAAGGGTGACGCGGAGGTAGTGGATCACGAGGAGCAGGGCGCAGGCCCGGCAAACGACCCCACGCGAGCAGGTCCCAGTACCGCCACGGAATCACAGAACGGTCTCGTCGCCGCACCGCCTGCCAAGCCGGCGACCGTCTGAAGTTGTGTCAATAGGAGCGTCCAATGAAGTGCATGTCCATCATCCCCGTCGTCCTTCTGTCTGTCTGCGTTCTTGGTGCGAGCGGGTGCGACAAGAAGAAGGAAACAGCCGCCAAGGGCACGCCAACTCCAACTCAGACCGCTTCCGAAGCGGACTGGTGCGCCGAGCACGGCGTCCCAGAGTCGATCTGCACGCGTTGCAACTCCAAGCTGATCGCCGAGTTCAAGCAGAAGGGTGATTGGTGCAAGGAACACAACCTGCCCGAGTCCCAGTGCATCGAATGCAACCCGGACCTCAAGGAGAAGTTCGAGGCGATGAAGTCCAAGACCGGCAAGTAGCGACCGCGCGTGCCGAGCGGAGAAAGATCATGAAGCACAACTCTGGGATTGAACGTGTCGTCGTCGTCTTTCTCTCGGCTGTGCTGGGAGGCTGCGCCTGCCGTGGAACGGACCTCATCGCGACAGGACGGTTGACAGCCGAGCCGCTGACCGATCGCGCACTGCGCGAGCCTCCCGCCGTTTGCGACGACGAAGGGGACCTCACGGTGTCGGGCCGTCTGGCCTCAGGCGCAAGGTCCGCGCCGGGCAGCTACATCGATATCACGGTCGTCGATCCATCGGGCGCCGTGATCACCGATGCCCGCCTCATCTACATGGGCACGCCGGTTTCAACCGGCAAGGGCGCCTTGTTCGTGGACGGCAGCTACCGACGTGGTGGAACCCGGCACAGCCACTACGACATCTATTCGGCACGGTTCCACGGGCTGCCGCCCGAGGGTTCGGTGGTCAGGATTATCCATCAGGCCGAGCCCTCTGGGATCGCCGTTCCAGCGAAGCCCGCTACTCCAGAGTGAGGGACAAGCCACCATGACCATTTGCAAGAGAGAGATCGCCAAGTTCCTTTGCGGATTCGAGGCGTTCCACGGGCTGCTGTGGTTCAGCGGCACCAACTGGGCATTGTTCGGCGTGACTGCGCGTCCAACGTGGCACGCGGTTTCGTCCTGCATCAACGGGCTCATCGCCGCGGCCCTGAACGTCTATGCATGGCGAGCACCGCGCCCGGGAGGAAGGCCTTGACGTGCGATGATCGTTGCCGCCCGAAGGACCTCACTCATGCCAGCAGGGCCTACCGCCGCGCGCTGGTGATCGTCATTGTGCTCAACCTCGCGATGGGCGTGGCCGAGTTGCTCGGCGGGTTATTCGGAAAATCCCAGGCTCTCAAGGCAGATGCCCTCGACTTCCTCGGCGACGGGACCATTACGCTGATGGCGTTGATCGCGATCTCACACGGAGCGCGCTGGCGTGCCCGCGCCGCGCTGCTCCAGGGCCTGTTCCTCACCCTGCTGGGCGTGGGCGTCATCGTCGCCGCGGTGTACCGGGTCATCGAGCGGCGGCTCCCCGATTCGGAAGTGATGACCTGGCTCGGCGCCGCGGCGCTTGCGATCAATGTGGCGTCCGCCCTCGTCCTTATTCCGCACCGTGAAGGAGACGCGAGCGTACGGGCAGTCTGGCTTTTCAGCCGCAACGACGCCCTCGGCAACGTCGCGGTGCTCATCGCCGCCGGGCTCGTGTTCTGGACCGGTACCGCGTGGCCCGATCTGGTCGCTGCCGGGCTCATTGGTGGGCTCTTCCTACATTCTGCCATCGCCATCATTCGCAGAGCTCGTCGTGAGCTACATTCCTTGAGCAGTTTGCCGTAGCCATCCCGCCACCGGTTCGTGAAGGTTTGTGGGCCGAAGCCCGGAGTGCCTGGTTTGGCGTTTGCCGTGTGATGATCGATCCCGCCTCAGGTTGAAGGGCTGCTGTAGCCGCCGCTCAACGAGCCGCGCCAATCTTGACCATTCACGTCGGCGCGCGACAAACCCGGTTGGTTAGCAGAGGGGTATGAGCGAGGGCGACGACCCCTCGCCGCATGCCACAACCGCGAACGCAGAACATCCCGACGATCCCGGGCGGGGTTGCCCCGCGCTTGCCGGCCCGCGCCATTGAGTTGCTGGCCGCCGCGACGGCGCGGCTGATCGACGCCAACGCTCATGACCTGGGGTCCAGCATCGAACATGCTGGTAACGACCGGGCGGGACTTGAACTCCCGGATCATGCCGCCCTCAGTGTGCCTACGGGTGAACGCCACCGTCCCGAACCGGAGAGCCCGGAGCGATGCGACCCGAAGGAGTCTGAAGGACAATGAAAACCGCGGCACCGCCAACTATCCAGCAACAAATCGACGAACTCCGCGACATGTCCGTTGCCCGGCTCCGCGAGCGCTACGCCGAGGCGTTCGGGGAATCCACGACCTCGGGGAATCGCCAATGGCTCTTCCGCCGGGTGGCCTGGCGAATCCAATCGCTCTCTGAGGGGGACCTGTCCGAGAGGGCACGCCGCCGTGCGGCCGAGCTGGCCCGAGACGTTGACGTTCGGGTGCGTCCCCCCGTTGCGGGACCCGAGCCGCTCCCCGGCCCGCGGCTCGTGACAGTGACGGGCCAACTCGCTACCTCGGGCGGCGATCGTTTGCCCGCGCCCGGCACCGTGCTGCGCCGGACGTTCAACTGGCGTCGCCGCATGCGGTTTGAGATACCGGTGCGCGTCCCAGCGCTGTGGAAGTCCCCCGCCGTGCACGACTCCCTGCTGGAGTTGCTGAGCTTTCTCTCAGAGGACGAGTACGAGTTCTCGTTCAGTCAGTACAAGAGCCCGCCGGCGCTGGACTCGTACCTCAACTTTGGCAAGCTCATACATCAAGCACCGCCGGAGTCGGTGGTGCTGTTCTCCGGCGGGCTCGACTCGCTGGGCGGCGTGTTGGAAGAGGTCGTGCGCGACAAGCGATCTTCGCTGCTGGTCACCCATGCCTCCGCAGGCACGATGCGCGAACGTCACCACACGCTCACGTCGATGATCACGAATGCGACCAGCAGTCCGCGCCCGCAGTTCGTCACGGTGCGGGCGAGCAAGAAGCACCGAGCCGAGAAGGAGTACACGCAGCGCGCGCGGTCATTCCTGTACGCCTCGTTCGCGGTCGCGGTGGCACGGATGGCGGACCTGAGTGCCATTCGGTTTTACGAGAACGGTGTAGTTAGTCTGAACCTCCCCATGTCTCCGCAGGTGGTTGGGTCACGCGCGACGCGCACGACGCACCCCCGCGTGCTGGCGTGCATGCGCAGGCTGTTTTCTGAGGTAACCGGCACAGCGTTTGGCGTCGAAAACCCTTTCCTCTGGAAGACCAAGGCCGACGTCGTCGCCGACATCGTGAAGGCCGGGCACGGCGCCATGATCGACTATTCGATCAGCTGCACGCACACGCGCAAGTACCGCAAGGATCAGCCCCACTGCGGGATGTGCTCGCAGTGCATCGACCGTCGTTTCGCCGTGCTGGCCGCCAACGCTGCGCAGTTTGAGCCCGACGACCGGTACCGGCACAAGCTCCTGACCGATCCGCGAGACGAGGGGGAGTCCCGGATCATGTTGGCGTCGTATCTGGAGACCGCGCAGCAGGTGGCCGCGATGGACATCACGGCCTTCTACAACCGCTACGGAGAGGCCGTGCGGGCGCTGCCCCATATCGACCTGCCCGTCGACGACGCTGCCAAGCGGATCTTCGATCTCTACAAGCGGCACGGCGAGCAGATCGTCTCCGCGATCGAGGCCGCGGGGAAGGCCCACATGGGCCAGATCATCAAGCGGTCGCTCCCGGAGAGCTGCACGCTGCGGCTGGTCCATGATCCGAATCCCAACACCGCGCCGGTGAGCGCCCCGCCAGTGGCTGGCGCTGCCGAGCCCCCGCCCCCTACCCACCAGCTTGTTCAGGAAGGGCAGGGATGGTTGCTGCGCTTCGATGGCATCGACAAGCGATTTGCCCTGAGTGTGGGCATGTTGTACGTGCGGGAGATGCTGGCTTCACCCAGCAAGCGATTCACTGTCGCCCAGCTCTACGCGATGGCCCGGCCGCACCTGAAAGACATTCCGTCGGCCAGGGCTGAAGCCAAGTTCGACGCCAAGGAGGCCCGCGCCATCTGGGTCCGCATCAACGAGCTCAACGACGAGATCGCGGCCGCGGAGAAGGACGGCAATACGACCGCGAAGCAGGTCGCCGAGAACGAGAAGGCCAAGCTGATCGCGTTTCTCCAAGAGGCCAAGTTCGCTGGTCGAATGAAGGTCGAAAGCGCAGATCAGAAGCGGCTGCGGGACCGAGTTCGGAACCGCGTCAACGACACCATCGAGATCATCAAGAAGTATCACCCCACCGCCGGCGCCCACATCGATGGCGCCATTCTCCGTGGCACCGTCATGACGTACGAGCCCTCCGACGTTCCACCCTGGGATTTCTGAGCCGCTACGCCGAATGTAGCGGCCCGCTACGCCGCGTGTAGCCCCGGACGTGCCGGAGCGGCTGCCCGGCAGGACGTCCTCCACGTTCCCTGATCCACATCTCGCACCGAGCTGCTGCCGGGCCCTGC
>JADLBU010000129.1 GCA_020847535.1 Phycisphaerales bacterium
TCTTCATGGACGAGGCCCGCTTCGGCCAGCAGGGCACGACCACGCGGATGTGGGCGCCGACCGGCTCTCGTCCCACGGCGGTGAAGCAGACGCGCTACGAGTGGGTGTACCTGTACGCCGCGGTCGAGCCCTCGACCGGCGCGAGTGTCGCGCTCCAGGCCCCTTCCATCAACACGGGAACGATGAACGTGTTCCTGGAGATGCTCGGCAAGGAACTCGGACCCAACGACCACGCGGTGATGATCATGGACCCGGCGGGGTGGCACAAGGCCCGGGCGCTGGTCGTACCCGACAATATCACGATCCTGTACCTGCCGCCGTACTCACCGGAGCTCAACCCCGTCGAGCAGCTGTGGGCGTACCTGCGGAGTCACTTCCTGAGCAACCGGGCGTACGACGACTACCAGCACCTGCTCGACGCGGGGGGCTCAAGCGTGGCAACAACTCACCCCGGAGCTGCTCCGCACCGTCTGCGCCTGCTCTTACCTCACGCCCGAATTGGAGCGGTGATTCGTATGACATACCAAACAATTGATGTTAATGTTACTGATGGTCTTCAAGTCGTTGTGAGCAGCGACCGCGCCTCCTGGCAGGGCCTCCAGGTCGTCCCCATCCCCGCGCCCGCGAGCATGTGCCTGCTCATGCCAGCGATCCTCGCTTTTCGCCGCCGGCGATGACGGCGGCGCGGGTGTCCCCGCCGCCAGGACGAAGCTGTCGGAAACGGGCCACCCGAACCTGGATCCGGGCCGACTACGCTTTGTTCATGCCTCCCCTCAGCTACCAGACCGCCGGAGAATCGCACGGGCCAGCCCTGGTCATCACCATCACGGGCCTGCCCGCGGGGCTTGACCTGGATGTCGAGTTCATCAACGGCGAACTGCATCGCCGGCAGGGCGGGTACGGCCGCGGGGGTCGCCAGCGGATCGAGCAGGACACGGTGGAGTTCCTGACGGGTGTGCGGCGCGGGAGGGCGATCGGGGCGCCGCTGGTGATGAAGATCCACAACAACGATTCGCGGCTGGATGACCCGCAGAAGACACCGCCGATCTATCGCCCGCGGCCGGGGCACGCGGACCTGGCGGGGAGCATCAAGTGGCTGACGACCGATTGCCGGGAGACGCTCGAGCGGGCCAGCGCGCGCGAGACGGCGAGCCGGGTCGCGGCGGGCGCGGTGGCGCGGTGCCTGTTGCGTCAGTTCGGGATCGAGGCGTTCGGGTTCGTGCGGTCGATCCTGAACGCGGCGACCGATGTTGTGGTGACGGAGGACAACTGGCGGAGCCTCGTGGGGGTGCGGGATGCCAGCGATACGTACTGCCCGGATGAGGCGGTGACGCAGAAACAGCGCGAGATCATCCGGCAGGCCAAGATCGACCAGGACACGGTGGGCGGGCTGGTGGAAGCGCACATCTTCGGGTGCCCACCGGGGATTGGATCGTCGATGGACTGGACGACCAAGCTCGATGCCCGGATTGCGCACGCGGTGATGGGGATCCAGGCGTTCAAGGCGGTCGAGATCGGGCTGGGGAAAGAGTGCGCTTCGCGGACGGGGAGCCAGGTGCATGATCCGATCCGGTACGATGCGGCGAAGAAGGGTTCGCCGGGCATCGGGTTCGTGCGGGATACCAACAACGCGGGCGGGACCGAGGGGGGGATGACCAACGGTCAGCCGGTGGTGGTTCGCGGGACGATGAAGCCGATCTCGACACTTCTGCGCGGGATGCCCAGCGTGGATCTGAACACCAAAGAACCGCAGATGAGCCAGTACGAGCGGAGCGATGTGTGCGCGGTGTCGGCGGCGAGCGTGGTGATGGAGAACGTGGTCGCGTTCGAGGTGGCGCGGTGCTTCTGCGACAAGTTCGCGGGGGATTCGATGCTGGAGGTCAAGAACAACTTCGAGACTTATCTGAAGTTTGCGCGGATGCTGCCGCTGGAGCCGCCGGCGATGACGGTGGCGTAGGAAGAAGTGACGGAGTGGCAGAGTGCGGCAATGGTGAGAGTTGTGCATGACGATTCGACGGCATCCGAGTGATTTCATTGTTCAGGAGCGGCTGGGGGAGGCGTTTCGAGCGGCGATGCGCCAGGCGTGGGATGTTGGGGCGAGACACGCGATCTACAGGTTGACGAAGACCTCGCGGACGACGCCGGAGGTTGCGGGGGAATTGGCCAAGGCGCTGGGGATCAAGCCGGGCGCGGTGTCGTATGCAGGTTTGAAGGACAAGCATGCGCATACGGTGCAGCACTTGTCGGCGGAGTTTGGGCAGATCGCTTCGCCGCCGGTGAGCATGGATCAACCGGAGCGGCAATGGCGAGCGGAGTTGATCGGATGGTCGGCGGCGGCGATCGAGGCGCCGGGGATCGATGGGAATCGGTTTGAGATCACGATTCGCGGATTGGCGCGAGAGACGGCGATCGAGATGGCGCGGCGGGCGGATGTGCTGAGCGAGCACGGGGGCAATGGAGATGATCGCGGCCCGTACATGGAGCGGATCGCGGCTCGGCGATATGGCGACGAGATTGCGCCCGGGTCGCTGCTGGTGATGAACTATTTCGGTGCGCAGCGGTTCGGATCGGCGCGGCATGGGAAGGGGTTTTTGGCGATCCATCTGATCCGCGGGGAGTTTGAGGAGGCGCTCAAGCTGGCGATCGCGACGCCGGCGCGGAAGGATGCGGGCAAGACTCGGGCGTTCACGCGGATGGCGATCGGACGGTGGGGAGATTGGAAGGGGCTGGCCCAGGATCTGCCGAAGTGTCCGGAGCGGTTTCCGATCGAGGCGCTGGCGAAGGGCGCCGATTTCCGGGATGCGTTCGCGATGCTTCCGTACTTTCTGCAGGCGATGTATGTGGAGGCGTACCAGTCGCATCTGTGGAACCGGACCGCGCACCGGCTCGCGGCGGGGCTCACGGGCGGGGCAGCGCGGTGTTTGCGATCGGATGATGAGTATGGGGAGATGCTGTTTCCGACGGCGGTGCAGGTGCGTGGGGCGGGGCGGGCGTGGGAGGAGTTGGATCTTCCGTTGCTCGCGCCGGGGACGGAGCTGCGCGAGCCGTGGGCCGGGGCGGTGATGGAGACGATGCGCGAGGAGGGGATTGAGCAAGCATCGCTACGGATTCCCGGCTTGCGGCGGCCTTTCTTTGGGGAGGCGCCGCGGCGGTTGTTTGTGCGGGCGGAGGGGTTTGTGATCGGGGCGCCGGAGGAGGATGAGCTCGGTTCCAATCCGGATCGGCGGAAGTTGAAGGTGTTTTTCAATTTGCCGCGCGGTTCGTATGCAACGGTGGTTTTGCGGGCGTTGGGGCAGTAGCCGGTGACGAGCACCCCTTCAGGATGCACAGAGTCTCGGCACCTCTCCGGGGGTGTCGCTCCGCTCCACCCCCGGCTATGAACGGCCAGCCCTTCGGGCTGAGAGCAGTGGATCTTGAGCGATACATGGTGGGCAGGAAGAGCGAAGCGCTCGGCGCGAGGAGATCGCGCGGTCGGTTGGTCGCTTGCTGCTTTGGTTGTGGTTTGGACTGAAGCGGGCGCGTGTGGTGTCACGCGGGTTCATCCGGAGATGAGTCCCGCGCGCTTCGGGGTGCGGCCGTTCAGACGGGCGGTTCTGAAACGCGGGGGTTCGGGCCGCCAGGCCGTTGTCCCGCGAGCGGGCGTTCCCCGCCGCGTGCCGGTTGCCAGACCGGCGAGCGTCAGCCGACCGTGGAGAGCCGGATCGCGGTTGCCGGTTGCGGAGCGTTCACGCACACCACTGGGCTTGGCGACGAGTTCCCATGTGCTCGCCGATCCGCGTGCCCGAAGGCGTGAGGCTCGTGGCCAGCGGGCCGCGAATGTGGCCCTCCGTATTTACAGGCCGCGCCCGCCGTGGTGCGCACAAGAGTGGTGGTTACACGGGGGATAACCGGGGAGGGGCGGGTGTGATTTTGGATGAATGGATAGGCGTTTTCTGGAATTTCGAGATGGAGGAAGGGAAAAGCGATGTGCGGGGAAGTCGGGTGACCGCGGCGCGCGCACAGGGAGGACTGGGACGTAGCGCCGGGCGGTTGCGACGAGTTCGCTTGCCCTCCGGGCGGAAGTGCCACATGAGCCTGATTCCAGGGGCTGAAGCCCCTGGTAACGTTCGTGGGCCCTTCGGGCCGAGGAAGGCTATTTCTTCTCAGGTGTAGTCGGTGCGGCCGGCGCGGGGGCTTCGGAGGGGGCGGGCTTGACGGTGAGGAAGAAGGTGGATTCGGGCTTGCAGTGGCTGGCGAACACTTCCTTGACGCGCTCGGCCGTGATGGTGGGGTAGACGGCGGGGCCGCTGATCATCTCATCGAGGTTGAGACCGCCGCAGGTGAGATCGCCGAGGAACGCGAGCCACCAGGAGGGCTCTTTCATGCTCTCGTCGAGCTCGTTGGCGATCTGCTTGCGGGCGACGACCATCTCATCCTCGGTGGGTCCGCCGGCGGCGAACTCGAAGAACATCTCGCGGATGCGTGCGGAGAGCTTCTCGGCCTTGGCGGGCTCGGTGGGAGCGCCGGAGATGAATCGTCCCCAGCCGGGGTAGGCGCTGCCGGGGGAGTGCTGGGCGCCGATGCCGTAGACGAGCTGCTCCTCTTCGCGGATCTTTTTGTTCATACGTGTGGACAGGATCTGGGCGGCGATCCTGAGGGGGCGGCCGTTGGCCATGTCGGCGGCATCGGCGCCGAAGAAGCCGCCGATGACGATCGCGACGGGGGTCATGGTCTTGAGATCGAGGGACTTGACGATCTCGCGCCCGGGTCGGGGGATGTTTCGGAGGTTGTCGAGGGTCTTGTCGCTGATGCGGTCGCGCGGGGGGAGCGAGCCGAGGTAGAGGGCGGCGAGCTCCATGGCGCGCTCGGCGGGGATATCTCCGACGATGGCGACCTCGATGGGGGCGGATTTGATGATTCGGTTGAGCCAGGCCTGTCCCTGCTGGACGGAGAGCTTCTCGACCTCGTGCTTCTCGAGGGGGAGCGTGCGGACCTCGCCGGGCGGGAGGAGGGAGGCGAACAGGTCACCGATAGCGCCTTGGGGCTGGACCTTTCTGGCTTCGATCTCCTGGAGAGTCTCGGTCTTCCAGGTGTCGAACGCGGACTGCTCGATCCGGGGATCGGTGAGGAGGAGATGGGCAAGCTGGAAGCCCGTCTCGATATCGACGGGAGATCCGGAGATGGAGAGCCACATGGAATCGCCGCCCGGGCCTCCGCCGACGCGGACCTTCTTGCCGGTCATCAGGTCGCGGATGTTGGTGCTGGTGAGGCGGCTGGTGGCAGCGCGGTCCCAGGCGAGGGCGGCGACGGTGGAGACACCGTGGTTCTCGGGGGTTTCCTCGATTTCACCGCCGGCGAGCGAGATCGATACGGTGACTTCATCCTTCTTGTAGTCCATGAAGCGATAGTGGACACGGACGCCATCGGAGAGCCACGCGGACTGGACCTTGCTGGGCTCGTGGGTGGTGGTCTCGACGACGGAGCCGGGCCTGGGCTTGGCGGACAGCAGCTCAGTGGGTCGATCGGACTGGTCGAGGGCCTTGGGCTTGACATCGAGGGCCTGGCGGCCGAGGGCGATCACATCGGCCTCGGTGGGGACACCGCCGGGGACGGAGGTGGGAACCTGGACGAGGAAGGTGACGATGGAGGGGTCGTAATCGGCGGCGAACCGCTTGGAGACTTCGTCGGGGGTGATGGTGGGGAGGACGGCCTTGATGACATCGAGCCGTTGCTGGGCGGACATCACGGGTTCCTGCGCGGCGACGGAGGCGTTGATCATGCCGAGGATGGCGCGGGCGGCGCGTGTGGGCTCGGTCTCGACGGCGCGTTCAGCGCCGGCGAGCAGTTCCCGTCGGACATCGTCGAGCTCTGCGGTGTTGAAGCCGTTGAGGCGTGCACCCTGGAGGTCCTCGGCGACATCCTTGAGCATGTCGCGCCACTTGGCGGGATCTCCCTGCGAGCCGACCTGCGCGATGTGGATCGCCTGGAAGAGATCGGCCTCGAAGACGACCGCGCCGAGGTAATCGGCGTTGCCGGCGTTGACGCGAGCTTCCATGCGGCGGCTGACCATTCGGGTTGCGAGCTGGGCGACGAGATCCTCGCGGAATCGCTCGACGGTGGTGACAGGCGACTTGGGGGTGGTGAGCCAGCCGATCGCGACCTGTGCATCCCTGAGCTCGGGATCGGAGGCGACGATGGCGCGGGTTTCTGACGCGGGCTTGAGGCCGATGTCCTGGGGGGCGGGCTTGGGCTTCTTTTCGCCCTTGCCGAAGGCGGATTTGATCTTTTCAGCGACCACCATGGGATCCATGTCGGCGACCACGATGGCGGTCATGTTCGAGGGGACGTACCAGCGGGAGTAGTAGTCCTTGAAATCGGCCTGCTGGGCGGCCATGAGGGTCTCTTCGGTGCCGATGGGGAGGCGCTGGCCGAAGATGCTGCCGGGGGCGAGGCGCTCGAAGATGTACTCCTGGACTCGCTGCTGGGCGCCGAGGCGGGTGCGTTTCTCCTCCATGATGACCTGTCGCTCGGAGTCGATTTCGGCGGGGAGGAGGAGGAGGTGGAAGGCGACATCGGAGAAGAAGGAGAGAGCCTTGTCGAGGGTTTCGGACTTGTTGTCGGGCATTTCGAGCGTATAGGTGGTCTGGTCGAAGCTGGTGAAGGCGTTCTGGTGCTGGCCGAAGGTGAGGCCCATCGACTCGAAGAGAGGGACGACCGAGCCGGGGGGGAAGTTCTCGGAGCCGTTGAAGGCCAGGTGCTCGAGGTAGTGGGCGAGCCCGCGCTGCTTGTCGGTCTCGTTGAGGGAGCCGGAGGCGACGTGGAGGTAGAGGGCAGCTCGGCCCGGTGGGTTGTCGTGCTTGCGGATGATGTAGGAGAGGCCGTTGTCGAGTGTGCCGGTGACGAGCTTGGGATCGGTGGGGAGGGGCTGGGCGAGGGTGAACGTGGAGATGAGGAAGATGGGAGCGGCGGGCAGGATCGAGCGGGGCATGGTGTGACCTCCGGGGCCGTGGTGACGGTTGGCGATGGTAGGGAGAGTGCAGTGGGCAGTGAGGGAAAGGCAAGAACCCGAGCGGGTCGCTCGGGTCCTTGGAGTGAATTGGCTCAGGATGCATGCGAGCGATGGAGAGGGCGTAGATAGGGAGCCCTCTCCGCCTCGCAAAGCCTCGGCCCCTCTCCCGGCGGACCGGGAGAGGGGGGCTCTTTAGCAGCCGATGGTGAAGGCGAGCACGAAGGCGTCGTAGTCGTCGGTATCGACGAAGCCGCTGTTGTCGAAGTCGGCATCATCGCCGCCGAGCTCGAAGGCGTGGACGAAGGCATCGAAGTCATCGGTGTCGACGAAGCCGGTGCCGTCGAAGTCGGCGGGGCAGTCGCAGGTGTTGCTGATGACGGTGAAGTCGTCGATCGCGGCCTCGACGATGTGATCGGGGGTCTTGTCGGAGGCCCGGAAGCGGATCTTCATGTTGTTGGTCGGGGCGAGGATGGAGTTGGGGCTGAACTGATGCAGGACCCAGCCGCCCTGCGTGTTGGGACCGCCGGGGCCGACCTGCTCGACCAGACTCCAGCTGCTTCCACCGTTGTTGGAGAGCTCAATGATGAGATAGTTGCCGGTGTCGGTGGGTCCGCTGTTGTAGAACCAGCGCTGGTAGGAGATCACCGGGTCAACGATGCCGGAGAGGTCGAAGGCCGGAGAGTTGAGGATGGTTTCACTGCCGTCGATGTCGCCGGCGCCCGGGGCCGCCCCGGGTGCTGCGTTGCCGGTGACCCAGCACTTGACGCCGGTTCCGGGCGTGGTGTCGTCCTCGGATTGGACCTGTGCGCCCGAGCTGCCATCGACGGTGCCGTTGGGATCGACGAGGTTCCACTTGCCGGGGATGAACGCCGCGCCGGTCACGGTGAATGTGGAGGCACCCTCGAAATCATCGACCAGGACCGCCGAGCCGACGACCTGGTAGGAGAATGCGCCGGTGGGGGGATCGATGTGGGCGCCGGGGACCTCGCTGGTGTTGATGCTGATCTTGTACTCGGCGGTGTGGCCGCAGACGACGCCGGGGATATCGCCGTGGTACTTGCCATCGGCTTCCTTGTTGAGGCCGACGAAGGCGAATGGATCGGAGGGACGGAAGCGGTAGAGGAGCTTGGCGGTGCTGGGGATCTGGTGCTCGTAGCCATCGACGATGTCAACGGTGATGGGGACGGAGACGTTGGCGCTGGCGGAGGTGGGCAGGCCGTCGGGGTAGACGAAGACGATGGCGTGGAGCTCGGGGAGGTCGATGTTGTGCTTGCCGAAGGCGTAGACGAGCTCGTCGTAATTGGGGCAGCCGTTGAGGAGGGTGCCGTCATCGTCGTTGACGGTCATGACCTCGATGGCGGTCTGGGGCCAGGCGCCGTTGCTGCCGTTCTGCTCACCGACGGTGATGAGGGACCAATCGACCTGCATCTGCATGGTCATCTCGAGGCCGGGGGCCGAGCCGTAGTTGTCGCCCATCTTGAGGCGCAGGTCGCGCCAGACGCCGGCGAGCACCTGGCCGCAGTCGTGGCCGCCGCCGGCGCAGGGGTACTGCTTGTTGGCGGAATCGATGTTGCGGATGTGGCAGCCGGGGCCGCAGAAGTCCTGGGCGATGATGCCGGTGTCCTGGAGGAGGACGCCGCAGGTGTCTCCGTAGCCCTCTCCGAAGGCGTTCTGGGCGAGGCCCAGGACGGCGACCACGTGGTGGCCGTACTCGTGGGAGACGATGTTGCCGTAGGCGGAGTTGACGCATCCGGCGGCGTTGATGACGAAGTTGATGGAGGTGAAGTCGTAGAAGGCGTTGCACTGCCAGTCGTTGCGGTTGACGATCGTGGGCATCTGGGTGTTGAGCTGGGTGAAGGTGGGGTTTCGGTCGAGGAAGTAGTTGTGGATCTTGGTGGTGAGGATGAAGGCGTTGGTCTGGGCGGTGTTGTGCTCGGTGGGGACATCGTTGAAAAGGAAATCACCGGGGCCGGGCGGCAGCACGGACTGCGAGAGGCTCAGCACCGGGTTGCCCAGGAAGTCCATGACGCGGCACCACTTGCCGTTGGAGAGGCTGGTAGAGACGTTGATCGCCGAGGAGCCGCCGTTGGGGAGCAGGTAGTTGCCAAGGATGTCGGTCTCGACGGTGGTGCCGCCGATGACGCGGATGAGGTCGACAGGCTGGATGACGGGCGGGTTGCTGGGGCGATCGGGGAGGTTGCCGGGCGTGGACTTGGCCTGGACCTTGCCGGAGATGTCGACGAAGAGGATGCCATCGCGGGCTTCGAGGAGCGTGCCGGCGGCGGCGTCGACGAAGAATGTGAAGCGGGCGGGGGGTGAGTCGGTGTCGCCCGTGAACTTCCAGGCCAGGCGCGGGGTTGAACCTCCGCCGGCGGCGATCCCCGCATCGTGGATGACCAGGGTGGGCTTGGACCAGGTCTGGAGCTTCTTGTAGATGTTGATCGCCTTCACAGAGGCGAGCGCGTGCTCGGCGGACATGGCGGGTTTGGCAAATCCGCCGGTGGGGAGCTGTGAGAGCCGGCCCGAGGCGAGCGTGACGCGGTTGCCATCGGGATGAGTGACGATGCGGGCGATCCCCATGTCGACGGGGTGGCCGGCGAGGTACTGCTCGTAGGCGATCACGGTCGAGCCGTTGCTGAGGGTGTTGGTGCGCGTGGGTCGGAGGTCGAGGTCAGCGCTGGCGATCCCGAAGTCGAGGCTGTGCGCGGCCCAGAATGCATCGGCAGCGGTCTTGGGAGATTGTCCGCCGGTCATGGGGACGCCGAAGATGGAGACGACGCGGTTGTCGAGCTTCATCGCCTGTGCGCCGGGGTAGATCGCGGTGGCGCGGAGGCCCTGGCTGGTGGTGGTGACGCTGCTGCCATTGGCATCGGCGAGCGCCTGACCGGCGTGCGCTGTCTGTATTTCGGCGGCGGCCAGGCCGATCGTCAGGCCGGCGACGATCCACAACCATGAATTCCTCATCGCAATCCCTTTCTACCCACGGCGTTGTACTAACGGCCTGCAACGTACGGCCTTCCGGCCGCGGCGGCGGTGTGCCGGCGCGGGTGAGCGATCCTCAGTCCCCACGGGCCCCCACTTTCCACGACCGACGACTCTCCGAGATGTCGGATATGGACGATTCCGGCACTCGCCGATCGCGGATGGCGGGCGGCGGGCGCCGGGGTGCATCTCTGGTCAGCGTACCGAAAAGCCGGACCGGGCGCGTCAGCGCCCGGTCCGCGGTTGGTCTGCGAAGCTGGGTTGAATCAGCAGCCGTCCTCGAAGGCCTGGACGAATGCGTCGAAGTCCTCGGTGTCCACGAAGCCCGAGCCGTCGAAGTCGGCATCGTCGGTGCCCGCCTCGAAGGCCGCGACGAAGGCGTCGTAGTCCTCGGTGTCAACGAAGCCGGAGTTGTCGAAGTCGGCGGGGCAGTCAACGGTGAGGAGAACCTGGGCGCTGGTGGCCTGGCCGCAGGAACCGGTGATGACGACCCAGTAGAAGCCCGCATCGTCGGGCGTGGCCGCGGGGATGCTGAGGTTGGGAGCGTTGCCGCCGACGTCGTTGCCGTCGTGCTTCCACTGATAGTTGAGTCCGGTGCCGGTCGCGGTGACGGAGAAGTTGGCGGGATCGCCGGCTTCGACGGTCAGGGCGTCGGGCTGGTCGGTGATGGAGGGACCGGAGCAGGTGGAGACATCGCCGGTGATGACCAGGGCGTAGCCCTGCTTGTTAGCGGCGTTGACGACCAGGGCGCTGATGTCGACCGAATACTGGCCGACGACGGGCGTGGTGCGGAGGACCATCTCGACGTTGTTCTTGTTGTCGTACACGCCGCCGGTGGAGGACTGGTTGGAGGTGAAAACGTTGCCCTTGTAGACGTTGCTGGAGGGGTCGGTGACGGTGAGGTTGATGTCGTTGATGTAGGCAGGGTTGGCGTTGACGGCGGCGGCGGGCTCGGTCCAGACCAGGGTGATCTTGAGAGGAGCGCCGTTGGAGTTGACGTTGAAGGTGTAATTGGAGCTCTGGCCGGTGGTGAAGCCGTTGACGTTGCGGACGTCGTAGGCGATCAGCTTGCTGGTGTTGCCGGGGAAGTAGAGGGCGTTGTCGAGCAGGACGCGGCCCCAACCCTCGGCGTTGCTGGGATAGCCCGCTGGGGACATATCGACGCAGGAGTTGAGAAGGGTGCCCTTGACCAGTGCGCTTGAGGGGTTGAAGGCATTGGCGCCGACGGCAGCGCCGGTGGGGTAGAAGCCATCGGTGAAGTACTGGCGGACCAGCAGCGCAGCGCCGGTGACGGCGGGGCAGGCCATGGAGGTGCCGGTAGAGCCGCTGACGCTGCAGGCGCTGGGGCTGGCGCTGGTGGTGTTGCAGCCTGGAAGGAATGCCTCGGGCTTGCGGCGGCCGTCGTTGGTCGGGCCGGCGCCGCCGGAGCAGATGCTGCCTTGGCTTGCGCTGTCGTTGCTGGCGCCGACGCCGACGCAGTTCTTGGCGTTCTCGGGGGTCTTGAGGGTCGAGAGGTTGGTGACGGCGAACAGCACGAGGCTGTCTTCCTTGAGGAAGCTGTGGTTGTCGATCTGACGGCAGTGGCTCGTGTACGCGGTCGTGCCGTCATCGCCCCAGCTGTTGGTGTGGGCGCGGGCGCCGTCGGTGTAGGCGGCGTTGAGGTTGGTTTCGAGGTTGCTGGAGGTGATGATGCCGAGGTTGGTGCAGCTCAGCTTGGCGCGGAAGGCCAGGCCGTCGTTGGTGGTGTAGGTGTTGTGGGTGGCGTTGTCTCCGGCGAGCGTGCCGGCGGTGTGGGTGCCGTGGAAGTCCGAACCCGCGCCGCCGCGCATGGCGATGATCTTGCGGTGGGTCGCGCCGATGGCGACGGCATCATCGAACATGCAGTGGGATTCCTGCGGGGGGCCGTCGATGTGCCCGCCGATCTGGCCCTGGCCCTGGATGCCGGCGTTCCAGACGGGGGTCTGGGCGTTGACGTTGCTTTGGGCGATCCAGCGGTTGGAGTCGTTGCGCTGGGAGATCTCGGCGGCCTCTTCGATGAACATGACCGAGTCAACGGAGGCGATCTGGGAGGCGGCGATCGTGGGGATGACGGCGTCGATGTAGGTGTCGGCATCCATGACCTGGATGTCGAGGACCTGTCCGCCGGCGGCGTTGATCTCATCGACGGCGTCGATCGCGGAGGCGTTCTCGTGGAGGACAACACAGACCGAGGAGTTGCCGGCGAGCCGCGCCTGGACGCGGGCGAAGTCCTTGATGGGTCGGATGCCCAGCTGGGGGTCGATCTTCCAGTCGGCGTTCATGGTGCCGACCCAGCTCACGAAGCCCAGTTCCCGGAGGGCGGCGGGGGTGGTCTTCTCGAGCTTGGTGATATAGGCGTAGTTGGGGAGGTACTGTCCGAGCTTGACGCCTGCCTGTTCGAGGGTGGCCTGGCGCTGGGCGTCGAGGGGGGCATCAAGCTGCAGGACGTAGAATTTATCGACGGTGAAGGCGGCATCGGCGTCGAGGAGGTTCACCTCGGCCCGGGTATCGATGCGACCGGTTCGGAAGTCGAGAATGTTGGCCTGGGTTTCGACGATATCGGCCCGTGCGGGCGTGCCGACGGCCATTCCGGCGGCCATGACCATGGTGACGATCCCCAGACGACACACCGACCCCGCCCGCGTATTGGTCTTCATTCCAGCATCTCCCAGATTGAACGTTGATCGCCCCAGGGAAAGGGGGATCCAGAACCGACAGACTACCTCACCATGCTCCGAAAATACAAGAGAAGGTGCGATACAACTCGATCCCAACGAGGGGAATTACCTCTCTGTTCGCTTGGTGGGCGGTTGGGATCCCCAAATCCAGCCGGGGCCGGGATCGCCAGAACCCCGTTTGGCCATTTTCCTGACGGGGTGGGCGATATGTACACTGGCCTATGGTGGGAACGACCTCGTACCAAGCCCCGGGTGGGATCCTCCGCCTTCAGCCGATCGCCGGGCCCCCGCTGGCGGCCTTGGCGATCCCTCCGGGCAAGCCGGTGGTGATCGGCCGCCAGGCGGCCTCGGCGGACATCGTGCTGGGGGGGGATCTGAGCGTTTCGCGGAATCACGCGAAGATCCTGTACCGGGGCGGGACGTGGCTGATCTGTGATATCGGATCCAAACACGGGACGTACCTCAACGGTGTGCGGATCCCCCCGCACGAACTGGCCCCGATCCGGGATGGCGACTTCATCCGGCTGGGACCCTGGACATTCCACGTCGGCGGACCGGCCCCGGCGGGTCCACGGATGCTCTCGACGAGCGATGACATCGCCAGCAGCGGAAACCGAGTGCGCCGGGTGGCGGACCACGAGATGTCGCTGAAGGTCCGAGAACGGTTGGACCTCCTGATCGATGCGGCGGGTGCGATCGCGACGGCTGGGACCGTGGGAGATCTGGCGAAGGCGGCCCTGGAAGCGCTGATCGGGGGGACGGGTTTTCCTCGGGCGGCGTTCATCCGGCGGCTGCATTCGGGGGAGTTTGATGCCCGTTCGCAGGTGGAGGTGGTGGCCTCGCGGATCGCGAGCATGCCGATCTCGACATCGGGCGAGTTTGATTCGTTCAGCCTGACGGTGCTGCGTGCGGCGGATGATGGGAAGGTCGTGGTGATGGACAGCGGCCAGGGGGCGGTGCCGCAGGGGCAGTCGATGATCGACCTGCGGATCCAGCAGGCGCTGTGCGCACCGGTGGTTGTTGATGGGGTGCCGGCGGCGTACTTGTACCTGGATTCTCGCCAGCACGAATCACGGGGGCAGATGGTGGCGGCTGCATCGCAGCAGCAGGCCGATGCGCCGGCGTTCTGCGTGGCGATCGCCAGGGTGTGCGGGCTGGCGATGGCGAACCTTAATAGGATCGCGCTGGATCGACGTCGGCGGGAGCTTGAGGATGACCTGAACGCGGCGCGGGCTGCGCAGAACATGTTGATGCCCCCGGCGCAGGGGCGATTCGGGGACTACTCGTACGCGGTGCGTTCGTGCCCGGGTCGGCTGGTCGCTGGGGACTTGTTCCACGCGTTCACGCTGAAGGATGGGCGAACGGCGGCGATGATCGGGGATGTGGCGGGCAAGGGGATCGGCGCGGGGATCCTGATGTCGGGCGCGCAGGCGCACCTGTCGGCATCACTGCGGCATCACGGGGATCCGGCGTTGGCGATCCAGGAGGTCAATGAGTTCGTGGTGGCGCACGCGGAGCCTGGGCGGTTCGTGTCGCTGTTCGTGGCAATCCTTGATCCGAAGGCTGGGGAGATGACGTTCGTGGATGCGGGGCACGGGTATGTGGTGCTGCGGCGGGCGGGTGAGGGGGCCAAGCAGTTGAATTGTGGTGGTGGTCCGCCGGTGGGAGCGCAGGTGGATGCTCCTTACACGAATGAGAAGATTGCGTTCACGCCGGGCGACCTGCTGGTGGCGTTCAGCGATGGGCTGGTGGAGCAGCTCGGAGCGGATGGCTCGCGGTTCGGGGTTTCGCGCGTGGAGGGATTGTGCGGGGAGGGTGATGAGCCGGGGAAGCTCGTGGATTCGCTGATGGCGGAGTTGAGGAAGTTTGCGGGTGGGGATGCGCTGGATGATGATGTGACGATTGCGGCGGTGAGGGTTGGGGGGTAAGCGCACGAGAGCGGTAGCTGGTGTAGACTCAGGCACGATGCCCGTGCCACGAGAAAAAGTAGAGGATTAGACACAGGCGGGGCGCCTGTGCCACAAGAACTGGTCGTGGCGATCATTCGAGCACGAAGCGCGCGATCTCTCGCGCGATGTAGCGATCGGTTTCCTGGCCCATCTCGTAGCCCGTGAGCCGGAAGCCGTACTTCTGGAGGATGTGCATGGATGGGGCGTTAGCGCGGGAGGTCGTTGCGTGGAGGGGGCGGCGGGGGACTTCCTTGAGGAAGAGGGCGAGGGCCCGGCTGGCGATCCCTTTGCCCCAGTGGCTTCTCGCGATCATGTAACCGACGTTGTCGCGGCCTTCATGCTGGAAGCAGGAGATGGCGCCGAGGATGAGATCGGGGTTGTCCGCTCCGATGATGACGCGGGGGATGACGGTGGGATCGGTGAAGATGCGGTCCCACGTCGCCTGGAAGACCTCGCGCGTGCGGGGCTTGGTGCCGGCGAGCTGGTTGGAATCGGGATCGCACTGCTGCTCGAAGAGCGTGGGGATGTCGCGCGGCTCGACGGGGCGGAGGTGGATCTCGAGGACGGCCATCACAAGATTTTACCAATGGTGAGCGGGACCGCGGCGTCGGCGTGTTGAATGTTGCGATGGGCTTGTGTGCGCGCGCGACAGCCCCCCGGCGATTCCGGGGGGCTGCTTGGGCGATCCGATCTTACTTCTGCTCGACGGTGACCTTGACGATCTTGCCGGTGAAGGCGTTGTTGCCCTGCTTGTAGTCGGGGGAGACGTTGGTCTCGGAATCCAAGCCGACATCCGCCCCCTCATCGCCGGAGAAGGCGAAGGGCTGTGTCTTGGGGATGTGGGCGTCGGCGACCTTCACGCCGTCGATGGTCAGGGTGGAGGTGCCGCCCGTGCCGGGGTGAGCGGAGTCGGGGATGAACTCGTAGACGATGGTGTGCTTGCCGGGAGCAAGGGCGGTCGGGGCTGCGATGTTGGTGCGCTCGAGGGCGAAGAAGTTGTACTCGTGGTGAACCTTTCCATCCTTCATGTAGACAGTCCAGCCGCCGAAGTAGCCGGCCTGGGCGATGATGACGCCGGAGGCTTTCGCATCGGCCACCTCGATCTCGGCGGTGATGACGTGGTGGATGCCCTTGACGTTGATGAAGGCGTTCTCCATCATGCCGGTCATGCCGGGGTAGACGGTGAGGGACTTTCGGCCGCCCATGAGGTCGGGCCGGCCGGCGATCGCGGGGTTGAAGCGCTCGGAGCGGCGATCATCGATGGGGTAGACGTGGTTGCGGATCGCCTCCTGCGTGAACAGGGCCTGGAGCTCCTTGAGGCGGGCGGGCTCAGCGGCGGCGAGGTTGTTGGCCTGGCTGAAATCCTTGTCGACGTTGTAGAGCTCCCACACATCGTCGGTGAGGGGCGGGTTCTTGACCATGAGCCACGGGGTGGAGTGGCGGGTGCAGGCGATCCAGCCATCGTGATAGATGCCGCGGTTGCCGAAGATCTCGAAGTACTGGGTGGTGCGCTGGTCCTTGGCCTTGGCATCGTCCACGGTGTAGAGCATCGAGACGCCATCCATGGGGCGCTGGGTGATGCCATCGACGGACTTGGGCTCGGGGATGTCGGCGGCGGCGAGGATGGTGGGCGCGACATCGATCACGTGGTGGAACTGGGAGCGGACTTCACCCTTGCTCTTGACCTTCTTGGGCCAGCGCAGGACCATGCCGTTGCGCGTGCCGCCGAAGTGGCTGGCGACCTGCTTGGTCCACTGGAACGGGGTGTTGCCGGCCCAGGCCCAGCCGATCGCGAAGTGCGGGAAGGTGGTGGGGCCGCCCCACTCGTCGATGTGATCCATCATCTGGTCGGCCTTGCCGACGATGCCGTTCAGCGCCATCATCTCGTTGTAGGTGCCTTCGGGCCCGCCCTCAGCGCTCGAGCCGTTGTCGCCGACGATGTAGAAGAAGAGCGTGTTATCGAGTTCCCCGATCGCTTCGAGCTGGGAGATGAGGCGGCCAACCTCGAAGTCGGTGTGTTCACCGAAGCCGGCGAACGTTTCCATCTGGCGCTCGAAGAGGCGCTTGTGGTCGGAGCTCATGTCATCCCAGGCGGGGATTTCCGCCGGGCGCGGGGTGAGCTTGGTGTCGGCGGGGATCACGCCCAGGGCCTTCTGACGGGCGAAGGTCTCTTCGCGCAGACGATCCCAGCCCTGGTTGAACTTGCCCTTGTACTTGGCGATCCACTCTTTGGGGGCGTGATGTGGCGCGTGGGTGCCGCCGGGGGCGAAATAGAGATAGAAGGGCTTGTCGGGGGTGAGGGCCTGCTGGGCGCTGACCCAGCTGATCGCCTGGTTGGCCAGGTCATTGGTGAGGTGGTAGTTGGGGTTTGGCGGCAGTTCGATGCGCACCGTCCCGTCGTAGATCCCGGGCACCCAGTTGTTCGTTTCGCCGCCGATGAAGCCGTAGAACTTGTCGAAGCCCGAGCGCGTGGGCCAGTGGTCGAATGGGCCGGAAACGGAGACCTCCCACGGGGGCGTCTCGTGCGATTTTCCGAAGGCGGCGGTGCTGTACCCGTTGAGGCGAAGGATCTCGGCCAGGGGCGTCACGTTTTTGGGGCGGACCGCGGTGTTGCCGGGGAAGGCGGTCGCCAGCTCGGTGACCGCGCCGAGGTTGTTGACGTGGTGGTTGCGGCCGGTGAGGAGGGCGACCCGGGTGGGGCTGCACAGGGCGGTGGTGTGGAAGCGGTTGTACTTGAGTCCCGAGGCGGCCATGCGCTCGAGGTTTGGCATGTTGACCGGCCCGCCGAAGGCGCTGCTGTGCCCGAAGCCGATGTCGTCGATGAGGACGATGACAACGTTGGGCGCGCCCTGCGGGGCCTTGACCTCGAATCGGGCCGGCGGCTTGGCCTTGCGGGCATCCAATTCGGTGATGGGCGTGACGGCTGGCTCGGGGATGGGGAGGACGGTGCGATCGATCGGATCGGCACCTAGGGCTGAGCCGGCGAGCATGCTGATGACCGAGGAGAAAGCGAGGTGGATGGCGATGGTTTGCATGATGAGGTTCCTTCGGGCCTTTGTACAGGCGATTTCCGAACGCCGTGTGAGCGATGGACAATCAGGAGCAAGCGTTCCGAATTGATAGGGGATACTAGAGCCTATCCCTAAACCCGGGTTTTGCGTTCGATTTCCAAGCAGTTCACGAGGTTTAGGGATAGCCTCTACCTACTGATCGCTGCATAAACCTGTGACTCATGTCGTGATTCCTGGCACGGTCAGCGGTGTGGCCCTGAAGAACGAGCGGAGGAGGGATTGCTTCTCGGCGATCTCGTCGAGCACGCAACCGGCCTCGATCTCCAGGTCGATCACGTCGCCCGGCACGAAGCCGCGCAGGCCCACGCCCTTGGTGTGGCCCCACATGGGCTCGACCGGATTGAGTTCGGGCGCGTACGACGGCAGCCGATGCACGCTCACGCGCGGGCTCCCGGCCA
>JADLBU010000130.1 GCA_020847535.1 Phycisphaerales bacterium
TACGCCGCGCTTCTCGACGCCGCCCGCCAGGACGGCCTGCGACCCAAGGCGGTCGATGCCGGGGATCGATTGTGGCGAGCTCAATACTCCAAGGACAATCCATCCTACAGCGAGTTTGATCTGGCAGTGTCGGCGTGGCTCGGCAGCCGCGTCCTGCTTTCCTCTAGCGACCGAGAGACACCGTGGATAGGCGGAAAGCGAGAGCGATTCACGCACCTCGTCGTTGACGAGGCTCAGGATCTCTCGCCGTGCCACATCGTCACGCTTGCGTCACAGCTCGCCCCCAGGGGCACGATGTCCCTCGTGGGAGACCTGCACCAAAACCTGAACCCACTGGCGGGACTACGCCGCTGGGAGGATGCGCGAGTGCGGGATGTGGCGAAGAGCGTGTTCGGCATCAACTATCGCCAAACGCGCGAACTTGGTGAGTTCCTGAAGGACCTCCACCGTGGATTGTTCGGCGAGGCTCCCGGATGGGCTGCCTCGGACAAGACCACCGGTGCTCTGCCGCGAGTGGGCACGATTCGATCCTTGAAAGACCTGTCGAGGGCCGTGGCGGCGGAAGCACGGCGGTGGCGTGATGAGATCCCGAATGCCACGGTCGCCGTGCTCTATGACGGCAAGATGGAGCCCAAACGCAGGCAATGGCTGCGCCGTCAGCTTGAGGAGGCCCTGAGCGACGAGTTGACGACAGTGGATGCCGTCAGTCCAGCATCGGGTGGAAGTCCGTTGCGACGGACTGATCGTGTCGTGATCGCCTCGGTGAAGCAGACCAAGGGCCTTGAGTTTGACGCGGTGGTTTTCATCGAAACCAAGCCAAGGTGGTCTCGGCCCGCTATCGAGGTGGAAGTGCGGGCCAGAAACGGGCTGTACGTCGCTGCAAGCCGCGCACGCGCTGGCCTTTCGCTGTGCATGGTCAATCTGCCTTCCTGCGTTGAAGAGGTCATGGAGAACGGAAGATGTGAACGGGCAGAGTGGCCCGAGAATCTGTAGCGCCGTCATGTGGGCATCTGGTGATGCCGCCGGCCGCGGACTGCTGCCCCGATCGATCGGGCGAGAAACTGGAGGTCGCCTCGTGGAACCGATCACGCTCGATGACCTATGGACGGCGCTCGGTGACGACGAGCGTCGGCGCGCAGCCGATGCCTTTTGGACGTCCCACGTAGATCCGAAGGCGGACAAGGAACGAGAGCGGGTGCAGACCAAGCTGGCCCGCGCCATGAACTTCCGACCACAGTTCGTCCAGCGAGCAAAGCCTCCCGACAAAGCCAAATGGCTGCTCGCACGGATTGGCTCGACCGATCTGCGGGAAGACCGGGAACTCCTGATTCGAGTCTGGCTCCTGACGCACCACCTGCCGGTAATCACCGCCTTCCTCGACGCGACCGCAGTTGTACACAACGCGGGCTTCATCGCGGACACTGCTGTTGCACCCCGTCCCGAGATCATCCGTGCCGCCCTGAAGATGCTCGTGGCCAAGGGCCCATCGCTAGCCGTTGGCGTGTACCTTGGGTACCTCTGTGTCTACTCAATCGAGATCCTCAAAGATGTGCCCGGCGCTATCGCTGCCGAGGCCATCGATCTCAGAGACTTGCTCGGGCTTCGCCCGCCAGCAACCGTTTCCTCTGGCGAGCGGACCCTGCCAGTCCCGGCGAGTCCGGAGACCGCTCCTGCACCCAAGCGAATCGAGGCCGACGAGTTTACCACGTTAGACAATCTACTGATTCGGCAGGTGGTCGCAACCGCGTTCCACGAAGATGGTGCGGCCACAGTCGATGAGTTAGAGGATCTCGTGGAGGAAGCCGTTGAACTGAATGCAAGCCGGCACCGCACCGTGTTTCACCGCGGCTTTCTTCACGCGATCCTTGATCGACCGCTCGTGTTGAACTTCCCGGGTGAGAACGAAGCGCGGCGTCTCTGGTACCTGACCGGAGCGTTGATGGGGCTCCTGCGTTCGGGGGATCCGAAGCGATTCCTCGTCCTGCTTCGAGAGCAGCACAAGATCGTCAGCACGCTCATCGAGCGCGGAGACCTGGCATGCGGGTCATTGTTGCTTCCGCATGTCTACGAGCCCCTTCTGGAGGCGGGCGAGTTGGCCCAACTCTGCCGCTGGATGCGCCGGCACATCGGACGCGAGCCGCTAGCCATGCAGTGCCGATTGCTGGCCGACCTGCAGGGGGATGGCGAAGACCTGTTCAAGGGTGGCAAGAGCTCGGAGGCGTCTCTCCTGTTCGATGCCGTGCGTGATGTGCTCTCGTCGGACCTGTCGCTCCCGGACGAGTTTGCCGCCAGCCTGCGGATCGCTAACACACGCCGCCGGGCGCAGGTGTTTCAGTCGAGAGGCAACTTCTCAGAAGCAAAGAGGCTCTTTGAAGATGTGGCGAAGGCCGGGACTCCGGTGGATGCCGCCAGGGCGCTGGGTGATCGCGGGCTGATCGAAGCTGGGTTCAAGGCGCTGGAACCGGCGCTGCCGCGAGCCGATGCGGCGAGCAATGTTGAGCTGTGCACCGCATTATCCCGAGGGCGCGACTTCTTCGAAACGGCCGTGACGACAGACTCCGCGGCCGCGA
>JADLBU010000131.1 GCA_020847535.1 Phycisphaerales bacterium
CTTCCCCTAGGGGATGGTTTTTCACTCACGAAGCACCTGGAAGTTGTCCAAAGGCGGTTTCTTGCCCGTGCCATGCGGGAAGCGGACGGCAAGAAGACCGTCGCGGCGAAGCTCCTTGGCTATCCCAACTACCAGACGCTCGCCGCTCAGTTGGAACGGCTGAGCGTGGATTGGGGTGGCGAATGAACCATGCTGACGCTACATCTCCGACCCTGCCGCCACCTTATTCGACTTTGGCACGGCGGTTGCAATGGCTTGGGTCATGCCCCAGGCGAAGGCACAACTTGGCGATCCCCGATTGCCTCATGCGGCCGGTAGTCGTGAACGGGGGGAGCTCGTGAAGTCCACGAACTTCGAGTTCCTCCGCGCGAAGTGGCCGCCTTTGGCGTCGCTCGCAGGCTTCGCGGAGCACTACTGCCATCCGGATCCCGAGAGTTCGCTGATTAAGCTCCGGCTCTTGATAGAACAGGTGGTCGAGCACATCTATTCGGTGCATCAGCTCGCGAAGCCGTACCAAGCCTCGCTCAACGACCTGCTGAATGACCGAACCTTTCAGCAGGCGATCCCGCAGGTGGTTCTCTCTAAGCTGCACACGATCCGGATCACCGGAAACAAGGCGGCGCACGGAGGCAAAGCGACGGGGCAGATTGCTCTGTCGGCGCTCCGCGAAGCCTTTGAAATTGCCCGCTGGTTTCAGCTCACATACGGAGGAGGTCGCCTCGAAGATCTGCCTTCGTTCGTTGCGCCGCAGCCGGGAGCTGGAGACGATTCGAAGGCAGAGCTCAAGCGTGAGAAAAAAGCAGTCCTGGAGAAGCTCGCGGCCCAAGAGGCCCAGATGGCGCAGTTGCTCGCTGATCTGGATGCCACGCGTCAGCGGGAGCAAGCGGCACGGCAGGTCGGTGCCGCACTTGAAGCCGAGCTTGCTGCAACGCGATCACAAGGTCAACGCTCGGCAGACGTGCTGGGCTTCGACGAGAAGACGACCCGCAAGCGTCTGATCGACATGATGCTGATGGAAGCCGGTTGGGACGTGTCCAACAAGGACCTCGTCCGGATCGAGGAACCGGTCAAGCACCAGCCGACCACATCGGGAGAAGGCTTTGCAGACTACGTCTTGCTCGGCGAGGACGGCATCCCACTCGCAGTGGTCGAGGCCAAGAAGACTGCGGAGAACGCTGAGAAAGGCCGTCAGCAGGCCAAGTGCTACGCGGACGGCTTCGAGAAGATGTATGGCCGCCGGCCAGTCATCTATTACACGAACGGATACGACGTGAGCCTCTGGAACGACGCAGACGGCGAGCCTCCGCGGCAGATCTACGGCTACCACACACGGGACAGCATCATCTATATGGTCTCACGCCGCCAGCAGCGTTTGCAGCCCAAGGAAGTGGCGCCCGATCCGCAGATTGCGGATCGCATGTACCAGATCGAGGCGATCAAGCGAGTGATCGAGCGATTTGGCGCGAAGCACCGTCGGGCGCTGGTTGTCCAGGCCACGGGCACCGGCAAGACCCGCGTCGCGATCTCGCTTTGCGAGGCACTCATCCGAGCGGGCTGGGTTCGCCGAGTTCTGTTCCTCTGCGACCGCCGCGAACTTCGCCGACAGGCGAACAACACGTTTCAACAGTTCCTACCCGGAGAACCTCGCACCTACGTCAACGCCAATACATCTGCGGACCAGGAGCATCGCATTTACCTCGCCACCTACCCGGCGATGATGCAGTGCTTCGAGTCTTTCGACGTCGGGTTCTTTGACTTGATCATCGCCGACGAGTCGCACCGCAGCATCTACAACCGCTACCGCGACCTGTTCCTCTACTTTGACGCCTTGCAGGTGGGTCTCACTGCAACGCCCGTCCAGTTCATCAGCCGCAACACATTCGACCTGTTCGGCTGCGAGAACGAGAATCCGACCGCGCTTTTCCGGTACGAGGACGCGATCAATCACATCCCGCCCTACCTCGTGCCCTTCAAGGTGAAGACGGTTACTACCGGGTTCCTCTCCCGTGGCATCAAGTACTCGCAGATGACGCCGGAGCAGCGCGAGCAGCTCGAGCAGCAGGAACGCGAGCCCGAAGCCATCGAGTTCGAGCAGCACCAGGTCGACAAGCAGATCTTCAACAAGGACACGAACCGCAAGATCATCCAGAACTTGATGGAGCATGGCATCCGGGACGGCTCCGGATCCCTGGTTGGCAAGTCCATCATCTTCGCCCGCAGCCATGACCATGCCATCCTGCTTCAGAGCGTCTTTGATGAGCTCTACCCGCAGTACGGCGGCCGCGTCTGTCGCGTCATCGACAACTACGAGCCTCGTGCCGAGGCATTGATCGACGAGTTCAAGGACGCCAAGTCCGACCTGCGCATCGCCGTGTCCGTCGACATGCTCGATACCGGTATCGACGTGCCCGAGGTCGTCAACCTGGTCTTCGCCAAACCGGTCTTTTCGTTCGTCAAGTTCTGGCAGATGATCGGCCGCGGCACGCGGTTGTGCAAGGACCTCTTCGGACCGGGCAAAGACAAGTCCGAGTTCCAGATCTTCGATCACTGGGAGAACTTCAAGTACTTCGAGGAGACATACCAGGAGACAGAGCCGTCAAAGCAGACCTCGCTGCTTCAACGGCTGTTTGATGCCCGGCTCGCTCTTGCCGACGAGTGCCTTCGCAAACCCGATGTCACCGCGTTCAACATGGTCGCGGGCCTTATCGCCGCGGACATTGCCGACCTGCCCGACACCACCATCTCCGTGCGTGAGAAATGGCGTCAGGTGACAACCTGCAGGAATCCGGAGGTCATCAAGCGGTTCGATGCCGCAACGCGCGCCACGCTTTCGCAGGACATCGCGCCCCTCATGCAGTGGCGGGATATTCGTGGCGACAGCGCCGCGTACCAGTTTGATCATCTCATCGCCCTCGCCCAGACAGACTTGATGAAGGGAGCCGGGCGTTTCGCCGACCATCGCGCCGAGGTCGAGGCCTGGGTTGCCGACCTTCAATACAACCTGAATCCCGTCCGGGAACGAGAAGAGGACCTCCGCAAGGTCAAGTCCGCCGCGTTCTGGGACTCCATCACGCTCGCGTCGCTTGAGGAAGTTCGCCAGTCGCTGCGCGGCATCATGAAGTACCGCCAGCCGCGAACAAGCGATCGCCTCCCGGCCAAAGTCATCGATGTCGCCGAGGATCCCGCCGGGCTCCAGAGCCGCGATCACAAGCCCAAGCTCGAAGGGCTGGAGTTCGTCGCCTACCGGCAGCGGGTCGAGGGCGTGCTCACCGAGCTGTTCGCCCAGAACGACACGCTCAAGCGAATCAAGGCCGGCCAGCCCGTCAGCGATGCCGACCTCAAGGCGCTGGTCTCGCTCGTGCTCACGCAGCACCCCGATCTCGACCTCACCGACCTGACCGAGTATTTCCCGGAAACCGCCGGCCACCTGGACCTGGCCATCCGCAGCATCATCGGCCTCGATGCCAAGGCGGTGCATGATCGGTTCGAGGCGTTTGTCCGCAAGCACCCAACGGTCAACTCCATGCAGATGCGCTTCCTTGACCTGCTCAAGAATCACATCGCCAAGTACGGCGCGATCGAGATCGGTCGCCTCTACGAGCAGCCCTTTACCACCATCAGCGCCGAGGGCCTCGACGGTGTGTTCGAGGATGAAGCCCAGATCGACGAACTGCTCGGCATCATCAACTCGTTCAAGCCCACCCCCACCCCTCACCAGCCACCCCGCAAGGACATCAATCCCCAATGATCACAGGCCCCCTCCGCAGCAAAATCGACAAACTCTGGCTCGAGTTCTGGCAGGGCGGCATCACCAACCCCCTGACGGTGATCGAGCAGTTCACGTTTCTGATGTTCATCCGGCTGCTGGACCTCACCGAATCCCGCAACGAGAAGAAGGCCCAGCGCACCGGCAAGCCCTTCGACCGCCTCTTCTCCGCCAAGCAGCAGCATCTCCGTTGGCACCAGCTCAAGAACCTCGGTGCCGACGCCCTCCTCAAGACCATGCGCGATGAGGTCTTCCCGCACCTCAAGGACATCGCCGGCGCCGAGTCCACCTTCGGCCGCTACATGAACGACGCCATGCTCATGATCCAGAAGCCCTCGCTGCTCGTGAAGGCCCTGGAACTCATCGACGACCTCCCGCTCGACAAGGGCGACACCAAGGGCGACCTCTACGAGTACCTGCTCGGCAAACTGACCACCGCCGGCATCAACGGCCAGTTCCGCACGCCGCGGCACATCATCCGGCTCATGGTCGATCTCGTCGAGCCCAAGCCCACCGACCGCATCGCCGACCCGGCCTGCGGCACCGCGGGCTTCCTTGTCAGCGTCATGGAGCACCTGCTGGAGCGGAACACCTCGCCCGAAGGGATCGTCGAAGAGAATCACGACGGCGAGAAGGTCAAGGTCTACACCGGCGACCTCCTCGAACCCTACCGCAGGCACATCCAGTCGGACATGTTCCACGGCTTTGACTTCGACGTGACCATGCTCCGCATCGCGGCCATGAACCTCATGCTCCACGGCGTGGACAACCCCGCCATCGAGTACATGGACACGCTCAGCAACCGCTTTGTCGAGGACAAGAAACTCCACCGCTTCGCCAGGGACCACTTCGACCTCATCCTCGCCAACCCGCCCTTCAAGGGCACGCTCGACTTCGAGGCCGTCGAGCCTTCGCTCCTCCGCACCGTCAAGACCCGCAAGACCGAGCTGCTCTTCCTGGCCCTGATCCTCCGCATGCTCAAACTCGGCGGCCGCGCGGCGGTGATCGTGCCCGACGGCGTGCTCTTCGGCTCCTCCAACGCGCACACGGACCTGCGCAAGGCCCTCATCGACGGCAACCAGTTGGAGGGGATCATCAAACTCCCCGCGGGCGTCTTCAAGCCCTACGCGGGCGTCTCCACCGCCATCGTCATCTTCACCAAGGGCGGCAAGACCAAGGATGTCTTCTTCTACGACGTGCAGGCCGACGGGTTTTCACTGGACGACAAGCGGGATGCGATCGCGGAGAACGACCTGCCCGATGTGCGCATCCGCTGGGCCAAGCGCAACCCGAAGAAGGACACCGACCGCAAGGCCAAGCATTTCTTCGTGGGCGTGGAGGACATCCGCGCGGCGGAGTACGACCTCTCCATCAACCGCTACCGGGAGACGGTGTACGAGGAGGTCACGTACGAACCCCCACGCGACATCCTCAGAAGGTTGAAGAAACTGAACGAGGCCGAGGCGAAGGA
>JADLBU010000132.1 GCA_020847535.1 Phycisphaerales bacterium
CAAGACCGATGAGACTGGACCGCAAGCTGATCCCCCAGGAATTGATGGGACTCACTCGCGGACTGGGAGCGGGGCATACCGCTTGTGCGGGTTGTCCCGCGCCGACGATCGTCCAGGCGGCCATCTACGCCGCGCGCGAGGGGCTGGGCTGTGAGCCGGTGGTAACCTTCGCGACCGGATGCATGGAGGTCGCTTCGTCTGTATATCCCCACAACGCTTGGCGTCTCGGATTTCTCCATTCGGGGTTCGCCAACTCCGCGTCGATCGCCAGCGGCGTCGAAGCGGCCATATGGGCCCGCCGCAAGCGGGGGGAGCTTCCCGCGGCGCGAGACATCAAGGTTCTGGCCTTCGGAGGCGACGGCGGAACCTACGATATCGGCTTGCAGGCGTTGTCTGGAGCGATGGAGCGAGGCCACGACCTCACGTATATCTGCTACAACAACGAAGCGTACATGAACACGGGCATCCAGCATTCCTCGGCAACGCCGTCCGGAGCGTTCTCTCACACCGCGCGGTCCGGCAAGCGGGGACAGAGCAAGGATCTGACTCGAATCATGATCGCCCATGACCTGCCCTATGTCGCCCAGGCCTGCGTCGCCCGCTACCAGGATATGATCAACAAGCTGGCCAAGGCCATCGCCGTCAAGGGGCCTGCATTTGTTAACGTTCTGTCAAGCTGCCCGCTGGGATGGGGGCTGCCCCATACCGACGATGTGCTCAGCGTCGCCGACCTTGCCGTCGAGTGCAACGCATGGCCGCTCTACGAGTGCGAGAACGGACGCTATCGGATCACATATCGTCCAGCCCAGCCGCGGCCGGTGCGCCAATACGTGCAGATGCAGGGCCGGTTCAGCCATTTGCTCGAACCCGGTGGACGACCCGCTTTGGATCGTCTCCAGGAAATGGTTGATTCGCGGTGGGCAGAGCTGAATCGGTTGGAGCGAACCTCGGTGGAGCCGCGGGCCTGACCAATGCGCACTACGGTTTGAGGTAACAGTGGCGCGCTGGTATGATCCCCGGCGCGAGTCCGCGCGGGGCTCGTCAAGTCCGACCTGCCTGATCCGGGCCTGCCCTTGGAGTGGGCCCTAAGCGTTGTTTCTGACCGGTCCGAGGTGGACGAGGGCAACGACGGGCGAGCTATCGAGCAGCAGTTCGAGGTCAAGCGCCACGGGGCATTTATCCCAAGAGGAGCTATAGAACGACCATGGCACGAAGTGCGACCAAAGCGACGGTACCGGGAGGGGCCAACATCGGCACTGCGACGCAGATGCGGGATCTCGAGCCGCTGTTCGCCCCGAAGTCAATTGCGGTCGTAGGCGCCTCGCGGACGCCGGGTACCGTCGGCAGCGCCATTCCGGCGAATTTGGTCCTGGACGGCTATACCGGCGTCGTGTACCCGGTCAATCCCAAGGCCAAGAGCATCATGGGCGCGCGGTGCTACTCGACACTGTCGGCGATTGACGATCACGTCGATCTGGCCGTCGTGATTCTCCCCGCCCACGTGGTGGAAAAGGTAGTCATCGAGGCCGCAGACCACGGGACCAAGCACCTGGTGATCATTTCCGCCGGCTTCAAAGAGATGGGCGCCGAGGGCGCTGAACGCGAACAGCGAATCAAGGCGATCGCCAACGAGCGCGGCCTGTCGATCATCGGCCCCAACTGCCTGGGCGTGATCAACACCGCCTCGGACGTTCAGATGAACGCGAGCTTCGGACGCGACATGCCGGCGGAAGGTCGCATCGGCCTGATCTCCCAGAGCGGTGCGTTGTGCACGGCCCTGCTGGACTATGCGAAGGGACACGCCCTGGGGTTCTCGCGGTTCATCAGCTTCGGCAACAAGTGCGACGTGACCGAGGTGGACCTCCTGCGCTGCCTGGCCGGCGACCGAAACACCGACATCATCATGATGTATGTCGAGGACATCTCGGACGGGCAGGCTTTCGTGAACGCGGCCTTCGAGATCACCCACGGGCCGAATCCCAAGCCCATCCTCGCCATGAAGACGGGCCGAACTGCTCAAGGCGCCGCCGCAGCAGCGTCGCACACCGGCTCGCTGGCCGGCTCCGACGAAGTGTATGATGCGATCATGTCGCAAGCGGGAGTCATCCGCGTCAACAGCGTGGAAGACCTATTCAACTATGCCCCGGTGTTCCTGGACAACCGCATGCCCGTGGGCCACCACACCGCCATCGTCACCAACGCGGGCGGGCCGGGCATCATGGCCACGGACGCCTGCATCCGAAACGGCATGGAACTGGCCAAGTTTGGCGAGTACACGCTCAAATCGCTGAAGTTCCAGATGCCCCCCTCCGCCAACATCAAGAACCCGGTCGACGTCATCGGCGATGCCAAGCACGACCGCTACCGCTCTGCGTTGGACGCGGTGAGCGCCGATGCCGGCGTGCAGCAGATCGTCGTCATCGTCACCCCGCAGACCATGACCGACGTGGTAGAGATCGCCGAGGTCATCGGCGAGACGAAGGAATTCTGCGACAAGCCGATCGTGGCTTGCTTCATGGGAGCGGTCGACGTGTC
>JADLBU010000133.1 GCA_020847535.1 Phycisphaerales bacterium
CGTTCCTGAGCACGTCGCTGCGGAGTTTCGCAGACGCTTCGGAGCGCTCGTTGTGATTTCGAGTCCACTCTCCGACGCGGAACTCGTCGAGTCTGGGCTAGATCGTACACCGACGGCGGCGGAAGATGCGGTGGGTTGCGGCACGGGACGCGGTGATGGTAGCGCCACTGCTGCCCTTGCCGCCCTAGCATTGGCCTTTGCACTTCGCCGGCGAAGGCTTGCGGTCGGCATTCTCACCTTCTCGGCTCTGCTTGTAGCGCCTGGCGCGGGGGCTGCGCAGCGGTGCGTATATGGTACTCTCGCGTTCTGGGACACGCGAGCCTTCTCCGCCGCTGAGAACTACGAGTCTTCAGAGAATGACGGATGGCGTCTCAGGTATTGCGATACTGAGAATCTCTATTGTGGTCCGGGAGAACAAGACTGCTGCTCTCGAGAAATGCCCAACACATACGTCCGGCTGGGAGTTGAGCGGTTTGGCACAAATGATACGGTGGTGGTTGATCGCGTGAAAACTACAGCAAGTGGGTTCTTTACGTTGTGCGACGCCAATGCGACCGAGGGCTCCTCTGATGCAGAGTTCTACTGGGTTGCCGCCGAGTACAATCGCGACACCCTAAGCGCGCCGTCACGTTCCAGGATACTTCCGGCCACGGGTTTCCTGTACCTGAGCACGTCCTATGCAATTGGATGGATATGGCCAAACGCAGTCAGGGATCTCGGAGTCGTCTCGCTGAACGCCCCCGGGGATACTACATCCCAGGCCGGCGATCTGGCTGCGATGTGGGCGACTCAGACTGAGCTCTTTGGAGCGAATGAAGCCGATGGCGAATTTCGGCACCGAAAGAACTTCGGGAGCGCGAACGACTGGGACTTGATCCGCTACAGATATCGTGCTGATGTCGCCAGTCGAGCAGACTGCAACGATTCAATAGTCGACATTAACACCGGAGATTCGCGTTCGGCAATGGTTGCATATCTCTCGGGAAGTCTCTTTCACGGACGCTTGGTGGGGTGCTCTGGCGACCTACCAGCATTTCCGAAGACGATCTCAACGTACTTCGCGCCATCATCGTTTCACGACGGTGGCGAGGGCATCGCGCTCTTGGCAGCCGTCCCGCAGTTCATGGTCGCTGCCTGGGCCTTCGATCGCAATACTGCCGCTGGACCGGACCTCCGGGCGGATTGGCAACCATGTGTGTCGTCTACGGCGCGCCACAACACGAACGACGCGTCGAGCTACATCAATAACGCACTTGCATTGTGGGAATTGGTCGATGCGGACACAACAGGGACCGATGATTTCCAGAGTGACACGCAGTCGCTGTCCATCAAGTCCCTCTTTGACGGGCTTCTCTCACTGAGAAACACGGCGGGGAATCCAGGTCAGAACCGCACCGCGGATGAGCAGACGTTTCTTACCACATTGACTTCCTGTACTGATTCGGAGCAATGCCCTGCCGGTCAAATCTGCAACATCTTTGCGCAGTGCGTCTCAGGAGACGTCCACGGGGCGAACATCCGCGATTGGAGCTCATTTCTGCCCTCTGGGGGCTGGCAGACGATGGTGTCTAGTCCATGTGTCGGTACTCTTAAGGATACGTTTCCTTTCGACGGTGGCTACCACGGTGACTAACGGGCTCACCACTGCTTGTCTTTGGACACCTCTAGTCTGCGCATGCAGCGAGGCCAGGCATATTTCTGATAGCACTGAGAGTGTGTTCGAATGTGGCGTGTCCGGCGATGAGTACGTCGCGTGCGCCGAAAGAGATGGCACACTGTCAGTATCGCAGCCTTGTTCGGAAGACACCCATGTGTGCATCACCGACCTCACATCCGATTGCGACTCGGGATGGTGTTATGTGCCACCGCTCAGCTTCCTCATGAGTAGAAGAGACTCCCAACCTGCCTTCGGAGAGTACCCGCAGCATCCCGTGGTGTTGACCCGGGCATTCGTGATTCAAGAAACCGAAGTCACATTGGCTCAATGGATCGCGGTCATGGGGGACGGCAGTCGTCCAGGGCGCTTCGATTGTGGCGAGCAGTGTCCGGTTTCAGGACTAACGGTGTTCGACGCGCTAGAGTATGCGAACAGGCTCAGCCTTCTAGAAGGGTATCCGGAATGCTACCAGATCGAGGGATGCGCCTCCGATGAGACGTACGCCCGCGAGTGCGATAGCGCCATGTTCTTGGGCGCAGACTGCACAGGCTACCGATTGCCGAGCGAGGCCGAGTGGGAACTGGCGGCAGGACTAGGACAATCGCGATGTGTGGCGGATAGCCAAAGCGATCCTAAGCCGTCTCCGTTCGAGGCGCCCTGTCTTCAGGATGTGGAGCAGCATCTTTTGAGTGCTCGGTATTGTCCTCGCTCGCACGCGTCCTACTCGGGCTGTCTTGACATATCGGCAGCAGGTGGGCCAGATTGCGCTGGGCCCGGCAATGTGAAAGAGTACCCGCCCAACAGACTTGGCATCTTTGGAATGCACGGAAACCTTGCTGAGATGACGGGCACGAGATTCGACTGGCCGTGGAGTCTCCCTGCCCCGCCACGGGAGATTGGTTTGGAGATTGATCCCGGGTTCAGTAGAACTTTGGCACAGGGCTACCGTCTCGGGCCTACGGGAGACCATCCTCAAGCGGTCGTCCGCAAGGGAGGCCTATTTGCTGTTGGAATTGCCGGCAGCTGTTCATTTTCCAGATCTCCGGTTGGGCTTGGGCGCGACGTCAACTCGCTCGGGCTGGTCGGATTTCGCCTCGTGCGGACGGTGCCGACAAGGCCGCGCCACGAGGAGAGGATTGAATGATGCGTTTCGAGGCAACCAGAGTGTCGAACGGGGGTCTTAAGCTCGTTCAACAGCACCGGGCGGGGCTTGTCTGGGGGGGGATCGCATGGTCCGTCGTGTGCGCTTGCACGCTCCTAGGCTGTGGCGACGAACCCGATGACGTACCACCTCGCCTCGCCTTTGCTCACGTGGTGAGCGCATTCCCGGCGCATCGCGATGGAGACGGGTGGCGGCGTTCCTGCAATCTGGATCCGATCGAAGGCTTCGTCGCGAGCGTGCTGCTCGTCGGGCGCGGCTCAGACGATGCACTCGTTCCGATCGGGCCCGGGGACACCGTTGAAGGTGGCGTGGTCAATGGGAACGAGCCACACGACGTTCGCGTGACACGGGACACTCTCGCGGTACATATTGCATGCATCCAGCCCGCGAGCGCCTCCGATGAAGCCGATTGCTCTGAACCCGAAACCGCGGTTGATGCGAGTGCCCTATCCTATAGGGAGCCCGCGATACAATCCAATTCCCACAACGTCATCCTGCTGATAGACGGGAGCGGCTCGGTTAGCGGGCTCGTAGATGCGAACAAGGGCTATCGTGAAAACGATCCTTCGCGATTCGAACTGCCCGCCAACCCCCTCGATCTCGCATCGGACCGACTGAACGCTCGATTCACCGTTCTCCGGTCCGTCCTAGCTAGGCTAGGGCGAGACGATCACGCAGGCCTTGTTGTTTTCGGTGAGGGACTGTCCACCAGTGGTCTTTGGATACCGTGCGCAGCAGCTTTGGGAGTCGATGTGGCTGCTGGGCTCGCAGCGTGTTACGGCACGGATAGAGCAGTCTGGTTCGACGACGCGACGACATCTGCACCGCGTGGTTCCGGACGATCGAACCTGTGGACGGCGATTCAGATGGCGTACGAATTCCTCGCACGCAGTCCGCGCGGTGACCCAACGGCAACCAACGACATCATCGTGTTCACGGATGGGCCCGATACGTGCGGCACGGGGGAGGCTATGACTCCTTGTGCTAGGTCTTGCAACTCGGTCGACGCCGCGGTCGTCCTCGACCGAATCAAGCGCGACCTCGCCGACCCTGCTTCTAAGCCGATCCGCATCCATTCGGTTCAGTTCGAGTCGCACGCGTACCCGGGACGCGACCTGCGGCAGGTGGACGTGGCGTGCGAGTCGGGAGGCCACTACCAGTTCATCAACTCAAGTGCCTTCGAGAGATCCTCGGATGCGTTGCGCGAATCCCTCGACCTCGCTGGTGGCGACATCGCCATGGCGTTGAGCGGTCACTGGGAGATCGCCTCCGCCGTACCCGATTTTGCATCGGACCACTCGATGTCGGGAGGACTCGCGCGAGGGCAAGTCTACACGATTGCGGGAAGGGTGGACGTGCGATCGGAGGCCGGTTTCGGTGGCGGCGGAGTGAGCGAGATCTTCGACGTCGGGACCGGCACAGGTGTGGTCGAGGCCACGGCGTGGGACCGACGGTTGTCGATCGTCAAGCGATGTCGCACATCCAGCGACTGCGCATCTCAGACGGTCGAGGCGCCGTGCACTGTCGCGTGTTCAGCGGAGACGGGCCTGTGCCATACCCCCTCTCTGGTGCTCCCGGACGGGACGATGTGCGGCGCCACACAAGCATGCTGCTCGGGCGCCTGTATCAGTTCTTTGGAATCGGGATGCGACGTATGTGAGTGACGTATTGCACACACTGGCCGAAGAACGGTATTGTCTGAGCTAGGATGCTCGGGCGCTCCTGGCCTCGGCGTAATGTAGTGTTGGCTTCTTCCCTGCTTAGCTTAGCCGTACGCTACGTATCTCCATGGTCGGCGGACGGTTCGAGTTCCCCACATGAGTAGACTCAATGACAACGATCTGGGCCCGGCCAGCTTGGCCGGGCCTCAGCCCTTGGGCCGATCTGGATCCAATCGAGGCCTCTTCGGCTCATCCTCCTTGTCGATGACCGGTTCACTGCTTCGTTCACACCGCCGCCCAATGGCCGTTGCAACAGGCTCGCAGTGCGCCCGGCAAAGCCTGGGCAAGTGGAGATGAGTGATCAGAAACCTTGTCAGTAACCCACCGGGTGCAAGCCCCGGCCGGCGAAGGGGTGCC
>JADLBU010000134.1 GCA_020847535.1 Phycisphaerales bacterium
CTGCCCGGTTTCGCTCCGCTTCTGCCAAGACATCCACGTCTACCATAGCGGCATGGTCTCCGGGTTGGCTCTCTTTGGCGATCGAAGCCGACGGGACGCACCGTTGCGGTGTTCTTCCTTGATGGTGTACTCGATTGCGGCGCGGAGACGTTGCGGGAGAGGAGCCAGCCCTTGAAGGTCGTTCTGCACAGCCACCGGTTCGACAGCCGCGCGGAAGAGCGAGGTTCCGACGGCGTGTCCCAAGTCAGGGGGCACCGCGTTTCCCACGAGTCGATACGCCGCTTGGATCGAAGCCGGCACGCGCCAGGTTCCAGGAAACGACTGAAGCGTTGCACATTCGCGCGGCGTGAGGCGCCGCAGCCCCCAGTGTGGGTCGCGCAACCAATCTTGCTGCGCGGAGGCTGTGACCGTCCGAGCAGGGCGATCCAGATCACACACGAATGCTCCTTGTGTGTACCCCCAGTGCCCTCCGGGTCGGGTTGATTCGACCTTGCCCGGGCTCTTCAGTCCTGTGCCAGGTTTCAGCTCCTCCAACCGTCCCAACAGTCGGCTGGACGGCCGAATCACTTCGAGCTCCGAAATAGGCCAGCCAAACGATAGGGCCTCGCGCATCGTGCGCCACTTACCGACTCCCTCGTCAAGAGGGCTAGGTGCTTGCGCGTGCGTTGCGGTGGGCCAAGGAGGGGCGTCGCTGCTGCGAAAGCCGACCACAAACAGCCGAACTCGGCGCTGCGCTACCCCGAAGTCCGCGGCGTTGAGCAGCCGCACGTCAGTCTGGTAGCCGTGTTCGAGCAGCATTGCCCGTAGATTGTGAAGTGCTCCGCCGGGGTGCCCCTGTTGGTCCCGTGCCGTGAGAAGCCCCCTGACGTTCTCCATCAGTATCCACCGCGGTGAAAGCTCCGCGGCAAGCCGAACGAACTCCTGGGCAACCTGGCCGCGGGGGTCGGCAAAACCGAGTTGCCGGCCCGCGCTGCTCCAGGCCTGGCACGGCGGGCCGCCGGCGAGCAGTTCCAGGTCCCCGCGCCGCATTCCCAGCTTCGCAAGAATCTCAGCGCCTGACTGAGTTGATACGTCTCTTTGTTCGATCAGCGCGTCGGCCAGAAATGACGTCGACTGAGCAACTTGCACACCTCGGTTCTCCATGAGCGAGTCGATAGCGCTTCGGTCGATGTCGCTGGCGTACACACAGCGCCATCCTGCCTGCTCAAGCCCTATGTCCAACCCGCCGGCGCCGCTGAAGAGGGATACAAAGGCTCGCTTCATGGCCTCAGTTTGTACCAGCGAACAAACGTTCTTGCAACTAGCCGGTTTGTCTCTGCCTCACGGCTGCTTCCACCACATCGACACAACGCTGTCGGTCGTTCTTCAGTTCGTCATCCCAGAACCTCAGAACCAACCAACCCGAGTCACGCAGTGTTTCGTTCACGCTCAGGTCTCTACTTATGTTTAAAGCGATCCTCCGTTTCCAGTAATCACTATTGGACCGAATACGTTCGACTCGATCCCAGTGGCGACCGTGCCAAAAGGAGCCGTCGCAAAACACAGCGACCTTCGCCCCGATGAATGCGAGGTCAGGGATACCTGGAATGTCCCGTCGGTTCAGCCGGAATCGAAGCCCGCGTCGCCACAGTGCCCTGCTGAACTCCACCTCCAGCTTCGTACGCCGGTTCGGGATCTGTGACATGGCCTTCGCCCGCGCCGCAGAACCGGGATGGGGATATGGAACGTTCCCGAGCACTGTCAGCGGTGGAGTTCTCTTAGGCACGGCCCATCTTATCCATGTGGCGCACGCGGTAGTGGTCTCGTCTCTCCTGGACCTCGCACCCCCCTCAGTGCCGGAAGTGGCGCGTCCCCGTGAGCACCATGGCCACCCCGTACTGGTTGCAGCAGTCGATGCCGTCCTGGTCACGGAGGGAGCCGCCGGGATGGATGATGGCGGCGACGCCCGCCTGGCAGGCCTTTTCGATTGAGTCGCCCCAGGCAAACGGGAAGAAGGCGTCGCTGGCGAGGACCGCGCCCTTCACTTCGTCTCCGGCCTTCTCCATCGCGATCTCCACGCTCTTCACGCGGTTGGGCTGGCCGCTGCCCATGCCCAGCAGGCGGCCGTCTTTCGCGACGGTGATCGCGTTGCTCTTCACGTGCTTCACGCAGCGCCAGGCGAAGCGCAGGTCCTCGAGCTCTTTCTCCGTGGGCTGGCGGTCGGTGACCACCTTGAACTCGATGTCCTCGGGCGTGAGGTCGTCGGTGTCCTGCACGAGCCAGCCGCCGCCGACCTGGCGGAAGGAGCGGCCGCCCGGGGCGTGGGGCTGCGCTTCGAGGATGCGAAGGTCCTTCGACTTGCCTTTGAGGACGGTCAGGCCCTCCGGCGTGTAGCCGGGCGCGACCACGATTTCGTAGAACATGCGGGTCTCGCCGTCGTTCGGGTTGCGGAACTCGCGCAGCTCGCGGGCGAGCGTTTCGTCGACCACGCGGTTGAAGGCGACGATACCGCCAAAGGCGCTGGTGGCGTCGGCGCGGACCGCCAGGCGGTAGGCCTCGAGGAGGTCGTCGCGGGTGGCGACGCCGCAGGGGTTGGTGTGCTTC